>JBBIPP010000007.1:0-52842 GCA_037442745.1 archaeon
TGCTTTCAACTTCGAGAAAGTTCGTATTGCGGATTTTTCGCTAATCTTTGTCAAGTGTTTCAACAGTCCCAAAATCAACCGAAGATATTTAAACACTTAATAATGGTCAATTAATTGAGAAAAAAATAAAAGCCACTAAGGAGTAACTAAGTTTAAATGACTGACCAAATGTTCGAAAAATTGGAAGAGGAAAGAGCCTCGGAAATTGAAGGTAACTTCCTTTCCTTGTCCGATCTAAAAGAAGCATACTCCGCCTACGGAATTCCCCTTCCGAGAATTTCTGTTGGCTCGACAAGGGCCGGAATTGGCCATATGGATGAGGCTCTTGCAATTGTCAAGACCGCTAAGCGAGCGGGCCTCTACGTCTCAATCTCAAATCTCGTTCTTGACGATGACAAAATTGGGGAGGAAATCCTCACGGGAAAACCGAGCGAGGGAAGGATTCTTCCGGAAAGAATAGTTATTGCAGGAATGCACGTCCTCATTGACAAGATGCGTGATTTCGGGATTGGGGCAACTCTCGCAATTGAGAGGGTTCCGATAATTGCCAAATGGGCAATGGGCGTGCGAGACGAGTCCGCTCTCTACCGCCAGCTCTTTGAAAATCTCCCGGAAGGCTCCGACCAATCAAACACAGTAATTGTTTCAACCCACCCGATTTATGCAATAGGCGGGAGCAAGCTCGGATTCGAGACAATAAACGTTGTCCCGGACCCCTTCTCCCTTGATTCAGCCGAAGGATATTCTCCGCTTCTAGGAGCATATTCCTGCGGGATGGTTAACGGACCGAAAGTCAGAACACTTGTCCTTGATTTGCAGGAAAAGGAGAATTTCGCCAATTATGCGGAAAGGCGGAGAAATGCTCCTTTGAAAATAGGCCTTTTGGGGAACGAGACCCTATCAGACACAAGGGTTGCTGGCTTTCCCCTTTCAACCGAGACTCTTGACTGGATTGAAACCGTTTCCGGAAGAATAAAGGAAAAAGGAACGCCTTTCAAGGTTTCCCCCGACGGGAAAGAAAATCCGGTTTTGGGAATAATTCTTGCAGGAGCGGGCTCATATTGGGGGGAGGGGCGCGAGGTTGCAGAGCGGATTCTCTCGGAGACCGACTATTCTGTCTCAATTTTCACTGCATATAACCAGAAGGCGTTGAGGGAGGCAAGGGAACTATCGGAAAAAAATCCCGGAAGGGTTTCCGTTAGGGGACTTGAGCAGGTATCGAAACAGAAGAAATACTGGCAGAACCCGGAATACAAGGCTGTCGCTTTCGGGAACGCATCTCCGAGCGAGTATTCCGATTCCCTTGTCGCGGCGGCTGACATGACGCAAATGGCATACGGCGAGTCAGACATTCTCCTTGTAAAGCCCGGGCAAATACCCCATAACAGGGTGGAAGGGTCAATTGACTCTTCCGAGAAATCAGTGGTTTTCTGGAACAAAGTAGAAGGCGAGCAGGAAGTTTCTCAGCGCAAGTCATATGTTGCCCGGGGAGGAATAGGTGTCGACACTCCTAATGAGGCTTTTAAGGCAATATCAAACCTTGAAAGGATGAGAGCTGCCGTCCTTTCCAGCTACTCAGCCCTCTCCAGCCAATTTTCCGGAAGGAGAAAATCCGGAAAAAACCCGCTTCCAATTGACGGTAGTTTTGCAGGCTCGGAGAAAATACTCGCCTTCGCTCTGCTTTCAGGACTACGTAACGCGCCCGAAAGAGCCCGCCTCTCCGCATACGAGTTCCTCGGGAAGAGGGCGGACGAGTACAGGCTTTCCCGCTCGACAGACGCCTACTGAAAAATCGCTGGAACCGGTCCGTTGTTCTGCCAAACATTCCGTCATCCGGAAAGACCTCTTTTTTCTTTCCCTCAAGGGATTCTTTTTAGTGAAAAAGAATGGCTTGAGCGCTGAGGCTGAGCCAATTTCGGCTCCAACCCAATTAATTGGCAAAGTCAAGTCCAGCGCAATGCCAAAACTCAACGAGAAATAAAATGCGCGTGGCGCTGAGGATGGGATTCGAACCCATGCATCCCGTAAGGGAAACCAGCTTTCCAGACTGGCGCGTTAACCGCTTCGCTACCTCAGCAGGCTTTCCGGTGAAACTGGCGTTGCTTTATAAAAAAGAGGTATTTTCTTTTTCTTCCGAACCGCGCCCCTCTCCACAACGTGCTATCAATTGAAGAAAAGCCAAAACCGCCAGAATTAAAACCGGGGTTTCCCAAGAACTTGCCAGTGAGCCAAGGACCAGAAGATACGGATTCCATTTTCCTGATACGGATAGGGGAAGTTGCCCTGAAAACAGGCAAGCCGAGAATAGAGTTCGAGCGCAGGCTATTTTCGAACATTAACAATTTCCTCGAAAACAGGGGGGTCGGCGGACTGGCCTCAAAGGACAGAACTGGCCGGGCAGTTGCAAGGATTCCCGCGGGAAATGAAAAACTGGCGGAGCGTGTGCTTTCGAAGGTTTTCGGAGTCACTTCCTTTTCCAAAGCTCGTTTGTTTGAGTATTCCGATCTCACAGATCTCTGCGAAAAGGCGCTATCAATTTCAGAGAGGGAATTTGACTTCTCCCTAGGCAAGTCATTTGCAATAAGGGCAAGAGTTCCTGGCAAGTCTTCAAGGCAGTTCGACTCTCAGGTTCTTGGAAGGGAGGTTGGGGCGAAAATACTCTCGAAATTCCCTTTTATGGTAGTGGACCTTGACAATCCGGATATTGAGATTTCAATAGAGGCGAGGGAGGATGGAAGAATCTGCTACCTATTTTCCTCAACAGTTGAGGGAGCTGGTGGCCTGCCCTACGGGAGCGAGGGGCCTGCTCTAGTTATCCTTGACGGAACGGACGAGTCGGCTCTCGCAGGAATTCTAGCCGCAAAGAGGGGTTGTTCCCTAGATTTCCTCTCATTTTCCGGGGACGAACTGAGGAACGCCGAATTAATTGGGAAAATAATGGACTTTCTCCCACGGAAAAAAGTTCTCCTGTTCCCGGCGGACTCTATGGACGACGCCCTTGCCAAATCCGGTGCGCTCGCCCTTGTCCTGGGAAGAACCCGACCACCAGAGACTCGGGAATTTCCCGGTTTTTTGGAAATCGCCCCCCTTGAATTGGTCGAAAAGTCCGCGCTAGCCGGGCTCAAGGAAAAATATTTCGGGGACTTGCCAGTGAAAATATCAGAGAAAAAGTCCGCCGAAAGCTCCCGGAGGTTCCTCGAAGTAAAATGGCAAAGCTGAGCTTATGCGATTCCGAGAGCGCATATCAGGTTCTTCCGGACAATCCTTGCGAATTTTCCCTTTTGAAGAAGAGGAACGCCCTCGATTCCTTGGGGGCGGTGATTGCCTTGACGCCCTATGTCGCCGTATTGAGAGGCCCCGAAGGTGAGGAGTTCTCAATATATTCCAACGGCAAAATACTTTTCAGGAAAATCCCCCCTTCTTGGAACGAGGAGAAAATCAAGACCGCAGCCGAGAGGGTCTATTCCGCCCTTGCCGACTGACTTTGGCTTAACTGCCTTTGGCCTTTTTCCCCGATGACGACCTTTCCTCAACTTCAACTGTCGGGAAATTCATCGGAAGGGGCAGTGCAACTTCCCTCGCCAGGTTTATTGCGACAATCAGGGGGAGCCGAAGTATTGCCTGATGCACCTGCCTAGCTTCGTCTGGGACGAGAACGGTCGTGTTTCCGTTCTTCACAGTCATTTTATCAATGTCCCCAGAAATGTAGACTTTTCCCTCGACAACAATCTTTCCGACGGACGGCGTATATTCTACGTCAAGCCCCCATTTCATTGAGATGACTTTCTGCCCCCTGATTTCCTCGAAAACAACTGGACCTGCCCTGCTGTTCGTTGATACTGAGACAGAGCCTCCTGAGAGCTTCTCTTCCTCGTTCACTTTCGCCTCTACTTTCGTTAGCAACATCCTTGTTATTGCCATTCTCGGGAGAATCCGCCCTGTTTTATAAATGTGTTTGGGAAAATCTTCCCAATGGCTTCAGAAAAGCTCCTAAAATTCATAAGGGATTTCGGGATTTCCGCCGAGGCAATAGAATTCTCCGGAAGCGTGCACACAGTTGCCGATGCGGCAAAAGAGGCGGGTGTCGTGGAAGGGGACTTGATAAAGACAGTTGTCGGGCTTGCGGGGGACGCGCCTTTCGTTGCAGTACTACCTGGAAACCGGAAGCTTGACTTTTCAAAAATTAGGGAGCTTCTTGGGACTGGGAAAGTGTCGATTGCGAGGCCGGAGACAGTCCTTTCAATAACTGGCTATCCAGTTGGAGGAGTTCCTCCGGTGTTCGAGGGCGCGGACAGAATAGGGGTCTTCCTAATTGACCGGAGAGTCCTCTCGAAGGAATTCGTTTTGGGCGGGGGCGGGGACTCGAAAAGCCTCCTGAAAATATCTCCCACAGAAATACTCCGAATAACAAAAGGGACTCTTGCGGAAATTTCCGTTCAGGAGAGGTCTGCAATTATTTTTCGGAGGGTTTTCAGGAAAAAGTCTACTTCTGACTCTGTGTTGTAGAAATATAGGGACGGCCTGACAGAACCATGTATTTTCCTCGAGTTGTACCAGGAATGGACGCAGTGCCTTCCTGAGCGGAGCGCGATTTTTCCGAGGGAATCCAAGGTGAGTGCAATCTGATGGTGGTCAATGCCAGAAACCGTGAAGTTCGCAAGGGCGCTAGCGTATTTCTTCGGGTCGGAAGGGCTGATTAGCCTGACTTTTTCGATTTCCCCGAGGCCTTCTACAAGAGCGTTCACCAGCATTTTCTTCCTTCTCTCAATTTCCCCGAGGCCGACCCGCTTCGACAGATAATTTGCCGCTTCCCCAAAGCCTATTATCCCGGCATAGTCCTGAAGGCCTGCTTCGAACTTTTCAGGTGGCCTCGAGAATTCCGCTGACGAATATGTCGAGTCTTCGACAGTCTCCCCCCCGACAAGGAAAGGCGAAAGCTCTTCTAAATCCAGCGCCTTCGCCCAGAGGGCGCCAGTTCCGGTAGGCCCGCACATCTTGTGCCCTGAGAATGACAGGAAATCGCATCCGAGGTAATTTACCGAGATTTTGCTAGAAGGCACTCCTTGGGCCCCGTCAATCAGGACTTTTGCCCCTCCTGCCTTTCTCGCAATTTTTCCAATTGCCTCAGCAGGCATCCTTGTTCCAGAAAGGTTTGAGACTAGCGGGAAAGCGACCAGCCTCAATTTTCCTGATTTTGCCTCCTTCTCAATTGCGGAGAGATCGGGCTCGAAATTTCCATTTGTCGGTATTATCTTGTGGGTTGCCCCAGTCTCCCGCGCCCTCTTCTGCCAGGGGAGGAGGTTTGAATTATGCTCAATATCGGTTGTGAGGATTATGTCACCTTTCTTGAAATTGAGGGAATTTGCGACAAGGTTTATCCCTTCAGTCGTGTTCCTCTGGAAAACAATTTCCTTCTCTTTTGCCCCGATAAGCTTGGCAACAGATTCCCTTGCCCGGTCAACTTCAAGGCCGGTTCTGTCGGAAAGCCTGTGCGCGCTTCGTCCCGAGCAGGCTGTGTATTCGGAATAGTATCCGTTCATTTTCTCGACAACCTGTCTCGGCTTTAGCGCCATGCAGGCGCTGTCGAAATAGACGCATTTTTTTAGGACGGGAAAATCTTCCCGGATCCCCTCAATCTTTCTTCCGAATAGCATTATTGCCTTTTGCTCCCTTCTCTTTTTTAAGAATCTCCATTCTCCTTCTTTCCCGCCATCCCCAGTTCCTCCAATAGACATAAAACCCCTGCCCCACTCTCCCAGGCGTGCTAGAAATGAGAAAAAAGTCCGCAAAGAGCGGGGAGATAACCCTCTCAATAATTCCCGGGAAAACCAGAAAAGAGAAAGTTGGCCCCGGAGAAACGGCCTCATCACTCCTATCCCGCCTCGGGATTAACAGGGAGACTGTGATTGTCAGGGTCTCCGGCAAAATGGTTTCCGATTCCGAGAAAATCCTTCCGGGAAGGAAAGTGGAGATAATTTCAATAATTTCCGGAGGCTGAAGAAAACGGCGGACTGCTTTGTCAACGGTTGCAAGAGAAGTCCAGTCATTTCTCTCAGATACTGCGGGGAGAATCTATGCAGGAAGCATTTCCTGAAAAAGACCTGGAAGCGGATTAAGAGGCACACTGCCCAAGGGGAGCTAGTCGTCTCCGGAGACAGGGTTGCTATAGGATATTCGGCTGGGAAGGACTCTACCGCCCTCCTACATATTTTCCACGAGCTTTTCTCCAAAAGGAAAGACATTTCCCTTGTTGCAATAACAATTGACGAGGGGATTTCCGGATACCGCCCCCAATCTCTCAGGCTCGCAAAGAAGACTTGCAAAGCCCTAGGGATAAGGCACGTCGTTGTCTCGGCGGAGAAAGAGTTCGGGAAAACAATTGATTCCGTCGCAAGGAACCTCGCAAAAACCTCCGGTGGCCGGGGCCCTGCCCCCTGCTCGTATTGCGGTGTCGTCCGGCGCTATCTCTTGAACAAGGAGGCTCAGCGGGAAAGCGCAACAAAGGTCGCTACAGGACACAATTTGGATGACGAGGCAGAATCGGTCCTTATGGATTTCGTCAGGGGAGATGTCCAGAAAATTGTCCGCCTTGGGCCGAAGGTCGGAATCTCTCGCTTCTCAGGGTTCGTCCAGAGAATAAAACCACTTAGAATTATTCCGGAACGGGAGGTCGCGGCTTTTGCCCTCCTGAACAATTGGGAATTCGACTCTTCAGTCTGCCCCTACTCTTCCTTCGCCCTCCGCGAAAAGGTGCGGGAAGCAATGAATTCTATTGAGGTTGCGCATCCAGGAACGAAATATTCAATTGTCTCGACTGCGGACAAGATTATTCCCTCAATTAGGGCCGGATTTTCCCTGTCGGGGCCGAAAATCTGCAAATATTGCGGAGAGCTCTCCTCGAGGGAAATGTGCAGGTTCTGCGAATATGTTCTTGAAGCCCCCTTTCCCTCGCCCAAAGAAAAAGGGACTTGCCCGCGCCCCCGAATAGGGGTTAGGGTTAAATAACAATATGGCTTTTCCAAGATATGATTCCCGACGAAGCCCAGTGCGTTTCAATTCTTGAGAGGGAAGGAGCTGACAAGAAGCTAATCGAGCACTGCAGGGCAGTTGCCTACCTTGCGGACAGCGTATCAAAGAAAATATCGGTGAAGCTAAAAATAAATTGCCCAGCAATACTCGCAGGCGCCCTCCTCCACGATCTCGGCCGGACAAAGACCCAAGGGGCTGAGCACGGGGTAATTGGCGCGAAAATCGCCCGCTCCTACGGGGTTGACGATTCTGTCTGCAGGATTATTGAGCGTCACGTTGGACCGGGTTTCACTGATTCCGAGGCAGTTGTTTTGGGCCTTCCCCTGGGAAAAATCTATCTTCCGACAACAATTGAGGAGAAAATTGTCTGCTATTCCGACAAGCTTGCATATCCTGGAGGAATAGCGACTAAAAAGGAGGCGCTTGAGAGTTATGAGGCGGAATTCGGGAAAGGCGCGCCCTTCGAGCGCCTGAGAACGCTTTTGGAGGAGATATCTTCTCTTTGCTTATAGGGATTGTGGGGAAACCTTCGGGCGGGAAATCCACCTTTTTCAAGGCGGCGACAATGGTCGAGAACGTTGAAATCTCGCCCCGTCCTTTTACAACAATCAGGCCAAATAGGGGAGTTGGATATGTCCGGACAGCCTGTCCCTGCAAATCCCTCGGACTTGTCTGCTCCCCCCGCCAGGGAAAATGCGTCAATGGAACCCGGTTCGTACCAGTCGAACTCCTGGATGTCGCGGGGCTTGTTCCGGGAGCGCACGAGGGAAGGGGCCTTGGAAACCAGTTCCTCTCTGACTTGGCAAAGGCGGACTGCCTGATACACATAGTCGATGTTTCAGGGACAACTGATTCGGAAGGTAACCTGACACGTGGCCACAACCCTGCCGAAGACGTGAAGTTTCTCGCGGAGGAAATAACCTGGTGGTTCTTTGGGATATTGGAGAAGAACTGGAAGACTGTCGAGAGACGGATGAAGATCGAAAAGCCGATTGACGTCCTCTCTGATGTCTTGTCCGGCCTGAACATTAAGAGGGGGACTATTTCCGAAATACTTCAGTCGTTCTCCCCAACGGAAGGCAACCTCCTCGATTTTGCGAGAGTTCTCCGGGAGAAATCGAAACCAATTGTTATTGCGGCGAACAAGATAGACTTGCCCAAAGGCAGGGAGAATTTGGAGAAACTGAAAGCGGATTTTCCGGAGGATATAATTGTCCCGGTATTCTCGGAAGGCGAACTCGCCCTCCGCCAGGCAGACAACCGTGGCCTGATTTCCTACGTCCCGGGAAGCCCTTCGTTCGAGCTCAAAGGGAACTTATCAGTGGAGCAAAAATCAGCCCTTGAGAGGATCGGAAAAGTTGTCGGGGATTTGGGCTCGAGCGGGGTTGAGGACGCCCTCGAGAGGGCGGCATTCTCTTCCCTCGGAAGAATTGTCGTTTTCACTGTCGAGAACGAGGCCAAGTTCTCAGACCGGGCGGGAAACGTCCTCCCCGACGCCCTCCTTCTCCCCCCGAACTCAAACCCAAAGGATTTGGCAGGAGAGATTCATTCAGACCTAGCTGAAAGCTTTATTTCGGCAATTGACGCGAGAAGGAAAGTCAGGATTTCGGCCGATGAGGTATTGAAAAACGGGGCTATTGTGAAAATTGTTTCCGGGAAATAGGCAGGTAACCTGCTTTTCCGTCCGCGGAACCACTTGGTTATTTTCCGGAAAATCGCCCTTACCCCCCTAGGAAAAGTTTAAAACCGGATTTTTCGTCCCAAACCGGACAATGTGGGAAAAAATCAAGCTCCTATTGGATAGGTATCCTGCCCAAAAGACCGTCGCTCTCGAAATGCTAAAGCGCGGATTTTCAATAGGGGAAAAGGGAGGAATTTACTGCAACGGGGTCGAGATTTCAGACTCCAAGTTCGCAAGAACAATCGGGGTTGACAGAAGGGCGGTAACTGCCGCTGAAAAGACAATACTCTCGAACGCCGAATTGAAGAAGATTTTCTCCAAATTCAAGGCAACGCTCGACCTCTCAGACGTTGCAATTGAGAACAATCTGGGAGTTGTCGAGCTTCGGGGAACTGACAATGCAAAGGTGCCTGGGATACTCTTCAAAATAACAAAAGAGATTTCTGAGAGCGGCATCTCAATAAGGCAGATAATTGCGGATGACACCGGGATAGTTTCAGACCCGAAGATTGTGGTAATAACTGACCAGCGGATTTCGGGCGAAGTCCTGACAAGGCTGAAGAATATCCAAGGGATCTCAGAAGTTGTTATAAAATAAGGGAGCCTCCTTTCTGGAATGATTCTCTCCGGAAAAAAGGTCTCAGAATTCTTCGCAGAACCAGTTGCTAAAATAAATCCCGCGGGGGTTGACCTCGTCCCGCTGGGCGTCTTTAGGATTCCGGAGAAGGCTACCGCGTTCCTCAAGGGAAGCGACCGGGGCTTCATTATTGAGGGCAGGTTCGTTGAGCAAAGGCTCGCAAAGGAGAGAATTGTCCCCGATTCCGAGGGCTTCTACAACATCTCCCCCGGAATCTATGAGATTGTCCTCCAGAAAGTGAAAATTCCCCTGAATGCCACAGGCTTCTGCCACTCAAGGACGAGCCTGATACGCCTTGGAATTGTCAAAGTCGAGAGCGCTGTATGGGATTCCGGATACGCGGGGGAAGGAATACAGATTTTCCATTTCCAAGGAAACGCTAGGATTCACAAGGAGGAGGCATGGGTTCAGTTCGTTGCGTTCCTGAATTCAGTGGAAGCTGGCCAAGGCTATTCTGGATACTACCAGGGAGAGAGCCTGAAGGAAAGAAAATAGGTTTTCCTATTGCCCGAACCAAAGCGATATTTCGGTTTCGGCCTCTTTCACGTTCCCCGATGCGTGTATAAGGTTCTGGACAGGCCTCTTCTCCTTGTTTGCAAGGTCCGGCGAATCGACTGAAAAGTCCCCTCGGATTGTCCCCGGCGGGGAGTTTATCGGGATAGTTGAACCGACAAGCTTCCTCACAGCATCAACCGCATGGTTTCCGGAGATGACTAGCGCCACAATCGGCCCTGACGAGAGGTATTCGACAAGCCAGCCCTTTACAGTCTTTCCAATCTCATATGCGTCAGCTGTTCCGAGTTCAGACACCGGGTCAATACCGAACTGCTTGTATGTGTCAAGAGTCTTGTTCCCGACAAGGGTTGTCCATTCCCTGTCGCTAGGATAGTGCTTTTCAACCAATTCCCTTGAGGCAACCATAAGCTTCATTTTGTCAATTGTTAGGTTAGCATCCTCGAACCTCGAGATTATTTTTCCGACAAATTTCCTCTTCACACCTTCTGGCTTTATCAGAACAAGCGTCCTTTCCATTCCTGAAGAGTTCGGGAGAGGTTTTTAAGACTGACTGAGAATTAGCTTCAGCAGACAAACCCTCTCTCCGGAGGGATGATCCTGTGAACCCTAGACTCTTTCAGATAATTGGAAGCTATTTCAAGATACGTTCTTTTCAGCTCTTCCAGTCCAAACTCCGAGAATCTCCTGTTATAGTGGAGAATTCCACTGAAAACGTCTTCCGTTCCTTCCTCTGAAAGGCCGTATTCCGAGCAGTCAAAGCCTTCTCTTCCGGCAAGGGAGATGAATTCGGAGAGGGCAACTTGAAAATCTCCCTTTGCTCCCTTGTTCCTTTGGGGATATGCGACAAGCTCCTCAAGCCTTTTCAGGGAGTCTTCCGCCCCAGAAACCTTTTCCCTATACCCTTGCCGGGAGAATTCCGTTGTCCCGATAATGAGTTTTGCCGCATCGGAATAGAGCTTTCCCGCTCCTTCGCTGGGGCTCTTGGAAATCTCAGACACCCCTTCTTTTGAGACGGAATATCCCCTGAGAAAGAGGAGGAGCTCGTTTGCGGAGAGGTAAGGGAGCATTTCCTTTCCGTTTGGAACCTGTTCAGGAAAAGCGTTTTCAAGAGCCCAATCAAAGAGGGTTTCCAGCGTCTCCATCCCGAATCCTTCTCCATTCAATTTCAGTTTCCGGTCAAGGAACGAATCGATTTTCAGGAAAACCAGCCTTTCGTATTGGACAGCGTCATATGCGAATGCAACCTTGAAATTCTCCGGAGTAAGTGACATTTTCCCCTTCCCTCCGTTTCCAGAACCAGTTTTCCTTAAATGGGTTTTGGCTTATTGCCCGCTTTTCTCCCAAAAATCCTCAATCACTTTCTCCGGGGTCGCGCTAGTGACTGTCCTCAATTCAGGGGGAAAGCACCGGCGATAGTTCGCCCAGGTATAGCGCTCGTCAAGGAAGACTGCCACGCCCCTGTCTTTTTCTGAGCGTATCATCCTTCCAGCAGCCTGTATTGCCCGGGAAATCCCTGGATAGAGATAGCCGTAATCCCAGCCTCTCCCGAATTTCCTGTCATAATACTCTATCAGAGCTTTTGTCTCAAGAGTCGGCTGCTGAAGGGGAAGACCAACAACAACAACCCCCTTAAGGACGTTTTTCGGGAAATCGACCCCTTCTGAAAGGGATCCTCCAGACACCCCGAGAAGAACTGCCCGCCTCTCAGAAAAAAACCTCTTTAGGAATTCTATTTTCTCTTTTTTCCCGAGCTCTTGGCTTTCGTCATATACTGGGAGGCCGAAAGAGCAGAGTTTCCCAATATTCTCCTTCAAAAAGTAAGAGGGGAAGAAGACTGCAACGCTCCCCGGAGTCCGTGCGACAATTTTCGATATTGAGTCAGAGAGCTTCTTGTACTGGTTCTCCCCCCTCGAGGAGAATTTTGTTGTGACCCCTGTTGCAATGATGTTCAGCCTGTTTTCCTGCGGGAAGGAGGATGCGAACGACCGCACAGTTGTCCTCTCATCAGGCATCCCGAGGAGCTCTGCATACATTTTCATTGGAATTAGCGTTCCGCTCATCAGAATTAGCGAGCGGGCTGAGCGGACAATCTCTTTCGAGCCGACCGCAGGGTCGAGGCACCTGTATGAAAGCGTCCCAAAAGGCTTTCCGGACTTGGTCTTCCTTATCTGAAGAGTCCTGACAAAGCCCTCGTCAGGCCCGAGCCAGTCCTCAGAAAAGCTTGCGAGCGCGCCCGCGGAGCTCTTCCTTTTTTTCTGCCTTATTTCGTTTGAAATCTCCCCGATTTTCTTAGAGAAAGTCTCAACGCTCCCGTAGGCTCTTCCTACAAGCTCATCGAAATCCCCCCGGACAAGGAGAGCCTCCCTTTCGCCCCCGGCTTTCTTGAGGAGGGCCCGCACACCGTGCCCGACCTGCTCGACAACTTCTGCGAAATCATACTGCCCGAACTCGGAGAGCTCGCGGGCGGCCCTCGATATCCCTATTTCGGATATTGTGCTGGAAAGAGTTTCCCTGATTCTTTCCGGCAGGTTGTGGGCTTCGTCCGCAATTATCACAGCATCCTCGAAGGTTTTTTCAGTCTTGAATAGGAAGCTTGTTGCTGAGCGGGGGTTGAATAGGTGGTAATAGTCGCAGACAATGACATTCGCCCTTTTTGCGAAGAACGCCATTACCTCATACGGGCAAAAATTCTTCGTGAGCTCGACCGCCTCTTCCACGTGCAATGGAGGGTTTTCAAGGAGAAGCTCCGCCGCCCTTTTCGCATCCCCAGTAATCTGGCTTTTCTTATATGTCCTGTTGTAATAAGGGCAGACTTCGTCCCTTCTGACTGACGAGCAATAGTCGAGAAAGTCCCTTCCTGACAATTCCCGGGCGCCCGAGACCTGGCAGAGCCATTTTTTCCCAATAAAATCGGCTGCAGTTATTTTGACGCCCTTTTTTGCAAGGAGCTTCAAAGTCTCTATTGCTATCCTGTGCTGGGAATGCTTTGGCGTGAGGAAGAAAACAGTTCCCCCGCTCTCAGCAGCCCATCTAGTGGCGGGAACGAGGGCTCCTGCAGTCTTTCCGATTCCTGTTGGAGCATGGCAGACAAGGCCGCGCCCGGCCCCAATTGACGCTCGGACTTCCTCAGCCATTTCTCTTTGGCCCTCCCGCATTCTCTCAAACGGGAAAAGGCTTTCGATTGCGCCCTCCGCCTCCATTCAAGGAACTTTTTGCAAGAGTTTAAAATACCACTCTTGCCCCTCTTTCCGGTAATAATGGACAACAACGCTAACGGAGCCAAGGCGCTGAGAAAGGAGAATATTTCCGCAATAAAGGAGATTCTTCAGGCAGTGTCTGACGGGAATGTCAAGAAAATGAAGGATATTGCAAACAATGTCCTTCGGGAAGTTCCGGTGACAAAGGACCAATATTCGATAAAAATATCCGTAATTTCCTACTCCCTCTCGAAAATATTCAACAAAGACTATTACAGGAAAGACGAGATGCGCTGGCAGGAGTTCGTAATTGACCTGAGGAACAACCTCCGTAGCTCCCTTGAGCGGCCGGAGAAACTCGAGCTCGTGTTCTCGGACATTAAGCGCTTGGACGAGTCCGTCGGCAGGTTCGTTTCCAAGGTAACTGACAAGGGGCTCTCGAAGAAGGCTTCGACCCTGTATGCGTACGGCCTCTCTCTCGGGACTGCTGCCGGCCTTACTGGAACGAGCAAATGGGATGTTCTAAAGGAGATTGGCCAGACAAAAATGTCTGACGAAGGGGGGAAAGAGGTGCTCTCTTTGGAGAAGCGCTTCAAGCTCGCCCGCCAGATTCTTGGGGAAGCAGGCTCTGACGGGAGGTCTCTCTGAGAATGGCAAAAGTCCGCTCAGAAGTTGTCTGCGACTCATCAAGCATAATAACACTTGCCGAGGTCTGCCTGCTAGATGTTCTCTCAGAAATGGCCCGTTCAGGGGCGAAGTTCTACATACCGCTGGGGGTGAAAAAGGAGATTGTCGACACCCCAATATCGACAAAGTCGTTCAGGTTCGAGGCAGTGCGGATATTGAACCTAATTGAAAAGGGCGTTCTCACCCTAATTGACAAGGAGAATGTCTCGGCGGAAGCAAGGGAAATAGGGGGGAAAATAATGGAAGTGGCGAATTCAATATTCTCCTGCGAAGGACGGCCGATTCACCTGATTGACTATGGGGAGTGCGATGCACTTGGTCTCGCCCTCTCAATAGGGTGCGAAACAATCCTCGTTGACGAGAAAACGACCCGCCTACTTATAGAGAATCCTGACGCCCTCAGGCAGTCATTGGAATCTAGGATGGGAAAGCGGGTTGACACATCAAGAGACAAGCTCTCTGAACTCTCAAGCGTCCTCTCAAGCCTTTCCGCAATAAGGTCCGCTGAAATAGTTGCGGTGGCTTTCGAGGAAGGTCTCTTCAAAAAAGTGTGCTGCAACGCCCACGGAAAGGAAGTCCTCTCAGGAGCCCTAGTTGCGATAAAGGAGAATGGGTGCTCAATTTCCGAGAAGGAGATAGAGGAATACCTCTCAATGCTTGTTCCTGCTTGAAAAGATATAAAAAAGCCCCTTTGAGCCCCTTTACGAAAATGGAAACTCCCTCTCCGAAAAACGAAGTTTCAGGCGAATCCGATAGCGCTCTCTACTGGACAGATTCCCTTGCACGGGAAATAAAGGACAGGTTCCCAAACCTCTCCCATTTCGTGATAAACGACGCCAAGACCCCTTCAGGAGTAATCCATGTAGGAAGCTTGAGAGGGGTTGTTATCCACGACGCAATAAGGCGATCATTCTCAGAAGCTGGGATGGCTGCCGAATTCTTCTACGAGTTCGACGATATGGATGCATTCGATAGGGTGAATAAGGGCCTCCCGGAGGAATTCAATTCCCATTTGGGAAAGCCCTTTTGGAGAATACCTTCCCCTGAACCCGGCTACAAATCGTTCGGCCACTGTTATGCTGAAAAGTTTGCCGCAATATTCCCGATTCTCGGAGCCAAAGCCAGGATGTTTTACATGTCAGACCTCTATCTTTCGGGAAAAATGAACGCGTCAATAAGGACCGCGCTTGACAATGCGAAGAAAATAAACGAAATCAACGAGCGGATATCTGGCGCAAAGAAAAAGGAAGAGGAACTCCCTTTCCAGCCTATTTGCGAGAAATGCGGGAAAATTGGCTCGACATTCTCATATGACTGGAATGGAAAGACTGTCAAATACAAGTGCGTTCCCAAAAAAGCGGAATGGGCGGACGGATGCGGGCACGAGGGGGAAATATCTCCTTTCGACGGAAGAGGGAAACTCCCTTGGAAAGCCGAATGGGCGGGAAGATGGCCTGTCCTTGGGATAAATGTTGAGCTTGCCGGAAAGGACCATTATACAAAGACAGGTTCAAGGGCAGTCTCAGACGTCCTTTCGAACGAAGTTTTCAATTATCCAAACCCCTACGGGTTCGGCTATGAGTGGTTCCTTGTCGGCGGAAGGAAAATGTCAACATCAAAAGGGGTCGGGCTTCCTGCGGACGAGGCGGTTGAATTAATTCCTCCAGTCCTCCTGAGATTCCTCCTGATAAAAACAAGACCAAGAGCCCAATTGGATTTCGACCCCTCCGGATATACGCTAATACGCCTGTTTGACGAATATGACAAATATGAAAAGAGCTATTTCGGAGCCGGGGAAATTCCCACAGGCGAAATAAACGTAAGGAGAATCTACGAGCTCTCCCAAGTGGCGGGAATTCCGAAAAAACTCCCCGAAAACATCCCCTTTAGCCATGCGGTCACCCTCGTCCAGATTTTCCCTGACACCGAGTCAATTGTGAAAAGAATTGGCCTTGATTCCCCGGAATTAAGGGAACGGTTGGAATTTGCAAGGAACTGGGTTGAGCGAGGATATTCCCCCGACGAGATGGTATTCACTTTGAAAAAAGACGGCATTCCAGAGGAAGCTCTTTCTCTATCAGAACCCCAGAAAAATGCGCTCTCAATTCTTGCGGATTTCGTTGAAAAGGACGAGCTTGAAGGGTCAAAGCAGGTGCCTGAGCTTGCCGGAATTACCCCGAAAGAATTCTTTTCGGCAGTATATCTTTCCCTATTCGGAAAGGAGAGGGGCCCGAGGCTCTCAACAATACTTGAATTATTCGACAGAGACCTGTTGGTTAATAGGTTCAGGCTTGTCAAGTAAAGTTAGTTACTTTTCAGTATAATACAGTCATTCCGCCGAAAGACCCGCTAGGAATGCTTGCCGAAACAACGACCTCTTCTGTCCTGTCTTTCTTTGTTATCCCGAGCCGAAGTTCCTCCTCAATTTCACAGACAATTCTGAAGAGTTTCGCCTGCGCGAACTTGCCGTAAATGGGCTCAATTGAAACGCTTTTCCAGACATCGGAATGGGGGTTCTCGGAAACGAGTATTGTGTCAACATGGCAACGCTTTGAGAGAATTTCCGCACCTTTGGTGTTCCTGACACCGTATTTCCGGGCCAAGTGGGCTTCGAGCTTTGATAGGAGGGCTATTTCCCCCACTGTATTATTTGAATCCTCATTTGTCCTTTTTTCCATTTCTGACAGATAATACTCCGAACTCCTTTATATACTTACTTATAAGTAGTTAAAATAAGGAAGATTTATAAAGCTGTTTTGCGCATAGTGTTCAAGATGTCCCCGCTCTCAAAACCCGAAAGGAAAAAGCGAAAGGGCGCCCAGTACAAGGAGCTTGTGGGTGCCGCTTTGAGGGAAGTTCTTCTGCCGGGAGAAACGCTATGCGATGTGGATTCGGATTTGGCCAGAGCATTCCTCCCGACAAATGCTTGGTCTGTCGAGGGAGTCAAGCGCCCGGACTATCTCCTGGTATGCCTCTCCGGAGAGACTACATATGTGACGCCGATTGAGGTGAAATACCATTGTCCGCGGAACGGGAATTCCCAGATAAGACCTGAGGTGGCAAAGAAAGTTGTCAATGAATACCGCAAATACGGGATTCCTCCGCTGTGCGATTCTAAGAACGTGCAGGTTCTTCCAGGACTCATAATCACGGAGCGGTATCTCTCCGGAAGATATCCCAAAAGCGCGATGTTCCTTACTGTTGCCGAGGCGCGGACGTACAATAAAAAATGAATCGAGCAGGGGGTTTGTGGTGGGCGGGGCCGTTCAGCCAAGGCTGGACTTCGCTTAAGCTCAGGAATTGGCGACCATCTATTCGATAAAATTATCCGAGCCAAGGCGAGGATTGAGTCAATATAAAAGGTCCGTTCGGAGAACGGACAACCCGTCAACGGCACGAGCGTTAGCGAGTGGGGTTGTGGTGGGCCCGGCCGGAATTGCAACAAAACTTTATGAAAGTTTTATCAAAGAGTCCGTTGCCGGGCAACGGACGGGTTTTCTTTACGCCCGTCAACGGAGTTTTCTTTTTCAAAAGAAAAATGAGTTGTGGTGGGCCCGGCCGGAATTGAACCGGCGACCTTCGCAGTGTCAGTGCGACATCATACCACTAGACAACGAGCCCGCACAGGGGAATATGCCTTTCAGGGGTTTAAAAAAACTATTGTTTAAGCTTTTTTTCAAGAAGGAACCAGGTAAAGTGGAACTTGCCATCAGGAAGCTCTCCTACCTTCTCAAAGCCCATTTTCCCATAGAATCCGAGATTTCCGTGCCTCTCAGATGTCGAGAGTTCAATTTTGTGGCAGTCTAATTCAAGGGCTCTCTTTTCAACGCCCTCTAAAATCGTTTTTCCTATTCCCCTTCCTCTCGCGCTCCTAGACACCAGGAGATCTTTCAGGTGGCAGACTCCTCCTGTGAAAGAATAATCCGCATAGCCAATTGGTTTTTTTCCTTCAAATGCCACCAGAGTCTCTTTCTTGACTGAATATCTATATCCCTTTTCCTTGTTGAATTTTAGCCACTCTCTCCTTGCCCATAAATCTAGAGAATTGTCCTTTTTGGAAAGCCGTCTGATTGAGATCTTCTTTTCCATTATGGTACTTTTCAGAGCAAGGCGTGTTAATAAGTTTTAAAGCAAAAATTTCAGAATCGCGAGTCCCGAAAATAAAACCGCGCCTCGGGACAATTAACTTTATGGCCCGGTGGTTGAGCCCACAGGCGAAATCCCGGGACCGCGAGTCCCGAAAATAAAACCGCGCCTCGGGACAATTAACTTTATGGCCCGGTGGTTGAGCCCACAGGCGAAATCCCGGGACCGCGAGTCCCGAAAATAAAACCGCGCCTCGGGACGAGCGGGCCCGGTGGGATTTGAACCCACGACCTACTGCTTAGAAGGCAGTCGCTCTATCCAATCTGAGCTACGGGCCCTTTTCGGCGAATGTCCTGTGAAAATTCCCGGTTTATAAAAAAGCCTCCTTTATTCGCTCCTTTCTACTCAAAACCTTTTTAACTACTTGAAATAAAGTAAATCCGCTATGGTGGCAAAGGTCTTTTCCCATATGAAATTAGTGGTAATTCTGGCGTTCGTTCTCTCGGCAGTCATTTTCCTTCCGGCATTTTCATCGACCCTATCGTGCTCTACTGCGTGCTCGGCCGAAAGCCTCTGCGAATGCACTGTTACTCCATGCGACTCTGGTCTATTAGTTGTCACGAACGGCTCGGCCGAAAGACAGCCAATAGGCGCCTTTTCCGTCCTGAACGGAAAAGTCTCTTTCTATTCACCTTCAAAAGGGACTTATTATGCCCAGGCCAGGTGCGGAGATGACCTCTCAAACGTTCTCCAGATAGAGGCCGGGGATAAACCCCCAATCCATACCTGCACCTGTACGGATTATGCTAATATTGGGTGCGGAATGTCCTCCTGCCCGACGGATCAGATGCTCCGGGAGCGAACATGCACTCCTTCAGGATGCGACACCCAGTCGACCTGCGCATATTCATCTCTTTGCATAGGCGGAACAACTAGCACTGTTACTACAATTCCCTATAACTGGACAACTCCCCAGGCCTGTGGCGACAAAATATGCTCGTCCGGAGAGAATTATTTGAACTGCTGTACCGACTGCGCCGGTTGCGAAAGGAGCTCTTGCTCCGCATCAACTAGGATTTGCTCGGCGAAATACGACCTAATAATAGAAATGCCATCGACAATTTACAAGAGCTCCCAGTTTCTCCTGTCGACAAAGTCAGTTATCGACCGCTCGACTAACAAGCCGGTAGACGCATATACCCTCTGCTGGCAGGCATATTGCGAAGGGAACCTAGCGGATGTCCTCGGATGCAACAAAAACGTCTTTTCAATCAAGCCCGAGGCCAAGTGCGTTGACACCTTGACCGGGCTTCTCTCAGTCTCCGGAACTCTCTATCAATACGATTATTCCGTGAAATACCTGACCCAGCTGAAAATCTCTTCAGCAGTATTCCCTTCTGAGTATGTCCTAAAGGCCGGAGATTCACTCTCTGCGTTCTCGCTCTCCCTCACTAACCTCGGGTCCGAGGCGGTTGAGCTGAAAGTCAAGTCTCTTTCCCAAGGGGTAACGATAAATTCTACGAAGTCAGAGCTGACTTTTTCGATCCCTGCCGGAGCGACCGAGAAACTCGATTTGCATGCCCCTGCTGTTGCGGGCGAGTATTCCGTCTCAATAGGAGATTCGGCAGGCTCAGGCGAAGTCCAGACACAGAAACTAAAAGTCGTCTCCGAAGCGTTCTCAACCGGAGCGGTTCCCGAGCTTGTTCTTTCAAGGAACCCGCCCTATTCAATAGAGCCAGGAGGCTCCTTTGAGCTTGTCGCAACTGTCAAGAACGGAGGGAATTCTCCCGGAGGGTTTTCCCTCTATGCAAAGGGTTCTGCCGCTTCCGCTGTTTCTTTCTCAGAGTCCCAAATGACTCTCGCAGCCGGGGAGGAAAAAGGGGTATCGCTCAAGATTTCCCCGACATTCTCCTCCGACGGGCAGTACAGCTTGTCAATTTGCGCATCCTCAGACAGCGGAACGGAGAAATGCATCCCAGGAACGCTTGAGATAACCCAGGCGACAGGAGGGCTCTTTGACTTTACACTCTCCCGGGAAAGTGTTGAGATGGGGGTTGAAGATTCCCCTGTGGAAGTCGGAGTGAACGTTGTCTCGCGTTCGACCATGACAAGAAGCGTGCGAATGCTTTTCGAGAGCAGCTGTCCTGTCGGCGTAATAACCGAGGGATCGTTCCTCAACTCTTCGATTATATCCCTTGAGAGCGGTTCCTACTCGAACGCGTTCAAGGTGAATTCACTCGGAAAGACGGTGTCCTGCACCCTTGCCTTGACACTCTCTGACAATTCTGGAAGCGTAAAGAAAATGCTCGAGGTCTCAATAGCTCCCTCCGCATCAGATGTCACAAAAGTGGCGGATATTGCGAGCGGAGCCCAGACAAAAATAAGCCAGGCAGAGTCGGAACTGAAGAAGATTACTTCTGCCGGAAAGGACGGCAGTGCGGTCGAATCCGCAGTGGCGAGTGCTAGGAACGCCCTTTCAGCGTGCATGGCTGAACTGAACAAGAGGAAATACGACTCTGCGGACGTTCTCTGCAAGAATGCTCTTGATTCGGCTAACGGAGCTCTTGCTGTCGCAAGATATACTGAAGAGGCATACGGTCTTGAGCCTCCGGCTGGGAACCTCAACACATACGTAATTGCGGGCGTTGTAGTTGTCCTAGTGGGCGCGGCAATGCTGACTTTTGGAAGAATTGTCTAGCTGGGGGAGAGCTGACATTTGACTGGGAAAGCGGCCGGGAAAATTCTCCTATTTTCCCTCGTTTTCCTTTTCCTTTCAACCTACTTTGGGTTCTCCTATATGAAGATAGAGCCCTCCTTTGCTAGCCTCGCTGTATCCAACAAGTCAGTCGACTTTCAGATAACAATAATTTCAGAGCCCGGTGAGTCTAACCGTGTAGTGACCCTCTCCGCCGAATGGCCGGTTGAAGGGGAGCTCTCTTGGACGCAAAGGCAGATGATTGTAGGAACTCGCCAATCAACGAGAATCTCCCTGACTCCCCGCACTCCCGGGGAACACTATCTTAAGCTCTCACTCTCGGGCGACGGAGTCCTGCCTCTTGAGGAATACGCGCAAGTGACTGTCGTCTCTCCCGAAGCCGGAAAGAAGGTTTCTGACGAGCTCTCCGACTTTAAGAAGAGAATTGCCTCGGCCGAGAGGAAGCTCTCCGGGCTCTCTGAAAAGGCGTCCCAAAAGACTGTTGACCTGTTCGTTGAGACGAATTCAAGCATAGGCTTTGCGGAGCAGTTTTATTCGGAAGGAAGGCAGACTTTGGCTGAGAACGCCCTCTCGGTTGCTCGGACGAATATGCCATCCCTCGAGGCCAGCCTCTCGGAGGAGGAAAAAAAGCACGGGATCTTTTCACTTGATATCGGCTTCCTTCCTTCATGGGCAAAGACGGTTTCATTCGACCTCATTATCCTGATAGTAATAGTTTCCATTATGATCGCCCTCTCCGCCAAGACTTTTCTTTTCTTGAAATGAGCCTCCTCTTCTCAGCCGAGGAATTTCCTGAAATTTGCCGCCCGTAGGGACAGGTCGACTAGCATTTCCTTTCCTTCGTCTAATGCCTTCCTGCCCATTTTCCTTATTGCCGAGCGTATTTTTCCGGAAATCTCAATATGCCCTTCCTCGGGTTCAATGTCAACAAGGTCAGAGAGTTTCCTTGCTAACCTCTTCCCAATGAAAGTGCCTTTGGAAAAGTCCGCGAATTTGGCGGCTTCTGCAATGTCGGGGAAAATGTTCGGATAGAAGCGCTCGAGGAAGGAGAGTTCTGACGACTCGAGAGTATCAAAAGCAACCAGTTCAGGAGGGAATCCTAGGGAATAGAGGGCTCCTGTGAATTTTATTGCCCTCGGAAGCTTTTTTTTCCCGACGCTCCTGGAATATCCCCATATTCCGACATGGAGCTTTCTCTTTCTCCTGTCGGGTATTGTCTCGGAAGCAACATTTATTCTGTCAGCAAGCCGGAGAATCTGCTTTTGGTAGCTTGCTGAATATTTGTCAAAAATCCTTCTTAGCTCGCGTTCGTCGGAATCCGAGAGCGCCTCCGCTCTTCCGGACGCAGTCCCGTCTAGCTCTTCGACGCCCCTTCTCGCTTCCCCTGGAAAATAATCGTACTTGAATGCAGACTGTATTGTATAAGTCTCAACGCTCGGATATTCCCTCAAAGTCTCCTTCACCCTCAATGGGGACAAGCCCCCCCTAAAGACGCACGAGCCGACCCCTATTATCGGATGTATTTTGACTCCCGAATCTTTTGACACCCCTTCCAGCTTTGCTAGGGCGATTTTGGCGAGTATTACAGCTCCCAAAAGGCCATAGTTCATTGCGGGATCTGACCTTGCCAGAAAGACCCTTTGGTATTGCGGATTTTTGTCAGAGAGATATTCCTTCACAACTTTTCCGATTTTAGCCAGCCTCTCCTTGTCCTCAAAGAGCGGGATTACTGAGACTTGCTTTGGGTTGAATTCCCCGATCCAGTCCGAGACACGCTCGTTTCCTATCTTGAGGTTGCCTTTCGCTCCGACAAACTGCCGATAATAGTTGTGTATTTTGTTGAGCGCCCAAGCGGAGGTTGTCATCGGAAGGATTATCTCAAATATCGGGGCAGGGGAATCCTTGCCGTAAAAGAGCCGGGCGGTGTCAAATGACCTGGGGACGCTCTCAAGAGTCTCGAGGAGTATCTTCGCCTCGCTTTTTTCGAATTCCGGATTAGGGACCCTTGGCGTTATGAAAACGTCCTTTCCTATTACAGTCTCCCTGAAGAACTCCGGGTATTTTGAGAGGAGCTTTTTTATGACGAAACTGTCAACTTCTTTCCCCTCATAATCCCACATCTGTTCGGTGCATCCGATGTTTGAGAACGCATAGTAAGTCTCCCGTATTTCGTCATCCCCTCCAATAACCGGCCTTTCTGAGAAAAATGGTATTGCAACGTTGTCTGGATGCTGCGTGCTCATTGTCCGCGGTATTCTGATTTTTGCCATCACTTTGTTTCAATGTCTCCTATTTATTAACCGTTCGAGGATAAAATAATCTTTTGTAAGGAATTTACTGAATTTTTCCAACATTTTTTTTATTTCTGAGAAAATTGGCCGAGGGCGCCTTGAGTCAGGTCTTCCCAAGGAATAGATTCTTGACTGGAGAAACATCTTGCCATCCTGCGGATGGCGCCTTGAGCAGGAATCGAACCTGCGACCTAGTGGTTAACAGCCACTCGCTCTACCGCTGAGCTATCAAGGCAACTGGTTGAGAATGCAAAAACGCCTTTATAATAATTACCCGGCTCACTTCCGGCATCCCCGAGGAAAAGGGCTTTTCCATCTGAACGAATAAACTTCCTTGTACTGCTTTTTCTCATACATATACGGGAAATTCTCACGCGTTGCCTAAATTACGAGGTCTGGACTCCATCATTCTCAGAATACAGGATTGAGAAATTTGGAACGTAATAAATGCGCCAAATTTTCCCCACCCTGTTTATATTTGTTCGCATATCGTATAAATATTACGAATAACGTATTTTACGAAGATAATTAAGGAAAAAACGATTATCGTAGGAAGGATAACGCCACGAAATGGCAAAGGACTTGGACAAGAAAGACAGGGAAATACTGGAAATTCTCAAGGCGGACGGTCGCAGGGGGTTTGTCTCAATCGGGAAAGCGGTTGGCTTGACTGAAGGGGCTGTTCGGGCGCGGGTCAAAAGAATGGTCAGGGAAGGGACAATTGATTGTTTCTCGGCAATAGTTAAATCAACTTTCAAGGCGCTTGTCCTGGCAAAGCTCTCTCCCAAGCTAGCCAAAGGGGCAATAGGCACAATACGCGCGTTCTCAAGGGAGATTTTCGAGACCTCCGGCAACTATGACTTGGTTGTTTTAGTTGAGGCGGATTCCCTTGAAGGGATAAACAGGGCGGTCGACAAAATCCGTGCTGTTCGGGGAGTTGTTTCTACCAATACCCTCCTGAAGCTCGCCTAGGGAAGCTTCCGAAAAAAGCAAGAGATATAACCAGCCCGGCTCTTGAATTGAATTAAGAATGGCTCAGAAAAACAGGAATCCTCCTGTTGCATCCACCCAGACTAATTGCCTCGCCTCAATACAAAAGAGAGTTGATTCCGAGATATATTCGAACCTCCTGCTGGAGGAAGCCCTCCTATCCGGAATTGCGAATTTCCGCTCAATTGCAAGGAAGCTCTCAAAGAAACTCCCCGGAGCGAAGATTGAGGCAATTGCCGTAGCTGTCCGGAGGCATTTCGAGAAGGAATCAGGCGAAAGAAAGTCGGCGGAGGACGCGCTTCTCCGCCTTTTGGCGAAATCGAAAATAAAGGCGACGACCGAGGTCGCTGACTTTACCCTTGAAGCCGGCGAGCGAACAGTCGCCAAGGTCTCGGAAATTATGAGGAAAATCAGCCCTAGGAAGGGCGATATATTCAGGTTCGTTTCCGGTCACAGAGCGTCGACACTGGTGGTTGACATGGAGAACTATTCCGCAGTAAAGAGGCTTGCTAGGGGCCTGATTATTAGGGAGAGGCCGAACGTCTCGGAGATTGCAATAATAACTGACAGCCAAGTAGAAGAGACTTTGGGATGGGTCGCCTTGGTCTCAAGGCTGATTGCGAGAAACGGCATAAACATGATAGAGACATTTTCCTGCTATACTGAGACAATAATAATTGTCGAGGAGAAGGATGCCGGAAAAGTGGTGGAAATACTCTCTTCCGGGAAAAGAAGGCGCTGAATCGCGCCTTTCCCGAGGGAAGATGTTAAATTCCCTAGAAACTTCCGACCTCAAAGAGATGCTTCCCGAAAACTCCCTGTTCGCAGACCTCCATATTCATTCCAACAAGTGCGGGAATGCCTCAAAGCCCGGGGATATTTCGCGCCTTGCGGAAATTGCAAGGAGAAAGGGACTTTCGATTTTGGGAACCGGCGACCTGACGAACAAAAAGTGGAGGGAAATAGTCTATTCGGAGACCGCCGAATCGGACGGCCTCCAATATTCCGGAAATTTTCCGTTCGTCCTCTCAGTAGAGGTTGCGACAAATGACAAGAGCCACCATCTGCTCATACTTCCGGACAGGGCGACCGCAGACGCGCTCTTTTCTGAATTATCAGCTTTCGGGAAAATAGAGAAAATGGGCCGGCCCTTCCTTTCCCTCCCATCAAAGGAGCTCGCCCGCCTCGTTTTTTCAGTTTCCGGAAAAATCGAGCTGATTCCTGCCCATGTCTGGACTCCCCATTTTGGCCTATTCGGTGAAGGTGCGCATTACAATTCCCTTGAGGACGCTTTCGGAGAATTCTCAGGAAAAATACGCTCAATAGAGACAGGGCTCTCTTCGAACCCGGAGATGAACAGGAGGATTGGCTTTCTCAATGGAAGGACAATTCTCTCTTTTTCCGACTGCCACGCCCACACTCTTTTGAGAATAGGGAGGGAGGCGACTGCTTTCCCGAAAATCCAATCATATCGGGAAATTCTCTCCTCAATAAGGAAGAACAGGACACTTGGAACAGTCGAGGTTTTCCCCGAATTCGGGAAATACCATTTCTCCGGTCACAGGGACTGCGAAATATCCCTTTCGCCCGAAAGCGAGAAAAAAGAAAAAGGAATCTGCCCAAAATGCAACAAATCCCTGACCCGGGGCGTGGAAGCTAGGGTAACTGAGCTTCAGGAAAAGAGCAGGGGGATTTTCGAGAAGGCCACAGTCAACACTCTTCCGATACCGGAGCTCGCGTCCGTTGCCTTGGGAACGGGAGTCTGCTCTAAAAAAGTCCTCTCAATCCAGAATTCCCTTGTTGAAAAGTTCGGTTCAGAGCTCTCTGCCCTGCTCTTTGCGCCTGAGGAAAAGCTTTCAGAGGCCGACCCGAAGGTTGCGAGGGCAATTGTTGCCTGCAGGGAAGGCAAAGTGTCCCTGACTCCGGGGTTTGACGGCGTCTACGGAAAGCTGGCTTTCCAAGGCCTAAGGTAGGAAATCTTTCTTCTTAATTTTCGTCGGGAGATACTCCTCCGAGACGAACTTCAAGTGCCTGCTAGCAAGGGCTTCCTGCTCGGCCTTGATTTTCCTCTCAACCATTGTCTTTAGCTCCTCTTGCCACTCCTTTGCCGCAAACCACGGATATTTCAGCATTTCCCGCGTCCTTTTCAGGTCCTGGTCTGTCGCCCTTATTGTGTATTTCTCAAGGCCATAGTTCTCAATGTCAGCCATTGTCAGGCCAATGAATTTGGCGGAAGGGGTTGCGAACTCTTCTGATGCGTGCGCAAGGTTGATTGACCCGCTTTTTATGACTGAATAGATGTAGTATCCGTAAGCGTCGGCGTCAGTGAAAACGTAGACCGGGAGGCTCGTCTTCTGGTGGAGATTGTGTATAAGGCGCTTCGTTCCTCTGGCCGCCTGCCCGTGCGTCCCGACAAGAATGCAGTCGTGCTTTTCCCAGAACCTGTCCTCGTTTAGCCTGTCGAATGTTGCGTTCTTCTCGACAACCATGACGAACTTGGCGTCAACCTTCTTTATCTTGATGTCTTCAACGTTCGAAGGGACTGACCATCCCCCGCTCCCCAGTTTCGACCAGTCGATTGTGTCGCCCCTGTCCGAAATTATCACTTTTCCAGCAGCAACGCCTGAGCGGTCCGCGTTCAGGTGGAGCTGTTCCCTTAGGATGTCTAGCATTACCTCAAGGTCGACAATAATCGGGTCCGATTCCCCCTGCTCTTCGAACGTGTTCTCGTGAGTCCCCGCAATGTTTCTTTTCAGGGAATAATAAGCTTCCCTGATTGACGCGTGTATGTCGTGCTCGACCAGTTCCTTGCAGAACGAGGAGACGAGCATTGTCTGCATGAACTTTCTCGCGTGCGCCACGTTGACGAAATATCTCTTCGATTCCTGGCTACCGAGGGAGAGCGTTTTTTTCTCCTTGTTGAATTTGACGTTCGAGAGAGCCCTGACTGGTATTGAGACATACGGATTCTCCCCTTTTCTTATCTGTTCGGAGACTTCTCTTCCCAGTTTTTCAAGCTTTTGGACTATTGGGTTCTTGTCAGCCATTCTATCTATTCATCCTCCTCTTTCTCTTCTTGAGCGTTCTTTTCGAGCGCCGCCTCCTCTTCCTCCTCGAACTCATTGCTCTTCAGCCTAGATGAGACTAGTTTCTGGAGCTTGTCTTTAAGCGTTCCTTCAGCAGTTCCGGAGAGCTTTGAGACAGCCTTCGCAATCTCGGGAATGTATTTGTTGAAGAGGTCGCGTCTCCTCTGCTTCATCTGCTCCCTTCTGACTCCGGCAAGGTGGCTCTTCAACTTCCTTCCGGCATCCATCAGGGCGAACCGGAGTTCGGCCATAATGTCATCGTCCTCTGAAAGCGCCTGTTTTCCCGCGGAAGTGTAGGGGACATGGGGTGAGATGAAATTTACAATTACCGTTATTGGCGAATTCTCAAAGTCAGTTATGTGGTATCTTTTCCACTCGACCGACTTGACTGCATTAGTTATTGCGCACCCTCCGGCGTCGAAAAGGAGAGGCACCCTGTTTGTGAACCTCATTATCTCGGAAACTTTTCCCGATTTGGCTCGCCCGTCCTCCTTTATTGTAACCTGCCTTCCAGCTTCCCCCTCATAGGCAAGGCCTACTTCCACCTGAAAAGGGATTCCCCCCCTGAAAACGGACGGGGCTCTTGTTACAACCGAGTAGAAGTTGGGTTTGAGAATGTTCTTAAGGGACTCTTCGACCCTCTCCTCTCCTATTGGGACGAGGCCTTCGGTCGACGGGGAGACGAATTTCACCTCTTTGAACGCCCTGACAATCCTCTCGGCCTGCTGGTGCGTCATTCCTTTCGGGTCTGCCGAAAAGTCGAGGCCTGAGCAGAGCTTTTCAACTTCCGCGGCCTTGCCTGAGGAGACTCTTGAGAGTTCTGTTGAGAGGAATGTCGATATTTTCCGGGCATCTGTATTGATTGCAAGGCCACGAAGATCGTCAGCAGATATCCCGAGAGGATGGGGCTTCATTTCTACCGGCTTTGGAGGAATCTTCTTTGCGCTCCTATCGAAGACGACAACGTTTCCGTCCGGCTCCTTTAGGGATATTTTCGCATGCGGGTTCGCCATAGCAGTCCTCCGTAGATACTCAAGGACACCTTGCTCGGACTTTTGATAGAGGACATCCTTGTAATGGGCAATGACCTTCGTTCCCCTCCACTTGCCCTTGGACTTTAGCATCTGGTAGATAATCGGCTCGTTCTTTTTCACGTCAATGTCCATCACTGCCGTGACAATTGTTCCGTTCCCGGTGGAAGTGATTATTTTTATCGGCTGACCTGTTGTAATGTGCGCGAACATTATTGCCCCGACCGAGCCAATTCCTTGCTGACCCCTCGATTGGATGTATCGGTGGAACTTTGTCCCGGAAAGCATTTTCCCGAGGAGCTTTGGAATGTAGCTCTCAGGAATACCTGTCCCGTTGTCCTGTATTGAGACTACCATATCCCTCTCTCCAAGGCTCTCAAGTTCGACCGCTATTTCTGGAAGAATGTTTCCCTCCTCGCACGCATCAAGGCCGTTTGTAACGAATTCGTGGACAATTGTCGTGAGGTTTTTCAGGGGCCCGGCATATCCGAGCATGTGGAGGTTTCTTCTGAAGAATTCCGCAACATTCGATTCCTTGTAGGTTTTCTGGAAGAACTCCTCTGAATCGAATTCGCTAGTGCTGTCCGAAATCCTTTCCTTGGCGCCCTCTTTGTTCACGCCCTTTCCTTCTGCCACCATTCGTTTGCTTCACCGTCGAAAGCCTCGCGCCTTTTCTTGTCAATGAATTTGTAGACTGTCGCATGCATTGAGCCGGAGAGGAGTTTCTCAATTCCCTGCCTCGCTATCTCGACAGCCGTTTCAGGTCCTATGAGGCCGACCGTGTCGCCATAAACCGACATATATATCCCTAGTGTTTCCTCAAAAACCCTCCGGGATTTCCCGCCGGTTCCGATAATTCTTGACTTGAGGCGCATTTTCGCCTTGCCGTTCTTGGCATAGTCGTCGAGGTCTATTATTGAGAGCTCGTTGTTCTCCCGGTCAACCAGGGAGAGCGCCTTTTCCGGTGAAAACCCCCTGCCAATCGCCCTTATAACATCTCTTGCCCTGTATTCGAGAAGAGGGTCTCTTTCCTCCTTATTTTCTGGTTCCAGAATTGTTACTTGGCCGTCCCTCTCAATTTCCAGGGAAATCCTGCATCTCCTCTCAATTAGGGATTTTGTCTCCCCCTCCTTTCCAATGAGTACTGCAACCCTCTCCTTTGGGATTGCAATGAATTCAGGCATTCTTTCGTTCCTCCTCTTTTTTCTTCCCTTCGGTTTTTCGGGAGGAGAGAACTCTCTTTAAAAGTTCCTCCTTTGAAATCCCATAGCCGAGCTTCCTCGAGAGGAATTTCGAGACATTCTCGCAGTCGCGCTCTAGGAACTCTTTCGCGTTCGGATGCGTCAGAAGAACCGCCTGTCCGCAGTCAATTATTACCGGCCTGCCATCTGAAACAAGGATGTTATATTCCGAGAGGTCTGAATGCACGAACCCGGCCTTGTGCATTTTCTCCATTTCCAGGACAATTTGCTCCGAAAAGCCCAGATGGTTCGGGATGCCTTTGTACGCCTTTTTTAACTGGGGAGAAATTCCCCCGCTTTCCTCATCAGTAACGAGCTCAAAGACGAGGATATTTTCAAGGAATGCTATCGGGTGGGGGACTCTCACCCCTTCCTCCTCCATTTTCCGGAGGTTTGAGAACTCTTTCTTGTTCCATGCGAAAACAATTTCCTTTTTCGAGTTCCCGATTTTCTCGAACCTCTTGTCGCCCTTGAGATACGGAAGCATGTTCGAGAAATCGCTCGCCTCAATCCGGTAAATCTTGACTGCAACGAACTTGCCATACCTGTCGATTCCCGAGAAAATGCTCGCTTCCTTTCCGCTGTTGAACTCTCCGTGGAGCTCCGAGAAATGGCCGTCGTTTATCAGCTTGTAGAGTGCAAGAAGGGTGTTTTTTCCGAAAACGCTCTGAAAAACCCGCGCTTCCTCTTTGTTCCAAGGCTTTCCGCTCCTCCCTTCGGTTGTGAATCCGCCCCCCCGCCTTCTCCTTTTTTTTGCGGACTCTATCTCCCCCTCAGGGCCACCCAGCTCCTTTTCAACCGACATATTACCTGAAATCTGCCGGAACCTTTCCCCTTTTCACAAGCCAGTCCCATTGCGCCCTAGAATACCTGTAAATTAGGTCGCATTTCTTGTCCCCCTGGACCGGCCATGGCTTCAATAAGACTAGGTCGTTCTCCCTAACCCACAGCCTTCTCGCATATTTCCCGGGGATTCTCCCTATTCTCACAAGGTTGTCAAGGCAACGGACATACATCTTGCTGTATCCGAGCCTCTGCTCGACAATCCCGAATGTCTCGCCCTCGACCGGGAGCTGCGTCCTTGCAATTTCCTGGGATAATGCGCTTCCCTCTCCCCCGAATTCCTGGGGGTTGAACTCATTCGAGGTCTCCGCAGTCTCCTCTCCTTTCCTTGGAATCTGAACTCTTTCACCCATTAGCGGAATCGGGGTGCATTTCCGGGCTTTTAAGGGTTTGTTTTGGGAAATTGTGCATTGCTAAAAAGCAAGTTGTTGGAGATTGAAACTGGAGGAATGCCCCCCAATTTTCCTAGTCCAAGAAAACTTTACGAAAGTTTTACAAAAAAGGGAGTTTTCTTGGAAAACTCCAGAACAAGTCGATAGATTTCCAGTCAAAAAATTTACCCAAACCCTTCGGGCGTCAAGCTTAGACCGGATCAGCGCCACTGCGCGGAAAAGCAATCGCCCTTCAGGTCGCTGATGTATCGGCTTTTGGCCGGATTCTCTATTGGGAGAAACGCCCGAAAAATAATATGTTTTTTTGGGTGAAGCTCCGCCCCATAGGGCTGGGATAGGCTTTACAAAAGTCGAACGGAGCCAAATCCCGTGCAATTTTGCCAAATATCTGGGTTCGCAGGCAAACCCTCAGATGAAGGTTCCTCACTTTTCCTCGTCCAAGAACCGGACAAGCACAGAAACCTTGAACTTGCCCTTTCCGGCGGAAGCGTCATATCCGAAAAGATGCGCGTCCTTCCTCACTTGTATTTGGGCAAGGCTCTTCAATTTCCTGACAACTGCCCGAACAGTCGAGAGATGGGTGAAATAGAACTCTTTTTTCTCAATATTGACTTTTGTCACGGCAGTCCTCTTTGACCGCTTCTCTTCCCCCGAGAGGGTGGAAAGTATTGCCCGGGAGACGAGGTCTGTTCTCTCCTTTGACGTCTCCTTCGGGAGCTTCAATATTGCCTGGTAATAGCCCATGCTCTCCTTGTAGCAGTCGGTGCAGACAACTGTCGCCCTCTTTTTTGTCTGCAGAGTCTTTTCGTTTTCAGGCCCCCACCTTTTCTTGAAAAGGACTCGTTCGCACCTCTTGCATTTTCTCAGGGACTTGCCTTCCTTTCTCTTTTCAAACGGAAAGACTGTCTCATCCACCGACTGGCAGTCAGGGCAGATTCCGCCAGGATAGCTTCCGACCTTTCCGCACACACAGCAGAACGGGTCTGAAAGCATCCCCTTCTCCATCAGCCTTCCTCGCCCCCTATCCCATTTTCCCGTATAATTACTGATGCCAGATGGGGGATTTTTTTTCCCTCCTCCGGCAAGTCAAGCAATATTGCCGAATCTTCCCCGAATTTCCCGAACAGGCGAATTGCCTCTTCTCCGAGGAGATTTATCGATGTTGCTTCCAATAAGTTTTTCTCAAGAAATTCTCCGCCATTTTCCACTCCGCTTCCGTAAAATTCCCGGGAAACAATGAAATCCGCACCAGTCTTCCCGAAGACCAAGCGCTTTCCAAGAAGGGATTTGTCGCATGCGGCAAAGACAATTTCAGAACCGGCCCTATGGACTCTTGCCGAAACCCCCATTTTCCCGCTCAATTCAAAGAAATCCTCCTTATGTTCAAAGACAGTTAACTATTTAGGAGAGGAACTGCCTGTTTAAAAAATATGGTCTTTGGCAGGAAATCAGCGTTTCTGGAGCTAGCTGTGTTCCTGTTCCTTCTCCTATCTCCCGGACTCTCCTACTTGTCAGTTTCAAAAGGAGTTTTCGGGAACACTACTGTTGATTTCGGCGAAGAGGTCAAAGTGAGGATTTCCGTTCTCTCGGATTCTCCAGTCAGGATTGAGAGAATAGAGGACCTCCTTCCTTCCGAGTTCTCGCCATTGAACCTCCCCCCTTCCTGCTCCCATGAGGAAGGGCGAATAATCTGCCATTTCGGATATTCGGCGACCAACATGACAATAGAATATTCCGCAGTAGTTGTCGGAGCGCGCCAGAAAGTTGTCTTTCAGCCGGCAATGCTCTACTACAACAATGCGGAAGGGCTTCCGGAAACCAAAGCCTCGAACGGAATCGACGGCCTCTACTATCTGGGACGAGCGCTCCTCAATGTCACAGTCACCTTGAGCGAGGTTGACGGGGAGGAGACTCTTCAGCCCTATCTTCTTCCCGGCTCCCAGTTCCGTCTGGGCGTCTCAGTATCGAATGTCGGCGCCCTTGAAGCGAGGAACGTCTCGATCTCAATTTCTCCTGTTCCTGGATGGAACCTGACCTCAGGCAAGTCCTCTTCGAAAATCGGGACGCTCTCCTCAGGCGAGAGCCAGGGGGTTGTCGCCAATTTCAAGGCTCCGGGCCTTGTTAATTTCTCGGAAGGCTCAGTTGAAATAAATTATACAGCAACTTGGACAGATTCCTTCGGGAAAGAGAGGGCTGTCGAGTATCCTGTCCTCGTTTTCCTTTCGAAAGCCGACGTGTTCGCGAAAAGGAACCTTGCAATAAAATGGAGAAGGACTGATTCGGGGACGCTCGAGTCAATTCTCGAAACCGAGATTTTCCTGAAAAACAGGGGATCTGCCGAGGCAATTGTCAACATTGCCCAAGTGGTTCCGGGAAAAGTCGAGAAATCGACAATTGTCTCCGCATTGAAGCTTGTCGGGGGAGAGGAAAAGACCCTGAAAGCGACCTCAATTGTCTCAGGAGAAAGAGTGAATGTGTCGGCCGGAATTGTCAATTACAGCGATTCGAGGGCTAACTCTTATCCCGGATATTCCTTTTCTCAGGAAGAGCTCAAAATAGAGACCAGCATCTGGGCGAAAATCTACGTGCTTACTGACAAATATTTCCCGCTCGCCCAGATTGTTGCATTGGCGATTTTTGTTACCGGTCTATTTTTCCTCCTCCCTCTTGCTGGAAAGAACCTCTATCTCGCGCTCGCCCTTGGAGGGGTTCTGTTGCTCTCAGCGCTTCTATTGGCATCAACTGTTGTTGTCTGGTTCGGGTTCTAGACGAGACCACAGGTGGATTCTCCCCATATAGTCAAACTCTTCCACGAACCCCCTATTGGCGTTCCAGAGGACGCCAAAAACAATAGGGACTTTTCCATCTAGTCTTAAGGTAACCCAGACACCCCTCGATGTCCGTCCAAAGGAAGGACTAGGAAGAAGCAGTTTCCGTCCTCCTTACACAATATCTCTGACAGCTCTCTGCGTTTTCCCCGCTTGAACTTGCTTGGAACTTCGTTTCAACTCAGCCGCACTATACAATTGCCCGAACAGAGTTCTGCGCTCCGCAGGCGTTGGCACGAAACCAAAGGGCGCTGGTCGCCCCTTTAGTTCTACGTTACTCCAAATTCCCCGACAGACAGATTCTCTTATACAATTGCCCGAACAGAGTTCTGCGCTCCGCAGGCGTTGCATTTCATAAGGGTAATTCTGTCCTCCTTTATGAGAAATGTCTCGTGCCTCCCGCATGCAGGGCAGAAGACGAACTCCTTTACATATTCCATTATTCTTTGGTTGACCAAGGAATACCCTAGCTTGCCCTTGAGAACAAGCCTTGTGCCCTCGACCGCTCCCGGCGTTCCAAGTTCCCGGTTAAGGTATTTAAGGAGGTGTTCCGGCTTTCTCTGGAGAATGTCGCAAATTTCCAGATAGTTCCGTATCAACGTTTTCGAGCCTTCGACAATTACGTCCGCCTTTGGCACAACGAAGAGTATTTCCGTTCCAGTGGTTTTCGGAAGGAGGCTTTTCGCCCTCTTTAGCATTTCCTCATAAGAGTAGAATTCCTTTCCAGCCATCTCTTATGGAAGGGCGCTCTTCCGATTTATAAATCAAACCAACCGCTTGAATTTTCCGCTTCTCGGCTCGAATATCTCCCCTTCAGAGATTAGCTCCTTTATTGCCGGATCCGCCTCTCCAGCTGAAAGGGAGGTTTCCCGAAGAATTGCCGAATAGTCAATTCCTTGGCTCCCCGACTTTTCAATTACGCCGAGTATTGCCGCCTTTAGGTTCGGGTTCGCTTTCGGCACAGCCTCTTCCTCTTCAGCAGAATCTTCCATTGCCCGCTGTCCGGATTCGGTGGTTTGGGTTGCCGGATTGTCCGAGAGAAGGATTGCTTCCACTGCCGATTTCGAGAACCCGTACTTGTTCGAGAGGAAATCAATCAGTTTCTGGGGCTCGTCGAATTCCGCCGAGTTCTCAGCAACAAGGCCCTTCAATTTGGCAAGCTTCCTGTTGCTCTTTTCAATCTCGAGCCTTCTCAAAAGTTCCCTTTGGGTGTCTGACGGAATTATTGTTTCCGGGGCAATATAGAGCTCGTCTTTGTATTTCCGAAGACGGCCGATTATATTGACAATTGAGCCAATCTTCAGGTCCTGAAGTGGCTTTATCTCCCCCTTGAAAGCCTTTAGGCGTATTGTCTCAGTTCCGTCGTCAATTGTGACTGCCCCGTAATTCCCGTCCTCCGAGAAATAGGCTGAAACAACTGCTCCAATAACGTTTATTCTCGATATTTTCTCGCCGTTTGGAGTTACAATATAGTCTGGCTCCCATTTTCCGGTATGCTGGAAATACTTCCCAGAAAGAACGCTCTTAATGTTGGCCTTTACCGCAACAAGGCGTGGCTGAATTGGCCTGTTTTCGCCTTCAGGAGAGTTTCCAGTTCCTTTGAAATCTGCCTGCATTGCCGAAAAGTCCTCCGGCGCTTTATATCTGTTTTGTGGGCGTTTCCGCTATTTTCTCCTGTCAACCAGTATGAAGAACACCCCTGCCAAGGCGACAATTGCCCCGATTTCCGCAACGCCGATTCCCGGAGCGGACAAGAACTGGCCTGCAGAGGAAACTTCGGACTCGACTTTAATCTCTGCCGATGCCGCGTTCAGCGCGCACTGGTCGGAATTCACCCCTTCCCTTGCTCCTCCGGAGAATTCCGTCGAGGATGCTGAGATCAAAAGGGAATATTTCCCTATTGCGGCCGCCCGGAACTGGACAGGGACTTCCTTTCGTCCGTTCCTAGGGACGTTCACGACAAAGGTTTTCTTCCCGTCAAGGAAGGATGCAAAGGGCGCTCCGGAAGCATACGTCCCGGAATCAACTATTTTCAATTTGTATGTAGCGTCCTTTCCAATGGGGTCTGCGACAACAACCTTCATTATTTTCATGTTCCCGAGCTTTGTTGTTATCTGCTGGGGAGCGATGGAAACGAAGCAGTTCGAGGCGCATATGTGCGCAGTCCTCGAGCAGTATGTGTTCGCGGTGCAGTCGTTGTCGGTTTCGCAGAAATTGCCCCTTTTCGCCATGCAGATTCCGAAAAAGCATTCGTCGTCAGTGCATTGGCAGTATGTGTTGGCATCCGTGCACTCTATTGTCGAGTTGCAGAAATCGTTGTCCAACCCGGCGCAGACAGGGTCAGGCACCCAGTTGTCCGAGTTCCCGGTCGTGTCGCAGGCAGTGCACACCCCTACTTCGAGAGCAGTTCCGTCAAGTGTAGTGTTCGCGCAGTAATAGGGCGGGTCTGAACCTAGGTGGTCGCAGTTGTCGGAGCAACAGTCCGGGTCGCAGCCAATGCAGTGGGAGGATTGGCATATTCCGTCCTGCGTTGTCGAGCAGGCGAGGCATTGGTTCACTCCCCATGGGTTAGTCAGGGGATCGATTGTCGCGTTCGCGCAGAAATGGCACCCGGTGCAGTCATTGTCAGTGAGGCAGCCGATTGGAACAGTTGTCGTAGTTCCTCCGACAATTGTTGTCGGGGGCTCTACAATGCATATAGGGCTTGCGAATCCGGTGCATTCGCAGAAACCTTCGTCGCAATCAGGCGGGAGGCAATCAGTGCAGTATCTTCTGCCTTCCCAAGTTGGGGAGCCACAACACCCTGTCGTGCAGTCGGAATCCCTGACGCAGTCGGCTCCGTTGTTGCTTATCGCGCCTCCAAGAGCAATTCCAGAGAAGCTCGTATAGTTTGAGCCAATTACAATACCTCCTGTAGGAGTGAGCGCCTTTTGGAGGAGGACTCCGGGGAGTTCTGTCGTGTTCTTCCAGTTGTTCCCTGTGCAGGTGTTGCTCCCAATGAAGAACTGATGGTCGCACTTGTAGAGGTCGAGGGAATCTAAGAACTTTTCCTTGTTTCCTTCAACCATCGGGTTCGGTACCTGGTCGTTCGTGTAAATCATCGTGATGTTATAGTAGAGGAACCTCAATGGAGCTGTCGGGTTCTGTCCAGAGAGTTTCACGTTCGTCTGGTCGATTTTGACATCAATTGCCTCTATTGCGGAGGCGTTCCTCTGCTCCGAGAGAGTCTTTGTTATTCCGTTTGGAGAGTCTTCCCTTGGGTCCTGGGGAATTTTTGGGACATAGAATTTCGTGAAATTGGCAATTGTCTGCCTAGGATAGTTCTCAATTATGACTTCTCCGAACGACATCTCAATCATTCCTCCGGAAACGGAGACAACGAAGTCCTTTGGGACTCTGGTGCAAGACGTGTCCTGCTCAAAAGTCGTGTATTCCTCAGTTGCTGTATAGCTCTTGGAATATGCTAGTTCCCCTGTCGGGAGATATGCCTTAAATTCAACGTTCCGACCTGTCATTGACGTGAAGTTCGCCGTGTTTGTTGGCTCTGGAAAGAAGATTCCCCTGAAAGTGTACGGGCAGTACTGGCAAAAGCCGGCTTTTCCGAGCTCGGTTTTCGAGCAGGAAGATGTGCACGTTCCTGAATTTGCGCAATTGTGTTGATACGCCCTCGGGTTGGTTGAGGAATAGATGCACTCAATTGCCGGGTTCAGGGGGGAAATTGCTGACTGCTCTCCAGCGTTCGCTGACGGGTTCAATGCTGTGCATTCGGAGGTGTCAAAGCAGTGGTTTTCCCGGCACATGCCGGAACAGCACATTTGGCCGGGGGAATTGCAAAGGTTTGGTGTTGAATTGTCCTTGGAGCCGTCCTCCATGTTTACATAATTGCATGAGGTTCCGGTGCATTTGCTTTCGGCAACAACCGGCCAAACCTTGCAGACTGGTGGGTTGTTGCAATTGACTGGAGTCCCTCCACAACAGACCTTTGTCGCTACATCGTTCCAAAGATAGGGAGAATCGTTGTCGGGAAGCCCGTTTGGCTTGTTTCCGTATGGGCAATTTCCGGATGAGCAAGTAGCAGTCTCGGACTTGCAAGCAACTCCAGGATCGTTGCAGGCAACCCCAGCGCACGGATTAGGTTCGCTCTCTTCTTCGTCATCATCCTCACCGCAGTACTCGCACTGGCAACAACCGTCATCCTCTTCACAACACCGACAACCCCCTCCGGCATAGCATGCCACGGGCTGGCAACAGGAGCCTACGCAGTTGCAGAGATAAGAAAAACCCGGCTGCGCCAGCAATTCGACTGCGAACACTGTCGCTACTGCCAAAATCAACATAATTGCAAATAATCTTCTTCCAGCGTCCATTTTATTCTGCACCTATTTTGTGGGTCAATTCGTCCGAAAATGATCGGTTAGTAGAGTCGTCAAAAACAGAAAACTTTGCAAAATAGTTCCCTGAAGGCAGTTTGAATTTTGAGCTTGCCCTGACGGAATTATTTGCTGGCAATGTGACTATTTTCAGGAGATTTGAATTGACCGAGTTTCCGGATTCATCCATTATTTCTGTGAACATTTTCCATTCCCCGCGGAGTGGCCTCTTGTTTCCCAAACTGAATGTGAAATTCACGACCAAATTCTCTTTGTCAACCCATTCGTATCCGAAATTCGGGGAAAGTGTAAGGACTTCGGAAGACCGGCCTATTTTCGAGCTCGGTAGTTGGAAGCGTTTCTCTTTTGAGAACAAATCATATAGGAAAGAATCAAGTGTCTCGTTCTCGTAAAAGGCTATCCGCACATTACCAAAATGGCTTTTTCCGGGAAGAATGACGCCGTTTTCAAATGAGACGTCCGAAGATGTGCTAGGAAGATCCGCAAAATAAACAGTGCCTTCTTTTGAAACAAGTCCCAGCCCGGTGCTCGGGAATTGTACGTGTTCATTTGTCGGGTTTGAGAAAACGACATCAAGGACATAATAACTTGTTCCGTTCGGCGCAAGCCGGCTTATTTCACGCTTTTTCTCGTCAACATAAATAAATTGATCGAATATTTCGACTTTTTTCACGTCAAAGATTGTGCCAGAATCCAATTGTGCAGAAAACAAGGAATTAGACGGCTTTTCTTTAGCAACGCATCCGGAAAAAACTACCAAAAGCGCGAATATTCCCAGAAAATAGAAGCGTGCAAAAGCCGAAATTACTAGAACTAATAGTCCGAATTTTTTAGCCATCCTTCCTGTAATTTGTTCTTTCTTTATAATTTAATGCTTTTTTTTCCTAAAGGCGCTCTTTTGGCGCCCAAAGCTCCCTAAAATGTGCGAAAATTCACAGGGTTCGCTGTATTTCGTCAACCCGGAAAAGCCGGATTTCCTTTCAGCGCGAACCCTTACGGGGTTCGCTGTATTTCGTCAACCCGGAAAAGCCGGATTTCCTTTCAGCGCGAACCCTTACGGGGTTCGCTGTATTTCGTCAACCCTCGGGGAATAGATTGTCCCGTCCCTTAGAAGAGCGTCAATTAATTTTTGGCAATCCTCCTCAGTCAGGCCCTTTGATACTGCCCTTTCAATCAGGAGCTTTTTCTTGAAAGGCTTCCCTCCGGATTCCTTTTCAAGCTCCTTCAAGGAATCTGTTATTATGTTGATTTTCCCCCTTTTTGCGGCAGTTGTTCCGCCTTCTAGCCGTGCAATGTCAAGTTTCCCGGTTTCAGGGTCAAAGCCAACCTGGTAAAGGCAGAACTTCATAAGGTCAATTGCCTTTCTCGCATCTTCGGCAGTCACGGCGTGCGAGAACCTTAGCCTTGCATTCCCTTCCGAGAGCCGGACAATTGCCTCAAGCTGTCTTGCCGTTATCGGGATTGCCTGGAGCTCGTCTGACGACCCCCCGTGCTTTGTCCGAAGGCCGACATAAAAGTTTTTTATCTCATCGACCGCCTCGGTCGTGAGTTTCGGCGAGGGGAAGTTTTTCTTCGTATATGCAATGTATTTCCGGAGGACATCTGTCTCAATTGGTGCAATGTTTTTCCTGTTCGGCTGCTTGTGGAGGAGGAGTATGTGGTCGGCGAGACTTTCGTCCTTTTCCCTGTCAGGGACGTCCCTAAGAATGAACGTCAGGTCGAACCTTGAAAGAAGTGTCTGGGGCATTTCAATCTGCTCCATAATGTCTTTCCGGGGGTCGAACCTCGAAAGCTTTGGGTTTGCCGCGGCGAGAATCGATGTCTCTGCTCTAAGGTTGGCGTGGATGTTCGCTTTGGCAATTGAGACTGACCCCTGTTCCATTACCTCGTGCATTGCGACCCTGTCTTCAGGCGCCATCTTGTCCATCTCGTCAATTGCGCACAAGCCCTTGTTGCAGAGGACAACTGCTCCAGCCTCAAGAGCCCAGCCCCCAAGGAATTCGTCCCTCACAACAACTGCAGTGAGGCCAGCCCCCGTTGCCCCCTTGCCGGATACGTACATTGATTTCGGGGAAAGCATGCTGACATAGCGGAGTAGTTGGGATTTCCCGCTCCCGGGGTCACCGACAAGGAAAATGTGTATCTCTCCCCTTGTTTTCATCCCGTCGCTCCTGATTTTTGTCACTCCCCCGAACAATTGGAGGGCGACAGCCTCCTTTATTTTCTCGTTCCCGTAAATCGAGGGGGCGATTGAGAGGATTATTTTCTCCTTTATTTTCGGGTCCTTGCTCATCTCGACAATTGTCTCCTCTTCCTCCTTTGTCAATTCGAGCTTTTCGAATTCCTGGACAGAATTTTCAACATATATTGCCTGGAGATAGACATCGAAAATCTTCGACTTTACTCCAGTCCTCAAAGTAACCGGCTTTTCCTTCATTACCCCGACAATTTTCACCCGGTTCCCGGGAGTGAGCCTTTCTCTCAAGGTAGGTTCAACCAAATCATCCTGAAGAATTGCGTCAATTCTCGAGGGCTGCTCACCTCCAGTCAATCTCTCTGGAGCCTCCTCTATTTTCAGGCTCTGGAGGTCCCGGAACGTCTTGTCCCCTTCCTTGAAAATTGATTTACCGCAGATGCATTTCGCGGGCTTTCTTATCACCTGCGTTGTCTGGAGAATTGTCATCTTGTTCCCGCAATCTAGGCACTCAAAGACAACTTCCATAACTTCCGGTCTGACTTCTGAAGCCTGCCTAATTAGTCCCTCGACTTCCACTATTTTCCCGAGATGTTTTGTCCGGAGATCCTTGATTTTGACGAATTTGGATTCTGGGAGAGTGTGCACCCGGACGAAAATCTTGTCCGCTGTCGGAAGTGGCTGTGAGGAGATTACCGCCTCCATCTCCTCAATTATCTCAAGGGGACGCTCAAGGAGCTCGTCAGCCAGAAGCGGGTCATGGCGGTCTAAGTCGTTGAAATCAAGAAAGAAGCTCTTTCCGCCCTTGCTTACGGTTTCGACAAGCTTCTTGTAATAGTCAGTTGTCGCCAGGAACTCGGCGAACTTTTGCGAAACCTCGGATAACTCCACGCCCGGGGTTTCTCATAGTTTATTAAAGGCTTTTTGGAGAAACTTGCCAGTAATAATTCCAGTGGAAACAGAAGAAGCGGAGGAGGCAGTGACTACTTTTGCTCTCTTTTCAAAAAATCAAGTAAACCAGATTATTTCCAGAGAAGCTGTCTCCTGACCGGCCTTCTGGAAATGAGTTTTCTCAGAGAATTTCAAAAGTTTTTATTCTGGATTTCGCCCCGGATGAAAGACAGATTTTCTTTCCCGGAACTTTTCCTTCAAGCAATTCGCCAATTTCCCGGTTGGCCTTTCCCTCAACGGGATGACTTTTGACGAACGCTATTATGTCGCACTTGTCAATTTCAAATTCTGACGGAGTTGAAAGTTCTGATTTTTTCAATCCAAGCCCGGCAAAAACCCTCATTTTCATTTTCAGGTTTCACTCCTAGAAATCAAGGATAAAGTCAGCGACCTTTTTTTTCGATTCCCCCGCCCGCTTCATTGCGGATTCAAGAAGAGTTCCCTTGAATTTCAGGGAATATTCCTTCGATGCCCCGAGAAGGCTCTGGACTTCCGGACAAGTCTTCTTCTGGGCGCAATTCCTGCAAGTGAGAGGCCCTACCATTTTTTCTCGGTTCTCCAAGGGGCAAGGGAGCTTGAACGAGAGTATTTCCGCATTCCTCTTTTCAACAGGATCAAGGCCAGAGGAAATTGGAGGTGCCATTCCCGGCAAATGCCTGCCGGCTATTAATTGTTTTCCGGGCCAGATGGATTATAAGACAATCCGCACGCCACTCACTTGAAATTTTGGATCAAGCCCCTAGAATCTATGATGTTTTCAGGAAATTCAAGCACGAATGGGCGGTTTTTGTCCTTGCATATGACCGGAAACTCGGAAGGCTCTCTGGAATTGTTGCCGGCTGGAGAATGAAATTCTCAGGGGAACCGCTCCTGTATGCGGTCTCTATTTCCAAGGAGGGATACGCCGGAAAACTAATCCGGGAAACTGGCGAATTCGTTGTCTCAATACCTAACAAGGGGATTGAATCCGCAATAGGGGTTTTCGGAAAGAACTGTGGAGGCCGTGTTGACAAGTTCAAGGAATCCGGCCTTAGGACTCGCAAGGCGAAAATTGTCTCTGCCCCAATCTATATGATGCGAAAATAAACCCGGAATGCGTCCTTGAGCTGGAAGCGGATTCCGGCGACCACACTATTTTCATCTGGAAAGTTGTCGCGGCATACCACAATCGCGAAAAGAGGTTACTTGTCAACACGAGAAACATCCTTGAAGGCTTGTACGAATTCAAGGAGTTCCGAGCCCCCGATCTAAAGACCGAAAAAGCCCCTGCCCTTCTTCCAGTCCTTCCCTTCCAGTTCGGAGAGCTCCCTGATTAGTTCAAGCTCTCTAGGGGATAGTTTTTTCGGAGTCTCTATTTCAACCTTGACCAAAAGATCCCCTCGCCCCCTCTCCCGAAGGGATGGCATTCCCCGCCCGCTCAATGTGAAGACAGTCCCAGTCTCAGTTCCTTTCGGTATTTCAAGCACGACTTTTCCGTCAATTGATTCGAATTCTTCTTTTCCTCCGAGAACCGCTGTCGGGAAGCTTATTTTCCTCTTATGGAGGAGGTCTTTGCCCCTTCTTCTGAATTCATCGTTCTCCTCAACAGATACAACAACAAGCAAGTCACCTCCGAGTTCGCCCTCCCCCCTCACGCGAAGAGCAGTCCCATCTTCAACTCCCGCAGGTATTTTCACGCTAATTTCGTGCTTTCCAGTCTCCTCCCCGCTCCCCCGGCAAGCCTTGCACTCTTTTGAGAAAATTTCTCCCCTTCCTCCGCATTCCGGGCAGGTTCCGAAGCTTTGCATCAGCCCGAAAACAGTCCTTCTTGTTGTTGAAACTCTTCCCTGCCCTCTGCATTTTTTGCACGTTTTCGGGTCGAACCCGCCGTTCCCGAGACATTCCTTGCAGAAATCACGCCTCTCAATCCTGATTTTCCTTTCAGTTCCACCGAAAGCCTCCTCAAGAGTGACTGAAACAGAATACCGAATGTTTCTTGCTTTGCTCTCAGGCTCCGAAAAATCGTCCCCTCCGAAGGAGAATGAGAACGGGCTTCCCTGCCCCCTCCCGCTTCCTCCGAAAAACTGCTCGAAAATGCTTCCAAGATCGGAAAAGTCACCCGCACCCGAAAAGTCCCCCGCGGAAAAACCTTCCGCAGTCCCGAACCTGTCGTATTTAGCCCTTTTTTCAGGGTCTGAGAGGACTGAATATGCCTCGTTTATTTCCTTGAATTTGTCTGTTGCGTCAGACTCTTTGTTAACGTCCGGATGGAACTTTCTTGCAAGTGTCCGGAAGGCTTTCTTAATCTCGTCAGAGCTGGCATCCCGTCTAACTCCCAAGACGGAATAATAGTCTTTCGGGGAATTTGCGGACATTATTCAATTATCAGAAAAATTCGCTTTTTAAACTATTCTGGGGCTCTACTGAATGACTATTCCTTTCCAATTTCTCAGTACCCCAAATAGGACTGCCATCTCATGAGCTTTGCCCCCACACTTCGCCTCAGTTCCCCCAATCAATTAGATTTAAAAAAGGGACTTGGCAATTCCCTTGGATGGAAAAGAAGCACTCTGGAGCCCACGCGGGAACCAACGCAACCAACCGCTCTGCGGAAAAGTCAGAGACTCTCCCGGACAAGAAATGGATGTATTTCTCATACGCCCTGATTGCAATACTCTTGGTATCGGTAGTCTCGAACTTCTTCATTATTGCCAAATTGACCGATTATATAGGGCCCCCGAAAATAAAGGCGCAGGGAGGCGCAGGATTTGTAGGGAAAGCCGATGCTCCCCTGACCCTTGTAATGTACACTGACTACGAATGCCCGTATTGCGCTAGATGGTATCAGCAGACATATGCCGCATTGAAGGAGAACTTCATTGACACGGGCCTTGTCAGGTTCGAAGTCAAGAACTTTCCCCTCTCTTTCCATCCGAACGCACTGATTTCGGCGAACGCCGCCGAGTGCGCGGAAGCCCAAGGGTCGTTCATTGAATATCATGAAATCCTCTACAAGAACCAGCGCGCCCTTGACCGCGCGAGCCTAATCCGCTATGCTGGAGAGGCAGGTCTTGACACTGCCAAGTTCACAGAATGCCTTGATTCCGATACATATGTAGATGACATTAACGCTGAAGCGGCGGAAGGGGCGAGCCTCGGGATTTCCGGAACGCCCGGGTTCCTTTTGAACGGAGAAAGCCTCCCACTTGGAGCAAGCCCATACTCTTCTTTTGAAACAGCCCTAAACAAGGCTCTCGGAAGGTAAGTTTGCCAGGATGAATTGTTTCGGTGAGGAGGGCTATTTACCCCCCGCCTCCCGATTTTTTTGGTTTTGTTCCTTTCTGACCTTTCACGCTCAGCAAGAGTCAATTGCTAGGATTTTCCCTTTTCAAAGAGTTGTTCTTGCAAGGAATTGACAATATCCGCCCCAGTTTATTCTCAATTGGAGAACATCCCGGCCTATTTTGGAAATGTCTCCATCTCAAGACAAATCAATAGAGCAGAAAATGGGACCTCCTGCAATTTCCTTCTAAATTCTCTATGACAATCATGCAGGAGAAAGCGGGAAGCTGCCGAAGACGAGCAATACGGAACAGCGAATCAACTGGGAATTATTTTCCCTTTTTGCTCTCAAACTCCGCGTCAAAGGTCTCTCCATCATTTCCATCTGAGCTCCCCCCCGGGGATGTTTTTTTGAAGCCCTCTCCTTCAGGGGCCCCCTCTCCGGCTCCGGGCGCAGTCTTATAGAGAGCTTCAGACGCCGCGGAGACTGCTTTCCGCAGGGCATCAAGCTTTTCCTTGACAACTGCTTTTTCCTTCTTCTGGACAGCTTCCTTCAGTTCGGAAACCCATTTCTTTATCTCCGCTTTCTGGGTATCAGGAACCTTCTCCCCAAGATCAGAGAGCGCCTTCTCCGCAGTATAGATGAAGGAATCCGCTTCGTTATAGAGCTCAATTTCCTCAATTCTTTTCTTGTCAGCGTCCGAGAATTTTTCTGCTTCCTTGACTTTTGCCTCAATCTCCTCTTTGGAGAGCTTGTGGGGGGCGGTTATCTGGATTTTCTGTTCCCTTCCAGTTCCAGCATCCTTTGCCGAGACGTGCATTATCCCGCTTGCGTCAATGTCGAACGTTACCTCTATTTTAGGAACGCCTCTAGGAGCCGGGGGAATTCCGATTAAGGAGAACTTCCCGAGCTCAACGTTGTCCCTGGCCATTGGCCTCTCGCCCTGAAGGACGTGTATGTCGACCGCAGTCTGCATGTCTGCCGCGGTTGAAAACGTCTGGCTCTTTTTCACCGGAATTGTGGTGTTTCGCTCAATTAATTTAGTCATTACTCCTCCAAGAGTTTCAATTCCGAGGGATAACGGAGTAACGTCAAGGAGGACTATGTCCTTTACTTCGCCCGAAAGTATTGCTCCTTGGATTGCAGCCCCGAGGGCGACGCACTCCATCGGGTCAACTCCCCTTTCCAATTTCTTCCCGACAATCTCCTCTACAAGAGCCTGGACAATTGGCATTCTTGTCGGGCCTCCGACGAGAATAACCTTGTCAATATCCTCGGGCTTGAGCCCGGCGTCCGAGAGCGCTTGCTTGACTGGAATCCTGCACCTCTCGACAATCGGCTTTACAAGTTCCTCCAATTTCGCTCTTGTTATTGAGAGAGAGAGGTGCTTTGGGCCCTCCGCATTAGCTGAAATGAATGGAAGATTGACGTCAGTCGACATTGTCGTAGATAGCTCTATTTTTGCTTTTTCAGCGGATTCCCGGACTCTCTGCATTGCCACCTTGTCCTTGGAAAGGTCAATCCCTTCAAGTGCCTTGAACTCCGAGACAATATGCTCGACAATTGCAAGATCCATGTCAGTTCCTCCCAGCTTCGTGTCCCCGCTCGTTGATTTCACCTCAAAGACCCCGTCGCCCATCTCCATTATTGTGACATCAAGGGTACCGCCTCCGAGGTCGAAGACAACTATTTTCGCGTTCTTTCCGTATTTCTCAAGTCCGAAAGCAAGGGCCGCCGCCGTAGGCTCGTTCACAATTCTCACAACATCAAGACCAGCAATTGTCCCGGCATCCTTTGTCGCCTGCCTCTGGTTGTCGTCGAAATAGGCTGGAACGGTTATAACTGCCTTTTTGACAGGCTCCCCGAGATAGGTCTCCGCGTCCTTTTTTATTTTCTGGAGAATGAATGCGGAAATTTCCTGCGGGGAAAATGTTTTTTCTCCGAGCTTGATTTTTTCAGAGGTTCCCATTTTCCTTTTCACTGCCTGAACAGTCCTCTCCGGGTTGACCGCAGACTGCCTTCTTGCAGGCTCTCCTACTAGGAGCGTTCCGTCCTTCGCAAAAGCGACAAAAGACGGAACAGTTTTTCCGGCAACTGTCGCGCCTTCGGCCGAGGGTATTATTACCGGCCTGCTACCTTCAACAACCGCCGCAGCCGAGTTCGATGTTCCAAGGTCAATTCCTATTATTTTCGTCATTTTTCTTCATTCCTCACTTTATATTTTCCATATTTATTGGCTCGGAACCTCTGGTTTATGTCCCTCGGCTCCGGCATTTTTCTTTTCAACCCCTTCATTTTGGGAAGGGATTTGAGCATTCTCCTCTGCGGGATTCTTGAAAACCCGGACAGTCGCATGCCTGAGTATTTTCCCTCCGGGAATGGAATAACCGCACTGGACGACTGTCTCTATTTTCCCGTCGTTTTGAACAGAGCCTTCAACGAACTCAATTGCCTCGTGCCTGAACGGGTCGAAGGCTTCCCCGGCCTCCCCGAACTTTGAGACTCCTTCGCTTTTCAGGATTTCCGCCAACTGCCCCTTTATCATTAGGAGGCCCCTCAGGACCTCCGGTTTTGCGTCCTTTGCGGAGGCAAGACCAAGTTCAAAAGTGTCTGAAAGAGAGATGAGCTTTTCTAAAATCTCGCGCTTTCCAAAAGCCCTCTGCTCTGAGAACTCCTTTTGCGTTCTTTTCTTGTAATTCTCGAAATCCGCCGCAAGCCGGATGAATGTTTCTTTGGATTCCTCCCCGGGCTCTTGCACGCTCTCTTTTCCGGGGACCGATCCGGGGACCGATCCAGAAGCCTGAGATGCCGGGGGCTTTTTTTGTTCCTTCATGTGCAACACCATTGAACATTAATCCGTTTTTAAGTCTTTCGGGTGCTTACCTTGACATTATTGGGGAGTTCTCTTCCCAGATTCTACCAAAAGGGCAATTTCAGTCAGCCTTTTAAATTTTGGTTTTCAGAAGGTTTCATGGCTAGAAAATTGTCAGCGCCCTGGTCTTCTCATGAAGGCTTCCTTGGGCTCCCTGAATTGGACACTCCGAAATTCTCAGTAATCCCAGTTCCCTTTGACTCGACAGCAAGCTACGGCTCCGGGGCGCGTTTCGGCCCTTTTGCAATTATTGAGGCTTCAAAACAAGTGGAGCTTTTCGATCTGGAAGCTGGAAGGGAGATTCTCCCGGAAATTGAAACCCTTCCGCCAGTCGAAGTTGCAAGAGCTAGCCCGGAAGAGAATGCAAAGCGGGTGCAGGAAACTGTCGAGTCAGTCCTGAAAAACAAGCGAATCCCGATTTTATTGGGAGGAGACCATTCAATTGCAATAGGGGCAATTTTGGCTCTGCCAAAGGACGTTGTTGTTGTTTCAATTGACGCCCACGGCGACCTCCGGGAAGAATATGAAGGAAGCCGGTTCAGCCATGCCTGCGTAATGAAGAGGGCGTTTGATTCCGGGAAAACGGTTGTCGAGTTCGGGACCCGGGCGATTTCAAAGGAAGAATCAGAACTAGTTAAGAAGAATCCTAGAAGAATTCTCCTGAATTACTCCTCAGAAATACGAGAAAAAGGAATTTCGTCCTCCCTGAAAAAAGCATTTCCAATGTTCAAGGGGAAAAAGGTATATCTCTCAATAGATATTGACGGATTCGACCCCTCAGTTGCCCCCGGGACAGGGACTCCGGAGCCCGGCGGACTGTCCTACTTTGACGGCCTTGAGATAATAAGGGCGGTTTGTCGGAATTCCGAAATTGTCGGCCTTGACGTGAACGAGGTAATCCCCGACAAATTCAACATAACGAACTTCCTTGCGGCGAAACTTATTTTCAAGACACTCTCCTATATCGGATGAATCAGCGCAGTACATATTACAAGTTTCCCAGATGCGATCTGCCTGAAATGGACTTTTCGCTCTTATTCTTCCTGTTCAAATTTTCATGCGAATCCAGACCAGAATACATCCTGTCATGACGCTTTCCGGAAACCCTGCCGGCAATCTCAATTTGCCAATTCCTTCAAAAGCACCCTATGGTCGAACGCAATTTTCTTTGGCAGTTTGTTTTTCGGGAAGAACCCAAGCTCAGTTGTCTCTTCCTTCTGGAGAGTCGGCTTTCCACCAACGATTTTCCCCGAGAATACTGCAGTGACGCAGTTCGCCCCCGGATACCTCTTTCCAGAAACTATTCTCAGGAATTTCCCTATTTTTACCTTAAACCCAGTCTCCTCAAAGACTTCCCTTTTTGCCGCTTCCTCAAGAGTCTCCCCAGAATTAACATGCCCGCCGGGAAGGCACCAGAAACCCCGGTATTGGCCGTGCGCCCGTTTTTCCATTAGGACCTCTCCTTTTTCGTTCTCAATAACAACGTCAACCGAAACAAGCGCCCACCCCTCCCTTGCCTTTCCAATGAATCCGTCAACAATCCTCTTCCTGTGGTCGAACGCAATTTTTTCCGGCAGACTTTCCTTTGCAAACCACCTGATTTCGTCAACTTCTTCCTTCTGGAGCCTTTTCTTCCCTCCGACAATTTCAGCGAAATAGGAAAGCGCGGCAACCTCCCCCCCGCTTCCATTGAAAAGAACTCCTGAATAGACTCCAACCAGTTTCCCTATTTTTACCTTAAACCCAGTCTCCTCAAAGACCTCCCTTTTCAGGCCCTCTTCAATTGTCTCTCCCTTGACAAGTTGCCCGCCGGGAAGGCACCAGTATCCTTTCCATTTCCCGGAATGCCTTTTTTCAAGTAGAATTTTCCCATTCTTGATAATTATTGCATCAGCGTTCGCAAACATCCTTTTCTCTGGAGCCATTTGTTTCCAAGAAAAGCCACGATTCTCAAATTAAAGCGTTTCCCTTTACGGAAAAATGGGATTTCCTCTTTCAAGCTTCCAATGCCTTTTTATATGCAGAAGCTATTTTGTCACCAATCGAATAGACAGCTTCCTCCGAGAATGCAAGTCTCCAGTCCCTCGTCTTTCTAGGACAGGCGTTCAACAAGTAATTACCTTTCCTTCTTCCGTTGCGAGGCCGAGAATCAAGCAGTTGCCGAAGAAAAAAGCAAGGTGTTTCGATTTCCCGAAGCTGTCCGATCTTCTGATGTGAGTTCCTCTTCCGGAAATTCCAGAAACTTCCTTTCCGGCAAACTCCGAATAAACAGTCAGGTCAAGAATCCTCCTTTGGAAGATAGAATTCCAAAAGTTAGGCTCTTGACTTCCTCTTTCAAATCCCAAAATTTTCCGCGTATTTCGACAAGCTCTGTTTTAGGCCCAAGAGTCAAAGCAACAGTTCCTGCCCAAAAGAGAAAATAGTCTGGTTAATTTCCCTGTCGGATTTCGGCAGAGCCTAACCATTTCAGGACGTCGCTTGCGCTCAGGAACCAACAACCAGTATCCTTTCTTATTCCAGTCAATTGATCCTCCGGGGAGGATTGGTTGGAGCGGGGACCCGGAGGCCGAGCCTCCTGCGAGGTCTGGAGCAAAGGAGCGGAAGACTGAAGCGTTCTGCAATTGGCCGAAGTCTCTGGGTAAGCGAGAATCAGTAACTGGCGAGCGGACCCGGAGGGATTTGAACCCCCGACCTAATGGTTCGAAGCCATTCGCTCTATCCGGGCTAAGCTACGGGTCCTCGGGAAATATAGGAAACCTCTGCTTTATAAAAAGGAACGGAAAGTTTTTTCCGGGCAAGGGCTTGTAGTATAGCTTGGACAGAATAGGGGCTTCCGAAGCCTCGGACCTGGGTTCGAATCCCAGCAAGCCCGCCACAAACTTTACGAAAGTTTGACAAAAAAGGGTGTTTGTTGTACACGCCGAACCTCGCTATTGAGCCTATAGAAAGAAAGCCAGTTTCCTTCCTCCGGAGGAATCTCCCCAATAACGGAATTTGCTTTTGCCTTTAGCTATTTTTCCGGAAAACCTTCCGGGAATTTACAGATTGACTCTTTCAATTCAAGGGAATTCCGAAAGAGTTCACTAAGGGCATGGCGAAGTGCAGTAAGAAAGCTGCGTCAATCTATCTAGAGAAAATGGACGATGTTTCTTTGTTGAGCTGACCACTAAATAGAGTATTGGGCGACACTTCCCTTGGACCAAATCAATATCAGGAGTATCCTCATTTGGCTAACGGAACCTCTTGCGTCAAGAACTCCCTGCCAAAGATTGATTCCTTGGCTTTGGAATTCTCTGGAAAAGGAGCAAAAAGGCCCGAAACCCAAGTAACCGGTTTGCAGAACTCTTTTATTCCATCAAAGAGCTCCTTTCAGAAAATGGACAAAAGAAAGAAAACAATTCTTCTGACAAACGACGACGGCTTTGACGCTCCGGGGATAATTGCCATAAAGGCGGAACTCGAAAAAGTGGCAAAAGTTGTGACAATTGCCCCTTCAGGTCCAAGAAGCGGGACAGGGAAAACCCACAACAGGCGCGCTCCCCTTTTCCTGAAAAAAACAGGAAAAGATTCTTATTCCTTCGACGGAAACCCGGCTGACTGCGTCCAAGTAGCCCTTCACTCAATCTGCAAAAAGCCAGACATGATTGTGTCCGGAATCAATCGGGGAGAGAACTTGGGAATTGGTAGCTTTTTCCTTTCAGGAACCCAAGGGGCGACAATTGAGGGCGCGCTCTTCAAAATTCCAGGAGTCGCATTTTCCCAGTATTTCGAAAATTGGGTAAGCGCAAGGGAGAAGACTGCGGACTCGTACCGGCCGGGAGCGAAACTTGCCTCAGAGCTTGTCTCAATTCTGTTGGAAAGCTTTCCGAAAGAAGTTGATTATTTCAACGTCAACTTCCCCGAGAGTTGCTCAGACGAGACAGAATTTGTCAATACCAAATTCGCGGAATTAGACTGGAAAATGGTTCTTGAGAAAAAGGGCGGCAAGTTCTCCCACAGAAGGGGCGCTCTGGGCAAGCCAATTCCGGCAAAGGGAACTGATGTCGAGGCAATCCTGAAAGGCAAAGTCTCAATAACTCCCGTCAAATTGAAGGTTGAAAACCCGGAAATCGAGTGGTTCAAGGAATGACAAACTCAAAAGAAAAATCCTTAATAGAGGCCTCGGCAGAGGCCAGGACCCTCCTCTCAGAACTGAAACTGTCAAATCTCCCAATAATTGTTGAGGGGCGAAACGATGAGAAAGCTTTAAGAACTCTCGGAATTACTAATGAATTGCTGAAAGTATCGGAGAAATCCGGTCCTGTCCAGAAACTGGCAGAAGACCTGAAGAAAAAAGGTCACAAGTCTGCAATAATACTAACAGATCCCGACAGGGAGGGCGCGAAACTTGCCTCCCTTGTTTCCCGGACGCTTGAGAGTTTCGGAATGCATCCGATAATGCATTACCGGAAAATGACCAAACTGTTTGGAAAATCGGCGGTGGAAGAGCTAGGAAATCTGGAGCTTCCAGAAACCGTCCCTTGGGAATAGTTGGTTTTTGTTGCGCGCTTTTTCGTCTGCCTCTTGTTTCTGGAAAAAATTCAGCCAAAAAGGAAAAGAAAAAACGGAGAGATGAAAAAACAAAATGGGAAAAATAGCACAAGTATCATCGAAATACATTGTTAAAGCTCAAATACAGGCAAACGGTGTAATTGAGAAACCGGACGTTGTAGGAGCGATTTTCGGGCAGACTGAGGGGCTTCTTGGGAACGATTTGGAACTAAGGGAGCTTCAAAGATCCGGAAGAATAGGCAGAATTGAGGTAATTGTTGACTCCAAATCCGGAAGGACGAGCGGAACAATTGAAATTCCCTCAAGCATGGACAAGGCGGAAACCGCAATAATTGCGGCTGCCTTGGAAACAATTGACAGGGTCGGACCATGCACAGCCACAATAAAGGTTCTAGGAGTCGATGATGTTCGGATTTCAAAGAGGAAATCAATAATAAACAGGGCAAAGGAAATTTTAAAGAACCTTGTAAATGACACTCTCCCGGACACCCAGGAACTGACGGATGTTGTAAGGGAATCTGTTAGGGTTGGGGAAATAATCGAATGGGGTCAAGACAGGATGCCTGCAGGTTCGGGAATTCTCGAGTCCGACGAGCTGATTGTAGTTGAGGGAAGGGCAGATGTTGTGAACCTCCTTCGGAACGGAATCAAGAACTGCATTGCAATAGGTGGAACCCATGTGCCGGGAAGCCTTGCTGACTTGACGAAGAAGAAGACAACGACCCTTTTCGTCGACGGGGACAGGGGAGGAGACCTGATTTTCAAGGAAGTCAGGCAGTTGGCTGAAATTGACTATATTGCAAGGGCGCCCTCCGGAAAGGAAGTTGAAGAGCTGGAAAAGAAGGAAATCCACAAATGCCTGAGAGCACGGGTTGCAGTCGAGCAGGTAGGGGAATCAATCCAAGAAATTCCCTCATCAACCGGGGACGAAGGGGACGACTACTCTGAAGATCCGGAAGCGCATAGAAGACCAGCCTATGTTCAGCCCCAACAACAGCAGAGAATTCCCAACCACGCGCCCAAGATTGTCGAACAGGTTTTGGCCGAACCTGCTCCCCCAGAGCTTGATTCGACCCACAAGGAGACCTTTCGGCGGATGATTGACGAGATTGTCGGGACAAGGGCTGCATATCTCTTGGACAACCAGCTCCAGATATTGGGAAGAGTCCCAATTGCAGAGCTCCAAAGAAGCCTTGAGGGAGTTGAAGGCCTCGACTCGTTGATAATTGACGGCGTATTGACCTCACGCCTTTTGGAAATGCTCAAGGGCAAGCAAGTAAAATATGTTGTCGGAATGCGGAAAATAAACGTCGGAGCTGTTCCTTCAGGAGTAGCTCTCGTTACTCCACAGGACCTCGGACTATAGGCCC
>JBBIPP010000007.1:52942-73741 GCA_037442745.1 archaeon
TAGTTTGGGGGTTTCCAAGAAACCCCTCCCTTTGGTGAAACTTTCGTAAAGTTTCCGCCACAGGACCTCGGACTATAGGCCCTAGTTTGGGGGTTTCCAAGAAACCCCTCCCTTTGGTGAAACTTTCGTAAAGTTTCTTTTATCATCTAAAAAAGGTAAAGCTTCATAAACCTCTTGGCAGTATTGTTCCAATTGGTTCGGAAAATGTAGGAATTGACTATGAATATTTCAATCCGCCAAGGTTCTCTCTCTCTCACCCTATCAAGGAACGGGGTTCGAATGCATTCCAATACCGGCGACCTACCCTTGGGGACGGCCCGCAAACGACATAACCTTTGCCGAAACAACAGATATTGAAGGTCTTGTTGTCCCGGACGAAATGCCGAACTATTTAAGCCTTGGCAATGTGCAACAACAACTCTGATCTAGTTTCAATCAAAGACAACAACATCCCGTTCAAGGATTATCAAGGAATAACCCGTGCTCCGGATTTCAACGGGAACGGATGTATTTGGGCAATGATTGTCCCCGGGCCAGAAAATCCTCCCAACGTCCCTTCCCCGACTCTTGACCAAACACTTCCCAATGCGGGAGATTTCCAAGCAACCAATGGAACCCCTTATGCTGACAATTGCTTATATTCCCCGACTCCAAATTCAGGCGCATTCACAGAATCTATGGGCGTTGCGCTTTGGGCGGTTGCAGTGATTGCACTCTTGAGGCTTGTTGTCTATTCCCGGCTGAAGAGGAAACAACTGCCACATTTTCAAGGCGCATTCGTTCCAATCGGGACGGACGGCAGATTCAGGTTCGCGAAAGGGTTAAAAACACCCGAAAAGGGCACTCTTTCCAATATGAGCGAAGCAAGAGGAAGCCAAAAGGCTGTTGTTTGCGATTACTGTCACAGAAGGGTTCCCCAGTCAAGGGCAATTGTCGACCACAAGCCGATTATTGACAAGGGGCTTGCGGGAGGTAAGAATTTCGTCGGGAAATATTACCGGCCGACAACGAAACTCTATCTCTGCTTCAAGTGCGCCAAAAGAAGGGGCGTATTGAAATAAACTCCTGCTGTCTCTTCAGGGATAGCATGTGGAAAAGGAAAACCAAATGGCGGAAAGGAAATTCCCGTTTTCAGGATTTTTCCGCCAGACCGGGATTGAAAAGGGCGCGGCTAGGAAATACCACTTTTCCGGAAAGAAAAAGCAGGTTCCCGGAAAGGAATGGCTTCCTTTGGTCACTCTCTACCTTTTCTCAATAACACTTTTCATCTATTATCTCTCGGTCAGTTTCTTCCCTTTCATTTCTCCGTCATATGACATTCTCTCGAAATTCGGCCTACACCTGAACGCTCCATGGTCTGTTATTACTTACATGTTCGTCCACCTCTGGCCGAGCCATCTCCTAGTTGACTGCCTCCTCCTCTTGATTTTCGGGACAATTGTCGAGAGGAGAATTGGTGGGGTGAAAATGCTCTCAATTTTCATTGTTTCAGGAATTCTCGGTGGGCTAGTTAACCTTTTCTTCTTTCCAACAAAAATCCTTATTGGCTCAAGCGGAGGGGGTTTTGGGCTGATTGGCGCGGCAGTTGTCCTCTCCCCCAAGATATCCCTCGCCCTATTCGTCCTTTCCCTTAACCTGTTCGCCCCAATTGTCGTTAAAATTGTCGATTCAGTTGAGACTTCTTTTGTTGAGCGGATTTTTGAGCAAAAGGCAGCCCTGAAAACGGTTGACTCAATTCTCCTTGAGAAACTGACCTCAATTTCAGACATTCGGGCATCCCTCAATAGGACAATTTCCGAGAAAAAGTCCCGGATTTCTGAACTTGAATCCATCCTCCTCTCAATCGAGAAAAAGCGAGCATCCGGAGAGCTTTCAGAATCCGAACATTCCAGCCAATCCAGCCAGATTCTCTCCGAAATCTCAGAAATAAACGGGAAAATTGCTGAGGATTCCCGGAACCTGACAATACTTTCAAGGGATTTTATCGAAGTGGGGGAGGAGAGGCGGGCAATTGTTATGGAGCGCCATGAAATTGACCGGAAAGAGCACCAGCTCTCAGTTACTGAAAGGACAAAGGCCGGAACCCCCGAAGCTCCCTTTCCCCATGCGGTCGGGATTTTCTTCGGAGGCCTTATTGTGTTTCTTCTGGAGAAGTCCGTCTTTCTCGACTGGGAAGAAAGGTATCTTTGGATAAAGAGCAGATTTGTAAGGAAAAAAACAGCTTCGCGGAAATAACCCGCATTTTCAGATACTGCTTTGACAACTTTTCCAGGAATTTCCCATTTCCCATTTCTATTGTCAAAGCGTCATGAGAATAGTTTGGAATAATTTCGCCAACTTCCCTCCCCTGCCAATTGAAAAACCTACCTTGTCTTGTGTAGAATCGAAGGAATAGCAGGCTAGCTCTAGAATTTCAAGAGCCATTTAAACAGTTTCTGGCAGGCCTTCATTGAATTAAGCGTAGAGTGTCTTCAATTAAATTTTCACCTTGAATATGCTTCCAGAGCAGTGTATATTGCATCCGAAAAGGACTTTTCCGGCATTCGCTTGCTTTGAAACGGGTCTTCACCAGAACTGCTCATTGTGCGGGGCATTGTATCAGGGATCCAAGAGGAATTGATTCTGATTTCAGTCCGGATGATTCGAGTGCTTTTTCCGCTTTTTTCCGACGCCTTTCACTTACAATCCCGCATTAACGCCTATTGACAGGACATATTCTTGAGGTCCTTTCCCAACTTCCAAACCTATACGGCCCGTTGCAACCACGAATGAATATTTTCCAAGATCCTCAAGATAAATTTCTCCCGCCCCGAAAGGACTTTAGTGCTGCGCTACGGAGAAACGACTTTGAATGTCTGCCGCCAATTCCTCTCGGTCATATAGAGAATAGGTTTTTGCAGGCTCAACTTTTCCCATATTCCTTTTGCGCATTTTGGACTGTTGAAACCCCTGACAAAGATTAGCGAAAAATCCGCAATCCTGACCTTCTCGACAAGCCTCCCTCCAGATGCGCCAATTTCCTAGGAAATCATGCTTCCTCAAGAGCCCAAAGCTCCAGACAAGCCCGGCAGTCACTCAATATTCCTAGGTTTTGAAAGAATATTTAGGACGCTTTTCAGCCCTCTTCTTTCCCTCTCCCTAGGGGTTATTCTCCTTTGTTCCCTCCCCCCTACCCCAACAACTGCTTTCCAAAAACACGGGCAAAAAATCAGAAATTCCCTCTTGGGACAAAAAACCCTTAAATAACCCGGTTGCCAACTCTTCCCTAGAAAATGCGTGAGATTCTTGTCGGCCGGGATGAGGAGGATTTCAAGAAATTCAATTTCGATGCGACGGGCTTTGTCGGAAAGCACTATGTGAAGACCGGGGATGAGATAAACCTCTCAGGAGATGTCTATATGGATCTCTCCCGCCCCCATGTGATGCTAATTTGCGGGAAAAGGGGAACGGGAAAATCCTATACTCTTGGAGTAATTGCCGAAGAGATAAATTTCCTCCCGGAAAAGCTGAGAAGGCAGGTCGCAGTCCTCATTTTCGACTTGATGGGAATTTTCTGGACAATGAAATACCCGAACCTGAAGGACACATCAATTCTCAAGAACTGGAACTTGGAGGGGAAATCGCTCTCCGAAATAAACCTGATTGTCCCCTTTGGCCATGTGGAAAAGTTCACAAAAGCGGGGATTCCGGCAGATACTGCATTCGCCTTGAAGCCCTCTGAACTCTCCGCCCAGGATCTGGAAATGGTGTTCGGCCTTGACCAGAACTCAATGGCAGGAGTTCTCCTCGAGCGCGCGGTCAAGGCAGTCAAGGCTGAGAAAGGGGAATTCACAATTGAGGAATTGATGGAATATGTCACGAACGACGAGACTGTTGAGCAGGCAGTCCGTCTTTCCGTCCAAAACAAGCTCTCGGCGGCAATTGACTGGGGGCTTTTCCACGAGAAAGGAACCCCCTTGAAGGACGTAATCAAGGCGGGGAAAATAAACATACTAGACATCTCCCCATATCAGTCTTCAATAGGGGGCTGGTCAATCCGGGCGCTCGTCATCGGTCTCCTGACAAAAAAGATTTTCCAGGCAAGAACCGGCTCAAGGAAAGGGGAAGAAGTCCGGACTCTCTCCGCCGCAAAGCATCCACTTCTCGAGAGGGATGAGGGGGAAAAAGACGTCCCAATGACATGGATTTTCATTGACGAGGCCCACGAAGTCCTTCCTAGGGAGGGCTCGACTCCCGCAACCGAACCACTCCTTCAGGTAATCAGGGAGGGCCGTCAGCCGGGAATAACCCTTGTCGTCGCGACGCAACAGCCTGGAAAAATCCACACAGACATTATGAGCCAGTGCGACCTTGTTCTCGCGCACAGGGTTACTTCCCTTCCGGACATTGATGCATTGAACAAGATTATGGCTAACTACATGGTCTTCTCGCTTGAAAAATATCTGGGGGGCCTTCCGAGAGTGAAGGGTTCAGCAGTCCTTCTTGACGACAATTCAGAGAAGGTCTATGCAATAAGGACCAGGCCACGCCTAACTTGGCACGGAGGGGAGTCAGCCTCCCTTTTGATGGGGAAAATCGAGCACGAGGACCAGCTGGAAACAAGAAAGCATGTCCAGAACGGCTGAGAGCAATTGCCAAATGGAAAAATTGAAAATACTCTCAAGGAATTCAAGCCCGCCGGGAGAGGATTCCCGGCTTCTTCTGGAGGCTGCTGAAAAAATTGTCCCGAAATCGGCAAGCGTTCTTGACCTAGGAACCGGCTCGGGATTTCTCGCAATAGCTCTTTCGAAAATGGGCTGGAGCAAAGTCTCGGGCTCAGACATTGACAAGCGCGCCCTTCTCGAGGCCCGGGAGAATGCCTTGAGAAACTCGGCTGAAGTTGAGTTTTATTGTTCGGACCTTTTTTCAAGCGCGCCTCCCGCCGACTGGGTTATTTTCAACCCGCCTCTTCTGGGAAAGCCGGCCGGGAAACTCTCCATTGTGCGGAGGCTTCCCGGAATGTTCCTTCTCTCAGGGGCACTCTCCTCAGTTTTCAGGAGAAGGCTGTTGGAAATACTCGAAAAGTTCCTTTCTGGCCTTCCATCCGAGTCAAAGGCCCTGATAGTTCTTCCGAGGCTATTTTCGTTCAAAAAAGGTCTTCTAATTGGGCGAAACTCCAGATTTTCTGTCTATCTTATAGGAAAGGGAATTGAGCCTCCGACAACCCCCCCGAAAAAGTTTAAAAAAAGGCTTCCTTGGGAATAGGAATGGTAACGAAGCTTGAGTTTGTCTCGAACTTTACAGTAGTACTTCTTTTCGCCGCAATCTCCGGTCTTTTGGGAGTAGTTCTCTATTTCTCGGGGACTTCTGGCGCATTCTCAATACTCCTCGCGCTCGTTTTCACTGGGCTGATCGGTTTCGCCCAATGGTATTTCGCTCCCTCAATAATAAAGCTAATAACAGGTGCAAAGGAAATTGAGCGGGCCAGTGCTCCGAAAATATTCTCGATTGTTGACAGCCTCTCGAAGAAGGCAAACCTCCCAAAAGCCCCGAAAATCCTCACTGTGAAAAATCCTTCCCCTAACGCGTTCGCATTCGGAAGGGGGCAGAAGGACGCAAACATTGCCCTCCACACAGGCCTCTTGGACGCCTTGGATGAGGAGGAGGTTGAAGCAGTCATTGCCCACGAGGTTGGCCACATAAAGCACAGGGATGTTGTTATAATGACAATAGCGTCTCTCATCCCGGTTATCCTATATTATGCCGCAATAATACTATTGAATTCGCGCTCAGGTGACAGGGAACAGCGGAATCCCTTTGCTGTGTTTGCGGGCGGACTTCTAGCGCGTTTCTTGGGTCAGCTCCTGGTCCTCTGGCTTTCAAGAGTGAGGGAATATTCCGCGGATGAGTTCGCATCAAAGGCATCGAGCGGGAAAAAGCTCGCGTCCGCCCTTGCCAAAATTTCATATGGCCTCGGGAAACAGTCCTCAAATTCCAACGACTCAATTTCCTGCCTGTATATAGGAGACAATACTCGGGAGAATCCGGAAACTCTTGCTAAATATCTGGACCTCTCCGAAAAAGATCTTTCAAGGGCAATTAGAAAGGAGAAAAGATTCGTTTTTATGGAAGCTTTCATGAGCCATCCTCTGACCTCGAAGAGAATACTTGCCCTAAAGAGGCTCTCTGAAAGAAAAGAGGGGGCTCAGTAGTTGTGAAAGGAAGGTATTTTCCAATTGTCGAAAAAACCGCAGTAGGAATAAGGGATATCCAAATCCAAGGGGCAATAAACGTTGCTAGGGCGTCTCTCTCGGCAATCCGGACATATGTTCTTGAGGAAAAACCGGAAAAAAACGAGCTCGGGCGACATATTAGTTTGCTAATCGCCCAGAGGCCAACCGAACCGGCCCTCCAAAACTGCCTGAAATCTGTCCTTAATTCAAAGAGCCCCGCAAAGAGGGCGGACGAGCTTCTTTCAGAAATCGGGCACGAAGCGGAGAAAATAGTGAATTCAGGACTCCCCCTCGTGAAGGACGGCTCGAAAATAATTACCCATTGCCACGCCTCCTCCCTGACGGCAATATTCAGAAAGGCGCGCTCAATTGGGCGGCGCTTTTCAGTGTATCACACAGAGACACGCCCACGCTATCAGGGACACAGGACTGCCCGGGACCTAGTTGACGGAAGGATGCGCCCGACAATGTTTGTTGATTCTGCAATAAACTATTTTATGCCTGAGGTGGATTTAGCTTTTGTCGGCTCCGACGCCCTCCTTCCGGAAGGGTTCATTAACAAAATAGGGACATCAATGCTCGCGCTCTCGGCAAGGGAGCACAACAAGCCCCTATACGTCGTTACAGGCCTTATCAAGTTCGCGGAATCCGGGAGAATACATATTGAGCAAAGGCCAGTATCAGAGCTCGGATTCCATGCGAAAGGAGTTCATTTGAGGAATCCGGCATTCGACCTGACACCGAAGAAGTTCGTCAAGGGCGTTGTCTGTGAGGAAGGAATTCTTGGATATTCAGAGGCAATAAGGCTCGCCCGGAAGAAAATAAGGGCGCTATGAGAGTCATCAAGAACTCTGCACTTGGGAAGCCGAAGAGTTTCCGGCTGTCCCGGAAAAGTGCTTGGCGTTAAGCAGTTCTTCCTTCCCAACAGTCCCTTCAAGGCCGTATCCTACAAGGGCGTTCTTGTGGGAAGGCTTCCTCCGAGTCGAGGCAATTTCCGAATCAGTGTAATAGAGATAGACGCTTTTTGATGCGCCTCTTTCTAAGAAAACCGAAAAGTCGACCCTTGCGGAAGGGTTGGCTGAGGAAGATTTGTCCTCCCCTATTGAAACTCCAAGAGCCCCCGGAAGCGTCTTTTCATACTCGCCAATTGTCGGAGCTTCCTTGTCCTTGCTCTTGGAAACAACTGTCCTCATAACAGATATTACCCCCGGAGGAAGGCTTTGGGAATCGTCAATTACAATGAAGTTGGGGGGCCTTATGAATCCCCCAATTGCCCGCTCGTTCAGGAAAAGAGCGACAGCGCCGATTGCAGTGTCCTCGGGTGAATTCACTCTCCAATATGCCGAATATTTCCCGTCGGAGACTACCGAACCCTCGCTTGGGAAAGACTTGTTCCAATTGGGCTGCGAGAAGAAGTTCTGAAGAGCCCCCCCGAACATGACCTCGTTTAGGTTCGAGGTCTCAATGTCGAAGAAGTTCGTGTCCGGATAGAATGTTCCAGAATACCGGTATGTGTAGTTCGCGCCAGAGCAGGATATTCCGAAATAATAGTCCAGCTGGAGGGAAATTTTCCCCTTCCTAATTGTGTGGTTGATATACTTGTAACCATCAGCGCACGCGCTCTTGGAATAGTCCCAACCCTCCTTATAGAGCACCGAAGGCGCGACCCCCGAGTATTTCCCATCAGGCCCGACGTTCCGGGCGAGGAGGTTTGCGCCTCCCTTCTCGGAGAGGTTCATTATCCCTCCTTGGGAAAGCCCGAAGCAGGCAACTAGCTTTCCATTGTCAATGCAGAAATCCTTTGTGTAGTTCTGAACTGATATCTCGACTTCTCCTTCAAGAGGACTTCCCAACGGGTTTGAGGAATATGCGTAATATCTCCCGACGGTCCCGGGAGAGACTTTTATTGGAAACCTTATTTTGCAGGAAGCGCCGTCCTGGACAAGGACTTCATATTGGACTAGCTTACCTTCCTCAGACGTTATTCTCAGCTCATCGCACCTTCCGGTAGAAAGCTTGAGCTTCTCGAGAAGGACTTCGACGAAATTCCCGCTGTAGCCGTGCCCGGAAAAGTCCGTGAAATTTATTTCCCGCCGGTTCTTCCATGCGGAGTTGTACCAATTGGTAACTATTTTGCTCGGATATTCGAGGCCTTCTGCAGTTGCGACAATGGAGCTTCCGTCGGAAATAGGGAGCGACACCGAAATATCTTTTCCGCCGTCAGAGCTTCCCCCGAAAGCCCACGTTGACTTGTAGTCCCTATTTCCAGTGTTAGTTACACGTATTGGGATTCTCGCCTTGAAAATCTCAAGGCTCCTTCCTGATATTTGTATCTCGTCTTGGGCAACGGAATTCGCAACAACCTTGATCCTGTGCTCCCCGAATGTCGGGGCAACCTCAAGCTCAAGGAAAGTCCTCTCGTTTTCGCCAAGGCCCCTGAAATCATCTACGAGGTTTGCCGGAACGCCGTCAATATAGACCGCGACATCGCTTATCCTGCCTTTCCCGGAATTCCTTATTGAGAGGAGGTTCGAGTCAATAGCTTCTATTGAAATCCCAAAAGTTGTCCTCTTTTTTGCGGCCTCTGCCTCCACCTGAGCCAGCTCCCTTGCCTTGCTGTTGAATCCGCTTATTGTTATCCATGCCCCGAGAGCAATTGATATTGTGAGGAGGGCTAGGAGGGCTATTCCAATTGGAGCCAGACCAGTTCTGCCTCTGGAATCAGTCACGGGTCGAGTACTCCTCCTCCTCTCCCAGAAAGAAATATGCGTGAAGCGGGGATTTTGCCTCCGATTTCAGCGAGTTCATCTCGAAGAATATGTTGTCTCTCTCGGAAATAAATGCCCTTGCCGAATAAATGTTCTCCCCCGCAAATATTGTCGTTTCCTCGGGTATTGCAACCGAATGTGGGGGAGCTATTGAGCCGAAAACGACATGTTGCGACCCCTCTAACAGGACTGCGCCAATGCCCAACTGCAACGGGGAGGAAATAATGTCGGTCCAATGGTAGCACGACTGGTCGTCGCAGCTCGCTCCTTCGGACGTGAGTTTGAGCTCATCAGTGTTCCAGTTAGGGGCGAAAAGGACGCTCTCCCCGTTCTTTCCAGTCTCTATGTCGACTTCAGGAACAACCGAAAAATCGTAAAAGCTCTTGTTTGAGTAAAACGATACAGATGTCCTGAATTCATAAGTGCGCCCGCCCCGGCAAGTTGCGGAGAGCGAATAGTCTACGACTTGATAGAGAGGTCCCCCGATTCTCACTACTGGCGGACGGGAAAGAGTATAGTTCCCGCACCAAAGGAGGTCAAAGCCCTCCTTGTAGTTCATTTGGGGCTGTATTCCTGAGCGGTAATACGCGCTCTCCTTTGTGTGGCTAGTCAACAAGTTTTTTTCCTTGCCTGAAATATCTGATGAGAGGAAAGAGATTCCACCTTCCCCAGCCCCCCCGAAACAGAGCTTTATTTTGCTGTTCTCCATGCAACGAGAAGCGTGATTAAAATCGAGAACGTCTCCCGCATAGGGAATCGGGGGCGGGCTAGGATTGTTGTAATAAATATATCCAACAACCTGTTCCAAGATCCCTTCTGTAGCGTCAAGAGGAGATATTATTTCGCACCAGTCCGCACCTCCTGAAACAACCTGCCTTGCCCTCAGCTCTCCGAAAGAATCTGTTATTTTCACCTCGTTGCAGTTTCCGCTAGGTAAGACGAGGCCCGTATAATTTGCGCGGAAATATTCTTTGTTTCTCGAGAACCCAGCTACTTCTGAAGCGAATATAGGCCTCCTGTTCCTCCAGGCGGTGTCGCCCCAAGAAGAAGTGCTAACTGTTCCTGCCTGGAAATCGGGGAGGAATGGCCCGTTTTTCTCCTTGACTCTCACGACCGAGAGATATACTCCGTTCTGGTCGGACTGCTTTCTTGCAGTCCAGACGCCTCCGGACAGGGACATTGGGACCTCTTCAGTCGTCCTGTTCGGGAGGGTTATTCTTGCAACAACCGATTCGGGGACCAGGCTTGCCGTCATTGAGAGCTTAACTGTCATCGGCGAGCCTAGCTCTATGTTCTTCGGGTGCACGCTCGCCGAAATGTAGTCTGTGCAGTATCCGCAGTCCTCAGGGCAGGTCGTGCAGCTTTCATCCCCCGGGAACTCGCATCGGTAGTTTCCGCACCGCGAAGTCTTTGTTTTTTCTACCCTGTATTCCGCGATTGTTCCCCTGTCAGCGACAACCCGTATCCAATCCCCCCTTTTCAGCTCAATTGAGACTCGGAGAATTCCCGCCTGCCCAGCGGAAATCGGCTCTGGCCTTGAGAGAATGTCTATTTTCTCAGAGTTCAGATAAACGTCAAAGTTCCGGAGAACCCCCTGCCCAATGTTCCTGACATACACTTCCTTCGAATATGCCGAATCAATTGAGAGCGCCCCTCCTGTCCGGGAAATCTGCTCATCTGCCTGGGAATCTCCCGCTCCCTGGAATTTCCCCTGCATTTTCCCGAAAAAAAGCCACGCCCCCCCTACTGACGAGATTACGAGGAGGACTAGGAGGATTGTTGTCAGTATTGCGTCAACCCCTTTTCTTCCCACGTGAGCGGAATTCCTTCCGGAGGAGGGAACTTTTCCAATTGCCACGGGAAAAGGTGGCTTTCGTTCCTTTTAAAACAATTCTAGGATTTCCCGCGAAAATTGTTAAAAACACCACTGCCGAAAAAGACCGAAATGGGATTTGGCAGCGACGGAGGCTTTGACCTTCCGGAAATAGAGGAACGGATTCTTTCATACTGGAAGGATAATTCTATTTACAGGAAAAGAAAGGACGCTTCCTCCGGAAAGCCCAGGTTCACCTTCATTGACGGCCCCCCTTATCCTACTGGGGCAATACATCTCGGGACTGCCTGGAACAAGACAATGAAGGATTCCCTCCTCAGATACAAGTCAATGAACGGATTTTCAGTCAACGACACTCCCGGCTATGATATGCACGGCCTCCCGGTTGAACTGAAAGTCGAAAAGGAGCTCGGGATGAAGTCGAAAAAGCAGATAGAGTCCTACGGGGTCGGAAATTTCGTCAACTACTGCAGGAATTACGCGAAGAAGAACTTGGCAATAATGAATGAGCAATTCATCCGCCTAGGAGTGTGGATGGACTGGGATTCCCCATACATGACAATCGAGAACTATTATGTCGAGGGAGTCTGGTGGGGAATCAAGCAGGCGTATTTGAACGGCCACTTGGCAAACGGCCCAAAAGTCCTCACCGCTTGCCCAAGATGCGAGACTGCTCTAGCAAAGCACGAGCAGGAATATGCGAAAATTACGGAGAAGTCGGTATATGTAAAGTTCCCAGTTGTCGGGAAGGAGAAGACTTTCATACTAATATGGACAACGACTCCCTGGACCATTCCGACAAATATGGGGGTAATGGTTAACCCGGAGTTCGACTATTCCTTTGTAAAGTCCGACGGCGAGACGTTTGTGCTTGCATCAGAGCTTGTTCTGAAACTTTTCAAGGATGCGGAGCACTCTGTTGAAAAGACCGTCAAGGGCTCTGAACTGAAAGGAATGAAATACTCCCACCCGCTGCTCGAGCAGGTCCCGATTCAGAAAAAGTTCGCGGAGAAGGAAAAGAACCACTCAATTATCCTTTCAAGCGAATTCGTCCATCTCGATGCCGGAACCGGCTGCGTCCACACTGCGCCCGGGACAGGGCCTGAGGATTTCCTGTTCGGGCAAAAGGAGGGGCTCGACATTTTCTGCCCAATAAAGCTCTCAGGAGCCTTCACTGACGAGGCTGGGAAATATGCGGGAATGTTCGCGAAAAAGGATGCGGATTCGGAAATAGTTTCCGACCTCGAGAGCCAAGGACTTCTTTTTTCAACGGAGAGCTTCACCCACGAATATCCAATTTGCTGGAGATGCAAAACTCCCCTGATATTCCTTGCGACAAATCAGTGGTTCTTCTCAACCGAAGGATTGAGGGAAAAGATGAGAGATGCGAACAAGGGTGTTAAATGGGTGCCGGATTGGGCTGGCTCTTCCTGGTTCGATTCTTGGCTATCATCGCTTCAGGACTGGTGCATCTCGCGCCAGAGATACTGGGGCGTTCCCCTACCAATCTGGAAATGCGGATATTGCGGGGAAATAGAGATAATAGGCTCCGCTGAGGAATTGCTAGGAAAACCTGAGGATCTCCACCGCCCCTGGATTGACGAGATAAAAATCGACTGCAAGGGATGCAAGAGGGCGAAGATGGAGAGGGTCCCGGACATTTTCGATGTTTGGGGAGATTCTGGCTCTGCAAGCTGGGCTTCCCAGAGGTTCCCCGGGGTCAACAAAAACGTCCTAAATGAGACGTATCCTGCTGATTTCATTATTGAGGGAAAAGACCAGATAAGGGGATGGTTCAACAGCCTGATGTCCCTTGGGATTCTTGCTACAGGAAAAGCTCCTTACAAGGTGGTCTATATGCACGGATTTGTGAACGATGAGCTCGGACGGAAATTCTCAAAATCCCTCGGGAATTTCGTCTCGCCTGAAGAAGTCATCCCGAAATACGGTGCGGAATCGCTTCGCCTCTTCTTCGTCTCGGCTGCAAGAGCGGGCGAGGACATGTCTTACTCCGACAGACATGTCAGGGAAGCCTTCAACAACCTACGGATCTTCTACAACATATACTCCTTCGCCCACAGCTATATGAAAATGGACGGGTTCTCGCCAGGGCAAGGCCTTTCTTCCGGGAAGAAGATAGAGGACCGCTGGATTCTCTCAAGGCTGAACAGCACAATAAAGAAAATGTCTGATAGCTTTGACCAATACCGCCTCGAGGAGACTTCAGAGGCCCTCCAGAAATTCTTCGTGAACGACCTCTCGCGCACATATGTAAAGCTGGCACGGGAGCGCACATGGCCCGGAGCCGAAAAGGAAGACAAGCTTTCCGCATACGAGACTCTCTACGAGGTCCTCTCAAAGCTCCTCTCAATTTCGGCGCCAATTGTCCCAATGCTCTCAGAGGAGATTTATCAGGGATTCAGGAAGGATTTCGAAAAAGGCCTCCCAGAGTCAGTGCATTTCGTTCCCTGGCCAAAGGCGGATGAGGGGAAAATTGACCAGGATCTCGAGAATTCCGTATTCTACTCCCAGAAAATAATAGAGGGGATTCTTGCCGCAAGGAACTCTGCAGGGATTAAGCTCAGATACCCGATTGGAAAAGCCGTTGTTGTCTCAAAGGAGGCTTCGTTCTCCTCGGCAGTGACTCTTGCCGGAAGCATTATTGAGAGGCTCTCCAACTGCAAGCAGGTCGTCTATTCAGAGAGCGCACCCGAAGGCGAATATTCCTCTTCAATCGACGACTCTGGGTTTGCCGTATATGTCGAGAGGAAAATGGACGCGAGCCTTCTCGGGGAAGCGGCATCAAGGGAAATAACAAGGAAAATCCAGCAGATGAGGAAGGACTCTGGCTTTAACGTCTCCCAGAAAATAGACTTGGAGCTCGGGCTTGACGAGAATGCTGAGAAGCTCATTTCCCCCTTTCTGCCAGTCATGAAAGAAAAAGTCGGAGCCAATAATCTTGAAATAACCCGCATAACGAGCGGGAACTCGACTTTCTGCGACAGCATTTCAATTGATGACCTCTCGCTTGGGACGGTGGAGATAGGATTCTCCAAGGTCGTGGCAGAAACTGGGAAGGTGGAAGAATGAACAAGACGAGCCAGTTTTTTCTTTTTTTAATAATAGCAATATCTTTCATCGGGGCGTATAATTTCCCGAGGGCGGATAATGCGGTTTCGGCCGGGACACGGTTCCTTGCCCTCTCTGGCTTTTTCCTAATGTCGGTATCGCTCTCAATCGGGCCACTTGCAATAATTTCCCCCAGAAATTTCGCCGCCCTGATTGAGCCGAGAAGGGCTGTCGGGATAGCGTCCTTCTTCATGGTTGCTCTCCACGTGCTCCTTTCTTTTGGCTACCAGTTCGAATGGGACTTTTCGTTCTTCCTGAAAAACTTCCCGATGCAGGTCGGGACGATTGCATTCGTACTGATGGTTCCCTTGGCAATAACCTCCGCAGACTGGGCAACAAGGAAAATTGGGCAGGCATTTTGGAAGAACCTCCAGCGCCTGACCTATCCAGCGTTCGCATTCTCTCTCTGGCACTTTGTTTTCAAGGCAAACGGCCTATCCCTGAAAAGCCCTAATTTCTCCGAGTTCGCAGTTGTCCTTTTCGCGTTAGCGACAATAGCCCTCCAAGTGGCCGGGTTCTCAATTGTCCGGAAAAGAAAGGCGGAAGCGAAGCGAAAAGAGGATGAGCTGAAGAAATCCCATGCCAACTCTTCTAAGGAGACTCCTCAAGCAGGTTCCGAGCAAGAAAGCGCGCCGGAGAAATCTCCCTAGGGCTTGTCAGGAAGGACGTAATAATACTCTAATTTTTCTTTTCCTAGGTTCTTTACAGAGTGGAGAGTGTTTTTCGCTATTTTCAGGTGCCCTCCGGAAGGTATTTCGCCTGCAAGAGAACCTGCAAAGAAGACGGAGGCAGTTCCTTTTGTAACAACCAAAAGCTCCTCAAACTCCCCGTTCGAGTGCTCCTTCATTTCCTCTTTTGGCATCAGTGAAACCTTGCCGAATCGCATTATGGTTGTGGCTTCCGACTGATATTAAACAATTTCCAATTCTAGGCACATTTCCCTGTACGAGTCTGCGAGTTTTTCTTTCAGAGCCATTTTTTCATTGGCCGGAAAAGCTTCAGGCTTGCCAATGTCGGAATCTGCGAGGCGCCTTTCAGGATAAATGGGCGGTCCGCTTCCAATGAGTGCGTCCTCTTTTCCTTGGATAACCGCAATCTGGATGACTGGCGCGCCCGAGAGCTTTGAGAGAACGAATGCGCCATATTTTATCCGGAAGCGCTCATCCAAGGGAAAATCAATTTCCCTCAAGTTTTCTCAATGTAGATGAATTATGGCAATCCTTCCATTCCAGCTAAACCTGCTCCCAATTTCATAAAGAGACGCCCGGTTGTATAGCATTCTTTTCCTTTCCCCCTCTCCCTCCCACGTCCTTAGAGATTTACTGGGAATGCCTCAGTTTTCTTCCTTTGAATTGCAAGTAGCCGGGATTTTCCTTCGCTCTTGCTCAGGACCTCGGCCGATGCCTCGGGAACCCGGAGGGATAAAAAAGAGTGCTGAGCGCAGTTCGTCAGAACGGACAAGTACTTGACTTTTCGTTATATTTTTGTGAAAAATCAAAAAAGTCAAGTGCTCCCGCCGGGATTTGAACCCGGGTCTCGGGCTCGAGAAGCCCAGATCCTTGGCCGGACTAGACGACAGGAGCTTTGGAAGAAAACCCGGATTGCGCTTTATATTACTTGTGGGCGCACAGATTTTTCTACAAAGAAAACATTTTTAACCACGAGAAGGGCTGAAGCAATCGGGTCCATAGCTCAGCCCGGTAGAGCGGCAGTCTTATATGGCTGTGTTCTATACACACAAAAATATAGAGGCGGTCTGAGTCAGCTGTTGGTCATGGGTTCAAATCCCATTGGGCCCACTTGAGCATTTTTTCTTTTGGAAAAAGCCTTGGCTTTCTGTCAGGATGCTCTGCGGAGAAAAAAGCTCCTAGGAACCAAAAGAAAACTTATCCGTCCATAGACGGATTTTCAAAAGAGCGATTTTATTGATGTCGGGACTGCTTGTTAATAATTATAACGGTGCGCTGCATCCGTTGATGAACTAACATTATTCGTATAGAAACTTTTGAATATCTGAGAACGGAGGCGTATCGGAAAGAAAAGTTTATATTCTCCGGGGGACAAACAATGGCTAAAAAGGAGATTTTAGTTTTTTTACTTGCCTTGATTGTTCTTTTTTCCGGCTGCGTGAGTTTGGACAAAAGATACATTCCTCCGGAGAAAGTAGATGTTGTCGAAAATACGTTTTAACCTACTACTACAACAACAATACAAAATGTTTCAATTACAACTGTCAAACCAGCAACCACAAAAACAGAACTTCCCAAAGTGCCTGTATTCAAAATAGGAGAAACTGCGTCAGATAAGGAGCTAAAAATAACGGTCAATTCTGTTCAATTCAAATCAGTAATAGACGAACTGAAAAACGATTTATTAGTTGAATTCGCTCCGGAAGGAATGGAATACTTGATACTAGACCTCACATTTGAGAATCTAAGAAAAGATGAAACCCAAACAATAAGCCAGATTTTATCGTTTTTGGTGAAAGACCAAGAAGGATATGATTATAGCTTTGATTTTAGAGGATTCGTAGCATTAGAGAACGGCTTCAAAGAAGGTGAGGTACTTCCGGGAATGAAAAAAAGAGGGCGGACGGTTTTCCTAGTTCCCAAATCAGCTACCGACCTCAAATTCATATACAAATTTGATTTCGTAGGAACAACGTCGGTTTTTGATGTCAAATAACAAAGTTCATTCGAACAAGTTCATGCGGAACTCGATGGGTTATGTTTTGACTTGGGGTTTGGGTAGAAAAACATAGGCGTCGATTGGGTTCCGGAGAGCTAGCAAAGTCCAGTCATCAGACTGGAAACTCCCATTGGGCCAACTCCAAACTTTACGAAAGTTTGACCAAAAGGGGCGTTTGTTGCAAACGCCCCTGTTTTTTCCGTGAACTATTTTGCCACGAGGCAAAAGGGTTCGTTGCAAATCCAGTTTCGGCCAACTCACTAAACAATGCGTGGCTCTTCCCCTCCTAGTTCCGGGTTCATCCTGACCTTCCCGCGCTCGTCCGAGCGGATCTAGATTGCCTGCTGAGGCGTCTGAGGACAACAAGTTCCTCCAGATTCCGCCCAAATCTCCCTCGAAAGGGCGTCTCTGGCAATTTTCATTTTTTCTTCGCAGGGCAGTTCCTGGAATACTTGCAGGAAGAGCAGTTTTTTCCGGCGCAAGACAGGATTATGTTTTTCCCCCAATAGAACAGCGCAATAAGAGTTAATGCCCAACCGAAGGAATAGAACGAAAGAATCTCCACGTTAATCATGCCGGAATTCCCCCAAAGAAAAGCAAGAAAGAGAATCTGCCAAAAATGGCGAAAACATAGGCAACTGCAACATAGTATATTGAGGCAAGAAAAGCGGTTTTCCAAGACCCTGTCTCAGACCTTATTGCCCCAAGAGCCGCAAAGCAGGGTATGTAGAGGAGGACGAATATCATGAATGCGACTGCCGCGTCCGGTGAGAAATCATCAGAAATCCTCCTCGAAATCTCCTCTCCCTCCCCAGTCCCATATGTAGTGGCGAAAGAGCTTATGACAACTTCCTTTGCAACCATTCCGTTTAATATAGCAAGGCTTGCGTGCCAGGAATCAAAGCCTAGCGGAGCGAATATTGGGGAGAAAATTCCCCCTAGCAACCCGGCAAGGCTCTCCTTTGATCCGTATTCTACCCCATAAGGCGCGCTAGCAAGGAACCACATCACAACGGACGCTCCGAGAATTATTGTTCCCGCCCTCTCAGCAAAAGATCGCAGGCTTTCTCCAGTGTCGACCACGAGGTTCTTTGGATAAGGGAACCGATATTTCGGGAGCTCTATTAGGAGGATGTCTCTGCCTTCTTCCGCCCCTTCCCCCCGGGAAAAGAGAGGCTTCATGAAATACGCGCTGAGGAGAGCGACAGCGAAACCCAGGAAATAAAGGCAAAAGATAGCGACCGCCTCATGTCCTGGGAAGAAAATCCCAGAGAACAAAACATATACGGGAAGCCTTGCCGAGCAAGACATGAATGGTATTGAGAGTATTGCAATTTTCTTCACCCTCTCTTCCCTTATTATCCGGGTTCCCATCATTGCCGGAACATTGCATCCGAAACCCAAGAGCATCGGGATTATCGCCTTTCCTCCGAGTCCGAATCTTCTGAGGAGGGAATCGAGGACTGCAGCTACCCTCGCGAGATATCCAGAGTCCTCTAGGAAATAGAGAAGAAACGACATTGTCGCTATCTGGGGGAGGAAAGATATCACAGCCCCTACGCCTGCAAGTACTCCGCTCTCAAGGAGAGAGGAAAACCACTCTGGAAGAAACTGGACACCTTTCACCAATTCGACAGCCAGTTCCGCCTGAGCTCCGAACATGAGGTCGAAGAGCGAATTAATCGGTTCAGAGAGGAGAAATGTCAGGTGGAATATCCCAAACATTGTTGCTAGGAAAATCAGTGGCCCAATAATTGGGTTGAGGGCTAACGAGTCAAAGTCAAAAGGGCTTTTGGGCTCAGCAGCCATACTTTGCACTGCTCCCTTTAGGATTGCCGAAATTGCCAAATACCGTTTCTTCGGAGAATCCGACTTTTTGAACAGCGCTGACTTTTTTCGAAAGGCACCATTGGATTCGAGAGCCAGGCGCATTGCCTGAAGAGCGCTCTCCCTTTTCCTCGCGTCAACCTTTGCGAAAGGTATTCCGAACCCTTTTCCGAGCGCCTTCTCGTCAATCTCCCGCTCCCCCGAAGGGCCGAGGAAGTTGATTGCGCAGACGACATTCTCCCCTCTTGATAGCAGGTCTGTCGTGAGATAGAGGTTTCTCTCAAGGTTCGAAGCGTCGACAATATGTATTATTGCATCGAACTTTTCTTCGGAGGAGATTGCGTCAAGAACAACACGCTCGTCTTCTGAGAGCGGGGCTAGGCTATACGCCCCCGGAAGGTCTGTCAGTTCTACCTCCTTGCCGTCGAGCATTATCAGTGCGCTTCTCCGCTCAATAGTTTTCCCGGGCCAGTTGGCGACTTTTTGGCGCTCTCCAGATACCGAATTGAAGAAGCTCGATTTCCCGACATTCGGGTTTCCGACAAGCGCAATCCGGAAAGTCATTCCAGGCACTCCACAAGTATCTTTTCCGCCTGCCCTCTTCCGATTGCGAGCTCCCCTCCAAACACCCGGACAATTACTGGGCCCTTTCCAATTGACTTGGCGACGGAAAGCTTCCCTCCTTTGAAAATCCCAAGTTCCCCGAGGCGGAAGGAGAGCTCCCTTCCGGCGGATATTTCCACGACAACGCAGTCCCTTCCGCAAGACATTTCGGAGAGCTTCTGCAGTTTTTTCATTTCACTGAGCACCTTCCTTTGCACCGCTCCAAGAAACCTTCCAGCACAACAAGGGCCTTGTCAGAGAGATTGTGCTCAAGCCTGCACGCCTCATCGGTCGCGTCCTTCTCGGGGAGGCCGATCCTCAGGAGAAGCTTCTTTAGGGTCTCGTGCTTCTTATACACGCTTTCGCCCTCTTTCCTTCCTTTGGAAGTTAGGCGTTTCTCCCCTCTTGCGGAGTTTATGACAAGCCCACTCCGTTCCAGCTTTCCTAGCATCTCGCTAACGGAAGGCATTGAAATCCGAAGAGCCATAGAAATGCCTTTTGTGGTTGAAGCCCTTCCATTGAGCTCGCAGCGGTACATCTCTTCGAGATACTCGTCAACGCTTGTGTTGCTCCGCTTTTTGTGCTTCAATGCGCCGGAAATTAGGCTAACCTAATTATAAAGTTTTCCGACCAATAGCACTGCCAACTCAGACCCATTTCTTCTTCCGGAAATAGTACATTGCGACTAGGACGAACCCCCCGGCAATCAGGAGTATTATATTTGATGCGAATGGGCTTTCTCCCAATGGAAGCTCGACGTTCATCCCGTAGAAATTGAAGAAAATTGTCGGAATTGAGAGGAGAATTGTCACAATTGTGAGGAGCTTCATTACCTCGTTTATGTTGTTTGAGACTATTGAGACATACGCATCCATTGTGTTTGACAGGATGTTGCTGTAAATCGCAGTCTCGTCTAGCGCCTGATTGACCTCAATTAAGGCGTCCTCTAGGACTTCCTCGTCCTCCGAATCGAGCTGAAAGACGCGTCCCGACTCTATCTTTTCGAGGGTCTTTTTGTTCGAAATCAGCGCCTTGTTGAAATAGACGAGCTCTTTTTGTATCTTGAGGAGGCGCTTCACTTCAGTGTTCTTGAGAGCGAACTGGACGTCCTTCTCCAGATGGTCGACCTCTTTATCTATCCTGTCCAGATATTTGTTGTATTCCTTCCCGATTGCCGCGAGGATTTTTATTACAATGAGCTTTTTTTTCTTGGCAAGCCGTTGGTATTTTGCAAGAACCGCCTCGACAAATGGAATCCTCTCAAGGGATACTGTGACTAGCTTGTTCTTCGAGAGGATTAGCGATATCGGGATTGTCGCGCTATCCCCTTCAAGCGCATCAGGTCGCGGAACCTTTAGGAGAATTAGGACATGGCCACCCTCCTTCTCTATCCGCGGGCTCTCGTCCTCGTCTAGGGCCGCCTTTGAGAAATCTATTGGGATTTCAAGGGATTTTTCGAGTTCGCCCAGTTCTGAAAAATCGGGAACTATTGCGTTTATCCAGTCGGCTTTCTGTATTGTCCCGACCTCCCGTGGCTTGCCAGTTCTCTGGTCGAAGACGAATTTTTCTATCATGAAAAATCAGCGCCTCGGGTATTGCTGCTGTTGCTGTTGATAATATTGCTGTGGAGGTTGTTGTTGCTGCTGTTGCTGTTGATAATATTGCTGTGGAGGTTGTTGTTGCTGCTGTTGGGTGAGAAGAGATTGTTTCGGCCCGCTATTGTTTCCCGGTTTAATCC
>JBBIPP010000007.1:73841-83695 GCA_037442745.1 archaeon
TGCTGTTGGGTGAGAAGAGATTGTTTCGGCCCGCTATTGTTTCCCGGTTTAATCCCCCATCCGAGGAACCTCTTTCCGAGGCCCCCTATTGCGACAATAACGAGAATTCCGAAGAAAACGAAGACCTTCATGTCGTCAATAAAGCTCATTTTTCCTTGACCCTCTTTTTCAATACACTCCTTTCCTTTTATTGTTTTCCGTGTGGCTTTTCGCTCCTAGTAGCGTAAAAACACCCAGGCAGTTATTGCGAGGAGATGTATTATTGTTGTTATAACGCTTATTTTCAGGAACTCGGAGAATCCGAGGGGATTTCCGGTGTTCTTCCCTATGCCCATTGTGAGGATGCTCGACGAGGTCCCTATTGGTGTGAGGTTTCCCCCAAAAGTTATTCCCAATAGAAGCGCCCAGAATATTGGTCCGGAAGGCTGACCAGTCTTCTCAATTACTCCGGAAAGTATCGGAATCAGGGCAAGAACAATGGGGAGGGAATTGACAAACCCGGAGACAAGGCCGACCACCCAGATTATGACAAGCAGTCCAAAAAAGCCTCCCAGTATGGAAGAAAGGGCGTCAGTTAAGCGGGAGAAGATTCCGCTTTTTTCAAGTCCTCCGACAAGGACGAAGAGGCCGATGAGGAAGAAAAGAGTCTCCCATTGGACCTCGCGAAAAGCCCGCTCAGGCTCGAAATCAGAAATCAAGAGGGAGAGAATGCCTGCCCCGATTGCAACTATTTTCACGTCGAATCCGGCAAATCCCGAGATGACAAACATTGCGACCGTTCCTGAGAAGAGGCCGGCTGAGAGGTAGAATTTCCTCCAATTCTCGACCGCCGCTCTCTCGTCAAGGAAGATTTCCCCGAAATCCTTGTTCTCAATTTTAAAGTACCAACTGAAGAAGAATGGAGTGAGGGCTGTTAGCGCAAGTGCTATCGGGAAAGAATTGAAGAAAAAGTCGTTGAACGAGAATCCGGCGGCGTTCGCAATTAGGATGTTTGTCGCGCCCCCTGTCAGGAAAAACCCCCCGCCAACGGAGACCATGAGGCCAGCCGCCATCAAATATGGCTGGGTCTTGAGGTTGATCTGCTTTGTTATTGTGACAATTAACCCGCCAATAATCAGAATTGTCGCAACCCCCCCGAGAAAAGATGCGACGAATGCGGAGAGGAGAGAGAAGACAAACATCATTTTCAGCGGGTTTCCCTTCGTTAGCTTCACCAATTTTATCGCAACAAATGCGAAAAATCCGCTCGACCTCACTACTGAAACCAGTATAAGTATGCCTATTACTGATGCTATTACAGGGAATTCTATTGATGCGAGGGCTTCCTCTCCGGTGAGGATGCCGAATGCGACCATCAAAAACGCGCCTGAAAGGGAGGCTATTGTGCGGTTGACTCTCTCCGAGAAAATCAGGATGAATGCGAGTGAGAAGATTACAATCGGGATTATCGCAAGGGGCTCAGTCGTTTTTCTCGCCTCCCATTTTCAAGAATCGCCACCCTCCAAACTGCCTATCTTATGACAAGAACGGACGCTTCAGTCGCTTCCGTAACTATCTGCCTTGTCACCTGGCTTATCCCCGAGAGCCTGTCTGAGAACTTTTCCGGGAGTACGACCAAATTAACTTTCTCCTTCTTTATCACGAACATAATGTCTCCGGTCGCGCTTGTGGGCTTTGTCAGGAGCTTGTATCTCACCCCGCTGTTTGACACCCTGTCTTTTAGGGCAGGAATTGTCTCGGTATAGAACGCGACAACTAGCTCGCTTCCGTTCTGCTTTGCGAGATCTATTGAGGTGTTGAGCGCCTTGATCCCCTCCCTTGAATTGGCGACAAGCACGAAAATCCTGTCCGGGTGAAGGGTCTCTCCGACTGCTCCCGCCTGCGCCCTCCTGAAAAATTCCCTCTCCTCTGAAAATTCGGGCATTTCGTCCTGCAGCGTCTGCTTCCTCAGAATATAGGGAAGCCGGTCTAGCAGGCTCTCGTCCTTGTCCTTTCCCTCGCCCGCAAGCCGGCTGCGCAAAATTTCTTCCATTATCTATTTCACCCACTTTCCGTTTTCATTTTTCAAGGACAGAATTACCCTCTTTGTCATTTCCCAGTTTTTCAGGGCAATTATCCTTGTCTTTCCCCTCTGCCCCTTGCCGCTTATTTCTGTCGCAATTACTCCCTTTCTCTCAAGCTCAGAGAGATAGTTCCTAAAGGTCCGCTCGTTGGTTTCCCCGAAAGCCTTTGAGTATTCCTCAAGAAGGGCTCCCGTTGTCCAAGGCTTCTCTTCCCGCGAGAGAATTTTAACAATCCTGAGGAGGTTCTCCTCGAGCCCGGAGACAATTGCCTTCACTTTGCTGTTCTGTATTTTCCCTATTGTCTTTTGGATGTGGACAATTGATATTTCCTTCCCCTCGGATTCAGCAAGCCTCCCTGCTTTGAGGAGGCAGTCCAAACCCAGCCTGACGTCCCCGCCCGAATCAGACACTAGCCTTGCGACAGCGGAATTGACCCCCGCCTTGGTGGCTCCCTCGACAAAGGCCGAAGAGATTCTTTCCGAGAATATTCCCTTCAGTTCCTCGAAGGAATACGCCGGATAATGGACTTCCTGGTAGGTTACGCTGCTTCTAGTCCTCTCGTCAATTTTCCGGAGGGCATATTCGTCGTTCGAAATCATCACAATTCCAGTCTTTCCGGAGAATAAGGGGCCCCTTGCCAGGTCGTAGAGAAGCCTTCCACCATCGCTATTCGAGAGGAGCTTGTCAACCTCGTCTAATACAACAACAAGGCCATTCCCCTTCAGGCGCTTCATTCCTTCGGACGCTTTCTCGAAAATCTCGTCAGTCGCAGTCCCTCTTCTCGGGGCGAAGCTTCCGAGGGCATATGCAATTGCCGTGAGTACGGCGTGCCTAGTGTCGTTCTGCCAGCAATTCACATAAACTGTCCCAATTTCTGTGTGCTCCTTCATTTCACGGAGAACGAACCTTGCAACAGAGGTCTTTCCGACTCCTGGCGGGCCCCAGATGAATACGTTCTCCGGAGATTTCCCGATTGTGAGAGGTTTCAACGAATCAGCTAGGAAATGTGCATAGCTTTCCCTGTGGGGAAGCTTGTCCGGAAGAAAATCCGAATAGAGAATTGATTCGTCCCGAAAAATCGTCCTTTCTGAGAATCCAGAGCCTTCCGAACGGAAAAGTGTCCCTCTCATATTACCGGAAAGGGGGACCTTTCCGGTATTTATACGTTAAGCCCCCGCCTTTTTAGTGACAAGGGCGGATTTGTCAGGAAAGCCTTTTAGGTTCTCGATTGTCTTTTCAAGTATTCTTCCAAGAGCTTCTTTGCTGTTGAATGCGTTGTGCGGAGTTATTAGGACGTTCTTCATCCCAAGGAGAAGATGGTTTTCAAGGGCAATTCTTAGGGCTTCCGGAGTCTCGACCCTTTTCAAGAGTATTTCCCGCTCCTCCCTGACAGTCCCCTCCTCTTCAAGAACGTCTAAGCCAGCCCCGGAAAGCCTTCCTGTCGAGAGTGCCCTTATGAGCGCGCCAGTCTCAATCAACCCTCCCCTTGACGTGTTTATCAGGACTGCGCCATTTTTCATTTTCCCAAACTCCTTTTCCGAGAGTATGTGGTGCGTTGTTTCGTTATGGGGAATGTGAAGTGTGAGTATGTCCGAACTTGAAATAACTTCCTCAAAGCCGGAATAAGAGAAACCGAGGTCCTTCGAGAGACGTTCGTTAGGGAAAGGATCATATGCCTTGACTTGCATCTCAAAGCCGTTGGCAATTCGTATCACATGCGCCCCTATTTTTCCGGTCCCAATGACTCCTAGAGTCTTCCCCTTGAGGTCGAATCCTCGGAGGCCCTCAATTGAGAAATCCCCAATTCTCGTCCTTTCATGGGCTTTTGGTATTTTCCTCGAAAGGGCGAGTATCAGGGCGAAAGTGTGCTCGGCAACTGTGTTCTCTCCATATGACGGGACGTTTGCAACCGAAATCCCCCTCCTTTCGCATTCGGAAATGTCAATATGGTCGAAACCAGTTGACCTAGTGGCAATTAGCTTGAGGTTCGGAAGGAGATCGAGAATCCGTTTGTCGATTTTCGAGTAAATGAAGATCGAAATAGCGGAGAAGGCCGAAAAGTCCCTTGCATTCTCCTCTGTTAGCTTCTCCCTGGAATAGGAGAATTTCCCTTCCTCCTCTACTCCCTCAAAAAAAGCACCTTTGAGAGTTTCTTCCTCCCATCCCTCGAGTTCGAAAAAAGCTATTTTTCCAATTCCGTCCATTTCAATTGGGCCTGACGCACCAATAAATATCCTTTTCTTATCTAATGCCTAATATGTGCCTGAAGGAATTTTAACAGCAGAAACCCCCCTTGGAAAATGCCTTGTCGATTTCGCGGGACTCCCTAAAACGAGCCAATTCGTAGACGCTCCACGAAATAAAAGCAATCAAATTGTTTGTCAGTGCAGGAAAGCTCCCGGAGAACAAGATTTTCCTTGAGCTTGTTTTTTGCCTGCTGACTCATCAGTCGAGAGCCAGAGAGTCAGAAACCGCAATAAAAAGACTGCTGGGAATTGATTTCCAGAAAAAACCCTCTCCCCAAGTGAGATAAGAAAATGTCTTGCGGGAGTCAGGTTCCCGAACAACAAGGCGAAATACTTATTCGGCGCAAGGAAGCTCTTTTCGGGTCAGTCTGGCAAAGTATTTCTTTCCCCAATTCTTCCAATTTCAGACCCCTTCCTTTCTCCTGAATTCCTAGTGAAGAACATATTTGGCTTTTGGATGAAGGAGGCGAGCAATTTCCTGAGAAACATCTTGCACGGCTGATCTTGCAATGATTGACATTAACTTCTTCCGGATGCCCGGATAATTATGAATTGTCAAGGAACTGCCAAGAAGAATTATTCCAAAGAACTATCTCGAGCTCGAGGTGAAATTGGCAAAGTTCTCAAGGAGAATCGGGGTTCCTCTGGCGGAACTGGATCTCTTCTTGTTGTCTGACTGGACAGGAGAGATTTTCAAGTGAGGATGTAGCTTGCCAGCCATCCTCAGAGGGCTTGCCAAACCCGGCGGTTCAGCAATATTGGCAGTCAAATTCTCTCTTGTCCTTCCTCTGGACGGACGTTGGGGGATCAGGAGGCGCTCGAAACTGAGGGGGCGAAAAGCCCCCGCGGTTCAGCTTGCCAGCCATCCTCAGAGGGCTTACCAGCCCTCCAATGTTATGCTCTGAACCGGGACTCCCAATTCTTTCAAAGCAGATACAAGGGACCTGACCATCGGGGGCGGGCCACAAATGAAGAAAAGGGAGTCTTTCGGGCTTTTGACGGATTCCGCAACAAGCTCCTTCCCAATGAATCCGACTTTTCCCTCCCAACCCGGTTCTCCAGAATCGACAGTGTGGATGACTTTGCACTTGGGAAGGTTCCTGAGGAGTTCATTTATCCTTTCCCCCATTATTATTTCCGAAGGCCTCCTGCTGCCATATATCAAGGTGACCTCTGGGCTCTCCTTTGCCTTTGACAAATAATCCAGCATTGAGAGAAACGGGGTTATCCCCACACCTCCAGCAAGGAAGACAATACCTTTTCCTGAGGAAAGCTTCTCCCCAGAAAGAACGAACCTTCCCATAGGCTTGCTCACAAGAATTGTTTCCCCTTCCCTCATTGAGAAAAGTTTTGTCGTGAACTCACCCCGGAGACGGACAGTAACCTCGAGATATTCCGCGTCAATAGGTCCTGAGAGGGAATATGCCCTCTCAAGGTTGCCTATTTTCAGTGAAACATATTGCCCGGGCTTCCGCTCAGGTTGCGCCCCTCCATCTTTAGGGAAGAGCCGGAATGTCCGAATATTTCCGGGGCAAGTGTCTATTTTCCCGATAATGAACTCTGCAAACCCGCTCTCATCGGCCATTTGATGCACAGTATTTTCACGAGTATTATAAAAAACTCTTGCATGCTTACTTCGGAAATGAGGTGTTTTGGGAACAAACCGGCAGTTTCGGCAATTATTGTCCTGATTTTTCTCCCTTTCGCAATCGGCTTTTCGGCAACATCGTCCCCCGGGGAGATTTTCAGGAAAACTCCCAGAATTCTTCCAGGAGAAATTCTCTACAGCCCGAAGATTGCAATCGAGCACTTGTCAATCGCCCTTTCGCTCGACCGGGCTGAAAAATGCCTAGATCTAATGGATGTGCGCCTCGCGGAGTTTTCGGCAATGGTCTGGCTCAACCGTACGGCCGGCATTGAGAGGCTCTTATCAGAATACTCCTTCCTTTCCGAGACATATAGAACCTTTCCTGAAAAGCCGGATTCCTTCTCTAGGCATGCAAGGAACCTCGAGATTCTCTCGGACACGCTCTCTGAAGGGAAAACAGCACTTCGAGAAGAGGACCGGCTGGTTTTTTCGTCAGTCCTCCGGTCAATTTCAAGGAAAGCTTCCCTTGCCGGAAAAATTGTCGAGCGCGCATCTTTCTTTTCTCCCCTGCGTCTGGAGGCTGAACGGAACCTTGCCATTGCACAGGAATTTCTTTCAGAGCAGGAATTCCTGTCAAGTTCTTCCCTACCGGAGAAAAGGGCTTCCCTTAGAACTGCGGAAATCCTCCTCAGGGAAGGCGAATATCTCTCTTCCTCAATTGTCTCCCTTGAACTGCTTGAGAGCTCCCGGGACCCGGCTTTCCAGCGACTTGGCTCACTGGCCGACAACTCAACGAGACAAGATGTAAAGAATTCCCGGGATTAGCGCCACATAGAAAGAGTCGACAAAAATTATTCTTGTATATGCTGTCATCGTGTCGGCAAAGGCGGAAAAAGTCATTCAGAGTATTACTATTTCCCAAATCTCCTAGATGAGGGTCCTCCTGCCCCTGCCAAAAAAGGTCAAGAGCCGGAAAACTTTAAATTTGGCCGAGAACAACCATTTTGGATGTTCGAGCTATCTGGGGGAAGCAATTTTGCGGATTTCCTCTGGAAGATCATTCTCACAATAATTGTCGCAGTTCCAATAGGCCTTGACAGAGAAAAGACGCGCAAATTTGCGGGCCTCCGAACCTCCCTTCTCGTTGCAACTCTCGGATTTTGCTCATCCTTCCTTTCGAGACTTTTTTCCTCTCCGGTAATAATATTCATCTCAGTTGCCTTTGCTGTCGGAATATCAATGTTGATATACTATTTCAGGGGGCGCCACGAGAGGCATCCGGGGCTGACAACAAGCGCCGTTTTCGTATTGCTTTTCTTCCTCGGAGTACTTGTGGAGGCTGGACTCGCACTAGAGGCAATATCAGCGTCAATAATAATAACTACCCTACTTGCCCTGAAGCCCTTTGCCAAGCTCGTTGTGAAGAATCTCTCTGAGCGTGAGCTTCTCGAGGCAATGGTGTTCTCCGCCCTCTCTTTCATCTTTCTCCCGCTACTGCCTAACCGGCCTGTAGACCCTTGGGGAATATTCAATCCATTTGTTTTCCTCTCAATGACTCTCCTTGTCCTCGGCCTCGGGTTTGCGGGATATTTTGTAGCGAAGATTTTCGGGGAAAAGGCCGCGGTATTGGTTGCGGGAATTTCAGGGGGGCTATCTTCCCTTGTGGCTGCGAACATGGCCCTCTCCGAGAGGGCACGGGAATTCCCGAGGTTTGTCCGAGCCATAAAGACTGCATTGATTCTCGCATTAGCAATAACAATTGTCCGGATATTCCTGCTTGTGTTCGTCCTTGACCGGATGGTTGCAAACTATCTTGCAATACCTCTTTTTGTCGTTTTCTCAATACCAATTGCCCTTTCCGGCCATGAGATTGTGTCAGCTTTCGGGAAGGAGAGCCGGGGATTCTCTCTTGGAATGAAGCAAGCTCCCCACCTCGCGTTCGGGACGGCCTTCAGGTTCGGAATTCTTTTCACCATTATATTGGTTTTCTTCAAACCAGTCTACCAGGTCGCGGGCGTCTGGGGGATGTATCTCACTGCCGCAGTTACTGGCTTGGCGAGCCTAAACGCGCTCATTATCTCAATAGCCGCCCTTTCCTCCGCCGGGGCAATAAACTCAAATGAAGCGGCAGTTTCCATAATAATAGGCCTTGCAAGCGCCCTTTCTACAAGCCTCGCAATTTCCTACAAGTTCGGAGGAAGGGAATTGGGCAACTCCCTAGCGAAATCCTTCGGATTGTCTGCTCTTGCTTCGGCAGTTCTTGCGGCAGTTATCCATTTTTTCTGGGTGGTCTAGGAAAATGCAAAAGGAAAAGACTGGAGAATTCTCTTTTCAGGGTTCCGGAGGCGTGAGGATATCCGGAAAATATTTCTCGCCAGAGAAAAGGGTGGAAATAAGGAGAATAATCCTTTTCCACCATGGCCTATGGACGGACGCTTTTCTGATACCTCTTTATTCGGAAACAATCTCCGCAATGAGAACAATTCCAGGAACAATTGTCGCGGCATATGACGCGAGGGGGCACGGAAAATCTTCCACCGACTATTCGACCGGGGAATTCTCCGACTATTTCAGCGTTGAAGAAATGGTTTCTGACGTTTCAATTGGCCTAAATTTCCTAGTAAAAGAATTCTGCCTTGAGGAAAAAAAGGACTTTCCAGTCTATCTTGTGGGACATTCGCTAGGAGGATATGTCTCTCTCAGGGTTGCTTCATGCGATTCGAGGATAAAGGGGGTTGTCACTCTCGCATCCCCAGTGTCATTTGATTTCGGGAACAACCAAAAGGCGAAGAAGTTCCTAGAAAAAGCTCTGGTTGAAATCCCTGAAGATCTCCACGCCCGTCTCGAGAAGAACAAGCCAATAGAGTTCATACGGCTGAAGGTCAAAAGTCTCCGGCTCGCTGAAAAGAGTCTTCTTGGCTCCCCCAAGATAAGTTCTTCAATCGGGAACCTTGTGAATGTCCGCGTTTCATTCATATTGGGAAACCATGATATCCTGCTAAGGGCAGTGAAAGCAAAGGAGAAAACTGGTGAGCTCGCCTTTCTCCTTCCGAATTCCAAAATAACTGTATTGAATGGGGAGCACCATTTCTTCGGATTCGAAAGGCAGGTTGCCAAATTCGTACGCTCAGAACTCGCTGATTTCATTTCAGAAATTGAAAAGCCCATTTAAAGTCCATTGAATAGGTTAATAAAGAGCAATTCTACAATGTTCCCTAGCAAGCAACGTGTTTTCTAGGAAAAATGGGAACAAATAGCGAGCTACCAAAAAGAAGTGAACTTTTGGAAATGGAAGAAAACGAACAACAACAGCACGCAAACAGCGGAGCAAAAACGAAATTGGAAACACTCGGAGTTAACTCGAAAGAGATTAACACAACAGTGAAAATCCTGGAAAAGAAGAACGAAAAGGAAGTAGTCTCGAAAATGGACGGAAGCAGCCACAGGGTTGCAGAGTTCCTTGTCGGAGACGAGACCGGATGCATACTGATGAGTCTGTGGGACGATTCAATTAACCAGATTGAAGTCGGAAAGACCTATGACATCACGAACGCAAGAATAACCGTTTTTGAGACCTCAATGAGGCTCAACCCGGGCAAATACGGGAAAATCTCCCCTGCAACTGAGGAAATCGGCGAAGCAAAGCTTGAGAACAACTTGTCAGACAGGCAAGTTGAGAGGCCCCCACGCCCCTTTGGCGGAAGGGGACGCTTCGGCGGGAACGGCGGAGGAAGGAGATTCCAGTCTCCCGGAACCCGCGGAATGAGAAGGCCATTCTAAGAAAGAGCCAGAGATATTCCAGTTAGAGCGTGGAGGATAAAACCTCCCCTTTCTATTTTTTTGTCAGTTTTTAGCGAATTTTTGGACAGTTTTTCGACTTGTCTATTTGTCTGTTGAAACCATCCTAGAAAATGACTGAAAGGAATATCCGGCCAGAGCCCCGGATATTTGTTCATT
>JBBIPP010000008.1:0-72012 GCA_037442745.1 archaeon
TGGCAAAAATTGCGAGTTTCCAAAAATTCCCAAATGACAAAAACTATATAAAGACCGGAAGCACAATAGTTCCTGCTCGAAACAGCTGAAATGAATGAGGCGTCGAGCCTAGATATTTTGGATTGGTTTTTTCAAGGGAGAAAAGTTTCTTTTGGAGAGAATTTCCGAATAACAGCAAATACCCTTCCAAGGATAAATGCACAGAAGCTGACATTCACACCAAATAGAGGCCAAACGCCCGAGTACCCGGAAAGCAAATTCGGATTTTACGTAATTCGGAAACTATATAAATCCAAGATTAGCCAACCAAAATTCCTGCCTTGCGCGGAAGCGCAAACAAAGGAATGACCTGGCACCGAGTTTCCAGAGACGGGCAGAAGCACGGTAGAACGGCCAAAGTAGTTAGGCGCAAGGACCGGCAAGTGTTTGCCGCCAGTGAGCGCCCAAACTTTCCAGACTGTGCTACATAAGGATGATCTCCATAACCCAATACTATGGATTGAAGCGGGAAGGAAATAAGTATTAGACACATATGTCAATACGCCTAGTGAGTAAGAAGAGTGTGTTGATTGAGCAAGCTGTGATTTTTTCCAAGGAAACAAGGAAAGCATCACAGAGTCAACACGACCTCTGTGTTTAGGAGCTCATAATATATGCCAATTCGATAGTAATTAACCTAGACTTTCATTGATCCGGCCAATTCCCTTTGGGGAAATAAGGTCAATAGGAAGAGAAACTAGTTATCAGGAATCAGGTTTATCCTGCCTGAGGCTACCGCTATTGGGATTCGATTAAGCCATGCAAGTATTCCGCAAGGATGCGTACAGCTCAGTAACACATGGTCAACCTGCCCTATTGTTGGCGACAACTTCGGGAAACTGAGGCTAAGAGCCGATAGGCAATCTCTGCTGGAAGCGCTTGATTGCTAAAAGGTAACGCAATAGGATGGGACCATGGCCTATCAGACTGTTGGCGGGGTAACGGCCCACCAAATCTATGACAGGTACGGGTTGTGAGAGCAATAGCCCGGAGATGGGGACTGAGACAATGCCCCAGGCCCTACGGGGCGCAGCAGGCGCGAAAACTTCGCAATGACCGAAAGGTTGACGAGGGAATCCCAAGTGCTGGATGCAATGCATCCAGCTTTTGCCGAGCCTAAAAATCTCGGAGAATAAGCTCTGGGCAAGACCGGTGCCAGCAGCCGCGGTAACACCGGCGGAGCGAGTAGTGGCCACAATTACTGGGTTTGAAGGGTTCGTAACCGGAATGTTAAATCCTGGGTTAAATCTCGAAGCTCAACTTCGAGGCTGCTTGGGAGACTGGCATTCTTGGGACCGGGAGAGGGCAAGGGAACTCTTTGGGTAGGGGCTAAATCCTATAATCCAAAGAAGACCACCGGTAGCGAAGGCGCTTGCCTGGAACGGGTCCGACGGCGAGGAACGAAGCCCAAGGGAGTGAACGGGATTAGATACCCCGGTAATCTTGGGTGTAAACAATGTTTGTTAGGTGTGACTGTTACCACGTGTGACAGTTGTGCCAAAGGGAAACCGTTAAACAAACCACCTGGGGAGTATAGTCGCAAGACCGAAACTTAAAGGAATTGGCGGGGGGGCACCACAAGGGGTGAAGCTTGCGGTTCAATTGGATTCAACGCCGGGAAACTCACCCGGGGCGACAGCAGAATGAAGGTCAGGCTGAAGGCTTTACCAGACACGCTGAGAGGAGTTGCATGGCCGCCGACAGCTCGTGTCGTGAGATGTCCAGTTAAGTCTGGCAACGAGCGAGACCCGTGTCTTTAGTTGCGACCCTTGTCTTCGGACGAGGTGCACACTAGAGAGACTGCTCCTGATGAAGGAGAGGAAGGAACGGGCGACGGTAGGTCAGTATGGCCCGAATCCCCGGGGCTACACGCGAGCTGCAATGGATGGGACAATGAGACGCGATACCGAGAGGTAAAGCAAATCCCCTAAACCCATCCTTAGTTCAGATCGAGGGCTGTAACTCGCCCTCGTGAAGCTGGAATCCCCAGTAACCGGACTTCAACACGGTCCGGTGAATACGTCCCTGCTCCTTGCACACACCGCCCGTCAAGCCATTCGAGTGGGCCTTACGTGAGGTGCCGGTTGATTGCCGGCAACGAATGTAGGGTTCGCGAGAAGGGCTAAGTCGTAACAAGGTAGCCGTAGGGGAACCTGCGGCTGGATCACCTCCTATAATATTCCTTGTCAATTGATTGGAAAAGACGAAGCAGCGTGCAAACATCTACACACTCTTCCTCAAATATAGGCGTAGGGCAGAAAGTCAATACAAAAATCCTTCCCGTAATAACGTCCAAGAAAGGAAATGAACGGCGGAAAATGTTCCCCGGGCTGGTAGTTCAGTGGTAGAACGCGCGGTTTGCAACCGCGAGGCCGCGGGTTCAATTCCCGTCCAGTCCACTTCCTTCCTTGGGCATATCACACTCAAAGTCCGGTTGTCCCAGAAAGGGCCCGCCGGATTTCAAAGAGGCATAAAATGAAGTTCCTTGTCCGTACGGACCGGGACCTGATATCGGCAAGTGGGAATGAGCAGTAAAGAAATGTAACGCGCAAGATAAGCGCAACTCACCAATTCATTCTCATGATGACACCGTGTTACTAGGAGCAAAGACGCTGTTAGATGGATTGCTTGGCTCAGAAAGTCGAAGAAGGGCGTGGCAAGCTGCGATAAGCCCGGGGTAGGTGCATGCAACCTTTGAACCCGGGATCCCTCAATGTGACTTCATGGCCAATAGAAATATTGGTCAGTCCGAAAGGACGGAGAACGCGGAGAATTGAAACATCTTAGTATCCGCAGGAAAAGAAATCAAAACAGAGATTCTGTGATTAGGGGCGACCGAAAACAGAAGAGGCCAAACCGAATCCGGCGGGGCAACCCGTTGGAAATGTGGTGTTGTGGGGCCTGGAGCACATCCCAAGTGCAGAGATCAAGTCCACTGGAATGTGGCGCGACAAAGGGTGAAAGCCCCGTAATCGTATGCATTAGGGATGATTTCCAGAGTCCCCGAGTAGGGTTGGTCGGTATTCCGGCCCGAATCTGGGAGGCATTAACTTCCAAGCCTAAATACTACCTGAGACCGATAGCGGAATAGTAGATTAGTCGAAAGCTGAAAAGAACTCTGAAAAAGAGGGTTCAAAGAGCATGAAATCTAATAGCCAAAGTCAGCGGCTGCATGAAAGAGTCCGGGCCGAACGCAAGCAAGTCCGGATAGTCGATGTAGCCGCGTCAGTTTAGAATAACGGAGCGGAGAGTTTTGGATAGTGGCGAGGTTAAGGGGTGTTATCCCCGAAGCCGAAGCGAAAGCAACAAGCACGCAGTACAAGCGAGGTGCGCCGTCATCAAGGCGGGCAGTCACTACCCAAAGACCTGAAGCTAGGCGATCAAGTCCGGGGCAGGACGAAGTCCGATCAAAAGTCGGATGGAGGTCCGTAGAGATACTACAGTCAAAGTGTTCTTTTGACCTTGGATTAGTGGCGAAAAACCAATCGAGCCTAGCAATAGCTGGTTCCTAACGAAATATCCCGCAGGATAGTCCCGAAGGAGTGTGGCTACCGGGGTAGAGATACTGATCGAAAGTTGCGGATCCGAAAGGATCTAGCTTTCTGTCAAACTCCAAACCTGGTTGCAGCGTAGATTTCGGGAAGCAGGGCGCATGGGGTAAGCTTGGCGTCCAAGAGGGGAACAACCCAGAGTTAGGTTAAGGTCCTAAAGTGTTAGTTAAGTGTGAAAGGAGCAAGATTGTTTGCATTCTAAAACAGCCGGGAGGTAGGCTCAGAAGCAGCCATCCTCTAAGAAGTGCGTAAAAGCTTACCGGTCTAGGATGCGAGCGTCGCAGATGGACAGGGCTAAACTAACCACCGATACCCAACGCCACGGCCTAGGCCGTGTGCGGTAGTTAGGCAGGTTTGTCGCGCAGAAGCAGGGCTTAAAGGTCCTGTGGAGCGGCATACTACGAGAATTCCGCGTTTAGTAGCATCAAAGCCAGGTGAGAATCCTGGTCGCCGAAAGGACAAGGGTTCCTCAGCAATGGTCGTCAGCTGAGGGTTAGTCGGTCCTAACTCGACCTCTAATACAAGTCGAGGAAAGGGAAACCTGTTAATATTCAGTACCAACTGTACAAGGTTTGAAGCGGGTTCCGGACACTTTTGGACAGGCAGAGAGTGACTATCGTCATTTTCAATCGCATAAAACGAGGGAGTAACGTAATGTTGAGAACTCGGAGAAAGCGTTATGGGGTGCGTCGCAAGGTGCGCTTCTGCTGCGTTCTAGAGTCCGTGAAAAGGGAATCCGATACAAGTGCAGATTGACCGTACCAAGAACCGATACTGGTGTCCTGCCAGAGAATGGTAAGGCGTGTCAGGGCTAACCACGATAAGGGAAATCGGCAAATTAGCACCGTAACTTCGGGATAAGGTGTGCCTAATTCCGTGCATAACTTGTGCGGTCTTAGGTCGCAGTGACATGAGGAGCTGGACTGTTTAACAAAAACATATCCGATTGCCAAAGCGGTGACGCTTCGTATAATCGGAGAGGCCTTCCCACTGCCGGTTCGTCAAACTCGGGTCCAACCGAGCTAAGCGCCGGTGAAGGGAGGGGGTAACTGTAACCCTCTTAAGGTAGCGCAATTCCTTGCCGATTAAATGTCGGCGCGCATGAAGGCTCAACAAGGTTCCTGCTGTCCCTATTGTGGACCTGGTGAACAAGTTCTCCTAGTGCGGAGACTAGGGACTCCTATCGGGTCACCAAGACCCCATGGAGCTTTACTGCAGTTTAATCTTGCTTTACGAGGTACGTTACATAGCGTATGTAGGAGAGGCTATGTCCGGTTCTTAGGGATCGGACTACTCGACAATGTAACACTACATTCCGTGCCTTGCAAGGCTCTACCTTAACTGGAACAGGATTAGATGGGCAGTTTGGCTGGGGCGGCACCCCGACGAAAAAATATCATCGGGGCCCAATGGTGTGCTCATCCGGGTCAGAACTCCGGAGTAGAGTGCAAAGGCAAAAGCACGCCTGATGTCATAGTGATCAACAAACTAAGACAAGTCGAAAGACGGGCTTAGCGAACCTCAATGTCCCTCTTAATGAGGGCTTGAGATAACAGAAAAGCTACCCTGGGGATAACAGAGTTGTGGCGGGCGAGAGTTCCCATTGACCCCGCCGTTTGCTGCATCGCTGTCGGCTCGTCCCATCCTGGCTGTGCAGTATCCACGGAAACATCAAACGTGTTTCTGAAAGATACTTTATCAGCTGTGGAATTGGACAATACAACAGTGCAGACAAAGGCAATAATCAACTCGAAATAAAATATGGGAAAAATTTTACCAGCAAAAAACGCTAGGTAAAGTTCCATTGAGGGTCTATAAAAATCAAAGAAAGGTGGTTCCAAGGTTGGCTAGCGCCAACAAGAGTTCTCCAAATGCATTAGGGTTAGAGAATTTGAAAAAGAATTAGTAACAAAAGAAAGAATATGTCATAGCCAAAGGCATAGCCAAAGGCATAGCCAAAGGCATAGCCAAAGGCATAGCCAAAGGCTTATGATGCTACACTTCTTTTGCTCCAAGTACAAAATAATGTACTTCTGTAGTTCTAGTGCTAACGAGAATTCTTGTTTAGCGCTACTAACTAAGGCCAGTAATGGCAACAAAATGGAACCGCAGTTTTTTTGGTGGATATGGACTTTCTATTTTGACAAAATTAATACTTTGTCTTTACAGAATTGTTCAGTTCCGGCTAAAACGCTGAAGAGTAATGTTTTCAGAGGCACGAGTTTTCCTTACAAAAACAAATGATGTTAAGAGGTCTTGGTTCAATTCAAGGCACCTCTAGACGTGCATCAAGCCCTTCTTTCTTCAGAAGAAAGAAGCCCTTGACGGGAAGAAAGAAGTCAAAAGCTTCTTTTTGACCTCGAGGGACTTTTTCTTCGCAAGAAAAAGGGGCTCGTTACGTCCCGTGGCTGCAAGCAGCCAAGGGTAAGGGTGTTCACCTATTAAAGGGGCTCGTGAGCTGGGTTCAGAACGTCGTGAGACAGTTCGGTTGCTTACTGGTAGGAGTGCAGGCAGATTGAAAGGAAAGTGACATTAGTACGAGAGGAACACGTCGCTGGCGCCTCTGGTAGACCGGTTGTCTGATAAGGCATCGCCGGGCAGCTACGCGCTTGGCCCGTAATGGCTGAAAGCATCTAAGCCAGAAAGGGTCCTTGAAAACGAATCTGCCATTCTGGCAACCCCATGAATTTGGGAGTCCAGACAAGGCCGCCGCTAAAACAGCGGGTTGATAGAGCAGTGGTGTACATGAAAAGGGCAACCGATTCATTCAGCCAGCTGCTACTAATTGGCCGAGGCTCTAGTAACACGGTGTTATCATGTCTTGTGCAAGCAAGGGTATCCGCAAGGGTTCTTGTGCTCGCACAAGCGGTTCTCTGTGGACGGACTTTTGAAAGAATCTCCGCCCACGGACCGGCCGGCCCCTTCGGGGGACGGCCACCATTTTTAACCAAAGGGAACTCGTATGACGGAAGAGATTTTCTTCCGGAAGGAAAAGAAAATACGGGTTTGCACTAACAAAGTTCTTCCAAGAATTTTTTGGAGGATTGAGTTTTTTTATTTAGATAGCGATAGTTCTATTGAAATTTGGGGATTTTTCAATTGCGGGAAAGCAAGAGAGATGAAAAAGTCAAACTTTGTTTGCAATTACTATTCAAAATAAATAATCTTCATACGAATAAACTTTAGATACCCACTTCTATTTCAAATTCTCTGAGAAGATGTGCATGCAATTAGGTATCTGTTTTCTCTTTCTAGACCCTCCCTATTTGTCGAAAACCGAATCCCGATTATACGGAAAAAGGGGGATTTGCACACAGGTTTCGATCACGAAAGATTCGCATCCTCAATTGCCAAATGCCAACACAAATTGCCGATAACATATGACGATTCCTTGGAGGTCAGACGCCCGTTTTCTTTCGCCAAGTTGAACGAGTGGACGCTTCAATACGGAATGAACAACTACAAGCAAAAAACCGTTGCTAGAGGAAAAAAACTGTCCATATACAATTACTGATTTTCCCAAGAAAGAATCCTTAAGAAACCCCTTCCCCCTATAACCCCCAAACTTCCCAAAATACCACAATGTCTGAGACTTGTACCGATAAACAGGGAAGAAAGCGATTCAAGGAGACGAACCAGCTCGTCTCTGAATTGCTAAAGGAGCACAAAATCACGAGGGGCTCGAAAAAAGAAGAGCGGGAGCTAGAGGAAAAAAAGCGCCCGGAACAGTTGAAGAGCTCGAACAGGTTCCCATTCAGGACGAAGAAAGACCTGAAAAAGCATGACGGGGACGTAGAGTTCGCCTAAACCACACGTCAACAAAGAAGCTCCCTTTTCGGAGGCGCGGGAAGGCATTTCCGATAAACTGGCATGTTCTCAACATACATCCCGCCTTCTCCAAGACCTTCCCTGAACAGGTCAAGAAGCTTCATGCCAATCAATCTAGGCTTCTCTTCAATGCACCGCTCCATTTCACAATCGCCAGAGGGTGTCCTTCTGACAACCCGGTAGCCCGCGCTCCCGAACATTTCCTTCTCGTGAGGCGCGGCAAGAAGATAGATCTGCTTGATTGGGACATCCTTCCTCTCAAGAACCCTCTTCTCAAAAGCAGTTATCAAGCCTTTGGCAACATCCCTTCTTTCGGCGAATTCCTAGCACATCCCCGCGGAATAGACATGGCCAATTGCGTCCATGTGGCCGAAGACATAACCAACAACCTCCCCGCTTTGGGAGACAGCGACAAAGCCTTCTGCAGTAGATTTCCCTTCGGCAGTTGTTCTCATCATTTCCTCCTTAAAGTCGTGGATGCTCTTCCCACTAGAAAGGCCGTAGTTAATTGCGTCAATCAGTTGGACAGAAAGGATGTCTCCAAACCAGAACTCCCTTATCGAATAGTCAAGAATATCGACACCGTCAGCTGAATGCATCCGATTATTATCCTTGTTATCTTTTTTATTACTTGTTGATGATAAACAAATAAAGGGCCAAAACAGGGAAAAATCCCCCTATTTCTCCCAGACAAGTTCCCAAATAACCCCCTCTTCTTGTTCGCGAAAACCGATTTATCCCCCTTGCCTGACGGGACATATACCGCATGCGGATGCGGATTCTGCGGATGCGCAAAGAATTCTCCGGCAAAGTGCATCACAACGGCCGAACTTACTTGACGGGAGAATTCTCTAGGATACTCTCCTTTCGAAAAGTCTTTCCTGTAAACTGATCGGCTTCTCTATCGGGGCTGCTTATCGGGTCTGCTAGATTTGCCCTAGAAAAGCCAGAGCAAGAACGAGGGCTCCCGTAAAAATCCGGTACCAGCCAAAGGGCGCAAGGCCCTCCTTTCGACAAAACCAATTAACAAATTTATCGAAATGAGGGAGAAGACAAAACTGGAGACTAGGCCTGCCAAAATGACCGGAAAATTTCCGGCTAAAAATATTCCTGATGAAATCCCCGAAATCAGTTCATTGCCTGTCGCAACCCCGAGAGTCGGAATTGAGAGAAGGAAGGAATATTTCACTGCTTCCTTTTTGTCTAGCCCGAGGAGGACTCCACCAGCAATTGTTGCCCCTGATCTTGAGACTCACGGAACGAGGGCAAGGGCCCGGAAAAGCCCTATTTTCAGAGCTTCGGGAAAGCCAATAGCTTTCCGCCCACGTCTTTTTGGATTTCCGAGAAATAGAAGGACGAGACCCCCAAGAATCAGGGAAACGCCGACAACCACTGCCGAGAAAAAAGGCTCTTTATAATGTCCCTAAGGAAAAACCCCAAAATCCCCGCAGGAAGGAAAGACACGAGAAGAAGGGGTAATTTTCTCCTTTCAAAAGCCCCGCGTCCGTAAAAACGAGAACTGCAAGAACTGCAAGAACTGCACCAAACTGTACTGCAATTGAGAATGAATCCCGGAAAGCCTTCCCTCCGGAGAGCCCTAGGAATTTCGACGCAACAAGCAAATGGCCAGTTGAGGAAACCGGAAGGAATTCAGTCATTCCTTCGACAAAACCGAGAAGGACTGCCTTTACGAGTTCAGCAAGCATCATAAGCCCGCCCGCATTTCTGCTTTAAACAATTGCCCGAAATAGGTAAAGAAAAGAAACCTCTTTAAGCGAACACTGCGCCAAAACCGGATGCCCGAGAGAGACATTGTCTCTGAACTCTCAATCATTCATCCCGGACAAATCCTCTTCGTTGTCTCGAAGAATTATCCGGAAGAAGCTTTCCTCGGAGCGACAAAATTCCTGACAGAGTCAAAGAATTCCTTTGCAATAATACTCTCAATGAAAAAGGACTGGCCGGAGCTTGCAAGGGCGCTTTCGGACAACAACATCCAAATAAAGAACTTTGCAATAATTGATGCCACCGGAAGGACGAGAACGCCCCGGGGAAGGGGAAATATTGTGTCGGTCAGGGGACCGGAGAAGCTCGCAACAATAGCACTTTCGCTCACCGGAGCGGTCAGGTCTTCCTCAAACAAAGAGATAATTGTCGTAATTGACTCGGCAACCGAGATTTTCCTCCATTCAGACCCCGACCTTTTCAATGAATTCTCAAAGCATTTCTCCTTCCTCGTTAAATCGAGCGGAGGGAAGGGCCTCGTTTTCTCGGCCGAGCCCCATAAAGAGTTCCTTGAAATTTCCGAGAGGACGGTATATATCTGAAAATGGCAAAAACAAAGAAAAAGACGCTCGCTTTCGGTGTTTTCGACGGGATACACGCTGGCCATATCTATTACCTGAAAAAGGCAAAGGCGCTGTCCGGCTTCCTGATTGTCGCAGTTGCTAGGGACGCCCCCCTCTGGAAAATTGAAAAGAGCCACAACTTGTCCCAAGAAGAGAGGGTTGATGTTGTAGAGTCTCTCGGAATTGTCGACAAGGTGGTTTTGGGCGGAAAGGATGACTCGCTCGAACTTGTAACGAAGCTCAAGCCAGATTACATTGCCCTGACGAAATACAGCCCAATAAGGGCTTCTTTCCTCTCAAAATACCTGAAGAAAGCTGGGCTTGAATGCAGGGTTGTCGAAATCCCGCCCTACAAGCCCAAAATCTATGATTCTTTCTTCCCAAGAGTCCGGGGAAGGGAAGATTCCCAAAAGTAGAATTCCCCGACGTTCGGATGCGAATAGTTGAACGGGGAGTGGCCTTTGGATGCGCATTCTGAAATAAAGTTCCGAGCAAGTTCTTCATAAGGCGTTTTCACACTCCCGAAATAATTCTTTTGCCGGGTAATTACAATTACAGAGTCCGGGGGGCATTGTTCATCCGAAAAATTTCCAGAAAAAACAGCCCCCTTTTCCGGGAAGAGATAGGAAGCAATCCCTCCCTCTACGCAGGAAGTGACAAACATCCTCCCCGGACCCGAATCAATTTCCGGCAGGGGATACTGGTTTTTCTTCAGCAATATTAGCTTGGACGAGATGTTGTTATAGTTAATTAACAGCAGAAGAAAAAGCACTACCGGAAGAATCCGCCCGAACTTTTCCGGAACCAAAGCAACAGGCCCGGCCAAAAGGACGAGAAATACTGGTGCTATTGCCGAGAGCTGGCGGGGATTGAAATAAGACGAGTAGGATATTGTCGAAAGGGAAACGAAAAGGAAGGAGACCAGGATAACGAACGCGTGCTTTTTCAGATTGACCTTGCTATGCCTGAAAAGGAAAGGCAGGATTACTGCTAGACTGAAAATAGCCAATTCTTTCTCCCCGAACACCCCCCCGAACGGGACGAGCGTATCAACAATCTGCTCCGCCCTTATCCTGACTGCATTCGAGAGAAAGCCCAAATCCAACGCGTTCTTCCAGACGGCAACGAAAGCAGATCTGCTCGGAAAACCCATAAGAAAATTGTAATAGATGAAAGGGAACGCTCCAAGAAGGAAAAGGGCGAGACGGATTAGCAACCCTTTCATTCCGAGCCTTGGCAGGGAGCTTTTCCCGAAAACCGGCAGGGCGAGCGCAACTGCCGAAAGAAAAGTCAGGAAAAAGAGCTTGTTAAAAAAGCCAATTCCGGAGACTAGCCAGAAGAGGGGGTGGGAGAGAGCACCCCCCGGAGATTTTCTTGACAATATAAGGAAAAGGGCAATTAGGGAGAGGACTGCCTGCATCCCTGTCTCCTGGTCGGATATTTTCACCAGTGGAAAGTAGTTTGCAAGGAAAAGCGAGCCTGTCGCAAGGAAAAGCGCTGGGCCCTTCCCATAAATTTCCCTAGAGCAGAGATATATCAGGAAAATCCCGACTGTTGAGAGGACGCCTCCCGAGAGCGCGAGGGAAAAGGCGGAATTCCCGAAAACAACAGAGAAAAGACCGGCATAAGACGGGAAAAAAGAACCCCCTAGTGCGTAATTCCCCCCAAGATTTTTCACAAAACATCCAAGAGGCTCCCTGAAAAAGAGGCCGATTTTCCAGAAAAGCTCGGGATCGAACGCTTTCGAGAGAGTGAGAGCAGTTGCAAGCAGGAGGCCGGCAAGAAGGGAGGGTGCGAGCAACAGTTTTCCGGCCAAGTTGCCAAGCTTTCTGAAAATCTGCCAGAAAAAATCAATTGCCCGGACGGAACTGCGCAGGAACCCCTCCACAAACCAAGACCGAAAAATAAAGAATAATGCCAGAATTGCCAAAGCGATGCCAATTTTCCCAAAGAAAGCTCTCTCGAAATAGTTGAGAAAAACGCTCTCCAAAACCGCAAGCGAGACAAGTCCAGAAATTGCGAAAAAGGCGAATAGCCAGATGAAGTGCCCATTCAGCGAATTTCCGACCATTTTCCCCCTTCTCGCTCCGCAACTGATTTTAACAATTCCCAAAACAATTCATTTCCCGGATAGAAGCGCGATTCCAGCCCTGAGAGAATATGCCAGTTCCCCAATGCTCCTTGTCCTGAAAAGCCTCCCGAAAACATAAGACAGCCTGAAATAGAATTTCTTGTAGAGGCGGTCTCTCTCTTCAGATATCTCGTCCGCCGAAAGAACGCCGTTAGAATATGCCGACGGGTCGGACAGGTAGAATCCCATTGAGGAGAAATTAACTTTCCGCCCGTCCCTGAAAGACCCGTTCTTTGAAACAAGTTTCGGATATATCGGGGACCCGGGCATTGGAACGAACGAGGAAATGTGGGCAAGGTCAGGGTCGCAGTCCAGAAGAAGCCTTTCCGTCTCCTTTATTTCCTCCCTTGTTTCGGTCGGATAGCCGACAATAACATATGCTTGGGTCACAATCCCCGCCCTTTTCACTTCCTTGAATGCCCCGACGATTTTTTCTGGAGAAAGCCCCTTTTTCATAAGGCCAAGTATTCTCCTGCTTCCCGACTCGAGGCCAATACAGATTTTCGAGCATCCGGCTTTCAGGAGAAGGCCGACCGCCCGTTTGTCGAGGAGATCCGCCCGCCTGTTGCAGGCGAAGGAAATCCTCCTAGCAAGGCCCCTTTTCACCATTCCCCTCGAGAATTCAGTGAGCCACTTTTCCGAGAATCCGAAAATATCGTCCTCAATCTGGACGTGGCTGTATCCGGCAACAGCACAACTCTCAATCTCATCAAGAGCGCTCTCAACGCTTCTCGCCCGCCATCTGTGCCCGAGAACTCCCGGAGAAGAGCAGAATTCGCAGGAATAAGGACACCCCCTTGAAAATATTACATATGCAGTCTTCTCGGGAATCCCTGCCGGGAAGGCCCGGTCGTATTTTCGGAATTCCGGACGGCTTCTGTCGGGAAAGCCAAAAGAGTCCAAGTCAGTTGAGAGAATTCCCGCCCTGAATTCAGAATATCCCTTGGACAGGATTCCCGGAATTCCGGAAAAATCCCGCCTTCCCTTGGAGCAAGCCTTGGCCGCTTCAAGGAATGCGAGTTCGCCCTCACCCACAACAACACCCCCGCACCCGAGAGCCTTTAGGCTCTCCTTTGGGAAAGCGGTTGGATGGGAGCCTCCAACAATTGAGGGTATTTTGAACCTTTCCGCAAGGGAGCAGACTTTCTTTGCCCAATCAACCGATATTGTCGAGCAAGTCACCCCAACAAGAACTGGCCCTCTTTTCATTTCCAAGGAAAGCTCCCTTTCCCAGTCGGGGGAAGTTTCGCAGTCGAACACTCTCGCCGAAAAGCCACTCCGTTCGAGAAATTCCGAGAGATAAAAAAGGTTTACCGGCGGTATCGGGACGCTCACTGACTTGAACTTTTCGAACCATTTGGACGGTGGCCTCACAAGAAGAACGCTCCCTTTCTTCGACATTCTTTCTGCAAGCCCCGCTACCCGATTATATATCAAACCTTGACAATGGATTTCGTGGAGTCCAAAGCTTATCCAAAAGCGGTTGAGAGCCCGGCAAGAAATATGCGATAAAGCCCCCCAAGCGACCGCGCATTGGAGAGAGTTCTCAGGGCGAACGACGGCCGAAGGGAGTATCTGCGATATAGGGAATTCCTGAATTCAACGAGTTTTTCCGCCGAGAGGGAGTTCTGGCGCTGGGCCGAGCAGGTGAAGAACCCCGCAGGAATTGCCAAAGGCCCGATTAGGCCCGCCTGCGCGAACTTTTTGTGCTCTTCCGTTCCGGGAAAAGGCGAGAGGAGGGTTATTACCGGAACGTCCGGGGAAATTTCAAATAGGAGCTTTTCCGTCTCCCGGAGAGTCTCGAGAGTTTCCCCGAAGAATCCCAATACGAAGAAAGCCTCCGTCAATAGACCTTCCTTCCTTGCTTCGTAAAACGCCCACCGGATTCTCCCAACGCTCTCGCCCTTCCGGACGCTTTTCAGGATTCTTTCGCTTCCCGATTCGACTCCCATGCACACCTTCCTTGCTCCGGCACTCCTTGCAAGGCGGAATTTCCCCCGGCTTGTCAGGTCCGCCCTTGTTGAATAGTCCCAGGTGATTTTCTTCGAATACCCCTTTCCAATCATTCCCTTGCAAAAATCCCTGAACCATTTTTCCGAGAATCCGAAAACGTCGTCATCGAACTGGATGTGGCAATATCCAGCCCGTATGCAGTTTCCGACCTCGTCAAGAACGCTCTCAACGCTTCTCGCCCTCCAGGCTTTTCCATGGATTACTGTTGATATGCAGAATGTGCAGCTGTAAGGACAGCCCCTTGACGCTGTTATGAAAGCAGTGCTTTCCCATATTCCTGCAGACGCACAGGAATCGTATTTCCTGAATTCCGGAAGGGTTCTATCTGGGAATCCAAAGGAATCAAGAGCCTCCGCTCCCGGCAGGTTTCCTTTTGTTCTTCCGGAAAACACCCTGTTTCCCCTCCTTTCAGAAGCGCTGTCATTTTTCGGCAAGCGACCCGTCCTCAATATTTTTTCAAGGGCGAACTCCCCCTCGTTTAGGACAAGAAAGTCCGCGCCAAGCTCAAGGAGAAGTGAGCTTCCCCTAATTGTCGCATTGGCCCCGCCAAGAACCGTTTTTGCCCCGTATTTTCCGGCAAGGCGGACAATTTCCCGGGAATTTTCAATGGAAAAGCTCCCGGCAGACAGGCCAACGAACCTAGGCTTCAGGCGAACAAGTTTTTCAGAGAAAATTTCCCCGGAATATTCCGAGAATTCATAATCAACAACTTGCGCTGAAAATCCCCTAGATTCCAAGAAAGATTTGAGATAAAAGAGGTTCATTGGAGGCTGTTTCCAAATTGAAGAGAAAGCCCCTGAGAGCCCATTGTCCGATTCCGGCCTGACAAGGAGGATGTCCAAGCCCATGCTGGTTCGGGATCCGTCCGCGGTTTTATTCTTTTCCGATTGCCGGAAGAAGTACATTTTTTAAACCTACCAGGAAATCGTTGATGGATGCCTTCATTTTCATCCTCCCCCAAAATGGCGAACTTGAGAGTTCTCAGAACAAGGAAAGAGAGCCCGACTTGCAAGTCAATTTACTTCAGAAAGCCCGCTGGCTTTTCCTTCCTCCCGGGACAGTTCATCAATATCCATCTGGAAATTAACGGAAAGACGGAGATTCGCTCATATACAATTTCAAGCGCTCCGGAAGAAAAATACCTGAGAGTAACTTTTCGGGTAAAAGGAGATTTCACAAAAGCGCTCTTTCGGACAAGGAAGGGGGTGAAGATTCGCGCAATTGGGCCTCTCGGCAGGTTCATTTTCGACAGGAGAAGATTCAAAAAAAAATCAGTTGTTTTCATTGCAGGGGGAATAGGAATTGCCGGATTTTCCTCCGCTCTTCGGACAATTGAGAAAAAAGGGGGGCTGAACAGCTCACTTCTCCTCTATAGCGAGAGGGACGGTGAGGATTTTCCCCTTGAAAGGGAGCTTTTATCCCTCAGGAGGACTAGGACTGTCCTAACATTCACGAAAAGCCCGCCCAGAGGATGGAGAGGGATGGTAGGAAGAATTGACAGGAAAGCTCTCTCCAATTCCCTCGGAAAGAAGGAAATTTCCAAAGCAGTCTTTTTCGTCTGCGGTTCCGATTCCTTCGTTACCAACATCAGAAAATGCCTCCTTCTGTTGGGAGTGGGAAAAAAGCGGATAGTTTCCGAAGGTTTCGGCTGAGAAAAAAGAGACCGTGAAAGGTCGCGGAACTAGTCCCCCTTGGGAAGGATTTCGGCGGATCGGAGCGTTTTCCAATCCCTGTTAATCCGGCCCCCGGCATTCGACTAACGCCCCTCTGTTTCAAGGGTTGCGCCGGCAGTCCATAAAGGACACGCGCGGCAAAGGGCAGTTTCACTCCCTCGCGGGCTTCGGCGTTCGGTTTCGACTTCATTACTCTGCCCGGATTGATTCCTTTTCTGTTCCCTTCGCTCCCCGGTCTCCCGGAGCGGGCTTGTGTCCCGCGCAATTCTTCCGGCGGGGGGAACTTTCTCGCCTCTTTGGCTTTTCAACCTCAGTAGCGGCAGCCGGGAATCCGCCTCCTTTCACGGCAGAAGAATTCCGGGAAACCAATCTTTTAATTCTTGCTATTCAAGGACAGCCTTTATTCTCCGGACGCCTTTTGATGAAGCTTCTTCCTTTACAATCCTGAAATTTCCGAGTTCCCCAGTGCCGGACGCATGGGGGCCTGAACAGATTTCCCTGCTCACCGGATTTGCGGGAGAACCTGCAGTATATACTGAGACAATTTCCCCGTATTTCTCCCCGAAAATCCCGAGGGCGCCAATCGAGAGAGCCTCTTCAGGGGGCATCTCGCTCTTTGTCACCGGGAGATTTTCAGAAATCCAGGAATTGACCTGCCCTTCTACAGCCTTCACCTGCCCGGGCGAGAGCTTTTCATTCCAGGAAAAGTCTAACCGGAGACGCTCCGGGGTAATGTTACTTCCTCTCTGCTCAACCGAGTTCCCGAGGATTTTCCGGAGGGCTGCGAGAAGAAGGTGCGTTGCAGTGTGGAGCCTGGCAGTGTCAGCAGAATTGTCGGCAAGCCCAGCCTTGAAGATTCCCGCGCTCGTGGTTCTTGAGAGCTCCTGATGCCTCCTTTCCTCCACCATGAACCCTGCCTTGTCAACAATTAGCCCCCGCTCGCCCGCAAGTTCCTCCGTCATCTCAACTGGGAAGCCGTAGGACTGGTAGAGGAGGAAAGCCGTCTTTCCGTTAATAGTCTTGTCAGAGAGCTCCCTTGCAATTTTCTCAAAGTGCCGGATTCCCTGCTCAAGGGCGGATGAGAACCTCTTCTCCTCAGCAGTTAGCTCGCTCTCAACGAACGCCCTATTGTTGTGTATGTGGGAATAGTCCGGATATGTGTCGAAAACGCTTGCCGATATTTCGGTCAGGAAATTCCCGGAAAGGCCGAGCAGTCTCCCGAACCTGACAGCCCTTCGGATAAGACGTCTCAGGACATAGCCCCTTTCAACGTTCGAAGGAACGACTTTCTCTGCGAGAATGAAGACCGCTGCCTTTACATGGTCCGCGACAATCCGCATTGCCCGCTTGTTCTCGGAATATCTCTTCCCGGAGAGCGCCTCAATTCTCCCAATTATCTTTTCAAAAGAAGAAGTCTCAAAGATGTCAATTCCGTTCAGCATTGCAAGAGTCCGCTCAACCCCCATCCCGGTGTCAACATTCTTCTGGGCAAGCTCAGTGAAGACGCCGTCTTCCGACTTGTTGAACTGCATGAAGACATTGTTCCATATTTCCATCCAGCCGGACCGCTCAGTTGCCGAAGCCGTTTTAGGAGGAGCGCCAGCCCCGACCCAATAGAATATTTCAGTGTCTGGACCACAGGGGCCGGATTTTCCGGCAGGTCCCCACCAATTGTCCTCCTTTGGGAGGAAGACTATTCTTTCTTTCGGCATTCCCGCAACTTCCCAAATTCCCGCCGCTTCCAAATCCTTTGGAGCATCGGAATCCCCCTCAAAGCAGGTTACTGAAAGGGACTCTGGCGGAATTCCCAGACGCTCTGTCAGGAAAGAATAGCTCAATTCAATTGCTTCCTTCTTGAAATAGTCGCCGAGGGACCAGTTCCCCAGCATTTCAAAGAATGTCAGGTGAGTCGCGTCCCCGACATTCTCAATGTCAGTTGTCCTTATGCATTTCTGGACGTTCACAAGGCGAGTTCCGAGAGGGTGCCTTTCCCCAAGGAGAAAGGGAACAAGTGGATGCATTCCAGCAGTTGTGAAGAGGACTGTCGGGTCGTTTTGGGGGACAAGGGGCACGTTCTGGCATACTTTGTGAGAGTTGCTCTTGAAGAAATCCAAGTAGAGGTCAATCAATTCCTTCCTGTCCTTTATTGCGAGCATTGCCATTTCGGAGCCCCAAACTCAACCCGGTTCTTTAAAAATTCAGATGCTGAAAATGCCCGGAAAAATACACTTTAAAACCCCACGGCAAAGGTATTTCCCGCACAGATGAAGAGCCTCCTAATAGTGAACGGCTATTCGGACGAGCCGACCTGCTTTAATGTCCCCCCCTATATCGGGAAATATCCTAGATACATTGCAGGAGCCGCCATCTCCGCGAAAAGGGATGCGCTTGTCAAATACCTGACAATTGACGATTTTCGGGAAGGCCGCGCGCACCCAAAAGATCTGGACGGAAAATTCGACTGCATTGCATTCATTGTCGGAATGACAGTTCCCGGGAAGTATGTTGGGGGAAAGATTGCGACTGCAGAGGAGGTCTCATCCCTTTCAAGGAGGTTTGAAAAGGCAAGGGCAAAAGTCCTCTGCGGGCCCGCGGCCAAGTTCGGGTTCGGGACTGAAGGAGGAAAAACCACCAGGGTTGTCCGGGACCCGTTTGACATTGTCTCAAAAGGGGACGACGAGGCGACAATATACTCAATTTTTTCGACTGGAAAAGCCACAGGCCTTGAGAGGATTTCGAGAAAAGACCCCCTTCTCCAAGAATTCGCCGAGAGGGGCGCGTCAATAATTTCCCAGGTTGACACAACTTACCTTCTCCTGGAAATAGAGACATACCGGGGATGCTCAAGATTCGTCTCTGGATTCTGCTCGTTCTGCTCCGAAGCCAGCAAGGGCCCCCCAGATTTCAGGCCAGTAGAGGGAATTGTCAGGGAAATATCCGCCCTTGCGAAAATGGGTGTGCATGCATTCAGGCTAGGCGACCAGCCAGACCTCTTCGCGTATCTTGGAGAGGGCGCAGGAAAAGAGGAATATCCGAAACCGAATCCCCGGGCAATTGAGGCGCTTTTTTACGGGGCCAGGAAAGCGGCTGGCCCGAACCTGACAGTCCTCCACATTGACAATGTCAACCCGAAGACAATTGTCCTCCATCCGGAGGAATCAAAAAAAGTAGCGTCAATTATTGCGAAATACAACACACCTGGAGACATTGCGGCCTTTGGCCTCGAGAGCCTCGACCCTGAAGTAATAAGGAAGAACAACCTGAAAGTGGATTCGGAAGATGCTCTGGTTGCAGTCAGAATAATTAACGAGGCCGGGGGGTGGAGGGAGGGAAAAAGCCTGCCGAAGCTTCTCCCAGGATTGAATTTCATAGGGGGCCTTGAAGGGGAGACGAAAGAATCGTTTAGAATAAACTATTCCTTCCTCGAGAGACTGATTGAGGAGAAGCTAGTTGTCCGGAGGATAAACCTCCGGCAGGTGATGCCCCTTCCCTGGACGCGGATTGGGAAATTCGGCAATAAACTGGTTCAAAAGCATTCGAGGGAATTCGCTTCCTTCAAGTTCAAGGTCAGGGAGAATATAGACCACGAAATGCTATCAAGAGTCGCTCCAAAGGGAACCGAAATACCCGGGGTGTTTTCAGAATACCGGGACGGGAAAATAACCTTCGCCCGGCCTCTCGGCTCTTACCCTCTCCTTATAGGGATTCCGACAACCAACATTCCCCTCGGGAAACTCTTCAATATCAAGGTTGTTGACTGGGGCAAGCGGTCAATAACTGGGGTGCCATCAGACATTGACATAAATTCCGCTCCGAGGGAAATCTTGGAATATGTTCCCGGCCTCGGGAGGAAGAACTTGGTCAACCTTCTTGCGAAGAGGCCCGTCGGAAAGGTTTCCGATTTCCTTTCAGAGAAGGAGTCCGCAAGGAAGCTCTCGGACTTTTTGGGCCTAGAGTCCCCCGATTCCCCATTCGAGAAAACGGGGGCGAGATGAGTTGTGACTTTTCCGGAATTGCTGACAGTCGCGGCAATAGGGATCGGCCTCTCAATTGACACCTTTTCAGTCTCCGCCGCAGAAGGAACGACTGGAAACAAGTCCCCAAAGCTCGCAGTCTTCCTTGCACTCCTCTTCGGGGCTTTCCACACAGCAATGCCAATTGCCGGCTATTTCGCGGGGGAAGCTACAAGGAAGATAATAACGAATTTCGACCATTGGATAGCGTTCCTTCTCCTCGTATATGTTGGGGGAAAAATGGTTCTTGACCAACTCTTCCCTGACGAGGAAAAATCGAAGAAAAGAACCCACTTTTCAATCCGCAATGACCTGAGAACCTACCTCTCCTTGGCTGTTGCGACGAGCATTGACGCCCTCGCAATTGGGATAACTTTCGCCTTCCTCGGGCTCCCAATAATAGAGTCTGCGTTAATTATAGGCGGGACTACTGCCATAGTCTCCTTCGCCGGAGTATATGTCGGGAGGGTCTTTGGGAGCGCCCTCAAGAAGAAAGCCGGGATAATAGGCGGGCTTGTCCTAATTGCAATAGGACTGAAAATACTAGTCGAGCACCTCTTATTCTCTTAGAAGAATTTCAAGAGTTTGTCGTGCCTTTTGTTCACTTCATCCTGGCTTGCGACAGTTGCCAAGTGCTCTGGCTTTGTCTTTTGAAGGATTGCTTCTCCAAGCTGGATTCCCGCTACAATTTCCGGGAAAACGAGTAGGTCGACCCCCAGCTTCATGAAAATGTCCAAGTCATCCTGGGAGGATACCCGCGCCGCGACCTTTATTTTCGGGTTCATTTTCCTGGCAAGTGTCGATATTACCATATTCGTCTTGTCGTCCCCGGTCACAACCGCAATCCATTTCGCCGATTCAATCCCCGCAGCCTTGAGAACAACAGGATTCGCAGGGTCGCCTTCCAGGAGGGCGAAATTCCCCCCCTTTTCGTGGATTTCCACAATGTAGTGGTCCCGCTCAATCACAGTAACCTTCTCCTTGTTGTTCGCAAGAAGCGTTGCAAGCCTCTCCCCAACCCTTCCACATCCGCAGACTATTACATGATCAGTCATTTTTTCACGCCAACTCCACCATGAATTCTATCGACCTCGTTATCCCGGCAGTCACGAGCCCGACAATCAGGACAATTATCCCGTACTTTAACACGTTTTCGCTCCGGAGCCACCCGATGAGCGCCCCAACACCGAAGAGAATTACCGCGGAAATTGCGCCCGAGAGGACAATTGCGTTCTTGACTGGCATGAAGAAGAACGGGATTACCGGGAAGAGGGAGCCGAGAAAAATTCCCGCGCTTGCAATAACCCAATTGGTTTTGGCCTCGTCCTTGAACTCCTTTACGACTTCCAAGGATTCTATCCTTCTCTTGTCCATCCGCATCTTTTCGCCCAATGTCTTCGTCCAAGACGCGGCCTCCGCCAACTGTCCGGTGACAGTTGCAAAGGTTGATGCGACAATATTTGCGGATGCGGCCGAGAGTATTGCAATAATGACTAATTTCGTGTCAAGGGTTGCGAAGGCTGCGCCAAACGCAACGCCAGTTGCAGTAAGGCACCCGTCAATCACCCCCCCAACCAGAAGGCGGATTCGAATCGAAGCCTTTTCCATCCAAACACGAGAAAAAACCTCTTTGTATTAATAGGTTTTCAATGAGGGGAGGTTGCCTGAAAATTCCATGAATTCAATTTGTCGGAAGAAAGCATTTGTTCCCCAGAAACTTGAGGAAGCCCGATATTTGCCGAGGAATTTTCCGAAAAAACAAGGCAGGCTTACCTTGTTCAAAAAGAGATAAACGCCTTTTCATATAACTTGCTGTCAAGCTGTGCGGCCACCGGGATTCGAGACAACGCCCTTTCCCAAGCACAGGCTTGGACAAGCCCTCGAGGGGAGAGGAAAGAACTTGCGTGTCCCTCATGACACGCCCCTTCTTTACGCCCGTCAACGGATTTTTCTTCGGGAAGAAAAATGGGTTGAGGTGCGGCCACCGGGATTCGGACCCGGGTCCTAAGCTTGGGAAGCTCATATCCTACCACTAGACTATGGCCGCGTTTTCCGAAAGATGGCTTCCCCTGTGGCGTTATAAAATTATTGTTTTCCCTTTCCCTAAAAGGACCTCCCAAAACCCGCCTTTGCAATTGGCCTGTCGTGTGGCGTCATTTTCCTCGGAAGACTTTTTTTTTGAAAACCAACCCCCAACAAATGCTCAGTTGTTCTGAGAGTTTCCGGAGATTTTCCGACCTCTACGAAAAAGGTCAAAAAGACTCTGTGGAAACTGGGCTTTTTCATTGCATCAATGAAGAAGAGTTGCTTGAATTCTGAAGCAGGAATCCTTATTCAAGTCTCCTCCAAAAATTCCCCTGAAACCCCCTTTTCAGACAGCTCCCAAAAGTCCTTGCAATACCAGTTAGTCCTTTTCAGGAGAATCCTGCCCCAGGAATCGAAAGATGCTACGCAGACTCTCGGGACAGGATTAACCTCTTTTATCCGTAATTTCAGGGACCTTTCTTCAGTTCAGCGACAACGTCAATCTCAACCAGCGCCCCGGCCGGAAGGGCGGAGACTTGGACAGCGCTCCTCGCAGGGAAAGTTCAAGAGGGAATTGTCCTTCCTTTTCGCAAAGAAACATTTTCCCCTGAAATCGACAATTGCCATTTAGGCGAAGAGGACTTTTCATATTTTACTGAGAGCCATTTTTCCCTAGAGCGCCAGAAGGCAATTCCTCAGTTCCTCCGCTGCCTCGTCAAGCTTCCCTTGCCTGTTGACAATTTCCTTCACAATTGCCCCAGAATACATCGAGTACGCATATGCAACGCCCCGACCGACGTCCTGCTCCGCAAGAATTGTTTCCAGAGGAATTTCATCTCTTGTCCTCCCTTCAGTCTTTCCAGAAGCATTGTCAGCGTTCTTCCTCGCGGCAATCTCTTCAGGCAGGCCTGAAATCAGAACAATCATTGAGAGATTCAATTCATCCAGAACCCATTTGGGAAATCCTGGCCAGAACCCTCCAGATTTGAACATTACCGAGTGGGACGTTACAATGAATAGACCGCCTTTTTCCTTCCCGGCCATTGAAGCAAGCTTTTTTGCAACCTTTACCTGCATTTTCCGAGCGTCAGCGAGCGTTGCCTCCCTTCTGAATTTGTCTCGGTCCCCTCCGACAACTTCCTGGGTAATGTGCCCGAAATTGACAACCTTCACATCCTTTCTTTCCCCAAGAGCGGCATTCATTACCGCAGTTTTCCCGACTCCTGAGGGCCCTAGAACAAGCACAATTTTCGCCCCTTTTTCGGATTTAGAAACTACCTTTGCCATGCTGGAGAATCCCGAACTTTGCGCTTTTAACATTATTTTTTCCCCCTGAAAAAAGAATAAAAGCTCCCCTCTGACAATTCCCGACTCATGGCGCAAAAAGAAGACAAAAATCAGACACTCCAAGAGAGAATACTTTCGTCGAAGAATCCTTTCCTCGAAATCCTCGGCCAGGAGAACGCGAAGAAATCCGCAATTTCCGCCCTCCTTTCAGGACGCCATTTCGTAATACTTGGATATCCTGGGGTTGGGAAGACGACTCTTGCGAAATCGATTTCCAGGCTCCTTCCGGAAGTGGAAGTTGTCATTGGATGCGATTTCCATTGCAGTCCCGAGGAGCCGGTCTGCCCTTCCTGCATTGCGAGAAAAGGCAAAGGGGAAAAGCTACCGAAGGAAAAATCCCCCGGAGAAAAGAGGTTCGTCCGGGTCCAAGGGTCCCCAGATCTCCAGCCGGAAGACCTTGTCGGGGACATTGATCCAATCAAGGCTCTGGAATTCGGCCCAAAGGACCCTCGGGCATTCACTCCCGGAAAAATCCTCCGGGCGAACAGGGGGATACTCTTCTTCGACGAGATAAACAGGTGCCCTGAGAGACTTCAGAACGCGCTCCTTCAGGTTCTGGAAGAAGGCAATGTGACAATCGGTGGCTATGAAGTCGATTATCCAACCGATTTCATACTTGTCGCAACAATGAACCCGAGGGAGACTGCAGGAACCGAGAAATTGTCAGAAGCTCTCCTCGACCGCCTCGATTTCATTGAAATGGGCTTTCCGGAAACAGCCGAACTAGAGGAGAAAATCGCAGTTGAAAAGGGCGCAAAGCTCGAAGGGACAAAACTTCCCGAGAAAATAATGAAAGGAATTGTATCAGTTGTCAGGGCAACCCGGACTGACGAGCGGGTGGAAAAGCCCGCCGGAGTCAGGGCGACAATAGGTATTTATGAGCGGGTCCAGGGGTTCGCTCTCTCCAACGGAAGGAAAGAGGCGACAACTGAGGACCTGATAACCGCAGTCCACTCTGTTCTTGACCACAGGATACGGCTCGCCCCAAAGTTCAGGCACTCGGCAAAGCCTGAACAGGTAATTGAGGAAATTCTCGGGAAACTCGCCCTCCCAAAATAATCGCCCCCGAAGGAAAAAGCGGGGGGACTCTGGACGAGGAGGACGGCAATTCTTCCGAGCAGAAATTCTCCGAAAAAAAGCAGGGGAAAATTCCAAAGGAGGAGAGCAAGAGCTATGGGCCCCTTCTCCGCCAGATGGCGAACCGAGGGCTTGACGGACTGAACGCAGCATTCATTGCAAGATCAATTGTCTATGACCTAGGTTCAGCAATAGGAACATATGGGGAAGAGCTCTTGGAAGGATTAACAGGTCTTCCGATATCCGAACTATCCAGAAGCGAGGGAAAAATCGAGAGAATATCCCAGATTTCCGGGAGAATTGAGGGGAAATTGAAAGGCCTCTTGTCGGAGGGATTCATTGCCAAAGGAGGGGCTGGCCTGACAAAGAAGGCTCTGAAGGAAATTGCTGAAGAGACCCTGAAGGACGAGCTCCAAATACTCTCAAAATCAGGGTTCGGAAGCCACCCGGCCGATTTCAAAGGGAACGAGGAGAAGACTGAGCGGGCATATCCGAGGTCAAAATCAGATTCCTATCGGAGAATATCGACGAGGAAAACCGTGTCCGTTGCGGCAAAGAGGGGCCACAAAAGAATTCTCCCGGAAGACCTCCGCTCCCTTGAAATGACCAGGAGGACTGGGATTGACTTTATTTTCGTTCTCGATTCTTCCGGAAGCATGAAAGGAGACAAGATTGACTCGGCAAAGCGGGCGGCAATAGGGCTCTCCGCAGTATCTATCGGAACTCTTGACAGGGTGGCGGTTGTTTCCTTCCGAAAGGAGCCGGAAGTAATCTGCGAGTTCTTAGATTCCGAAGATATCGGATATTTCGCGGAGAAAATTGTCTCCCTCTTTCCCGGAGGAACGACTTCAATCGGAAAGGCAATAACTCTTGCGTCCGGAATGTTCGAGGGCTTGGAGAATTCCAAATCTGCAAAGCACATCCTCCTGATAACAGACGGCCTGCCGACGGAAGGGGACAAGCCGGTTGAGGACGCAAAAGATGCTGTGATTTCTGCAAGAGAGAACGGAATAACCGTATCTGTTGCCGGAATCGGACTAAACGAGGAGGGAGAATGGCTTCTCCGGGAGCTCGCAGGTTTTGGGGACGGGAACTTTTACAACGTTCCGGCAGTTTCCGGAAGCGAACTGACCGGAATTGTCCTTGACGATAGGGAGAGGGCCGGAACTATCTAGTTATTCTAAAGGACACGACCTCTTCCAAAAGCCCTCTTGCGGAGGAGTCCTTTTCGAAATGAGACCGAACAGGAGCAACCAACCTGTCAATATGCTCAGAGACGGCTCCCTTCAAATCAACTGGCGAGAGCTTCCCCGAAAAATAGAGGCTTTCCAACTCAGGATATCCCCCTATATCAAGGTTCCCCCCGTATTTCTCCGGCCTCTCAATCCTCATTTCCGGGAATTTTTCGAAGACAATATACTTGCAATATTCGAGGATTGGGTTTTCCAGAACCTGCTTTTCAGGGCAGTAGGCATTTTTTATTTTCCTGAAAATCTCCTCCCTAGAATCGGTCATGAAAATTGAGCTATCGGGCCTGCTCTTTGACATTTTCATGTCAATTGCCCGCTCGGTCGCGTCCGCCTCACTGCTCGCCGGTTTCTCAAGACCCATTAGCATGTGGTGGCTCACAACCACAGGCTTCCAAAATCCGAGCTTCTCGCCTAGCTCACGCGCTAGGACGTTCACTTTTCTCTGGTCAATCCCAAGCTGGCAGATGTCCGCTTTCAGGTAGAAGATGTCCGCCGCCTGCATGCAGGGGTAGAGAATCTGGGATGCCTGGAGGACTTCAGCCTCCTTTCGCCCCATAATCTGCCCGCACCGGATAATTCTGTTCATTGTCGAGTTCCTTGCTACCTGCATAACTATTTTCCAGTATTCCGGGTCGGAGACAGCGTCATTAGCCCAGATGAACTCGACGTTATCTAGGTCCATTCCGCACGCTTTCCAGATCTCTATGAAATATTTCCCGACAGTCTGGATTTTTTCTAGGTCGCCCCCAATTTTGTTGTTCGCCCAGCCGTGCCAGTCGGCAACAAGCATCTTGAACTTGCCCCCGGCAGAAATCATTTTGTTGACGTTAATTGTCCGCAAAATCCCTTGGGCAATGTGCATTCTTCCAGAGGGCTCGAAGCCGTCATATGCAACGAAATTTTTCTTCTCCGAAAGAAGGGTTCTCAATTCCCCCTCAGTCAGTATTTCCTCTCCGACCTGCTTTATCAGACTGAGCCTTGATTCAACGTCCATTTGATTTCTCTCCCTTCTCCTCAGATTTCGACGAATTCGCTTTTTAACTCCTTCATTGACACGAGCGTTTTCGTCTTCCCCATCCCCTTTGCAAGCTTGACGAACTCGTAATATGCGTCAATGCTCTCCGTCCTGACTTTTATCACAAGCTCCCAGTCTCCGGTTATCACATCGCACGACTCCACCTTGGGAAAGCCCGCAAACTGCCTTGCGACCTTTTCAGGGTCGGAATATTCTCCGGTGTCAAGGTTTATCAGTATGAAGCAGGAAAAGCCGGAGCCAGCTTTCTTGCGGTCAAGCACTGCCTTGTAAGACCGGACAATTTCCCTTTCCTCAAGCTTCCTTATTTTATGGTGTATTGTCGGTGACGGCGAGCGGAGTTCCGATGCCAGCCGGGAAATCCGGGGCGTGCAATAGCCTTTGTTCAGGAGGGAAGGCGCCGGCCCCGTCATCAGAAAGGCATACTATCTCTACTGACATTAATACCAAAAATGTCCCGCTCATCAAAATATTCCCTCTTCCTGTCCGGAAAATGCGTATTACCTTGTCCCACAGGAACAGTACAAAAAATAAAACCAATGTACAGAAGCGCGCAGACCGATAGATTAAAATACCATTTAGTGGCTAGTATAGCTAGGAAAAAATGGCTAGCGGAAAAGCAATACAGGCAATTTCGTATTGTCAGGCTAGCCAAAGGTCTAGATGGAACAACCGGATTTTTACAAATTCCTTCATGAGACTTGATTGTCATGCCACAAAGGGCACTATTGGCGGTGTAAAAAAAACGCACGCCATTAAGGTCCTTGTGGCGTGACAGGAAAACGGGAAATAAGCTCCCCGAAAACCCAAGTCATCTTGGGGATGTAGGGGATGTGAAAAACCGGAAATTTTGGTGTTTGTTGAAGCGGAGAGTGAATCTGCTAGGGAAACTAAACCCAGCAATTGATTTTTCCATCAACATCGGGAATATATTTTTTCAGGGAATTATCAAAAGGAAACAGGAGAAGAAAAGCAATGGAACCCAATGGGGAACAAGAAAAGACGGTAAGAATAATTGTCGGAGAACGGGAGTTCTCTCTGAACAGGCGGGAGTTCGATCTCCTTGCAAGCTCAATTGAGGCAAAGACAGGGATGGACTTGGAAATCCCTCCCGAATTCGCCCTCGAGGAAGACGGCGGAGGGACGCCCGGGGAGGCCGGATAGCGCGAAAAATTCCATCCGAATCAAATAATTGTCACAAGACCTGACGAATATTGAGAGGTGGTTATTTGGGGAGACAATAGAGCAGAAGAAAAAAATCCGGAAAAAAGAAAAGGGCGCGCAAAGGCCCGGAAGAAAATATACGGGAATTTTGCGCATACCCGGGTCGGAGAGCCCCCTCGCAAAGGCGAACTTTTGCAAAAACCTCTTCGCCAGTCCTGCCCGTCTATTGGGCCGGCGGTTATCTCGTGGGTTTTTCTTCAGGGGCCCTCCGGCCGACACACTCAAATATTTTTCAATGGGATTTCTTCTCAGGAGATTTCCTCTTCCTAGTCGCTTTCGGAGGGGAGGAAATTTCCCCTAACGGACTTTTTTGGACGAGCCTTTCCTCCGGTTTGTTTTTCGGTTTTCCCCAATCCTTTTTTGTCTCGCACGAAGGCTCGATACACATTGTGAACGGTCTCTTGCCGGCCCTGACGACCTTTATTATCGGGGTTCCGCATTTGTCGCATGTCTTGTCTGTAGCCTCAACAAGGCCTCCCGGCAAGGGGAATGACTGCGTGCAGTTTGGATAGTTCGTGCATCCGACGAATTTTTTTCTAGTCCTAGGATTGAATATTGTCTTCAGGTTTCCCGCCCCGCATTTAGAGCATTTGCCAAGGGTCTCTTTGATGTTCAATGCAATCTTTAGACCCGAGAGGAGGGTCTGCCCGACCTCTAGCTCGTGCTCCCTGAATTTTGAGAGGGTTTCGACAAGAACCTTTTTCGCCCTTGAGAGGATTTCTTCCCGCCTTTTTCTCCCTTCCGAGATCAGTTCCATTTCCGCCTCGAACTCGCGCGTCAATTCGGGAGAGATTATTTTCGGAGCGTTATTCTCAAGTGAATCGACAACCGCAAGGCCGAGCTCAGTCACAACAATTTTCTTTTCCCTAATATATCCCCGGGAATAAAGAGTCTCGACAATTTCCGCCCTCGTCGCTTTTGTCCCTAGATTCTCCTTTTCAAGCGCCTTGATTAAGGAGGCTTCGTTATATCTCGGGGGGGGCTCAGTTTCCTTTGACAGGAGATCAATTGACAGAATTTCAAGATAATCTCCCTTGACCATACTCGGAAGGGAACTCTCCTCAAGCTTTGCATACTGCCCGTAGAATTCCGCCCAGCCCAGTTCCAAAGTTGAGCGTCCGGAAGCGTTGAAAATCTCCCCCCTTACATCCAATCTTACCGAGACAGTCTCCCTGACGCAAGGCTCCCCGAAAACCGCAAGGAACCTTCTCACAATAAGATCATAGAGCTTTGATTGCTCTTCTGTGAGAGACGTTGGCCTCTCCCCGGTCGGGTGTATTGCCGGGTGAGCCGGGTCGTCCTTTTCTCCGTTGGCAGGGACAAGAGAATTCTTTTTTGCGAGAGCGCCCGCATGTTCAGAATATTTCTTTTGTTTTGAGAGGGAAAGAAGAATTCCGCGGAGATCGAGCTTGTCTGGAAGTTTCTGCGAACTGGTCCTAGGGTAGCTGATGAGCGCCTTTTCATAGAGCGATTGGGCAATGCTTTGAGTTCTCTTAGGCGAAAATCCGAAATGCCGATAGCCTTCTGTCTGAAGCTTTGTCAAGTCGAAAGGGGTTGGCGGAAGCTCGCGATATTCCCTTTTGTCAAGAGACGCTACTTGCGCCCGTTTCTCTCCGGAAATCTTTCCGAAAATTTTCTCCGCCTCGTTTTTATCCCAGAACTTGTCCGCCTCGTGGAGGGCCTTCACTTCAATCCTGTCTTTTTCCGAGAGAAGGGATATTTGCCAGAAAGGAACCGGAACGAAATCTTTGATTTCCTTCTCCCTCTTTGCTAGGAAAGCAAGAGCAGGGCCCTGGACCCTGCCTGTTGAAAGAACGTGCCAACGCCCCGCCTTTTTTATCGCAAGAGTGAGCGCTCGGGAGAGATTTATTCCATAGAGCCAATCGAGCTCATGCCTTGCGAGACCTGCTTCAATCTGAGGAAAGTCAAGATGCTCTGACGCTTTCTCAAAAGAGTCCACAAGTTCCTTTGCAGTTAGGGTGGAAAAATGCAGCCTCTTTGCGTCTTCCCGCGAGCAAGCGAACCGAAGTATGTTATATCCAATCACCGCCCCTTCAGTGTCATAGTCTGTTGCGTTGTAAATTTCTCCCGCGCCTTCAGAAAAATTCTCAATTACTGAGAGGTACGGCCTTGCGAATTCCGCGCCTTTGCCTCCCTCCCAGACAGGAACCCATTTCGTTTCAAGGACGGGATATGTCCATTTGCCTTTGTCTTTTTCCACAAGGGAATAGAGATGGCCGACTGCCGAGACAAGAATTATCCGCTGCCCCTTCCTAGAAATTTCAAGGGCGCTTGCTTTCCCGAATTTCTTCTCGGAAACAGTCCCCTCAGCCAAAGCCTGGGCAATCTTTCTTGCTGCGTTTGGCTTTTCGCAAATAATCAGGGAATAAGGGGAGGACATTTGTAAGGGGAGTGCTTGTGCGTATTTATTCGTTTGGCGTTCCAGAAGACCCGCTTTCCGACCAATTTTCCTCGACGAATTGTTTTATTTCATCGAGATTGTCTAGTATCATCTTCGCTTTCTTCACCCCGAATGTGAACGGGAACTTGTCGTCCCTTTCGTTTCCAGTTTTCAAGACCAAGACCTTTCTTCCTTTGAACTCGGATATTTCTGCCGGAGCCATTCCTCTGCCTAGAACGCTCCGGTTTTTAAGGGAAAAGAGGAGAATTCCTGTATTCTGCTGGATACTTTGCCAGGAAAAAGAGTTTAAAACTCAAAGCGCTACCCCTAATCAAAATGTCTCTCTCTCTCACAAAATCAGGAGAAGGAAGCCTCCAAACAGCAAATAGTCGAGCTAATTTCTGACTACCGGAAAGAATTTCCGAATGGGCCCCCTCGGACGCTAAACGAGGAGAGAACGAAGGACTGGATTGACGAGCTTTTCCGCTATCTTGGATGGAACATCAGAAAAGAAGGCAACAAGGAGGAAAAGTCCGGAAACCAAAAAAGGGTTGATTATGCTTTCAAAATAAACGGCGTAACCCAATTCTTATTGGAAGCAAAAAAGCCGAGCGAAGCCCTAGATGTCCACGCTAAACAGGCCTTGGAATACGGATACCAAAACAGCGTTCCCTGGGTCGTTCTTACGAATTTTGAGGAAATCCGGGTTTACAACTCCCAGTATTTCGACAAGGCCGAAGAAGTCAGACGGCTTTTCAAGCCAATACTCCTCTCCGAAATTCCCGATAGGTTTGAGGACTTGTGGCTTTTTTCAAAACCAGCTTTCCTAGAACGACAAATAGACAAGGTTGCCGAGAAATACGGGAAAGTAAAGCCAAAGGAGCCGATAACGAACCTTCTGGCAAAGGATTTAGGGAATTGGCGGACCCTTTTGACGAAAAGCATTAGTGAGAGGAAAAAGGAGAACAATCTCCCCGAGAAGCAAGAAGATGCCGAGCTTTTCATTGACGAATGCGTCCAGAGGATTCTTGACAGGCTCCTTTTCCTGCGAGTTGCGGAAGACCGAGGGTTCGAGGAGGCAATACTCGGCCAGACCCTTCGGAAGTGGGAAGATGAGGGGAAAAAGAGGCTTTTTGAATATCTCTCGGAAGCTTTTAGGAGAGCTGACGATACCTATAACAGCGGGCTTTTCCAGCCCCACGAATCCGAGAAACTGGAGATAGCCGACAGCGCGCTTGAAAAAGTCATACGGGAGAGCTACAACAGCCCGAACGGCCTGAAATACAATTTTTCCGCAATAAATGCCGACATTCTTGGAAGCGTTTATGAGCAATATCTCTCAATTCTTCTAAAAAAGACCGCCAAAGGAGTAAAGCTAAAGGAGAACCAAGCGCACAGAAAGGAACAGGGGATTTACTATACCCCGACATATATTGTCGATTATATTGTCAGAAACACTCTCGGAGAGACCCTCAAGGGACGAAGCGTCCAAGAAGCCGATGAGATAAAAGTCCTGGACATGGCCTGCGGAAGTGGATCATTTCTTCTGAAAGCATTCGACGTGCTCGAGGAATATCACTCGGAAAAGGACGCAAGCGGGGAAAAACAGGCAAGGCTCGATTTCTCCGAAGCGGACGCGAAAACAACGGCAAAGAGGAGGATACTCGAAAACAACATTTATGGCGTTGACCTAGACGAAAAAGCGGTTGAGATTGCCCAGTTGAATCTTCTTCTCAGGATGGCGGAGAAAAAGGGAAAATTGCCCATTCTCAGAAACAACGTCCAGCACGGGAACTCCCTCATTGACGACAAGGAAGTTTCCAAAGAGGCGTTCGAATGGGAGGCGAGATTTCCTAGAATAATAAGGTTCGATTCCGAGAGGAAACTTGCCGATGGCGCAGGGTTCGATGTGATAATAGGAAATCCTCCTTATGGGGTTGAATTTAGCGAGACTGATAGCTCTTTTCTGAAATCAACATATTCGACTTGCTATGGGAAAGTAAATTCATACCGACTTTTTGTGGAGAATGCTATTCGTTTGCTCAAACGAGACGGGTTTCTCGGATACATAATACCTAACACCTGGTTGTCAGATAATGACTCCAGCAAATTAAGGCGTCTGCTGTTAGAAACTGTCAGAATAGACAAAATAGTTATTCTCCCAGAGAGTTTAGATGTTTTCGAAGGAGTTACGCAAGCCACAACAATATTGATTATCAAAAAACAGTCAGGAAAAGAAAGTAATATATCCTTTTTTTATGAAAAAGAGAAGCGATCTGCGGGGAAACATTTTTTAGGAAAGATATCGCAGAAGGCATTCGCTAAAACACAAGACAACAAAATAATTTCAAACCCTTTGATTCTTAAAATACTAGAAAAGATTGAACACGTAGGCACTTCTAGATTAGATAACTTTTTTAGAATAAATCAAGGGGAAGTAAATCTCACGGTTTTTAAAAAAGCCTTAGGAACAGAGCCGGGAAACGGAATAAATCTTCTTCTGAGAGGAACGGATATTTTCAGATATGGTTACACGAAGAATTTCTCAAAGGAGGGATATGTAGAAGTAGCCAAGATAAGACGTAACGATTCCGATAAAGAGCGAATTGTTGTGCAGGAGGTTTCAAACATGCAGCAAACTAGGAGACTGAAAGGTTGCTTAATCGGCACAAGGATAAATTGTGCGCATACTTGCAATTATCTGTATTTGAAGAAAAAAGACGAACCGCAAGAGTTCTTCCTAGCTTTGATAAATTCCAAACTTCTCGATTTTTATTTTAAATCATATAGCAGTACGAATCACATAAGTGGGGTGGAACTTAGAGCCCTTCCGATAAAAATTGCCTCTCCAGAAGTACAATCTACAATTATCAAACTAGTAAGCAAAATCCTTGCTCTAAACAAAAAACTGCCCGGCCTAAAGCAGACGAACGAACGACAGAAAATAGAGGACGAGATAACGAGAGTCGATGCCGAGATAGACTGCCTCGTATATTCCCTTTACGGCCTGACTGACGAAGAAATCCGCCTTGTCGAGGAATCCTTCTCGAAATAGCGGAAAGGCGAACCATCCGAATGGTTAAGCCTGAAACGTTCTCTAGGAAATAAATGCCCCTTGAAAAGACTAAACCTTCTTTCGAGACTCTCCTGACTGACCTCATTTTGGCGCTCCACCATGTTGCAGTAGACGAGCCCCTGGGAATCCGGGACCAAGGAACATTGGATTTTATTGTAAAATCTGCATGCGAAACGGAAGGCTCAAACCTAGACCTTGCGGCCAATCTGCTTTTCAACATAGCCACAAGACATCCGTTTTTTGACGGGAACAAAAGGACCGCAACACTATCTGCCCTTACAATCCTGCTCTCAGGGAATCTTTCAGAACCGACACAAGATGCGCTTGCGGAATTCTTAAAGCTAAAGGCCGAAAACGAGTATGAAAAGTTCATTCTGGATGTTGCAAAATACAGCAAGACAGAAAGCCAAGTAAGAGACTATTTGAAAAGGAGGTTTAATAAGGAATGACTTCCCAAGAAATACGTGCCATGCCAAAGAAGACAGGCAAAGATTCCTTCCGCAGAATGCTCGAAGTTCGTCTTGAAAAGGAAAGCCCATCTCAAATAACTAAAAGCATTTCTGAACAGGCCGAACGGATAAAGAAAGCCAACAAGCGCCTCTTCGACCGTCTGGCAAAGCTCTGAGTCTGCCCTGAACTATTTTTCCGCCGGTTTGAGTTCAGTCTTCCCGCCCATATATGGCCAGAGCGCCTTGGGAAGCTTAACCGTGCCCTCCTGAGTCTGGAAATTCTCGACAATTGCAACAATAACCCTTGTTGTTGCAATTGCGGTGGAGTTCAATGTGTGTATATATTCCGCCGGGAGGCCGTGCGCTTTCCTCGACTTTATGCTCAGGCGGACTGCTTGGTAGCTAGTGCAGTTGGAACCTGAGACCATTTCCCGGTATTTTCCCTGAACAGGCATCCACGCCTCCAAATCGTATTTCTTCGAGGCGACAATCCCAATGTCCCCTGTGCAGATATTCACAATCCTGTAGGGAATTTCCAGCTTTTGGAAAATTTCCTCAGCGTTCGCGATTATTTCCTCGTGGAAAGCCCATGAATCCTCCGGCTTGCAGAAAACGAACTGCTCAATTTTGTTGAACTGGTGCACCCGGAAAATCCCTTTCGTGTCCTTGCCATGACTTCCGGCCTCCCTCCTAAAGCAGGGCGAAATTCCGGCGATTTTCAGTGGAAGGTCCTCGTCAAGCAAAGTCTCGTTCATCAGCATCCCCCCAATCGGGTGCTCGCTAGTTGCAATAAGGTAGGAGTCCTCTCCATCAATTTTGTAGAGAGTGTCCTCGAAATCCCCAAGCGACGTTACCCCCATATAAGCCTCCTTTCCCATAATGTAGGGTGGGTTCACAATAGTGAACCCCTTCTTCACGAGAATGTCCACAGCAAACCTCTGGAGAGCCATGTCAAGGAGAACGAGGTCCCCTTTCAAAAAGTAAAAGCGGGAGCCGGAGACTTTCGCCGCCCTTTCAAGGTCAAGGAGGCCGAGGGAAAGCAGCAACTCTTCGTGCCCCTTCGGCTCGAACGGAAGGGGCTTTGCTTCCCCCCATGTCCTGACAGTGATGTTTTCAGAGTCGTCCTTTCCATATGGCACTGACTCGTGGAGAATGTTCGGGAGCCTTAGGAGCGCCTGCCCAATCTCATCCTTTAGGGAAGATAGCTCATCCTCAATTTCCTTCAGTTCGGACGGGATTTCCTTGCTTCGGGAAACGGTTTCCGGAGAAGGGTATTTTCCCGTCTTTTTCGCTCCGGAAATCTCGGCAGTTATCCTGTTCCTCTCTGCCCGGAGGCTTTCCACCTTGGAATTCAGTTCCCTAAAGAGCTTTTCATTCCCAATTGTCTTCTCGAGAAGGGAGAGCATCTTGTGGTCGGAGCCCCTCTTCTCCAAATCTCTCCTGACTACGTCCGGATTCTCCCTCAAGAACCTGATATCGAGCATATTCGCCGGAAAATCCGACAGACTAATAAATGTTACCAAAAGCGTCCCCTTCGAATGGACTCGCTCTTCCCAAGAAGGCTCTTATCACATTTCCTCGATCTCTTTGTCCTCTCGTTCCTAGTGTCATTCCCGATAGCGTTCTTCCTCAAGGTTCCAGAGCAAGGGGTTTTCTCACTTGCGGTCACGGCCTACACATCCCTTGCAGGAGTCCTCTACTGGACGCTGTCGGACTTTTTCATTGGCGCAAGCATTGGAAAGGCAATTTTTCGGCTGAGAACAATTTCAACAATCCGGAACTGTTCCCCAAACATTGTTCAGGCGGCAATCCGAAACATTGCGAAACTAGCCATTCCCCTCCTCATCTTAGACACCCTCCCACTAATTTTCGGAAAGGGCAAAGGAGGCCTTAGATATTCGGAGAGATTGGCAAAGACAAAAGTGACTGACTGGAAGGAATGAAAAATGGCAATAATACTGAAGAGAAAACTGCTGAAACTTTCCCTGCTCGCCCTGTTTACTTTCTCCGTAACCCTGCTTTTCGCGCTTTTGGCAAAGAACATAGACACAATATCGAGCCCGAGGGAAATAGTGCTTGTCCGGCTTGAAGGGACAATAGGAAATGCCGGCTGGCCTTCAAGCGACGTGGCAATTGACAAAAACAAGGTGCTTGCTCTCGCAAAGGAGTTAGGAGACGATCCTCTGGTTGCCGGCGCGGTAATTGAGATATCCTCGCCAGGAGGGGACGCGGCATCAACGCAGGAAGTGGCGGAGAGCCTGAAATCCCTTTCCGGAAAAAAGCCGATAGTTACTTTCACAACAGATATTGCTACGTCAGGGGGATACTGGCTCTATGCCACAGGCAACAAGACAGTTGCCGCGCCCCTCTCAATTGTCGGGTCAATCGGCGTCTTGTCCCAGTCAATTGACGCATCAGGGCTCCTTGAGAAAATAGGTGTCAATTTCACCACAATCAAAGCCGGAAAATACAAGGATGCTGGGAGCTTTTCAAGGCAGATGACTGAGGAAGAGGCGTCCCAGTTCCAGGAGCTAGTTGACAAGGTTCACGAAGAGTTCGTCTCAGACATCTCAGAGCTTCGGGGAATTCCAAAAGAGGCTCTCTACAACCTGTCAGAAGGCCAGATTTTCCTCGGGAAAGACGCGGTCACGTTCGGCCTGGCAGACGAGGTTGGGTTCGAGGACAACGCAGTTGAATTGGCAAAGGAGATTGCCTCCTGCGAATCCTGCATTGTTACAGAAGTTTCCCTTTCCACCGGATGGGAGCGGATGATAAGCGGAATTTTCTCAGGGATTGGTAGATCATTTGGAACAGGGCTTGTCTCGGGGATTTTCGAGGAAAGGAAGCAGGTATAAAAAGAGTACCAAGTTTTTTAAACTTACACGCCGTTCTCCTCAAATGGAAGAGAAAAAACAGAATCATTCGGTAAAGCCACTCGGATTCGGGACTCTCAAGGGGATATCGGAGAAAACCAACCAAATACACCACGGGAAACTCTATACCGGCTATGTAAACAAGAGGAACGAGATTGAATTGGCTCTTTCGGTTGCCGACAAGTCGAAAGCGAACGCGACCCACTCGGAATTCGGAGAGCTGAAACGCCAGGAGACATTCGCCGCGAACGGCCAGATTCTTCACGAGATTTTCTTCGGGATTCTAGGGGGGGACGGCGTGCCCAACAGCAATGTCCTCAAAATGATTGAGCGGGATTTCGGGTCTTTTGAGAATTGGAAGGCCGAGTTCATTGCATGCGGCATGTCCGCTCGGGGCTGGGCAATACTTGCGTTCGACCCGTCAGACGGAAGGCTCCATAACTATACCGGGGACGCTCACAACCAGGGAGGGGTCTGGGGGGCAATACCCCTGATAGCCTTGGATGTCTATGAACACGCCTATTTCATTGATTTCGGGAGCGACCGGAAAGCCTATATTGAGAGCTATTTTTCAAACCTCGATTGGGGAAAAATAAACGCAATTGCCAGGAGAGCCAAGCTGACTGAATAGGAAATTCCACTATTTCTTCACAGAAATCCCGCCGAGAAGCCAGAGGACCGAATATCCCACGAAAACCTGTATAAGGAGGCCCGGCCAGCCAATTGCAAAGTCAGAGAGCGCCTTTAGGAAGTTTCCGTATAATGCCGTCTCAAACAATATCCCGACAGTCTGGCTCATGAACACCACAAGAACAAGATTCGCAATTGAGAGCTTCCTTGTGCCGTAGGAGATCAGGTATGCGAAAATTGCCAAGACGATGCCCTTGACAAGAATTATCGGGAGAATCTGGGCGGGAGGCATTCCTGTGAGGAAAGTGTTCGCAAGGGGGGAAATTGTCGCAGTCATCAGTCCTGCTTTCAGGCCGAACTTGTACGAAGCAATCAGGACGAAGAGATAAATCGGGAGGAACTTCGGGCCCCCTTGGGGAATTGTGTGGACGAGCCAGGGGAAAATTATGTTCCCCAAAACCATCAGGGAAGTGAAAACGTAAAGGGAGGTGTCTGAAAACCCGAGTTCAAGAGGAAAATGGAAATGCTTTTTGTTCTCAACCATTTTTCTAATATCCCAGAAAAGCCAGCCCTTCAGACATCAGTTCCTTTTTCAATTTTTACGTCCCCGTTCACCTTGCACTGGCAGGCAAGCCTCTGGTTTTCCTTTGCCCCGAACATTATCAGGGAATCCTTCTCCCCTTCCTCGGGATGGGAGAGGTTCTCCGCCCCGGAAAGGACGTTTATTATGCAAGTTCCGCACACTCCGGCCTCGCACCCGAAAACAATTTTCGAATCGCTCTTCTTGCACACATTTATCAGGGGTTCGCCGGCCTCGGCTTCAACAGTTTTTCCCGAATTGTCCACGAATTCCACTTTTGGCATTTTTCGGGAATTCCCGGTTTTCCCTATTTAATCCTTGCCCAAGCCCCTCCTCAATTGAGAGAATGTCCTCCAGCCTTGCCCCGGTTGCCGGGTGTTTCGGCCCGAGAACACAGCAGGCCTCAGGGCCCCTCGAGAGTTCAAGCGTCCCGAATTTCCTTGCAAGGGAAATTGTCTCCTCCTTGTCCATCGAAATCAGGGGCCGAATTACCGGAAGGTCTGTTGCTGAATCGACGACCGAGAGGTTTGTCAAAGTCTGGCTCGACACCTGGCCAACCGAATCCCCGGTAATAAGAGCGGGAATTCCGCGAATTCTTGCGAATTTTCCGGCTCTCCTCAGGAAAAGGCGCTTTTGGAGAACGAAATAGAGGGCGTATTTCCCGGAATTGGCAAGGCGCTCAAGATCCTTTGAAATGTTCTCAGTGTGCAAAGGCATTCCAATGAATTCCGCCAACTTTTCGCACCTGACTCGGGTGTCCGGGCCAACGAGGGGCTCTGATGAGAAATGGATTGCGGAAACTTCGAGGCCAGCTCTCTTTGCAAGAATTCCCGCGACCGGGGAATCTATTCCACCAGATAGGAGGAGAAGCGCCCGCCTAGCCATTCTTCCCACTCCCCAAGATTCTTTCGCAGAGCGAGGCGACATCCCCAGCAGTTTGCGCGAAATTCTTTGCGCCAGCGCAAGAGAACGCCTCCTTGTAACGATATCCCCAAAGGACCGCAATTGAATGAACCTCTGCGCTTTTCGCGTCAAGAATGTCGCCCGAGGTGTCTCCGACATATAAACAATCCTCGGGCGAGAACCCCCCGCAGGAGAAGACTTTTCTTATTTTCTCAAGCTTCGATTTCCCTTTTTCAACCACAAATATTCCTAAGCAGTCGAGCACGCCCGCATCCAAGAGAGTCCTTCTGATGAATTCCCAGTTCGCCGCGCTCACAATGTAGAGGGAAAACCCCTTTTCAGATAATCCCCCAAGAAGCTCCACAATTCCCGGAAAAATGTAAGGGAGTTGAGTCATTTTCGCTTTGCCGAAATTCACCGAGAACTCTGAGAGCTTTCTTTTGTCCCGAAGAGAAGGGAACCTTTTCTGAAGGTTCTCATTGAAGGGGCCTGAGAAAATGGAGAGGAATTCCTCGTTTTCGGCAAGTCCGGAGCTTGCAAGAGAGGAGGAGAGGGCTGAGAGGACAACCCATTCCGTATTGGCAAGAGTCCCCCCGAAATCGAACAGAACCGCCCACTTTCCTTCCATTGCCGATTTTCCTCTTCCGACCTCTTTTAAAAACCGGGGTTTCTTCCCAAAAGGATGAAAATCCGGGGGGCAATATTCGACCTCGACGGAACCGTTTTCAATTCAGTCGGGACAACATCCTCCCTGCTTTCAAGGGTTCTCTCCGACTTTTTGGAGAGGCAAGTCCCACCAATCGAGGCCGTCCAGATTCTCGGGAAATCCCCTGAGGAGATTGGGGAGCATTTCGGACTCTCCGGAGAAAAAAAGGCGCTCTTCAAGAAGACTCTTCCGGAGAGGTTCCTCGCCGAAATCAGGGGTTTCCCGCTTTTTCCGGGAACAGCTGAGACATTGGGTTTCCTCTCAGGCAAGGGGATTGCAATAGGCGCAGTCTCCGGAGCGCCCGAACGGAACATGAGGATTTTTCTCGAGCGCGCAGGGATAATTGGAAATTTCCTCTCAATAAAATCGGCCGAGGATTTTCCCGGAGGGAAGATGTCGGGCGCACCCTTCAAATCGACCTGCGAGGAGCTTGGCGCTCTTCCGGCGGAGACAATTTGCCTCGGGGACGCCCCGATTGACGCAATTGGAGCAAGAAAAGCCGGGTGCGTTCCATTGGGCGTTCTTTCCGGGAGCGGGAAAAGGGCGGAACTCGAGGAAATTGCCGAGACAATTGATTCAATATCGGAACTTCCCAGCTATCTCCAAAGAAAAGGGCTTATTTAGTGGATACTGCTGTTCCTCTCCCCCAATGGCTGAACAAAAAGTTGTTCTGATAACCGGCGCATCTTCAGGAATCGGAAAATCCGCAGCCGAGATTTTCTCAAAGAGGGGATGGAAAGTGTATGCTGGATTCCGGAAAACAAAGGCCAAAATCCCCGGATGCAGGATGGTTTACCTCGATGTCAGAAGCCCTTACTCAATAAGGAAAGCTATTTCCCTGATAGGAAAAAAAGAGGGGCGCCTAGACGCCCTTGTGAACAACGCAGGATACGGACTTTTCGGGGCAATTGAGGATATAAGCCAAAAGGATTTCAGGGAGCAGTTCGAGACAAACGTCTTCGGCCTTGTCGAAACAACGCGGGAAGCGCTTCCGCTTATACGGGCGAGCAGTGGAAGAATAGTGAACGTCAGCTCAGTTGTCGGGAAAATTTCATTCCCTTTCGCCGGCGCCTATTCCTCGAGCAAGTTCGCAGTCGAGGCAATATCAGACGCTCTCCGGCTGGAGATGAGGCCTTTTGGAGTGAAGGTCTCCCTAGTTGAGCCGGGACCAGTCAGGACGAATTTTTCGAAGAACGCCCTCCTGACATCCGACAAAATAATGACAAACAAAAATTCCCAATATGCCGAGTATTACCGGAGGCGGTCTGAGCTTAACAAAAAATCCGCAGATAGAGGTCTTCTGCCAGCTTCTGTCGGAAAGGCGATTTTCGAGGCCTGCGTTTCAAAGAATCCCAAGCCAAGATATCTCGTTGCGGGGCCTGTGGGAATTGCAGTTTTCCTGAAATGGGTTCTTCCGGACAAGCTGTTCGATTCAATAATTGCGAAAATATTCCGGATGTAGGGAAATTGATACGGCGGAATTCCCGGCTTGCGAAAACGGCAATTGCCGGGTCGTCCCAAAAGTTGCCGAATCCGCAATAAAAATCGGGGCAAAAGCAGTCCGGCTTCAGAGGAGATAACTTCCCCCCTCCCCCGAGACTGCAGGAAAGGCTGCCCCCTCAACAGTTGAGGACAGGTGCATTATGAAGGAAATGAAAAATCTCCTTGCCTAGCTGTTCGGCACAACTTCACAAGACCCTTCAACGCACTCGCACCTTCCAGCCCCGCAATCAAGTGGCCCGATGCACGCAGCTGTGCATAAAACGTTGTTGTCTTTCCTGACATACATTGCGTTGACGCACTCGGCCGGATGGCACCCTCCGGCAGGAACGCAGTCCGCTGAAAATGAGCACAGCTTTACTCCCTCGAGATTAGGCTTTTCAGTCCCATCCGCCCCGGGAAATCCGGAGCACTCACCCCTATAAAGAGTCCATTCCTCGCACACAATTCCCTCGGGAAGGGAGCACATCCCGACTTGCCCTCCGCCGTTTGGCCCCGGCTCCTCCTCGATAATTTCAAGAGTTCCGCCCAGTTTTTCGCAATAGACTGACGCAGGGTTAGGGACGCCGGGTCTTGCTCCGGGGCAATGGGCGAACTCGCACTTTGGCGGAACCCTTCCAACCGTGCTTCCGTCAGGACAGAGCTTTGCCTCTTCAGTGCACCCTACGGGCTGAGCCAAAAAGGAGAGCTGTCTGAAAAGAAGAACCCCTGCAATAACTAGAACGAACGCAGCAACTATCAAGGAGAGTATCCTCGCTTTCTTGTCCATTCGGGAGCAAAGGAGGCACTAGATATTAAACCAATTGCCCGAGACAGTCCCTTTTCAGGATCACTAACTAGCCCCCGATAACAGTTTCCTTTTGGTTGACATATTCCCTGATCTGCTTTATTATCGTGCTGTTATCGAAGAACGCGAGCTTTCCGGAACATTCGTTGCAGACGAAATTGTTCTCGAACGCTTTCTCAAAAACGACCCTGACACAGCCATTCTGGCATTTGTAGAATTGATTGTTCCTCTCATGCTCCAACTGTTCCCTGAGGTTCCCTAGGGATTTTTCCTTCCTATCGCCCATGAGCTTTCCTATCCGCCCGTGCTCGAGGCGCCAAAAATAAACATGCCACCCCCTTGTCTCATCCTTCATTTTCCGGAAGGAGACGAGCTTATTCTCATACAACCTGTAGAGAATTCTTCTGACTGCTTTCACATCCATTTTCAGGCGATCCGCGAGCCTGAACTCGTCGACTTCCTTGTGGCGCTTCAAAAGAGTCACAATGTCAATGCTTTTCGCACCACCTAGTTCCGCAAGAAGCTCCTGCGCATAAGGGTTCTCAAATTCTTTGCCTGGTGTGTTTGTCGAGCGAACCATCCGTCTATTTCTCCTTTAATTCTCCCATTTTTATCCGGACACACAATGGACAAAACTGTGCGTTCCGCATTGTGTGTAAAGCTATATATTGGTTCAACTCCTTTATATATATGACTGTTTCTCTAAAAGTGGTGACATTCACATCAACTGAAAAATACTGCTTTTACTATTGGAATAAGTATGTTGAGTGCCAATAAGGGCCCGAACACCCAAAAAGCCCATTTGCTGACTGCTTTTCCTCTTTTCTCCCCAAAAAGGCGTTCCATTACTCCCGCAAAAATTCTCCCGCCATCCATTATTGGGAATGGGAACAGGTTGATTATTCCGACCCCAATATTGAGGTTAAAAACCCAGTTGAAAAGGCCGAGGAGCCAAACAAGGATTTTTCCGAACATAGTTATTGAGACTTTTGCCTTTGTTGTGACACCTATCCTTCCACTTTCAGGAGAATCATCCCTTGGGCCAGCGACAATTTCGACAACAGTTCCGTCCGACTTTTCAATTGAGAGAGTTTCCCCCGGTTTCAGCTCCTTTGCAAGGGAAATGAACTCCTCGAGAGCTAGGACACTTTTTCCGTTAACTGAGACAAGCACATCTCCGGGGAATAGCCTTCCGAAAGCAGGGGAGTTCTCGTCAACTGAGACAATCTCAGTTCCCGCAGGAGAAATGTTTCCCCTAGCTGGAATTGAGAGTAGAAAAGCCAGGCCAATTATCAAAATTGCTGTGAGGAAATTGGCAAAGCTTCCGGCAGCGAAAATCCGAAGGCGCGTCCGAAGAGGAGTTTTCGAGAGCTTCTTTTCGTCAATTTCAACTCCAGCCGCAGGTATGAAGAGGAGAAGTGCCAAGGCAATTGATTTCGGCCTTACCCCGTGGCTTGATGCGACAATTGCGTGCGCGAGCTCGTGGACAATTGCGAGTATTGCAATTGAAATTATTCCGTAGACAAGCGGGAGGAAGACCGGGCTACCGGGAACCCTCACTCCCGGAATTATTATTGAGACTGCCGAAGTTCCGGAAGGGGTGAGAACGTTTATCAGGCTTTTTACAAGGAAATAGACAACGAAGACCATTCCGGCGAAACCGATTACAACTCCAACGTCCGAGACCGGCCCGACAAATTTCTGCCAGTCCTTCGATTTCTTATAGACCCAGTCCCCGAGCCTCTTGCTCTTCAGGAGGAAGAGCGGGAACTGGATTTCCACATTCTTCCTGAAAACAAAGATAACCAATGCAAGTGAGATAATCCAGCCGAGGAAAACCGGGTCAATTCCAAAGGGAAGCCGCATTCTTTCCCTTTCTGAGAAATCCCTTTATAATTCCTCTGAGCGAATCGGTTCGGATTGGAAAAACGCCAGAATTAGCAGTATCTGCGCTTGCCGAGGACGGGGACGGGAAAATTCTTCTCAAAAATATTGAACAAATACCCAAGGAAAATGATTGAAGAGCTAAAAAATGCACCGAGAAACTTCTGCCGACATTCACGGGGTGACAAAAAAAGCAGGCAATTCCCCATTCCAAAAATTCCCCGGAGCAATACGCTTTCCACACGGGCGATTTTGAATTGAGCCCTGTCAGGGCGGCGACCGAAGGGCTGATAACTCTGCGGGCGCCAAGGAGAAACACAGCCCTTCTCTTGAGCGGGAACGCAAACGTTGCCGATATTTTCTCAGCCCCTTGGGCAGTCTCTCCGAACGCTCCGAAAGCAAGGGCAATTCCAAATTTCTCATATTCTCCAATTGGGCCTGACTCTTCCGGAAAATAATGGAAACTCCAAACAAAATAAGGAAGAATTCTTCCCTATTCCGAGAAAACCCTTCTTAAGCAATAATTCTTCCAACCGAAAAATAATGAACAGAATTGTTCCTTTAACCTTTTTTTAGTGGCAAATCTTATAAATTCGGAGCAATTTCCCCAATCCAAAAAAGGAAAAAACTACGCGGGGATGAACAAAAAGAAATGAAAGCGAAAAAACTGATTGTGCCGGCCGTACTTATTCTCGGAGCTGCATTGAGCGCCTGCGGAGCGGGGGGCGCCGACGCCCCTTCAGTTGACCCAAGAACTTTCCCTGCCGGAGACCCGGCAGCAGTAGCTCCCCAAGGTCCTGTCTCTCATGTATTCGATTGCAGTCCGCTCCAGGAGAGCTATTCCTCAATGCTCGGACAGCAGGCGGTTGCGCAGGAAACCGCATTTTTCGGGGCAACCCTCCAAGATAACATCCTCCAAATAAAGGGAATGCTTCCAAATGTGGATAATTGCGCAATCCCCGGGGACTTTTCCTCATATACTGATCTCAAGGGACCCGTAAGAGACCCTTCCTGCGTTGCTGAAAAGCTCGGGGAAATTGAGCCAATATTCTCCCAGGCGTTAAAAGGGACAAGAACCTCTTTAGCAATCCCGTATTCGGCAGAAACAACAAACCTAACAAACGACATCAACTACTTCATGCAAGTTGCGGAAGACGCAAGAGGAATAGACATGTCGAAAGTTACCGAGACAATTACAGCATACAAAAACTGGCTTGCCCAAGTCAATTTGACGCAGGCGAACCTCGATTCAACGAACGCCCAGATTGCGAGCGCGCCATCCGCAATACAGCCGAAATACGACAGGGCTTTCCAGCTCTTCAACACATATTCGGGCATAAGAACCGCTTTTTCATGCGGGATACGCGAAAACGAGTTGTGCATCAACGGAACGCAATCCGTTTTCCAATATGCCAAGGAAATAAAAGCTGAGCTAGATCCCCTTTTGATTGAGCTGTACGGAACAACTCTCCCCGACATAGGCCAAGGGCCTTTCGACTGGGGCGGAACTCCTTGGGATGGAAGGGGGCCAGACACTGGAAATGTTGCAAAATATTTCGAGAACTTCACGCCCCAGATGACCGGGGCCGAGAACAACGGAGTCTGCCTTTTTGGATGCGCTCCAGAGCTGGGACAAGGCTCCCTTTTCCAGCAGTACGACGCGCTTCTCGATTCAGTTCCGGGACTGAAAAAACAGCTTGCGGAGCAGATGAATGAATACATTGGAGCTAGGAACAAGCTTGTCGAGGAGCTCGGACTTATGGCTTTTGCGCCCCTGAGAATGACAGTCGACCCAGTCCAGATAGAAATTATTTCCAAGGCATATTCGACGACTGCTCAGGGATATAACGATATGCTTGCGCCAATCCGGCAGAAGCTTGTCGCAAACGGGTGTGAGGTTCCAGCCATTGAGTCCGCGCCTTAGGGCGGAAAAAGCCAACGGAGGCTGTCTTGGGAATTTCCGCCTAGCGGAAGCAATAGCAACCTAAAAACCCACGCCCTAACACATCCTTAAAAAATAGAAATCCCCCGGGAATCCGCATAGAGACAATAATTAGCGAAGACGGAAAGAAACATCTGCATATTTCTCAGGAAAATTTTTCAAATGAATCCCGGCTTCAAGAGCACATATTGAAAAACCCAGAGGCATACAAATATATGAAATAGACGAAAACAGGAATGTCGCGATAATATGTAGGGAGTTTCCAACGGCTAGCTGACCGACAAATTCCCCCGGAATTGACGGAGACGGAAACCTATACATAATAGAGGCCAAACTACGGAAAAATTCCGACAGAAGGCAAGTAGTTGCGCAAATACCCGATTATGGTGCTTCCTTGACAGAACAGTCTTTTGAAGAGTTTCCCAAACTAGCCGACTCCGGAGCAAAAAAAGCTATCAGGAAAAAAGCCACCGAGTTCATATCGGGTTTTTTCTCATTCTAAGAAGAAGAGACGAAAATTCTCCCGCAAAAAGTCTCGCTAAACCTGTCTGAATGGAGCTTAAATTTCATTGTTCTGATGGACAACATAGACGCCCGGATGAAGCGCCTCGTCTCCTACATAAACAGAAAGAGCAGAACTAGCACATTCGCAGTCGAACCGGAGAACTATGGGCACGAGAAGTTTGAGATAACGATGCCAAAAATATACGGAAAAGAGTCAAAGAAAGAAGATCCGCGACTGCCTCCCGACAAAAAGTGACTCTTTGGACGAAAGAACTTTTGCCGGAAAAACTGAAAACTGCGTATGGAGAACGCGCGTATGCCGGAACAAGCGCATTAATCAAATTGCTCAAAGAGAACGAAGTCTGGTTGTATTGGATGCGAAACCAGAGAGGCTCTTTCATACCCGTTTTTTACGGAAAAGACAGACGAGAATTCCTTCCTTTTTCAGTAATGGGCGATTGCCCGATTGTGTGGAATGCTTGGCATCAAGAAATCGAAAAATTGCCTTTCCATTTAACAATTCAGAGAGCCAAATTGCACTGCTGAAAAAGCTAAAAGAAATACCCGAAGAATCAACAAGGCTCGACGGCAAACGAGAATCTTTCAAGACGTTTCTCGAGGAGTTATCAAAAGAGCAAGTATTCAAAAAATTCGCAGAGGCGTTAGAATTCGTCAAAAAGAGATAAAATAAAAAACAAAGGAACGCACGATTTTTTGTTTCTTGACATGTCAAGCCCAGATTGAGCTTCTTCTAAAGGAAAAGGCAATATGTTCTGAGCCACCAGTGGCCGAGTCAATAATTATTTTTGAACAGACGAGGTCCGGTGGCTCTTGCCAAAACTCACTTGCCTATAGACAATCAAGAGCCACCAGTGGGATTTGAACCCACGGCCTGCGGTTTACGAAACCGCCGCTCTACCGGCTGAGCTATGGTGGCGTCTTTTCCTCAAAGCAAAGCCGGCATATTTATCCGCTCCCGACCGAAAGGGAGGTCCGTGCCCACAGGCACGGATACCGGCTGAGTCCGGGGCTGCTACCAGGATTTCGCCAATTCCTGATTGCACGGACTCGACTATTGTTGCGCGAAAAGCATTTCCTTTCAGATACACCCTTTTCGTGCAATTGTTCCGTGTTTCCCACGGATTCAGGCGTTTCTTCCAACTTTCCCCAGAGGGAAATTGACCTGAGTAGGAAGGCCATGCCTTTAAAAAAATGCCTAGCCTGTGAGCTTTACCCCGATAGGGAAGATGCCCCCTTAATATGCATAATATTGCCGGATACCTCAGTCGAGATTTGCCGGAAGGACGGCGTACCCGATTAAATTGCCTAGCGAGGGACTCCCAATAGCACTTCCCTCAGAAGCGCTTACCTTTCCGACAGAATATAACATGTTGCTGGCCACGTCTTCCTCCGCGTTCAGTTAGAGATTACACACATAAACAGCCCTAAACCAAATCAGCATTTTTTCACCTTTCGGGCAACCCCTTTCCTTTCCTTTCCTGAAAAAACGCTTCTGCCTTCGAATAGGGACAACAACTAGCTTGAACCCGGCTCCCGCCTTAAATTTTGACTTGACAAAATTTCAATAGAGAATTCTTACAACAATATAACGGTTGCCGAGATTAACCGGAAATAAGTACAATTTTTAAACCACTTTGCGCGAATATTCACGAAAATGGACCTGCACAGCGCAACTGTTTTCACCCTTTCCCTCCTAACAGTTCTCTCAAACATCGGGCTTTTTGTCGGAGTTTCCCTCTATTTTCTCCGGAAAAAGCCAAAACCCCTAAAACCGGCTTTCGGATTTGCAAGGAAATACGCAGTATTTCTCGCATTGACAGTGTCAATTTTCGCAACAACCGCCTCGTTTGTGCTATCCGAACTACTTGGGTTCGCTCCCTGCTCGCTTTGCATTGTCCAGAGGGCGCTAATGTATCCGATTCCAATTGTCCTCGGCCTTGCTCTGTTTTTCAGGGCAAAGCAACCAATGAACTATTCCTTGCCCTTCGCTCTTGGAGGGGCAATTGTCTCCTTATACCACATATTCCTCCAAATCCGGGGAAGCGAGACCCCTTTCTGCGGTGCGCTATCATCCAATTGCGAGATAATCGAGTTCATTAATTTCGGATATGTGACAATTCCGGTAATGGCTCTCTCCGGATTTTTGGCAATTGCTTTTCTCTGGCTAATCTCAATTGCGAAAGAGTGAACCTTCTCTCATCTCCAATTTCCCCTCTCGCCAAAGCAAGTGTTTTATAGCCAGATTTCCGTTGTTACGAAATGTCCGAATCCAAGAAGGAAATTGATGCAAGAATAATCCTAGAAGCCCAAGGGACTCCCAAGGAAAAGGTCGAAGAGGCCCTGAAGAAGCTTCTCGTTGCCCTGGAAGAGCAGAAAGGGGTCGGCGTTTATGAGAAAAAGTTCATTGAAACAGAGGAAAAGGACGAGTTCTTCTCCTCCCTTTGCGATGCAGGCGCGAAATTCGACAATTTCGAGACTCTTATGTCAATTGTCCTCAATTTCGGGCCGACCGCAATTGTTCTCAATTCCCCTGACAAAATAGAGGTTTCTGCAGGAGAGGTGCAGAATATTGTCGGCGATATGACTGCTCTTCTTCACACATTGGCCCAAGAGAACGCTGTCCTGAAAATGCAGAACAGGGCAATGCTCTCCCGAATAAAGGAGGCTGGGCTATTGGATCAGGATCTTTCGCCCGAAAGCGGGAAAGGGTTTCAGCCTGTGAAGGAAAACTGAAAAACCATTATAAAGTAGTTAATCCCAAAGACTGACGTGACCTACCTATTCAATTCAACTGGCAGTACGCAGGCATTGGAAAACCTAACAGGCAGATATCCAGTTTTCCTCAGGCAGTGGGAAGAGCAAGAGATGTTCTATTCCGACAAGGTTCCGGACACGCTTATTGACAGAAGAAGGCCTGCCCTTGTTGTTTTTTCCCGCGAATTTCCGGGAATTGCCATAGCATCCGAATTTGGCGTCACCGAACAATATTCCCTTGAAGCTGAAAAATATGCGAAACGGCTTGTCGGAACTTGCTATTCACCCAAATTCTCCGCAGTTTTCTGGAAAGCCTCAAAAGCCTTTTCAGAAAGTCCTCTTCCCGAGCCTACAGAGCTTCTTTTGGCAGCATATTCCGAGGAAAGCGCACACTCACTGCTTGCCCAATTGGACAGCGCCCTAGGGGATGCCCGGGAAATTGACCTTCTTTCAAATGAACCCGGGACTTTTGGGGAAGTTTATTCCTTCCTCAGGCTTGCCAATCTCAGGAGGGAGTCAACACCCGGGAGATTTCGGTCCTGCGAACCGAGGGCTTCTTTCGGGGTAATTTCCTCAGGGAGGGGACCAATAATCTATAGGCTTGAGGAGAACTTGGGAGTATATGAACGAATCCTTTCCGGCAGAGCTACCCGGGAAGATTTGGGTAGGCTAGACCCGAATTTTGCAGAGAGCGACCTAATTGAGCACATTGGCCAAGACGCCCTTCTCGCCAGATATCAGAGGACTGGGGAACTTCCAATCCACCTTCTGACAGCCCCCTCATCCGAACTTTCAATTGCCTGCCTTTCGGAGAATTTGCCCGAGGGAATTGGAACTGCCCTTGAAAAAGCAAGAACTGCTTATCGGGACTAGTTTCAGCAAATTAATTGCTTGAAAAATTTGAAACCATTAATAAATAGTTAATTAAATATCGCGTAAGGTCTAATTGAAATTAGGCAAGAAACGTCTTTTTTGGGAATAGGCATAAATAACGCAGCCGGTTGTCTATCTTTGTCTCGTTTCGGATGTCTATTCCGAAGGCAACTCCTTCGGAAAAGCCGTTGATTAGGCATCTTTCTCAAAATGCCCTGCCTGTCCAAAGGAATCCAGATTTTCTGGAAGATGGACAAACCTAGGCAGGGTCAATTTGGGAAGGAAAAATGGCCTGAACCAGAGCCCGGAAAGATTGCGGGCGAAGAAAGGACCTGACAAGTAATACAAAATATGACGTTAAAATCGGCAATCACAATTGCCAACATTCGTCAATAGACGTATTATTTGCCAAAAACCTAATAAAGAGAATAACAAGACACCGAAATACGACATAAAATAGTCGGAGGAAACAAAAAATGAATGGCGTAAGGACAGCCGCAAAGGTTGTAGCAGCAACAGTAGCATCGGCAGCAATGCTCGGTGCAACAGTTGCGGGCGCAGCATTTGCAGCGGACTTTGGAAGTTTCCCGGCACCCTTCGTACAGAATGGTGTAATGAACGGGAAAGTAGTTGTTGGTGCGAACGCAATGACAGCTGACGTTGTAGGGGCGATTGGAATCGCTGCCGCACTCGGGCAGTCTGCATTCACGTCCGGATCAGCATCTGGAACAGGCAAGGCAACAGTATCCGTTTCGAGCGCAGACGGGCTAAAAGGAGAAGTATTGTTCGGACAGCAGCTAAAGGGTGCCGGCGACTTTGACACAAAGCTCCCCCTGAAGAACAACAGGTTCTCTGCACTCCGAAAGTGGACTGGAAGCGACCTCAAATACAAGGACACGACAACCGAAATCTCAGCACACCAAGAGATTGAAATCGACTCGTCCGGAATACAGGTTGCACACGGAGACAGCGATGCTGCGGCAGGAAAATGGTATCTCAAAGTACCCTCTTCCGAGCTCAAGGTCAAGATGGTCTTCGACACAGCCTTCAACGAATCGAATGGCGATGTTGTCTTCGACATGTTCGGAAAGGAGATAACGCTTGAAGCAGTAGGAGCCGGAAGCATAACAGTATCCTCCGGAAGCAAATACTCGGTATCTCTCGACAACCCGACGTTCACAGACTCTGCAAGTGGCGCAACAGTCACTTTCAAGGGAGCTGACACGACCGGGAACAAGGCATATGTCACTGTCACAAACGGCGGAACAACTGACAGCGCAGTCCTTGACTCTGGAGTAGAAAAGACAGTTGCGGGCGTTGCACTCAAGGCGACAGACATCTTCAGGATGTCAGACACCGCGATGTTCTCAACACTGACAGTCGGAACAAAGCTCTCGGACGAAGTAACCGAAGGCGAAAAGTTCCTCGGTGAGACTGACTGGGAAATGCTAGATGTTGTTGACGGAGATTCCGCTACAACCCTGACATCGTTCAGCGTTGCGTACACGCCGAGCTCGACAAAGTTCCTCTCCCCCGGAGAGAAGCTTTCCGGACTGTTCGGAGGATTCGACCTCAAGGTTGACAGCCAGCTTATTGCAGACTCTGCACTCGAAACAGGCTTTGCTATAACCAAAGAGTCAAGCCCGAACATTTACAGAGACAACTCGACGACAAAGGACACATCAGCACCGGGACTCAAGTTTGTGTTCCCGCAGGCAGATGTTGCCCAGCTCGCGAACGGAACCGATCTCAAGAACGACGGAACAACCGGAGTCTATATGGACACTGCTTTTTCCGGAACAACCTTGACATCAACCCTGACCTACTACCCGGACACAAAGGACGCAACAGCTGGATACTATGCAGTATCCAACAGCTCTAACCTGTTTAACCTGACATACGGGGACACGAAGCTGAGAGTGAACGTCATACCAGTGTCGTCAACACTCCTCAACATCGAGGTCAACGCGACAAAGAACGACGGAACATCGAGCGAAGCGTTCAAGTTCAACGTAACAACTTCGTCCGGAAACGTCCTTCAGATTGCGCAGGGAACGAACGATCCGCACTCGAACGACTTTGTATACACAGGGCCCTTCACTTCGGCTACGTCCAAGGGAGACTTTGAGTATACATATGTCACCGACTATGGAATCAAGATAGAGCCCCTCAAATCCGACCTCAAGGCTGAGAAAGTGAGGTTCTCTGTTCCAAGCGAGCCCAACAAGTACATTGTAGTTGTTGGAAAGGACACAACAGTACAGGAAATGATTGCGGCGGGAGAGACTGGAGCAAAATCCAAGGTCAAGATTGACGCAATCACAGTCGCAGGCGCGACCACAATGACAAAGGTCCCAATCTCTGCACCGGTTGCAGTCTTGGACACTGAAGTCAGCGACAAGGACATGAACATGATTCTTGTCGGCGGGCCTTCTGTTAACAGCCTCGTAAAGATGCTTGGCGGAATGTACGCGGATGCTCAGACATACGCGAACGCCGGTAAGCTCTACTGGGTTGAGAGCGGACTTGCGCCCGGAAAGACTGTTGTTGTAGTTGCCGGATGGGACGCTGCAAACACAAGAGCGGCATCCCATGTCCTCGCAAACTATGGCAAATACGCCCTTGCCGGTAAGACTGAAGTTACAGTCCAAGGCACTGACGTAAACAGCCTTACTGTTGCGTAAGAACGAAACCAGAGACACCACAAAGGCGACTGATCCGGGCCTCCTGGAGGAGGCCCGGACAGCATTTTTATTTTTCCAGAACAAAATGGAAAACCCAAGTTTATTCGGACAAAATTCCTTTTCCAATGGAAGCGCTCCTCCAGCATTTCGCTTCCCGAACAACCCTCCAAACAAACCCGGCAAAACAGATTTAGACACCACTGTCCAAAATGAACAATTTAAAAATTGTTTCAGATGGACGGAAATATTCCCTTGTTTTGGATGTTGATTATACGATAATGCTCTCCCTCCCTCCCCTGAGAAATACAATTTTTCCGGGAACTCTATTCTGAGGAAATAGATAGTTTCCAACAAGGGGCTTTTCCGGAGCGAATGCGGTCAAATTGTCCCAGGAAATTGATTTGGCCGAGTCATCCACCAGAAAGGGCAATCCGGAGACGAAGAACGCAACTCTTAGAAAGGATCGCTTTCCATTTGGTCTTCCAAGGGAATACCGGGCTCTTTCCGGAAGACTGGTTCCGGATGAAGATGTGGAGAGAATTCGGACTGCCAGAGACGTTGAATTCGGGGGATTTGTCAATTCCCTTGCAATTGAGACTGAAACGGACAGAATTCTCCATTGTCTTGCTGGAACTTCCTCCGAACCCGGATGGAAACTCAGAAGAGGAGCTCGGAAAATTGTGAAATCCCTGCAAGAAGCTTGATTATTCAACTTTTACGTCGCAACAATAGGTAATTGAGTTGTCCAGGAAAGGAAATACTAACAAGTTCTCTCCTTCTTCAGAGGAGTGAAAATTGTCTTGGTCCCCCTTCCTCCCGGAAAAACGACCCACTGGCGGGAGAAGACCTTGGGAGCAACTGAAGAGGGATATTCTGTTGCAAAAGGCAAACTCTCCCACAGGTTGAGGCGGAAATCCACTCCCTTTTAGGGATTTGATCCGCTTGTCCCTAGTGATGAACAGCCCAAAGAATTTAAGCAAGTTTTGAGGTAATATTATTGGGAGGGGAAGAGACCGCAAACGATAGAACTAATTGGAAAAATTCTGGGAATACTTGGAATCGGAATTGCGAACTATTTCCTATCAAAAAGCATGTTTTTCCCTGCCGAATAGCCAATTTTGTGCTAACGGGGAAATTTTATATATCTGAGAAGGCCAGAACTAGGCACAATGGTCACCGCCCCTTCGGGGAAAAGACAGGCTCAGGGCGCTCTCGAATATCTAATTACATATGGCTGGGCAATACTGATTATTGTCATTATTGGCGGGGCGCTGTTCGCTCTCGGGGTGTTTAATCCGTCGAGCTGGACTACTAATAAGAGGGCGACAGGGTTTACTACAATGCAAATAAAAGATTGGGTTCTTCAAGGCGGAACTGGAAACAACACCCTCATTGCAGTTCTTCAGAATAAAGCAGGTTATCCTGTATATGTCTGGAGGATAAAAACAACCGACGAATGGGGAAATTGTGATACTGTGTTTTCTAATGTTCAAGTACAAGAAGACGACACCATACGATTTATTGTCGCTTGTTTAACCGGAAACGTTCAAGTTGGGAAGCAATACACGCTCAATCTGCAAATACAATACGAGTCAAATGGACTAAACCATACTGACTTTGGAACGCTTTCAGGTAAGGCAGAATAAAGATATTCTTTTAAATAATTTCGCTAACCCAAATGAATGCGACATAAAGTGGTTGCTATTTTCCTAGTATTTTTAGTAATAAATTTAGGGTATGCGTACAAAGAAAAAGTATATACACAAAACTTTTCTGTGCTCGGACAATGTCCTACTTATTTCAATCCTCCCATTAAGTATTGTGCTATTTCTTCAGGATCTAGTTTTACCCCGTCTAATACAACGGCAAGCGTTTACATACCTGAGATAATATTCTCTAAACTAAATTCAACTAATGTAAGTTTCTCTAACGTGGTTTACAGAAGTCCTGCTTACTGGAATTATACTTTAGCAACTATATCGAACGGAACCCTTACAAATTTAAGAATGTGTTCTTCGCATCCTTTTTGCTTAGAAAATATAATTAGAAAATTAGATGGGACTTTTCATAATCTGCTAATATTTCCAAATAGTACTATTCCCGGATATTTCATGTGGTCCCACAATATTTCAATAGAGTTGGAATATTATCTCATCAATATCTCAATCCCTTCCATTTCCAAGGAGGGAAACTTCCTAACATGCTCTTCGAACATAACAACCGATTTCTCGGGAGCCGACCTCTCGACTAATTTCACTTTCATGCGGAACGGAGAAACAGTTTCCAACATGACTGGTTCGAAAACCTGCCTCAACTCAACCGAATGCCAATATTCAGTAGATGTCCAGAACCTTTCGGGGAATTGGACGTGCGAAGTTTTCTCAGGAGACTGGTCGGTCCGGTCCGAGATCCTTGCAGTAGACAGCCAGATTGAAATAACCGAAGACCCCTTCCAGACCGACAACTCGACAAGCGAACATTCCTTCATTGCAAGAGCTAGGGCAAAAGATTTGGACGGAATTTCTGACATTTCGTCCTGTTTTGTCTCTTCCGAATTATGCGGGCCAACATATCTTGAGCCGACAGGAAACGAGAACGAAATTGAATGCCGGGCAACCTGCTCCTCTCAGAACGAAAGCGAAATTTCCCTTTCATTCGTCTTTTCAGACACACAAGGGCGGAACATCTCAACCAGCGAGACCGCCTTTGCGACTCCGAATTCCCCTCCAAGCATTTCCGGATCAAACATAACTCTAGTGTCCCCCAATTCAACGAGGAAATATGCCGAATTCTCCTGCGTCTCAGAGACAACCGACCCCGACGGCGATTCCTTCACCGAGCTCTACCTTTTCTATTCAACTGGGTTTGGAACCCTAAGAGATTACTCTGATAACAGCACCTTCCATTGCCGTGAGAGCGAGTTCTGTCTCAAAGGAGAGGAGATAAAATGCAAAACAAACGCGGTCGACGAACTAGGGCGTTCGACAGACAGGCTCTCTGATGGGCTTGTTGCAATAGCAAATGCGCCTCCCGAAAAAGTCAATTTTCAAACCCAGAACGGAAGCGTTTTCAATTCCAGCTCAATTCAGATACTTTTTTCAGCCTCGCTGGACGAAGATGAGGACGAAGTTTCTTATGTCTTTTGGCTTTCTGAAGGATCCAGCTATTCGAGCGAAGGGGCTCCATTGAACCTCTCGAACCTTTCGGACGGCAACTATATTTTGAAAGGGCGCTCAACTGACGGAGAGTTGGAAAGCCAGGAAGAAGAGCTGTATTTTTCAGTGTCTTCTGTCAGGACAACCACAACAACCACCGCCATTACAACGACTACAATATCTTCCGGAGGAGGCTTTCCCCCAGTTTCTACAAGCATAGTATCAACAACAACGACAATATTGCCAACAAGTTTCCCGATAATAGGGACTCCAACAGAGTCTGGGAACAGGTCTGTATTGGTAACAATAGAAAACCCCAGAAATTCGAGCGTTTTCCTGGAATATGATAAATCTGTCATCTCCTGCTATCCAGATGAAATACCGGCCGAAAAGAGCGCAATCATTTCTTGCCAGTTTTCCGAGAAATTTAGGGACCGCCCAGTTTCAATAGAAATTACAAACGGCACCACTGCAATAAGTCAATTCGAACTTTGGACTGATACGGGAAAAACCTCCGAACGCGCAAGAGCGCAGATCGAACGCTTGTTCAGAATCTGGACAAACTGCTTTGATTCAAGGGCAAAGGAGCTTGTCGATTCCCTGCAAGAAGCTCTTGACCGCGAAAAGATTCTCGGAGGGAATCGGACGGAACTCGATTCACTCGTTGCGTCCGCCGAAAGCTATGAAATCCATAGCAATTGTCAATGGACAGCTTCAAACGGCTCGTTCGGCAGCGCGGGCAATTCCTCATCAACCGGACGTCTCCCAACACCCCTATTCGTCGCAGAGCCAAAAGCCCCTTCCGAAAACGAAAACTTTTTCACAAAACTCCTCAACACAATAATCGCCTTCTTTTCAGGAATCTTCCTAAAAATAAAATCTTTCTTGGGTTTCACTTAACCCCCATAGCTCGGGGGGTCCCCTCTCATTTCATCTTTTGAATCGTCCTCGTTGATTGACTGCCCAAAAGTCCCAGTCAAGGCAAGTATTGTCAGAATTGCGCAGAGAACGCAGAGGATTATAACAAGAATGCTTGCTCCAAAAAGGCTCTCCGACACCCCCAAATAGGGCTTTTGAAGGATTTAATATTATCCATCGTTGGACAGATTTTTCACCCAAGAAATGCAAAATATACCAAAAACAAGTCAAATTTTCCCGAAACAACACAATTTAAAAACCCCGAAAAAGTTCTCGTTCCCACTATGGGACTTCGACCAGCAAGAGCAGTCAGACGCTTCAACAATCCTCCGTACACACGGGTTGCTCAGAGGGTAATGAAGAAGGCATTCATCAGAGGGGTGCCGGGGTCAAAAATGCACACTTTCCAGACAGGAAAGCGCGCGACATATGAACACAAGCTTATTTTAGTTGCAAGGGAAAAGCTCTTCCTTCGGCACAACCAGCTGGAAGCCGCAAGGGTTGCCGCAAACGGATACTGCTCGTCGAAGCTCGGAATGGAAGGCTATTTCATGAAAGTATATGTCTATCCTCACCAGGTAATAAGAGAAAACGCGCTTGCAACAGGCGCAGGGGCGGACAGGTTCCAATCTGGAATGTCAAGGGCATTCGGAAAGCCTGTCTCTACCGCTGCAATGGTGAAGAACAACACAAAACTAATGGCAATCTGGGTTCCGGCAGGAAAGCTCTTGGAAGCGAAGGAAGCTTTCCGAAGGGCGGCAATCCGCCTGTCCGCAAAGACTAGCGTCCTCATTGAGACTGGAAAGTTTGACACGAAAAAAGTCGAAAAGTAATTCGTCAGCTTTTTCCGTCCCACTCGGAGAAGAATTCCTTGATGAACCTCTCCATCCTCTTCTTCCTTTCCCGGGCTAGTTTTTCCCCGGTTTTCGTATAAATCAGGGAATCGAGTCTGAGGAGTTTCTCGTAGAAATGGTTTATTGTGTGGGTCGCCCCCCGTTTCCGATATTCTTCCCTGCTCATCAGGAGCTTTGGCTTGACCGTCGGCTCATACATCGGACGCCCCTTCTTTCCGCCATAGGCAAACGTCCTCCCAATTCCAATCGCCCCCATTGCGTCGAGGAAATCCGCGTCCCTAACAATTTCGCCCTCAATTGAGGACATCCTTTTTGGCTTGCCTTTTGTTCCCGGGAAATTCATTTCTGAAATTATTTTCGAGACGGCTTTCCGAGTCCCTTCAGGAACCGAGAATTCCCGCAGCAAGTCGTCAGCCCTCTTCGGCCCGAGCGTTTCGTCTCCCTCGTTGAACTTGTAATCGGCAATGTCGTGGAGGAGGGCGGCCAATTCGATAACATAGAAATCCGGAGCCGCTTTTTTCTCTGAGCGGGCGATTCTTCTCGCAAGCCCCCAGACGCGATATGTGTGCCACCAGTCGTGGCCGGAGGATTCCCCGGAGTGGAGGGATTGCATGCGTTTAGCTATTGAGACGATCGTTCGCTTGCTGTATTCAGATGGCATTTTATTTTCAAAAGTTCAAGGCCAGTTAAAGAATTTCCGAAATTAACATTGTCCCTCGGAAACTGGTGGACTGGACGGGAGTCGAACCCGTGACCTCAGCAATGCCAATGCCGCATTCTACCACTGAACTACCAGCCCAGAAACTTTACGAAAGTTTCATCAAATAGTCCGTTCGCAGGCGAACGGACAAGCCCAGTTCAGTGGGTTTATATTAGCATTCCTGAGCCTTGGGCAAAGTCCGTGCTCGCACGGATACCACTGAACTACCAGCCAAGGTAATTAGCAAGGGGGATTTTTTCCATTCTTTTAAGTCTTTTGAACACTGACCTTTTCAGTCAAAAGAGCGCCGTTAATGAAAACATATGCAAGATGAGTCGCAATTATCAGGAGAAATAACGCCCCAAAGCCAAGGAAATCCGCCACAATTCCAGCAAGGAAGAGCCGGAGGAACGCAAAAGAGACAGGAGTCAAGGCGAGAATGAAGACTATTACGGAAATGGATATTCCTATTGAGACGAGATAGAGCGGGACAATCAAAATAAGGCTCATTGAAACTGTCGAGTAAAAAGTGTAGAGATAGGCGCTCCGGGAGATTGTGAGCTTTCTCATACGGAAACTGTCTGCAGAAAGAGAGAGGTTTAAAATCCTCAGACCGCATTCCTGTAAAGTTTGTGGTGGGCCGGGTGGTTGAGCATCGGAAATCGGCGAAATCCGAGGCCCAATAAAACTGGTGGTGGGCCGGGTGGTTGAGCATCGGAAATCGGCGAAATCCGAGGCCCAATAAAACTGGTGGTGGGCCGGGTGGGATTTGAACCCACGACCCAAAGATTAAGAGTCTTTTGCTCTAACCATGCTGAGCTACCGGCCCGTTTTTCGGGAGCCCCCCGCTCTAGCATTTTGGAGGGGAGCCCCTCAATCAAGGGATTGACGCTCGCGCAGTATTTACCGCGTTTCCCTTGACTTTATCTTCTTCTTCTGCCAGGAATAGTTCCTAATTGTGGCAGTCTTTCCGAATCCGCAGGATGAGCATACCTTCTTTTTCTTGTGGTATGTCGCCCGCCCGCATCTTCTGCATCTCAGGTGAAGGGTTTTCTGCCTTCGCCCCATGCTTGGTGTTCCTTTTCCCATTCAGTCTCATTCCTCCGGTGAAATTATTGTAATGTTGTCTCCCCTGATAACTACCCGGCCTAGCTTTCTTTTAAGCTCGCCGTTCCTAATCTCGGACGCCTCGTCTAGGACCGTGTTTATGTGGATGTCAAACGTCCGGAGTATTCCGACAAAGGAATTCCCGTCCTTTAGTTCCACAAATACCCGTTTCCCCCTTGCTTCGCTCAGTGCGTCCAAGGGCCTCTCAAGAGAGGAAGAATGCGAATTTCCCTGTCCTAGCGCCATTTTTTATCGGAACGGCTCCCAAACATCCGTTTTATAAGCGTTTCCGAAAGAAGAGCCAACCCCTAACTTTAAAAACCTCATTTCCGGGCTTGTCTCCGATGGCGCAGTATCACGCAAAGAGCATGGTCAAAAAAACTACCGGGATGAGAAGGCCCGGGCACAAGAAGAAAAAGTACGAAATTGGCGGGAACTGGATTGAGACGAAACTCGGGAAAAACCGGGCTGTGACAATAAGGACACGGGGAGGAAAAATGAAGAAGAACCTGCTCGGGGCAGAATTCGCAAACGTCCGGGACAAGGGCGGAAAAATAATCAGGACAAAGATAACAGGCGTCCTCGAACACGCGGACAACCCGCACTATGTGAGACGAATAATTGTCACCAGGGGTTGCGTAATATCGACCGAGCTAGGAAAAGCCAAAGTTACTAGCAGGCCCGGCCAAGACGGCGTTGTCAACGGTATACTTGTGGAATAGTTGTTTTTTTGAGAAATGCCTTCCCGGAAGAAGGAAGCTTCTTCAAACCTCACTGAAAAAAAGGCGGAAAAGCTCTTTTCAGATGGGAAGGTGAAAAGCCTCGGGGCGGGCGGGCGCAGGATTTACTTTTCGGTTGAAGGCGAAACAGGAACGCGCCAAGTGTCATTCGAGCTAGGAAAGCAGAAATGGAACTGCGACTGCAAGTACATTTCTCTTTATCCGGACAAGGAGTGCAGCCACATTCTGGCGTGCAAGATTTTCCAGAAAGCTTCTAAGGCTTGAGCTTGAAGGAGAGCTTTTTCGAATCAAACCCCTTCCCGAGATATTTCTCAATATAATCGACTGCGCCCCTTTTAGGGACAACTCCGGCATCCAGGAAAAGGGCAATTTCTCCGGCAACTGCAGAGGGGGTTTTCCCGGTAGTATCAACCTCGACAACTTTTCCCTTTCCGAACTTTTCTTCGGATTCTATCAGGCATGAATCGAGGATTTCGGCAACAATGTTTTCCGCTCTCTTCTTTTCGCTATATTCCCTTTTCATCAGGCGCCTGTCCAATTCTTTTGGCTCGCACCTGAGAACAAAGACCCAATCAGGTCTGTCCGCCAATTCGTGGGAATAGTGGCTCTCTACAATATGGCCTTTTGAAAGCAGGCCTTTCTTTTTCAGATACTCCCGGGTTTTCTTGATGTCTGTTATTGCGGAATTCCTCTCCTTGTCGAATCCGGAGGAGAGCGTTTTCTTGTTCCGAACTACTATTTTTCCGACTTCAACCGGTTTATGGGAAATCAATTTTGCAAGCGCTTTGGAGACCGAGGACTTGCCCGTTCCGACAGAACCGGTTATCAGGATTAGGGCTTTCTTCCCCCTATTTTTTCCTAGGGGTTTTCCACGATTTTTCCCCATAGGAGGCCTTTTCTTTCCCATCTGTTCTGGCGGAAACCCCCTTTGCAACTATTAAAGCATATAGGGAAAATCCGGCGGAAAGTAGTGAGAGGAGGAGGCTCGCTACCAAGACGAGATTGGTTGCATTGGCATTTCCGTCTTCCCCAGAAGAGAAGATTGGCGCAGGAAGGACAAACGATGGGGATTTTTCTTCCGCTTTTTTAGGGAATGAATTGAATGCAGTCTCTGTTTCAAAAGCCCTTATTGCTAGGAAAAGGGAGGAGCGGGCGTCCGTCTTCGAGTTCAGGATACTCGCCTTGTGGGAGAGGTATTTCGAATGCTTCCAATAGTTGAGCGCCCAGGGGTTTTTCCAGGAGAGCCCGGACGAATTGTCCGGAAAAATCTCCTTTGCCTTGCCAATTGTTTCGGCAAGGGTCCCAGAGAAGCTTTCCGACTGGGAATATGCGGAAGAATCCGCAGAATCGAGGATTGAGGCAAGATAGAGCCCTCTCTTGAAGGCTCCAGTTGCCAAAATGAGGGACCTCTCCGCAAGATAGGCGTCCGCTCCGAGGCTTTTCGCCGATGCCAGGTCTAAATATGCGGCCTCAATCGCTTTCTCTGCCTTGTTCTTCAGGGAGCTGTTCGGTATTTCAATTCCCCCAGTTTCATTCGGAACAACCGAGAGCATTTCCCTCGAGGCATCGAGCCACTCGATTCCTGAGGAGAGGACGTAAGGGTCGTCCGGATTCTCCTCGAAATAGCTTAGCGCCCAGGAATATCTCTGGAATGCCGAGCCCAAAAGTGGCATTTTTTCCACAGGGATTTTTCCGCTCGAATTCGCAGAGACAACCAAAGGCTCGACCTCGGAACGCTTCCTGAAGAACTCTTCCTTCAGGCTCTCAATTGGCCAGGAAAGCTTTGAATTGACTGATACCAGGAACGCCTCGTTTGCAGCAGTGTAGAAATAGTTAATTCCGTGGAACTCTTCCGCCCGAGCCAACCCCTCCACAGCAGTCGAATTCCCAGAAAGAAGGCGGGCCCGCAAAATCCCCCTACTCGAAATATCCCGAAGCGCTCCTTCCAATGAAGGAAAATACTTCTCCGGAAGGAGGGGTATTTCCTCAATCTGGCTTCCGCCAATCCTTCCGGAGAAACCCGGGAGGACGAACGGGATTGCCTCGTTAATATTCGATATTTCAATTACCAAGAGGCCTAGGTCGGAAGCCCCGTAAGAGACAACATCAGTTCGTATTGTCCTCTCCTCTTCAATAACAACCCCCCCTTTCTCAGGGAGTTTCCTTGTCTCAAAATAAGTCTGGTATCTCGTGCCTTTCGGGATTAAGAAGACTTTTGCTCCCGCGGACTTTGCCGCCCGGGCCTTTTCAAGAATCCCCCCAACAGGGCCAATTGCTCCGTCCGACTCTAGCGTCCCAGTAATTGCTACTGACGAGTTGATTTCAATTCCGGAGACTGCGGAGACAATCGCAAGCGCAAATGCTGCGCCGGCGGAGGGGCCGTCAACAGTCCCGGAATCGGACTTTACTGTCAGGACAATGTCTGTTCCCGAGAGGTCGAAAGATAGGAGCTTTTCTGCAACCTCCCGCGATATTCTCTCGGAATTCTGGGTGTCAATCCCTATGAATGGTTCAGTTGATATCAAGGTCCTTCCGGTCCCAGGGAAGCTCTCGACAATGACTGCAGTAATTACTCCGGAGCCGTTCGATGATACTGCGGGCACAGCGATTTCTGAAGAATTCCCGCCGGAAAAGGAGAACGCCTGCAAGGGAAGGAGAATGACTAACAAAAAGAGGCAGACTGCGGCAGACCGCTTTTCCAAGAGACCCATTTACATTGAGATTCCCCAAGAAGCTGTATTAAAACCCTTTTTATTGAGACAAATTTTATAAGCAACTTTTTCCAGTTGCATTCAATGGAAACAACACTTGTAGGATTTTTGGTCGGACTGGCAATTGCCCTCGGACAGTTCGTTTTCGGGCTTGTTTTGTCCCTGGCATCAGTTTACATCGGAATAAAGGCTTTCGACAAAATGACTGTCGGAATTGACGAGATGAAGGAAATCAAGAAAGGTAACCTCGCCGTAGGAATTCTTATTACCGCGGTAATTTTTTCAATTGCGACAGTTGTGCAATCAGGAGTTGCGGGAGTCTCCTCCGCAATTGTTGGGAAGACCTTGGCCCAGATACCCCTCGCCCTCCTGATGGGGCTAGTCCAGCTTGCAATCGGCCTCGTATCTGCAGTTCTCTCAGTATACCTCTGCATAAGGGTTCTTGACGCAATAACAACCGACATTGACGAAATGAAGGAGCTCAAAAAGGGGAACGTGGCAGTTGCAATTCTCATGGGCGGAGTCCTTATATCGGTCGCGTTCGTTGTGCAGGCGGGAATCTCCGGAATCTCGATTGCGCTCTCGGCCCTTATCTAAGGCTGGCTGGCCCAATAGAACAAAAAGGGATTTCTTTGCCCCTGCCTTGAAGGGCGGAAGCCGTTCTTCCCCCGAGGCAGGGATTAATCCCGAAAACATTATGACAATCTAGGCTGGCTTTACATTCCCCTAGAATCTTATTTTTCCAATTTCATGGAGCTTTCGCCAGTGAATCGATTACCCCGTCCTCAAGAATTGTCTTTATCTTGTCCTTTGTAGTCGGTCCTCCGTGGCCCGGGAAAATGTGGTCGAACCTCTTTATTGAGAGTAGTTGAAGAGACTTTTTCAGGGCTTCTTTATCCCCTGTCGGAAAGTCGTATCTCCCGACCGAATCTGCGAATACAGTGTCCCCTGAAAAGAGTATTCCGGTCGATGAGAGGATGCAGACAGAGCCGGCAGTATGTCCGGGAGTGTGTATTATTGCGAGCTTTCCGTTCCTCGTCTCAATAGTTTCGCCGTCCTTTAGCTTGTGGTCGATTTTCGGAAGAATCTCCTTTTTTGCCATCCTCGCAAGAGTGACTCCGTCGTTCATTTCCTCGACATGGACAGCGTCTTTCCCGTGCATACAGACCCTGGCTTCAGTGAAGAGCTCGTTTGAGACAATGTGGTCATAGTGGCAGTGGGTGTTTATTATCAGGCGGATTGTTTCCGGGGCAATTCCCAGCCTTCTGAGAACCCCGAGTATCCTCTCATCACATCCGGGGTCTATCAGTATCCTAATTGGCTCGTCCAAAACGAGATACGAGTTGCAGGAGATTCCCGTGCTCGGGAGCGGGATTACCTCGAAAGCCATTCCCTATTCCTCCTCTTCCTTTGCAATCTGCCTTTTTGCCCAGTCAATTATCTTTTCAGGAGGAATTGAAGTGTCCTGCGACATTTCCATACACTCCAACTGTATTGAGTTAACTATTCCTAGAATGTTCCTGTTCCTTAGCGTGAAATTTATGTTGAAGAGGGAATTCCCCTCTCCGGCCTTTTCCCGTAGCCTTTTTCTTTCGGATTCGAAGAACTCTGATATTTTCTTCCTGCTTTCACCCAATTTTTTTAGATGATCTGAACCAGTTTCATCAGCCATTGCCCAGCAATCCACCTTTCTTGATATAAATCAATTGTTCAAAAAACAAGCCTGTAGATTGCCGGGACAATTACAAACGCGGCGAAAACCCTCTTTCCAATGCCGAGCCATCCTGCGAGGACAGAAATAGCAGTTGCAAGAACGAATAATGCGAGCCCGGACGGGCCAGAGAGAAATCCGACAAGGCCGAAGAGAATCAAAAGGGAAATTTCCTCAAATGCCCGAAGGCTCAGTTTTCCGCAGGAAAACAATTCCATGAGCGGTTTTGACAGCAGGACAAGCGCGAGGAAGGAGAGGGCGACAGTAAGGAGGGAGGCTACAACAGTTCCCGGACCGATTTCCCTTGAAAAGCCTGCCTCAAGGAGTGTCGAGATTGACCCGCTACGCTCAAGTCCGAGAAGGGAGAATGAGGAGAGGGAAAAGAGGAATGTCGAGATTCCGCCGGAGACTGCAAGGGAGAGGAAGCTCTCCGAATCGTTCTCCCGGAAAAGCCCGGAGAAGACTGATGCCACAACCGAGACTGTCAACGCCGGAAAGGTTCCGACGAAAAATCCGGCAATTGACCCGAGAAAGCAAGGGAAAATAAGGGAGCCGATTTCCGGGGATTTTCCGGAGCGCCCGGATTTCAATTTCTTGACGGATTTGCCCGAGAAAAGGATTGCCGCGACAATCGGAGCTCCCCCGAAGAAGCCGGAGAATGCCGGGAAAAGGGATTCCTCCGAAATGAAGAGGAGCCCGAGAACGCCCGCAAGAGAGAAAAAAACACCAGCAAAAAGGCGCCTTTTCTCGTACAATATCAAAAGCGCAGAGAAGAAAGAGAGGAGGGCAATTGAAACAATTGGATTAATCCTTTCCGGCAGGAAGAGGAGGACTGCCGGAAGGAGGAGGAGAAAAAGCCCGGATGAAATTACGAGGGAATAGCCGGAAACAAGAATTGCCCTTTCTCCCCTGCCCTCTGAAAAGAGCCGTTTTCCCGGAAGGGAGGAGATTTCCCCAGAAGATGCCCCGAGAACAACTGATGGGATTATTGCCCCAAAGAACTGGGAGAAAAGCCCGAGGAGAATTCCGAGAGGACCCAAGGGAAAGAGGATTATTGCGAGAGAATTCTGGTGAATTCCCGGAAGAAAGAGCCCAAAGAGAAAGCCAAAGAGGGAGCCCAAGATCCCCCCCAAGACAGCATCCATTTCAAGAGTCTGGCTTGATTGCCGAAAACACTTTTAAACATATCTTGGGATTTCCCGGGAATGGACGCTCAAAGAATCCCTGAGAAGGAACTTCCCAAAAGGACAAAGGAGGATTTCTTCGACCTTCTCGTAAGAAGGGGGTTCATAATCCCCTCAAGCGAGATATATGGGGGGCTCTCCGGCTTTTACGATTTCGGCCCCTTGGGCTCCCTCGTGAAAAGGAAGCTCCTCGAGAACTGGCGGGACTGGGCAGTCCGAAGGGAGGGGTTCTTCGAGATTGACGGCTCTTCTGTTGTTAGAAAGGAGGTTGTCGAAGCCTCCGGCCATCTGAAGAGTTTCGTTGACCCCGTTGTCAAGTGCGAGAAATGCGGAGAAGCCTTCCGGGCAGACCATCTGGTTGAGGAGAAGCTCGGGAAATATGTCGAGGGGCTGGCGAACGAGGAAATCGGGAAATTCTTTTCAGACGAGAAAATATCCTGCCCTGCCTGCGGAGAGCGCCTGTCAGGGGCAGTCAACTCATTCCAGATGATGTTTGGGATTTCGGTTGGAGCTGGAAAGAGGGCAATTGAGAGCTATCTTCGGCCGGAGACTGCCCAGAGCATTTTCATAAACTTCCCGAGGGTTTTTCGGGCAACGCGGGAGAAGCTCCCGATGGGAGTTGCTCAGGCCGGAAAAGCGTTCAGGAACGAAATTTCCCCTAGGCAGGGAATGATACGGATGCGTGAGTTCGAGCAATTGGAAATCGAGATTTTCCTCGACCCGGAAAAGCTGGACGACGGGATTGGCGACTGGGACGGGATAAAGGGGACTGTTGTCGAGTTCGTGAAAGACGATGTCTCAGAAAAGGCGACTGTTGAATCCCTGTTTTCTGAGGGGAAAGTTCCGGCAAAGCACCTCGCATACTGGATTGGAAAGGAGCAGATATTCTACTCGCGCATTCTCGGGATTCCGGCGGAGGGAATCCGCTTCAAGTTCCTCCCGAAAGCGGAGACTCCTTTCTATTCCAAGGGGAACATTGACATGGAAGTGAAGACCCTTTACGGCTGGAAGGAGACAATAGGGAATGCGTACAGGACTGATTATGACCTCTCCACCCACATAAAGAATTCCGGAAAAGACTTTTCAGTAACCCTTCCTGATGGGAGGAAAATCGTTCCCCATGTAATTGAGCCGTCCTGGGGTTTGCAGAGAATGTTCTACTGCGCCCTTGAAGCCGGATACAGGCAAAAAGGAGAGGGCCGGGACTGGGCGTGGCTAGACATTCCATTTTCAATTGCTCCGTATTCGGCGCACATTTTTCCCCTGATGAAAAGGGACGGCCTAGACTCTCTCGGAAAGAAAATATGGAAAACCCTCTCAGCAAAGGGAATTGACTGCCTCTATGACGAGACTGGCTCAATCGGGAAAAGGTATGCCCGCGCGGACGAAATCGGCTGCCCTTTTGCAATAACAGTTGACTATGAAAGCCTTGAGAACGGGACAGCTACCATGCGCGAGAGGAACTCAATGGCACAGGAACGGGTGAAAATAGAGGAACTAGCGGAGATAATAGGGAAAAAGCTCGCCGAAGACAGGGAAATTGGGAATTGATCTGGAAAATGGGACTATTCGGAACATCTGGAATCAGGGGATTAATTGATTCGGAAATAACGCTCGACCTCGCAAGGAAGCTGGGCGTGGCAACTGCCAAGAAATACAAAAAAATAATTGTTGCAAGAGACCACCGATCATCCGGGCCAGTCCTCTCCGAGGGATTCGGAAAAGCCGCTGCAATGATTGGAGCGGAAGTAATTGACATCGGGGTTGCCCCGACTCCCGCGGCAGTGTTCGCCGGAAAAACGCTTTCAGCCGAATGCGCGGTAATTGTGACTGCCAGCCACAACCCGCCCCAGTACAACGGGTTCAAGTTCTTCAATCCGGACGGAAGCGCTTTCTCGAAAGCCCAGGAGCTCGAAATCGAAAAGCTCCTCGAATACTCGCCGGCAATAATGGGGAGGGTAAAGTCATCAGAAATAACGAAATTTGCCCACAATGACAAAATTCTCTCTGAATTCGCGGGGAAATTCGCCGGAATGAAAATTGTCCTCAACCTCAACGGAGGCGCAGCGACAGCGACAGCGCTTCCGCTGTTTGACAAGCTCGGCTGCGTTGTGCACCCAATTTTCGAGCGAACAGACGGGGAATATGTCCCGAACCCGAAAAGCAAGCCCGACCCGACTCTCGGGGACTGGAACAGGATTGCTGACATTGACACAACTCTCAAGATAATCGGGGAGACAGGCTCAGACCTAGGGATAATTTACGACGGGGACGCAGACCGCTTGTTCGCAGTCTCGAAAGATGGCCCGATTGCCCCGGACAAGCTTCTCTACCTCTTTTCGAGCCACTTTTACCCCGGAGCGAATATTGTCGATGTTATTGACGGCTCGTCAATCCTCGATTCCGTCTGCAATGTAACAAGAGTTCCCGTTGGCGATGTCAATGTCTCTTATGAACTGAAAAGGAACCTGAACAACTATTCCTTCGGGGGGGAAAGCTGCAGCGGGGTATATGTCTGGCCATCTCTCCACCTCTGCCCGGACGGGATATATTCCTCAGTGAAACTCCTCCAAATGGTCTCCGAAAACGGGCCCCTGGAGAAACTGGCAAAGGAGATACCGGAGAATTTCATCAAAAGGGACAAGATAGCGGTTCCAAACGAGAGAAAATCGGAGATTCTTGCAAGTGCGCGGGAAAGAATTGACCCTGCATGGAAAGCGAACTTTTCCGACGGAATAAGGGCGGATTTCCCCGGAAGCTGGTTTTTGATTAGGCCGTCCGGAACGGAGCCCCTTGTGCGGATTACTGTCGAAGCCGAAAGCGAGGAGAAGGCCCTCGCCCTGCTGGAAAAAGCGCGGAAGCTTTTGGAGTAGCTGGAAAATATGCCCGGAAAAATAAAGACTGCAATCCTTCTTGGCGCAGGAGAGGGGACAAGGCTAAGGCCCCTGACTTTCACCCGGCCAAAGCCGATAATCCCGATACTCGACAGGCCGTTTATCAGCCATATTCTCGAGAACCTCTCAATTGCGGGAATAACGAAAGCAATATTCGTTACCGGTTACCTTGAGGAGAAGCTGATCCCGATTGCCAAAGCCTGGTGCTCAAGGCTCGGAATAAAGCCTGTTTTCATTACACAGGACTCGCCCCTTGGGACCGGTCACGCCTTCTCCCTTGCCGGGAAGTTCGTCAAAGACGAGCGTTTCCTCTGCATGTGCGCTGACAATTACTATTCTGTTGGAGATCTCCAGAAACTCGTTTCAGCCGGGGAAAAAACTGAGAATTATCTTGCCGGAGGAATTCGGGTCGAGGATCCGAGAATGTTCGGCGTCTTCTCCCTCCAAGGGAAGAAAATTGTCAAGGTTGCCGAAAAGCCAGAAAATCCCCCGACACATTTCGCGAACTCATCCCTATATCTCTTCGACCAGTCCTGCTTTTCCCTTGCGGAGAAGCTGGAAAAGTCCCCGAGAGGGGAGTATGAGATAACAGATGTGCTGAAAATCCTCGCAGGAAGGGATGCACTCGAATTCTTCGAACTCTCCTACTGGACTGATCTAGGGAGTCCTTGGGACATACTTGACCTTAATTCGAAGCTATTGTCCTTTGAGAAAAAGGGGAAAATACATTCGACAGCCGAAATTGAAAAAGGAGCCACTCTGAAAGGGGTTGTTTTTGTAGGCAAGAATTCGGCTGTGAAAGCCGGCGCATATATTGAGGGACCGGTTTTCATCGGAGAAGACTGCACAATTGGTCCCAACTGCCTTATCCGGCCGGGGACAGTTCTCGGGAGAAAGACAAAGGTCGGGAACGCAGTTGAGATAAAGAACTCCACATTTTTCGGGGATACGAACATCTCACACCTCTCCTACTGCGCGGACTCTGTTGTCGGGACCGGATGCAATTTCGGGGCAGGGACAATAACTGCAAACCTCCGGCACGACAATGGGACCATTTCAGTCAACCTGAACGGCAAGCGGGTCAATTCCGGAAGAAAAAAAATCGGGGCATTCATCGGGGACAACTCAAAAACTGGAATACACTGCTCAATTTATCCCGGAAGAACAATTGGACCAAACTCCTGGACAGATTCGGCAAGCTTGGTTGACATTGATGTTCCGCCGAAACATTTTCTGAAGAGGGACGGAAGGCTCGAGCAATTGAGAATTTAGCCGGAAAATGGAGCAAACAAGCAGCCATATTTAGGGGAGAGCGCTATCAATCCGGAATTGTTGGAAAAATGAATACGCTTTTTGAGACTGAAGACTGTAAATATCCTGAAAAATATTTTCACGACTAGGGGAGATTTCTTCAAGTCCAGATGAAGGATTTTGCCGGGAAAGGAATGACTTAGACTCTCTCAATGCTTGCCACAGCCGCCAGAATTGAGGAAAGCAGGCCCCAGCCCGAGAAGACCTACAAGAAGGGAAATTTACGTTGAAATGAAGCGCCCCCAGAGAATTGACACGTCCCTTGCTTTTGAGCTTCCCGAAGAAAAGGACCGATACGATTCCGTTCTTGAGAGAGCCCAGATACTGGTGAGCGAGAGGTGTCAGAAGCTTCTTGGGAAGAAATTTGGAGGGGTTGAAATCTCGTTCGACAATGAGGACGCCCCGTCGCGCCTATATGTCAAGATTTCAAAGCAATATTACCCTAATGCCAAGGGGCTTTTTGGCCTCAAGAATCCGAAGGATTCCGCAATTAAGGATGTTGTCGAGATGGGAAACGCAGTCTCCAGATATCTGAAAACGGGGGAAACTCCAGAATCTGGAATTGGAAAGCCTTTCCGGGAAATGCTCGCTTCGAACCGGAAATATTGGGAAGAGGCGCTCGCGCACAACCACTTTATCGGCTGAATGCACAGCAGATACGGCCCGGACTCTCCCTAGAGAGTCTCATCAATCCGGAGAAGCCGGTTGTATTTCGCCAATCTCTCCCCTCTGCAGGGAGCTCCCGCTTTCAGGAATTCAGCTCCCAAGGCAACTGCCAAATCCGCAATATAGTCGTCAGTTGTTTCCCCGCTCCGATGGGAGACTGCGACAATCCACTTGCTCTTCTTCGCCAGCTTGAACGCTGAAATTGCCTCAGTCAAAGTTCCTATCTGGTTAACTTTCAGCAGGAGGCCGTTCGTTGATTTCTTCGAAATCCCTGTTTTCATTCTCTCGACATTTGTTGTGTAGAGGTCGTCTCCGATAACGATTTTTCCCGCCGGAAGCTCCTTCAGGAGGGATGCGAAACCGTCGAAATCGTTCTCGTCTAGAGGGTCTTCGAACGAATAGAACTGCGGGAACTCCTTTGAGAGATCAAGATAATAGCCAACCATTTCTTCAGGCGAAAGAGTTTTTCCGTCAATTGAGTATTTCCCCTCCGAATAGAAACTCGTTGCAGCGGAATCTAGGGAAAGGCTGACTTTTCCGGAATAGCCGGATGAATCAATTGCCGAAAGGAGAATGTTCACAGCATCCCCGGTATTGTCAATCGGTGGCGCGAACCCTCCCTCGTCCCCGACATTGATTGCAGAGACTCCGTACTTGTCCCTCAGTTTCTTCTTCAGGGCCTGATAAATTTCGACGCCCGCCCGGAGCTTATCGGAGAATCCCCTGACCCCAATTGGAACTAGCATGAATTCCTGGACTGCCAGATTGCCCCCTGCGTGTTTTCCCCCATTGATTACGTTGAACATTGGGGTCGGAATCCTTTTTCCCTTGCCAAGATAGGAATGGAGCTCCTGCTTTCCGGCCAAGGCTCTCGAGAGAGCGAGGGAAACCGCAAGGGTTGCGTTCGCTCCGAGCTTTGCCTTGTTCGGCGTCCCGTCAAGTCCGACCAATTCGGCATCAACTTTCAACTGGTCTGCCGGGAATTTCTTCAGTTTGTTCGCAATTTTCCAGTTTACATTATTGACTGCTTTAAGCACACCCTTTCCAGCCCATTCATTTCCTCCGTCCCGAAGTTCAACAGCTTCAGAGGCTCCGGTTGAGGCTCCGGAGGGAATTGCAGCACGTCCGAATGAGCCGTCAGTTAGCCAGAGATCAGCTTCAACTGTCGGAAATCCCCTTGAATCAATAATCTGCCTTGCGAAAATTTTCTTAATTAACGGAGTTTTTGCCATTCAATTGAACTTGGAAAAGGTTGTATTTATTGGCAATTGGAGCGTTTTGATACTTAATTGAGGTCATACCTTCCCTAAAAGATATCTTATTTACTATTTAGTAGTAAAGTATATAAAGGAGAAAGGTCTAAGAGTGTTTTTACAGCAAAACAAAAACAAAGGAGAATGAAAAAAGAAAAATGGGAAACTTGACATATCTGAAAGGATCGGTAAAGGCGGGCGTAGTTGTTGGTGCATTGGTTGAAGCATCGCCATATATTGCAAAAGCAATTGCGTATGGAATGAACATATACAATCCAGGAAGCGGAGAAGGTCTGAATGAGCTTGCTGATGCAGCAATCCGGAACTCTTGCGCAGTCCATGCAACTGCGCATTAACTTCGGGGTTTCTTGCAATGCCATTCGGAGGAAAAGGTGCTGAAAACCGTTACTATAAAGAGAACGGACCCACGTTCGACAATGCGCCAATACCTCCCAAAACAAAAGGAAGGAACGGCAAGCACATTAACCCTTATTAAACGGGTTCTTTCTCGTCAGTATTTTTTTTCTTTTTCAATATATTTTTTGGACATTTCTTGGGTCTGTTGAAACCCTTGACAAAGATTAGCGAAAAATCCGCAATCCTGACATTCTCGAAGTTGAAAGCAAGGAGCTTGACGAACGTTGCCCCGACAACAAAACCCTGTTCGTTTGCCGCAATGACTGCCTTTA
>JBBIPP010000009.1:0-64744 GCA_037442745.1 archaeon
CTCGCCAATTTTTCTTTTCAAAAAAGAAAAATCCGTTGACTGGCGTAAAGAAAACAAATTGCAGTTCGGATATCTCGGCTGATTCCTCTGGACAAGGATAAGGGTTTTATTCTGGATCCTGATTTCCCCGTCTGAAATGGAACTATCCGGAAAAACCGCGGTCGTTATCGGCGGAGGAAGGGGCCCGGGGAAGGAGATTGCCAGGTCGCTCTCGGAGAAAGGAGCTGTTGTCAAAATCCTTGCAAGAAGCCTGCCTGAGCTTGAACTTGCCTCGAAAGAATTTCCGGCAATTCCGATAAAGTGTGACATAACAAAGGAAGAGGACGTCAAAACCGCTCTTGTGGAAATCGGGAAAATCGACGTCCTTGTCAACAATGCCGGAATCTGGGCGAAGACCGGAGCATTCGAGAATTCGGACAATTCTGACACCCGGCGGATGTTTGAGGTCAACTTCTTCTCCCTTGCAAGGACATTAAAATTGGCTCTTCCGGGAATGAAAGAGAGGAATTCTGGGACAATAGTGAATGTCCTCTCGACAAGCGCTCTTGATGGCAAGCCTAACCAGGCGCCCTATGTTGCCAGCAAGTTCACTGCAAAAGGGCTCTCTGATGCCGTGAGAAGGGAGCTTTCAGGAACAGGAGTCAAAATAATCTGCGTATATCTAGGGGGAGTGAAGGCGGGAATTTTCTCAAAAGAGGACAGGAATCCTTCAAGCTATGGATATTTCATGGACCCGAAAGATGTTGCCGAAAAAATAGTCGCGAACATTGAAAAGTAAGCCCGGAAGAGGAGATTGTGATAAAGAGACCCGGCAAGTGAGGAGAGGAAAGGAATGGAAACTGAACTATTGTACCAAAAGGACATGTCAATGCGGGAATTCTCTGGGAAAATAGTCGAAGTTCTTGATGGCGGAACGAAAATAATCCTTGACAGGACCGCTTTCTATCCGGCATCTGGAGGGATTGCGACTGACACAGGAACTCTCTGGCGGGGCGGGGAGGAATTCAAGGTTCTGGGAGCAAAGAAGAACGGATTGACAGTTGTCCATGAAGTTGATAGGGCCGGCCTTTTGGTTGGAGAGGAAATTCTCGGGAAAATAGACTGGGGGAGAAGGGAAATCCTCTCTAAATACCACACCGCCGCCCACCTGATAACTGGGATGCTGACAACAAAGCACGGAATACTGGTAACTGGAAACCAGATGGATGTTTCCGGTGGGAGGATTGACGTTGACTGGGAAGGATTCTCCAGGGAGAATGTGCAGAAAGTAATTGATGAAGCGAACGAGTTTATCAGAAAAGACCTTCCAGTCAGAATCTACGAGCTCTCAAGAGAGGAGGTTGTGGAAAATCCGGAGTTCGTCAAGCTTGCAAAGGGGATACTCGACCTCCCGAAATACAGGATTGTTGAGATTGTCGGCTTGGACGCCCAGCCGGACGGAGGATGCCATGTCCCCTCTCTTGGGAAAATAGGCTCGTCCCTTGAATTCACCGGATATGAGAGCAAGGGAAAGAGGAACAAAAGGTTCAAGTTCGTTATCCGGGATTGAGTTTGCCCGTAAAGATTTGAAAAGGGAAACCGCCAATCCGATGGATTGGCTTTTTGGGGGGGTAGGATTACCCTAAAACTGGGGGGTGGAGCCCCACGGGTTGGGGAGGCAAAAGGTTCAAGTTCGTTATCCGGGATTGATTCGATGCCGGTCTTTGTGCCGGCGTTGGTGGCTTTAGGAATCGGACCTCCAAGATCTTTCAAGTTCTGAAAACTCCATCTCAATCAGCGCGCCTGTCCTGATTTTTTTCAATTCTTCGGACGCATCAGTGCCTTTCGCCTTGGAAAGCATTATTGAAAGGAACATTCCTTGCGTGACAACGAGCAAAGTCTTCTCATTCTTTCCGGAAAGAAGGGCAACCAATTGCCTTGCCCGATTCCTTGCTGAGGGAATTGACTCCCAGATTTCCGAGGCTTCCGAGGCGTCCTCTGAAAGATATCTCGACACAACATCGAAATATCCTCAGTCAATGAACCCGGACTTTCTCCCGTCAATCTCTGACGCCGGGGGAGTCTCGTCCGGGGGAAGTTCAAGCCTATCAGAAATCTCTTTTGCAGTCAACAGCGCCTTTTTTCGGGGGAAGAGATTATTCTCCCGACCCCCGAGAGCTTTCCCGAAGATAAAAGCGCTTCCAAAGATTGACGCGCAGAATAATCATGGCCAAATTCGCTCGCATGCCTGTCCTTTTCCATTTTCGGCTTAATGGCGGAGGAACGGGATTTTTATGGGAGCCATTTTTTCATCTCAAAGGGGAGCGAGCCGTATTCCTGAGGCTTTGAGGTCTGAATGGAATTTCCCGAAATCCTCGTACAGAAATGCCCTGAAACCGAGAGCTTTTGCCGCCGAAACGTTTCCGTGGTTGTCGTCAGAAATGAAAATCTCTCCGGGGGCGAGCTCTGCTCTTCTGGCTAGCTCTAGGAAAATCTCTTTTTCTGGCTTGAGCGACCCCAGCTGATAGGACGCCACAATTGTATCGAATGTCTTTGATAGGGCGAATTTCCCCTCAAGGCCGTCCAACCTCTCCTTGAAGTTGTTCGTGCAGACAATGAGCCGGTATCCTGCTGTCTTCAGTGTCTTTGTCAGCTTCTCCGCCTCTCTGTTAACTTCATAGCCCGAGAGAAGGAGACCGACTAGCTCGTCCTTTGTCGCCCTTATTTTCCATTCCTTTGCAGCATATTCCCAGAACTCGTCCCCAGTCATTTTCCCGGCCTTGTAGAGCTTGTTCATCTCCGGGCTTTTCAGGAAAACCCTTTGGGCATCCGCGACCGAAACCCCGTACTTCTTCCCGAGATTCTCAATGAACCTTTCCTTGCCTTTCAGCAAGTACACTCCGTCCAGGTCGAACACAATTCCCTTTATTGCCGTTTTTCATTCAACTCCTTTATTCGGGAACGAATCCGAACTTTCTCACCATTTCGCGGCGCTCCTTTTCCTCTTCCACGTTTTCGGCCCGCTCCGCGGGAGTGCCGTCAACAACTCCCAGAACCGATTTCCCGAACGTTGTTTTCCCGACAATTATCTCGAGGGGATTGCTTGTTGCGCAATAGATGCCGGCAACGCAAGGGTGGGAGCGGACTGCTGAGACGACTTGTATTGGGTATGCGTCCTTCATGAAAATGCAGAACACATGCCCGGCCCCTATTGCAATGGCAGCCTTTGCTGCTAGGCCTTTTGCAGTCTCATCGTTCCCTACGACCCTTGTCAGCTTCGGCTTTGCCTCGTTCATTGCAATCCCGAACTTGGCTTTGGGAACTGCCGAATAGACAATTGTGTAGAGGTCGTCAATTGTCTTTACTGAAAAATTCCCCTGGCCAATTATCATTTCGTGGAGGTTGTCTTCGGGATTCTCTATTTTCACTGCGGAAATTTCGACCATTCAGAAGAATTTGGAAGCGGAGTTTTAACATTTGTCCCAAATTAGCCGGTTTTCCCTCATTTCTGAGCGGACCTTTCCAGTTTCTTCGAGATAGGAAAGATGCGCCTTGAAAATTGTCAGGTGAAGGAAATACTGGGTGAGGCCAAAAGACTGACCAATTGACTCGGCATATCGGGAAACCATATATTCAACCGCGCAGGCGGAGGCGAACGAGAGCACAGTCTCTGACGCGGAAGATAACTTTGACTTGTTCCTCTCCAATATCCCGGGGATTTCCTCCCCTGAAAAAACGCTTCCGTGGCCTGGGACAACTCGGGTGATTTTTCCCTCCGAATGGAGCTCTTTTATTTTTTCCAGGGTTGAGATTGCCTGACCGACGTCCGAACAGAACAATAGCTTGTGTTTTTCAAGAGTCTCTCCGGAGAAAATCGAGTCGCCTGCAAAAAGGGTTCCCCGGGAAAGATAGCCCATCTGGTTGAACGAGTGCCCGGGAAGGGAGATTGCTTCTATTGAGAACGCTTCCGGAAGGTTCGGGACAGGTCCTTCCTTGGATATCTCGAAATCGACCGGAGACTGAACGCCCATCAAGTGCTTGTTTTTCGTTCCAGCCGGGGATTTCGCCATTCCCCAGAGAGCATATCCCTCGAGCTCTGGATTGCGGAGTGTGTCTGACTCTATTTTCGGGCAGAACACCTTGGCAGATGTCCGCTCAACAAGAATCGCGTTCCCGGAGAAGTGATCAGAATGCGCATGGGTGTTGAGAATTGCTACCAAGCGAAGTGAGTTTTCAGAGAGGATTGCGGAAATCCTCCTTCCGAAACCCTCGTCAATTCCGGTGTCAATAACTATTGCATTGTTCCCTGAGGTTACGACGCCACAGTTTACCCGCCCGAGTATTGCACCGAGGTCCTCGGACATTCTCGAGAATTCGGCGGCCATTCCCTAGAATACCTTTAGCTTCCCAGAGAGAACTTTCTCGCGCAGAGAGACAATATCGGAAAGCATCTTGTCGGAAACTTTTCTTGCCAGGGCTGAATCGCGCTCGAATTGTGAGGAAGCTATCTGGACTTCGCAGACAAGGGGCCTGTCTATCGGAGTGCCTATTCTTGAGAGTATTTTGACATGGCACTCTCGGACAGTTCCGGATTTTGACACAATTTCCCGGGCAATCTCGTTCGCAAGGAGGTTGTATATTTTCCCGACATGGGAGACCGGGTTCTTTCCGGCAGCTGCTTCAAGACTCATTGGCCTCATCGGGGTTATCAGGCCGTTGACCCTGTTGCCTCTCCCGACCGCGCCCGCGTCCCCTCCTTCTGCGGATGTCCCGGTTACCGTGATATAGCTTCCGTCAGCTTTCCCTCCGTCCGCGGTGTTCACCTTTATTTCCTTCAGGGAATATCCTTTCCTCTTCGAAAGCGCCTTTTTTGCGAAGAGTGCAATGTCCTTCTCGAGGGTCTTCTTCACTTTTGAGTATTCTTCAAGGCTTTTCACCCTTGAAGCTATTATTGCCACTGCGACCGTGAGAGTTATTTCCCGCCCTTCCCGGAGCCCCATCACCTTTATGTCCGTTCCGACCGCGGGGTTTTTCCTCTTGTATTCTTCCGAGTTCAACCTCTCCTCAATTTCCTTGACTAGGTTTTCAGTGGCGCTCAGGGGCCAAAAGCCTACTCCGAAGCTCGTGTCGTTCGCTCTAGGGACCTTTCCCTTGAGCCTTCCCTTCTCCATCTCGTAGTTCTTCGTCAGGTCAGTCGAGCATTCGGCAATCTTTGACTCTATTTCCACCCGCTCTTCCATTGCTAGGAGGGGAACAGCTTTCCTCAAATATCCCATTGCCGCCCTCCTTGCAATCTCGTCGACCGGGATTTTTTTTCCCTCGTGCTCGAAAGTCGCCTGGCCGGAGAGAATGATGTTCACCGGCTTTAGGAACCTGCCCTCCCCGAAAGAGCGCTCAACTCGCCCGCTTGAGAGCTGGCCTTTGTCGGTGTTATGGTGCAGGATTGCTCCTGAGAACATTTTCTTGTATTCCCTCGAGAGTTCGCGCGAGACCTCCTCCATCATCCCATCCATTATTGAATCTGGATGGCCTATGCCCTTCCGTTCGACAATTTCGACCGGAAGGTTCTCTATTTCCTCGGAAAGCAGGCCTTCCACTATTATGTTTCGCTCAGCCATTTTCCTGGAAATTGCCTTTCGGTTTAAATTGGAAACGATAATTCTTTAAAGAATATTAGTATTACTAAAAGAATGATACTTCCGGAACTCTCAGAAATCAGGGAAAGGAGAAGGAGCCTGATGATAAGCCAGGCCATCCTTTCCAGAGTCGCGGGGATAAGCCAGGGCGCGCTCTCAAAAATTGAGCGAGGGGAGAGCGACCCCTCCTACTCGACAGTCAAGGGGCTATTCGGATTCTTTTCCACCATTGAAAGAGAGGCCAAGACAGGGACTGTTGAGAAAATAATGACCAAGAATGTAGTGAAAGTGGAGGAAGGGACGAGAGTGTCTGACGCGGCCCGCCTGATGAGGGGGCAGGGGCTGTCACAGCTCCCGGTTTTCCGGGGAAGGATCGCAATAGGGAGCGTCTCGGAAAAGTCGATAATTGCCGAGATAGAAAAGGCCGGATTCGGCTCAGCCTATGGAAAGAAGGTCGAGGAAGTTATGCTTCCCCCTTTCCCCGTCGTCCCGGAAGGGAGCCCGACAAAGGCGGTTTTCGGGATTCTTGAGAATTTTTCAGCAGTCCTGATCTCCTCGAAGAAGGACGGATCAATTGTGGGGATTGTTTCGAGAGCGGACGTCCTGAGAATGGGTTAGGAGATTTTTCGCAAACACTATTGCGTAATTATGTCCGTATTCCTTCGAGCACTTGGCAATATGCATAGTTGATATGGTATTTCTCAGCCTTCTTTCCCTTGAGGCACTTTTCAGTCTCTCCTTCAGCCACTCTGGGACCGCGTTGTATTGGCCCTCGAAGACCTTTTAGACGAACCTCCGGGAAAGCCTGACGTTCTCTGCTCAACTGACCGCCTTCGTTACTGATATGTACATTCTGATTTCCATTTGGATTGGTTGTAGGCAATTGAGAGAAAGTCAACCAATTTTGGAAGCGCTTTTGCTTTTTCGGCATTAGAAATTCGGAAAGTCGTTGCCTGTCCGAAATTTTGGATGGTGTGCAGTATCTTGATGACCTCATACTTGAATGTTTTGTTCTTCCAGAAGAACTCTCTTTTGTCCAATTTCTTCGGGTTCATCTTGGGGCAGGGGATTCCTTCAGTTTCCTTCCCCTCAGAACAATCGCCTTCGCAGCAGTCAATTCAACGGAAACTCGGCTGACTATAAGAAGGCTATCGGAGACTGCCCAAAATAAATTTGAAAACCTCAGGAATAGGCTGAATATTGAAATTCTGCTATAATTTGGTCAGTGCCGATGAGCGGATTTCGCTTCGCTCAACCTAGTTGGTTGGTTCTTGGATAATGTTAAAAACTGCCACAAAGTACCACATTTTGCTTAACGCGGCTATCATCTAGCCTGGTAGGATTCGAGCCTTCCAAGCTCGCAACGCGGGTTCAAATCCCGCTGGCCGCACTTTAACCAATTTTATTTCGAGAAAGCCGTGGCTCTGCCCGGATTCTCTGCGGAGCAAAAATCCGTTGACGGGTGTAAGAAAGACTGCTGATTCTCTTCGAGCCCGCCATTTGGCCAATGTTTCCTAAAACTTGGTTGAGAATCCGGCTTGCTACACCTCAACCAATTTCTTGCCAATAATTATTAAGGGCTCTCTGAAAAGAGAGGATTATGGCGAACTCACAAAAGGAAAAGAACATCTCGTTCAAGCGCAAAATAACCGAAAAGAGGACGTCTAGACAGGCCGCTAGGGGCTTCTCTCCATCCGGAAAAATGGCAGTATCCGAATTCCTCGAGAAATCCGCGACCCTAGGGTTCCAAGCGACCGAACTCTCGAGGGCAATTGGAATAATTAAGAAGGCCAGGGGCGAGGGCGCGAAAATATTCCTCTCAATTACTTCGAACATTGTCTCGTCTGGACTTCGGGAGGTTGTTGCCTCAATGTGCGAGAGGAAGCTCATCAACTCAATAATAACAACCACAGGTTCAGTCGAGGAGGATGTTATGAAAACCCGGTTCGACTTTTCCCTGGGAGAGTTCGATTCGGACGATTCGGAAACGAAGAAAATGGGGCTAAATCGGATTGGGAACGTCTTCGTCCCCGACGAAGCATACTGCTTCATGGAGGATTTCGACAATTCTATTTTCCCCGAATTCAAGGATGGCTGGCTAATTCCTTCGGAATACTGCAAAAAGGCGGGGGGACGGCTATCCGACAAGAAATCCTTCCTTTATTGGGCGGCGAAAAACGACATTCCCGTCTTCCTCCCGGGGTTTGTTGACGGGGCAATAGGGGACCATATCTATTTCTTCAACAAAGGAAAGAAAAGGGAAGACAGGCTTGTCGTCGACCAGTCAGCTGAACTGGAAAAATTCTATGACATTGTACTTTCGGCTGAAAAGACCGCTGGATTGATTGTCGGTGGCGGGATTGCGAAACACCACCTTATAGGCGCCGCAATCCTCAGGAACGGCCTTGACTATGCTGTCTATATCTCGACAGGAACTGCCGGGGATGGCTCCCTCTCAGGGGCAAGGCCGACTGAGGCTGTCAGCTGGAACAAGCTGAAGGACAGGAAAATGTCGGCGTTCGTCGAGTCGGAGGCAACGCTTGTCCTTCCCCTCCTTGTTGCCGGAATTTCCGAGTGACTATTTCTGGGCTGGCTGTGGTTGCTGGACGTGCTTTTGAGGAGAGGCTTCTTTATGAGCCTGCTGAGCATAAGAGTGGGCGACAGACGCCTTTTCCTTTGCGTGGAGAGCAACTCCTTCCTGAATATCTGAGGAGCTCGGCTGGGCGTCAATTTCCCTGTTCATCACAGGCTCGCCTTCCCCTTCCCCGAAAATATCCTTTCCTATTCCGAGCCTTGTCAGGTTGGTCAAGGTCTTCAGTTCGTGTGGTTCGGCGAGCTTCAAGACGTCTAGCTCGGGCGCGAACATGTCGGCATATCTCTCGCGCCTCCGGACAAGCTTCAACTCACCCGACTCCGTTACCATTACAATTGGCGCCCGCTTCAAGGTGTTGAAATTCGAGGCAATAACGTTGCTATAGCATCCGCAGTCCATTATTGCCATAATGTCCCCCGGGACTGTTGATTCCGGAAGCTTCCTGTTCTGCCCAAGAATGTCTTCAGAATCGCAGGTGTTCCCGGCAATGTCGAATATTGCGGAATGCTTCTGGCTCATTTTTGTTGCGGAGATTATCTCGTAATACCAGTCATATATCAGGGGGTCGGGGACAAATGCATAAGTCGATCCGTCGAGAATTACTGTCTTCTTCGAGCCCAGTGGCTTGACTGACACAGCCTTTGCGAGGCCAATTCCCGCGTTTGCGACAAGCGCTTTTCCGGGCTCAAAAATCAGGGTCGGTTCAGCTCCCTTGAAGCCGTATTTGGAAACAAGCTCCTTGAACCTTGCTATTATTTTCGGGCCTTCAATTGATATGTCCATTACTTTTGTCTTTTCGTCATGCTCTATCGGAAAGCCCCCTCCGAGGTCAATGTATTTTATCGAGTGGCCATAGGCATCCCGGACATATTTCCCGAGGCGAAGAAGCTTTTCCGCCCCGAGCGTATATACCCAGGGCCCGTCAATATATGCCCCGTGGAAATGAAATCCCAAAAGCTCGAGCTTTGGGCTTTTCATTACCTTGTCAATTAGTGGCTTGGCAATGTCAATCGGAATCCCGTATTTGTGATGCAGGGTTGAATACCTTCCCCGACGTATAAGGGGGTTCACCCTGAAGAAAATGCCTATTTTCCGGTTGAGATATTCCCCGACTTTTTCAACCCGCTCTATCTCCTCTTCGGAATCGACGGTTATTGCCTTAACTCCGACTCTCGCGGCGAAGAGGATGTCTTGCGCGGTCTTGTAGAGGTTTGTGAAGGTTATCTGTTCAGGCTTGTGGTCGGCAAGGATTGCCAATATTATTTCTCCGACGCTTGATGCGTCAATTTCCACCCCCTCTTCCTGGCAGATTTTCAGTATTGAGAGGTTGCTGTTCGCTTTCGCCGCATATTGGACCTCTAGCTTCTGGTAGGGAAAGGATTTCTTGAAATTCCTCATTCTCGCTCGTATTGTCTTTTCCGAGAGGACATAAACGGGGGTCCCGAATTTGTTCGCAAGCTCCTTTACGGATATCCCGTCAACTGTCATTGTGTCTTCGGGAGATATTCCGATGAAAGGCCACCTTTTCCGAAGGAAGTGCTCCCCTCCGTGGTGGGCTGGCTTGTCCTTGTGTGTAGCTGGAATTGCCTGGGAACTTTTCTGGGATTGGGACGGGTGGAGCTCTGGTTGAGAAACAATGTTGTTGTTATTCATTTCTTTTGTCTCGCGTCCCTCTTGGGGAGAGGAAAACCCGCGCGCCAATTTTTAAGTTTTTTTATTTCACAAAAAGGCGTCGGAATCGTCCCTCCGTTTCCTTGCGCGCTCTTCAAACTCCCTTGCTGCGTCCTCAATCCCAATTGAATGCCGTGGTTGCGGGCTTTTCCGCCCACGGATTTTGACAAAAGTCGGATAGTTTATCGCTTCCCCGACAATCAGGGCTTCCCCGACGCGAAGACTCGTAATGCTGGAAAGAGTGTCTGAGCTTATTCCTTCTGAAGACTGGCCAATGTGGTCGAGATCGTTTGGGTTTGTCACCCTCATTATTATGTGGGTGTTGCACTGGGAGAGTATTGTTGTCGAGAGCCGGACTGGCCTTTGGGAAATCAAGACAAGGGATGCGCAGAATTTCCTTCCCTCCCGGGCAACTGTTTCCAAAATTCCCCTGGCAATCGCGTTCTCCCTCGCCTCTCCTTGGGGGACGAAATTGTGGGCTTCCTCCACAATCTCCGCATAGGGAGCGATCGAGTTCCTCTTCCGGAGCTCAAAGAGCTTTCTTGAGACATAGTTCACTACAATCTGCTTTGTATAAGAGCTGGTAATCCCCGAGAGGTCGAAAATTGTCATTGCGCCCGGGGAGACAATTTCCTCGACCGGGGGGAAGGGAGTTGGGGAAAATATTCTTGAAGAGTTGAGGTCCTCTAGCCAGCCAATTGCGACCGATTTGGAGTCCTTTTTTGCATCCTCAATTGCCCCGATTTCCCTGACAATGTCTGAAATTTCGTATGTCTTTCCAGTCTCCCGCATCTCCTTTCGAAGGGCCTGGATTGCTGAATGAATCAGGCGTCTTTGGGAAGCCGAAATGCTCGGGTTGAAGGTGCAAATCTCGCGGGCGGAGAGATCGGGAACCGGAATCTTGAATTTCGTGCAATCTACTAGTATTGTCCTCCCTTGGTAGAGGCCGGGATCTGAAAAGCTCGAGTATTCCCCGTGGACGTCAATAACAACTATTGCAATGCGCCCCTGCTCTTTCTTCCGGTCAAGGAGCTCCTCAAGAAGAACGCTTGTGAGGTGGCTCTTCCCAGCTCCGCTCATTGCTAGGATTGCGAGGTGCTTTTGGAGGAGGCGGGTCGGGTTAACCTTTGCCTCAATTTTGTGGTGCTCGACTGCTCCCAATGCAAGGCCCGTTCCGTCGAACCCGAGGAATTTCGAGAGCTTGTCCGGGTCAATTTCGGAAACTGTCGAACCAGGAGAGACGGGATAAGTTGAGCGGACAACCCGTCCTTCTTTTGAGAATACGCCTAGGACCCTGGCGTCTGCAACAAGGAATTCCCAGGCATCGATTGGGAAGAGGCTTGAAAGCTCCGTCTCCTTTCCGTATTCCCTGACAGTCTCCGCCCGCGCGAAATACTTGTTCGTCTTCCTTATTGTCTCAATTCTCGCGACAACGAGGCCGTCCTCGAACTCGACTGAGACGAACTGGTCCTTTCTTGCTGGAGCGCTCTCCGCCTGCTCAATAACGAAGGAGAATCCTTCGGGAGATGGGCCCTCTAGGGTTGATATTATTTTTCCAATTGGTTTTTTGGGGATTTGGTGTGAGTCTGCCATTTTCTGTCTTTTTCTCTGAGAAACTGAACAGGAGAATAAAAGGGTTTTCGGGGACGAGTTTCCGGTATTCGGCGGGGACGGATATTAATTCGCCGAATACCGACCTCGCGTCGTACCTCGCTCGGCCGGTTGGGGCGGGGACGGATATTAATTCGCCGAATACCGACCTCGCGTCGTACCTCGCTCGGCCGGTTGAGTAATATAGACGAAAAATCGTAAAACCTTCCTAAATCTTAATCTTCTTTTTAATAGAGAAGCTCGTTTCTTCATTATGGAAATAAATCAAGTAAGAACTGCTATAAAAATAGGTGATTTTATTCTAAGAAAGAATCATCGAAACAAAATAGATTTGATTTATTAGATTCTATTCCAAAAGAAACCTTGGTGGCGGACCTCCCTAGAGTTTATCTTTTTGTTGTTGACGGTGTTATTAAAAAAATTGGTGGTTCTTCAGGAAAAGGAGGAATAAAAAATACTATGAATTTTTACGTCTCCGCTATGACTGGCAGTCCGGGTGTTCCTAGATTCGTTCTGCATTTACTTATAGAAAAGGAACTAAAGAAAGATAGAAACGTGGAACTGTATATGATAACATCGCCTACTTGCCTCGCTGAAGTAAATGGATTATTTTCATCAAAAAAGGTTGAAATTGCGAGCTTCAAGGAGATGGAGGATTTCTGCAAAGCTGATTATTTCTCCGTAGAGAAAAGGTTTCCTGATTGGAACTTTCAGGAGAACCATACGCCGTATCCACAGAAGGAAGCAAAACTTCACAACGAATATCACAAAAAAAGATTAAAAAAATAAATGGCTATACTCTAGGCGGGCTGAAAATAAGGATTTCATGAGAATCTTTGATATTCGTTTTCGTCCCGTTCATAAGGCGATTTTTACCTATTCGTGTCTCGCCTTGTCCCATTGTATATTGCCAAGAGGGAAAATGTTGTTCGAACTCTTGATAGTATTCGCGTATTGTTGGGCAGTTATTGTATGAAAGAATGAACCCGCCTTTATGTTTCTTTAATAAATCCCGCAAAACTTCGTGAGGAAACCCTTTGTGATGAACGGGGATGTTTCTCATAGGATATATTCCTTTAAACATCTTTGAATCTGGACCGATATAATAAGGGGGATCCAAATACATAAAATCTGTTGGATATTTTTTAAGTACATTTTGGAAATCGGCACATTCAACTGTGAGCTTTCCCGGACGGAAAGCTCTTATTTTTTCTAACATTTTTCGGTATCTATCTTCGTTCAAGTATATTTCAGAACTCCAACCCATAAATCCGGGGCCGTATGACAAGTTGAAATTATACACAAAATATGTGGCTAGTTTCAATTGGTCAAGGGTTGTTTCTTTCCTCCAAACTCTGTTGAGTGTTTTTCTTATGCGGTCAAACTCTTCCTTATTCGGCTTTAGTTTTTTGAGTTCGTGATAAAGTAGGTCGGGGGCGTCTATTTGAAATTTCCAATAATTGCACAAAATATCAAATATATCGAAGCCCTTAACCTAAGCCCGGGTGTTTACTTATTGCTATTTCAACAGAGCCTACGCCAAAAAATGGGGATATTACTCTCTTTGTATCAATAGGCAGTAGTTCTAGTATGTGCCCTACTGAAAGGCTTTTCCCGCCCGCATATCTTATTGTAGATTCCGCCACCCGTTTGTATCGGTTCATGCTATCGGGATTTTTGCTTGAAATATTTCTAAGAAATATTCGTTTCTTCTCGGCTAAGCTCACAAACTCATCTGGCGTAGTTTCGTATTCGGACATGAATGTTGTCAGTTCCATATCAAGTCTTTAAATAAAAATAATTGTTTAACAATGTTGAGTGGCTATCTTTCCGCTAATCTTTTTTACTCCTGAAAACGACGGATTTGTTCTCTGGGAGGCCGCCCTTTAAACGAACCTCTTTTTTTGTAAAACTTTCGTAAATTTTCTAGAACGGTCTCTGCTTCCTTCTGAGAGCCATTGAAAGGGGCGTTGCTCCGGCCCTATCCGAAATCTGCTGGAAAATCAATTCAATATCCTCCTCAGAGAGCTTTGCCCGGGCGTCCGCCTCTATTATGACTGTGGGGAGCCCGTAGCTCCTGTTGAAGCGGGATGTGTTGTATATTGCGGAAGCTATTCTGTCAGCAACCTCGCCAACCTTTTCGGGTTCTGATAGGAAATCTATTTTCAGGGGGCGGTCGAACTCTGCCGAGCGAAGGTATATTGTGTAAACCATTCTCGCGAATTCTCCGAGGCCCCCTTCCCCCAACTGGGACTTGCCCGGATGGGAGAATGCGCATGTCCGCTCTCCCGGGCTCAGGGAATCGAAAAGAATAACCGAGTCCCTGCAGTTCGTTTTCGGGGCTCCGGGAGAATCAGAAACTGAGCTGTAGAACCTGTTCTCCCTCGAATCCTCGACAACTCCCGAGAGGAAAATTCCGTTCTTCAAGCAGTATGAATAGAGTGACTTGTAGGCTGAGAGCATTTCCAGATAGTCAGCCCTAAGGGAGCTTCCTTCGCCCGCCTTGTTCGCCGGATGGGGGAGAATTGACCCGTGCATAACAAGGTGCTCCGGGTTTAGCGCTTTTGCGGAATCGAGCGCAATCTCAAACTCCTTTTTCGGGCGGATAATGTTCACTGCAAGGAGAAAATCCATTTCAGACTCGGCATCGACAATTGTCTTTGGTTCTGGCGCGGGGTTCTTGGAAGGGAAATAGGAATGGTTCTTTAGCTTTCCCCGGGAATATTCAAAGAGAACGCCGACCGCTCGTATAAGTATCAGGTCAACCCCGTGATACTGCTCCTTTAGGAGACCGCCGTCAACTCCGAGTATTTTGAAATCAGGCTCGTCTTTTCCGACTTTGATGAACAGGGGTTTCTCCGGTTCCGCCGACTCTTTGAGAACCTCGCCCGAGCGTTTTTCTGAAATCTCCCTCAGGAATTCGGAGGCAGCCCTCCTTTCAATTTCCTTGTTCCGGATTCCGTCAGCAGCTGATAGGACTGCTGTTGAGAGGTTCTTTGCGCCTGAAGGGGACATTGTTTTCCGTCTCTTGCGTTCGGTTAAATAGGCTTTTCCTGAACTTTCCGATATTCGGCCTGTGCGTTGATTGATATTATTTCGCTCGTTTGGCCAGCTAAACAATATAAGCCCGAGGCGGAGTTTCTAGGAAATGTCAAAGAAATATTATATTACAACAGCAATTCCCTATGTCAATGCACCTCCCCACATAGGCCATGCATTGGAATTCGTGCAAACAGACGTTATTGCCCGGTTTCACAGACTATTCGGGGAGGAAGTCTTCTTCCTCACCGGAACTGACGAGAACGCCCAGAAGAACGCCTTGGCTGCGGAAGCCCTCGGAATTCCCACGCAGACGCTTGTCGACAGGAACTCGGGCATTTTCGAACAAGTCCTCTCGAAGCTCTCAATATCGAATACCGACTTTATCCGCACAACTGACAGGGCTAGGCATTGGGAAGGTGTGAAAGCCCTATGGAGCGCATGCGCCAAGTCTGGGGACATTTACAAGCGGGGCTATTCAGGCCTCTATTGCGTTGGATGCGAGGCTTTTGTTACTGACAAGGACCTAGTTGACGGAAAATGCCCGGAGCACATGAAGCCTCCTGAGGAGATAATTGAGGAGAACTATTTCTTCCGGCTTTCGAAATACCAAAGAAAGCTCGAGGATCTGATAGAATCCGACTCTTTGAAAATAGTTCCTGAATCGAGAAAGAACGAGGTCCTCTCGTTCATACGGGAAGGGTTGGAAGATTTCAGTGTCTCTAGGCCCGCGTCTAGAATGGGAGGCTGGGGGATTCCGGTTCCGGGAGACGAGAGCCAGACGATTTATGTCTGGTATGACGCCCTCGGAAACTACATAACTGCCCTCGGGTTCGGGACGAAAGCAGACGAGAAATACGAGAAATTCTGGCCGGCAAACCTACACGTTATTGGCAAAGGAATACTCAGGTTCCATGCAGTATACTGGCCGGCAATTCTTCTCTCGGCAGGAATCTCCCTCCCAAAGGAGATTTTCGCCCACGGCTATATCACTGTCAACGGAACGAAGATGTCAAAATCCCTCGGAAACATTGTGGCCCCTATTGAGGTAGCGGAAAAGTTCGGGAGCGATTCGTTCAGGTATTTCATTATGCGGGAAATCACGCCATTCGAGGACGGGGACTATTCAGAGGCTCTCCTTGCCGAGCGGGTCAATAACGAGCTTGTCGCCAATTTCGGAAACCTCGCGTACAGGACAATGACTTTTTCAGAAAAGAACTTTGGGGGGGTTCTGAAAAGGCCCTCCAATTTCTCGCCAAAAGAGGAAGCGCTTCTCGGCAGGAGGAAGGCTGTTGCCGAAAAGGTCAAGGGACTTGCTGAGGAGCTTAAACTCAGGGAAGCTCTTGAGGAGATTTTCACCCTCTCAAGCGAAGGGAACAAGTACTTTCAGGAGAGTAAGCCGTGGGTTCTTGTGAAGGAAAACCGGACAGAGTGCGAAAAGGCGCTATTTGTCGCGTCAGAAATAACAAAAACTTGCGCAGTCCTCCTCTCCCCGTTCGTCCCTGTCGCGTCCGAGAAATGCCTAAGAATGCTCGGGGTAAGGAAAGAAACGCTTTTGCTTTCGGACGCATATTCGGATTCGGACTTGTTCTCAATTGGGAAGGTTGAAATACTTTTCAACAAAATAGAGGTTGCGAGAAAGGAAATTGGTGGGGGAGCTAAAATGGAATCCGGAAAGGAAAAGGTTTCGATTGATTACTTTAGGAAAGTCGAGCTACGCGTTGCGACAGTCCTCTCGGCGGAAAGGGTTCCCGGAGCGGAAAAGCTCCTGAAACTCTCCCTTGATGTCGGGGAGGGTATTCCGAGGGCAATTGTTTCAGGAATTTATCCTGTGTATTCTCCCGAAGATCTCCTTGGACGGCAGATAATAATTGTCGCGAACTTGGAACCAGCGAAAATACGGGGAATTGAGAGCAACGGGATGCTCCTTGCAGCATGGGATGAAAAGAAAGGCCAGCTCGCCCTCATTCACCCGGGAAAAGAGATACTTGCCGGAACGAGGATATCCTAGAACTGAAGCAGGGGCGGGGTATTGGCCACCTGTTAAGGGAAACTCCTCCGGGAGCTTGAAACTCCTGCAAACGGGTTTTTTGGAAAAACCCTTTAAACTTTAACCCTTTATTCAGGGACAATGTGCGGGTTTGAACTGAAGGCAAACGAAGGGGACACTGAGAGAATGGTGAGAGCGCTCCTCTCTGGAGCATTCCTCCTCTGGGGGTTCTTCCTCCTTGAGGGAATTCTCAGAACAGTAGCATATGTGCTCTCGGCAGTCCTTGCAATAACTGCAATAACCGGATTCTGCGGGCTGTATGCAATTATGGGAATAAGCACTTGCCACGTCCCTAAGAAGCCGGCTGTCCCGGAAGAGAAGGCTAAAAGGAAGCTTCCGGCAAGGGTCAAAGCCAGAAGAAAGTGAAATTTCCCCTCCTGAAATAAAGTTTAAAAGGGACGTTCTAGCCAGTTTAGCCCGCGAGCTTTGGGCGCGTAGCTCAGTTGGTAGTAGCGCTGCTCTGATAAGGCAGAGGTCAAGGGTTCAAATCCCTTCGTGCCCACCACCTCAGATTTCGGCTGATTTCAGATGCCTCAACCTTCGTGCCCACCACCTCAGATTTCGGCTGATTTCAGATGCCTCAACCTTCGTGCCCACCACGAAACCACGGGGGCTAATCGCCCCCCTAGTTCTACGTTACTCCTGACCCCCCATGTGCGTCCTTTGGACGCACGAGCTCGCCTGAGTGTTTCGGAGAGCAGGCGAAATCCCGAAGGGCCTGAGCTCGGATAAATGCAACGCAATTAAACAATCGGGCAGTTCTATTGCCAATGGAACTGCTCTTTGCGTCAACCAACAGCGGGAAATTCGAGCATCTGAAGGAACATCTCGCCCAGTTCGGGATATCTGTTGCCTAGGCGCGCCTAGAGCTCCCCGAAAGCCAGAGCTGGGAGCTCGCAGAAATTGTCAGGGAAAAGGCTCGCTTTGTTTTTTGGGAATTGAAAAGGCAGACCCTCAAGCTCGACTCGGGCTTCTTCATTGGTTCTCTCAAAGGTTTTCCCTGGCCGTATACAAAGTACGCCCTTGCTACAATCGGTGCAAGGGGGGATTGCAAGGCCAGTGGACTTGGGAAGCTTGGGTGGCTTTTTTGCGAACGCGCCCTGCTATTTCGATGGATAGGGCAACGGAATTGTCTTTGAATCCCAAATCATGGGAATTCTCGAGATTTCGCCGGGGGAAAGCTTCCCGAGGGAAAGGAAATCCTTTCGCGCTCTTTTGGATGAAAAAATGGACGCCGGGAAAATTACTGCGAGGCTTAAGTTCGGGAGGCGTATCAGGCATCCGAGAGCGGCAATCAGGCCGAAAAGCCAGCCAGTCGTTTCTTCTTTTCCGGGAGGCGCATTTCCGGAAATTAATTGGGGTCAATTCCGAGAGTCGTTGCCCGCGATTTTTCAATGCCGATTTTCTCGAGGGCCGAGAAAACTTCCTTCTTCGAACTGCCATCTATTTCCGGGAGCTGGGGAATTTTCGGCAAATAGTCTATTGTGAGGACTGCCTCGGGAAGCTCCCACTTTTCCCTAACATCCTCCCGATAATTTCTCCTACATCCGAGGCTTGTGAGTATTTTCGCGGTCGCATCAAAGCTTTCGACAATTGTCGTCGCTTCGAAAACATCCCCAACCTTCCAGCTCTTGATTGACTTTGGTGTAAGTTCGGTCGTCGACCAGTCGGTTATCAGGCGTATCAATTTCTTCAGGCGCCTCTCTTTTGCTGGCAGATTATAGACAATCCTCCGCAAAAGGGTTTTCTTTTGGGCCTTGCCCCAGCTCTCCTTAGGGTTGCCCGGAATTCCCCAAGGTCTATTGAAGGCACCCTTACTTCGTATTCTCTCGCAATCCGGGAAAGTTCGCCTACGCTTTTGAGGAAACGCATTTTTAGAAGAGCTGGCAGTCCATCCAAATGCTCCCCAAGTCGAACAGAATGCATTTGCCTCTCTCCAAAACTCTTCTCGGATTGTCCTCGGGATTCCTTTTGGGAATTGTTTCGGGGCTCGCAATTGAGCTTCTTTTATCCATCGCGAACGCGGAAATAAGGTATGTGGTTTTCCTCAAGGGAAACGGGTTTTTGACAATTGGGAGGATTTTTCTCGGGAACCTGATAATCTCGGCCCTCCTACACTATCTTCCTGAAAAATTCCCGAAAAGAAAGAACCTTCCGGCAGTCCTGATTGGGACAATCGGATTTGTTCTCGGATTCTTCGGGGCAACTGCGGATTTCGGGATATCCGAATATTTGCGGAGATTGCCCCACATGGTCCTTGAAATATTCGCATATGTTGTTTCCGCTCGGGGAGGCCGGCTTTACCCAGCAATAATTGCCCTCGGGGCGGGAGCGTTCTTCGAGTGGCTCTTTGTGCTGGAATGAGAGGAGCGTTTTCCCCTGCAAAAACAAAACAATAAAAGCTTGGCTAGGGACTTGTCAGGATGTCCAATGTGGTGGGTCCAAAAAAGAAACCTGTCGGAAGAAGCAAGGCAACTACTGCAAATGGCAAGCCGGGGGGCAAGCCGGGGGGCAAGCCGGGGGGCAAGGGCGCCAAGAAACTTTCCACGGGACCAATCAAAAAAACCCTTCTGATAGGGGATGTTGTCAACAAATATCCGGAAACCGTCGAAATAATGCTTTCAAGGGGATTTCATTGCATTGGCTGCCATGTGAGCCCGTTTGAAACAATTGAGCAGGGCGCGTCAGTCCACGGGATTTCTGGCAAGGAACTTGACAAAATGCTGATTGAAATGAACAAGGTTGCGTCGAAGAGGAGAAAATAGGAAACTGGACAGAAGGAACCATCAGAAGCTACTCCTGTTCGTCATCTGTTGTATCAGAGTGTGTTCACTTCATCATCTGGCTTTTCCCCGCCTTATGCCAAAGTTTTTAAGACAATTGGGTTGAATCAGTGCCAATGGGAAAACGGATTGGCGGAAACGCAAGCAATCTCCTTCTCTTCCTGAAAGACCCTCGGGCTGGGGCTTTTTTCGCTGTTCTTCTGCTTTCACTCCATATTGTGAACACTTTCCTTTCCAAAAACAACGTTATGCAAGTTCCCCTTGGCCTTGTTTCAACCCTTTTCGTTCCCGGATATTTGTGGCTCCCGGTAATTTCAAAGAGGGCTGTTGGCACAATGGAGCTTGTTTTGCTCTCAATTGCATTGAGCATATCCATTGTCATTTTTTCCGTCTCAATAGCCTCGCTTGCCCTCAAAATCCCCCTTACTGGCAGAAGCGTTCCGGTCATTTTGGCTCTTGTCTCCGGCCTTGGCCTCGCTCTTCGGAGAATTTTCCTCAAACGAATCCTCTAATGGTTGCAACGCATTGGTTGCGTTTGTCCGTAATTTTCTATTTATAGGCAAGTCTGCCAGGAATTTTCCGGGGTTCAAAAAAATAATGAATGGCGCCGAGCTTTTCGTTTCATCGGAATGCGGTTTTTGCAAAAAAGTCGTTGAGGAAATGAAGGTAATTCTCGGTGAAAAGTTCTCAAAGGCAATACTCCTGAAGAACGTTGATTCTGAAGTGGAGTTCCAAAGGGAACTCTTGAAAATGAACTATCTCAGCACCCCTGTTCTCAGGGTGGAAGGGCGGACATGGGCAGTCGGACAGCTCAATGACGAGACAATAAGGCAGGTTTGCACGAACCTCTCTGCCAAATTCTAGGCAATTGCTCAGGTGGAAAAGAACAGTTTCATGTATTTCACAAGAATTCCCCAGTTCAGGGGGTTCCTGAAAATCTCGTAGAATGCTCCCGAATGGAAATCCATATCTCCTTTCTTCTTGAGGGGCTCGATGTTCTTTTCGGCAAATAAGAGGAGTTCGTCATAATCCTCCTCAGACAGGCGGTTCAATACCCTTCTTATTTTCGATGCTAGAACGAGCTCTTTTCCAACAGTTTTTCTCCATTCAATCTCATAGCGTTCGGGGAAATCCTTGTTCCTTGCCGCAATTTCCGCGCAGAGCATCCCGGTTATTATTCCTCCCCCGGTGGTTGCTTTCGTCTGGCCGGCGCTGTCACCAACGAAAACAAGGTTTCCGAAAACCGCCCTCTTTAGGGGGGGCCCGCAGACAACATGGCTTCCTTGCCGCTCTGTTATTATAAAAGACTTGAATCTGCTTTTCAGAAAAGTTTCAAGAAGCTCCTTTGGAGCCTTTCCTGTCGCAACCCCGACCTTGGCAATGTGCGCGGTCTCTGGGACAACCCATGCGAAGAAATCGCTTTTAAGAAAATGTAGCTCAACATTTTCCGTATCGAGCTTCTCTGAGCTCCTCACAACATATTGGACTGCCGGGATTCTTGCGACTTTTTCCTTCTTCGGGACAAGGGATTCGGCCGTCCTTGATGCGATTCCCTCGCAGACAAACACCCTCTCCGATTTGGGAAGTGAAAGCGGATCGACCCGCTTTCCACTGACAATCTTGGCCCCGGCGCTCTCTGCAAGCTCAGACAGGTGGAGGTCGAATCCCGCTCTGTCAATTACTGTTGCCTCCTTTCTTCCTCTTGAGAGGAAGAGCTCCCTATTCTTCGAGAATAACTTGGCTCCTGAAATTGTGTTGAATTTCAGGGAATTGGGGAGCTTGAGGAGCTTTTCCTCTAGGCGGTTCGAGACAAGACCGGTGCAGTGCTCTGGCCTGCCGATTTTTTCATGCTCCTCATATAGAGTTGCATCTCGTCCAATGTTTTTCGCAGTCCACAGCCCTGCTGGACCTCCTCCAACAATGTGATACTTTTGGGACATTCAGGAAAAGCTTATTATAGCCTAGGTATTTTAAGATTCTTGTTAGGGGGCTCAGGAAAGTCCGCAAAATTGTGGTCAAGGGAAGGAAGATTTATAAATATTAACTACGAAAAGATGGTAAAAATGGACAAAAAGGACATAAAGGGGACTCTGTTAAGCTTAATTCTTGTTGTTGTCGCATTCGGATTTGTCGGGTCAATTCTTCTTGACTCGGGCTTTTCCTGGAGCTGTCATTGCACAAATCCAAGGGCTAACGGAGGATGCGGATCGGGCTGCTCCTTCTCTGGAGTCTCCTGCGGGCCGGGAGAAATCCAGTGGTGCGGGAGCGGAGGCCCTTGCAAGCCCCTTGTCAACACTCCTTGTTATTCCCAATGCAAAGATCTCCTAAAGACTGGGGGAATGTGCCATTGCGGGAACTATGTCTGGCCGACAACGACAATTCCCGGAACAACTACGACAATATGCGACCCTTGCACAACAACAACCTCCTGCGGAAGCTGTTCAACCACCACAACCAAGCCTTATTGCGACGGGGCGGACCTTATGAATGACCCGGACAATTGCGGATGGTGCGAACACGAATGCCCGGAGGGATACTGGTGCTCGAAGGGCTTTTGCGTTGGGGAGATTCCGGCGCCGAACTCCACCAACTATTGCGACGGGGCTGATCTCAGGACCGACGAACTCAACTGCGGATGGTGCGGGAACAAGTGCCCGCCCGATTACTACTGCTCGAACGGATTCTGCATACAGGACTTTGTAAGCGACAAGTGCGTACCAAAGACAATTGTTTCTGATAATTTCACTGTCGGGGTTCCTGGCGCATGGCAGTTCAACCAGTCCGGAGGGAGGGTGGAATTCTCCGAGAGCGGAACATACCTTCTCATGGCTTCAAACGGGGTTGACAACGAGTTCCCCCTTGTCGGAAGGAGCGACGCATTCTCAGGGATAAGCCAGAAGGAAGGCTATTACTTCGAGGTCAGGTTCCAGTATCCTCAGGTGAAGGAGAGGGCGTCGGGAATCTATCTCGGGACATATTCGCCCTTTAGCGCATATACCAAAATGCCCGACAATGTCGGGTCATTTGACAGGGAAAATGTCCTCTTAATCAAGGCCGATAGCGTATCAGGGATAATGAACATTACCGCTTTCGGGGAGCCGGTCTATTACCAGCCCTATGACACGGACTGGCATGTTGTCAGGCTTGAATCGGTCTCGAACTACTACAAGGTCTATATTGACGGGAAAATCTATTCGGCAGGAACCGCGACAACCAGACCAGTAATGCTGTGGTTCGGGAATTATACTTATTACAACAGCCTCTCTGACTGGAGCACTCTTCGGGTCGATTATGTAAAGACAGGGACGCTCTGCGAGAGCCCGTGCTCTGGCGACTATATGAGCGACAGCTTCAACTGCGGATGGTGCGGAAACATCTGCCCGATGGGATATTCGTGCTCAAGGGGCTTTTGCGTTGAACCAATGAAAATTACTACGACAGTGAAACCTGTTGACAGCACATGCAAGACCCCCGAACAATGGGGGCAGAGGGAATCTTGTTGCGACGGAACTGACAACAACCAGAACAACCTGATTGACGCAAGGGACCCCTCCTGCAATGTTGACAAAATGTATGGTTGGGGGATTAACGAGGCATGCTACGGGACAGAGCATCCCTATAGGACGGCAATCCGCACAGAATCCGGATATTTCCGGTGCCCTGATGGGACTGAAAAAATGCGCCTTTACATGAAATCAGTTTCTGAGAGTTCCGACAAGCTCTCAATTTTCGACGGGAATAGGGGTAACCAGATGATTGGGGTCCTTGAGTCGAATCTCAACAAAGGGCAGTACGGATGGACAGAATACTATCCGACGTCAAGAGTCAAACTGGTATTCAACAGCGACGGGATTGCCCCCAACTGGGGGTTCGATGTTGCCAAGGTCGAGTGCTACAACGGGTACAACTATTCAATACCGCCATGCGACAGCCATCTATGTAGTCTGAAAAGCGGGAACTACTGCAACGGCCCGGTGACCGAGTACAGGAACTATTTCTGCTCTGAAAGCGTCTGCAAATACTCGGTCAGTTCCGCCGGCCAGAAGAGCGGGTCCTGCGGAGTATATGGGTTGACTGTCGAGACTGACAAAGATTCCTACAGGGACGGAGAGGAAGTCAAAGTAAGGGGAAAGGTCTCAAATGTTGCATGCCCGACAAAATATGCGGCAGATGTCTATCTTGAGGTCGCGACCAAGTTCGGGAAATGGAACACTTACACTGACTTTGCCGGGAATTATTATGTCTCAATGTTCAATGTTCCTGCCGGGGACAACGAGGTTATTGTCCGTGCGTTTTCGGAGCCAACTGGCGCAGTCGTTGCCTACGGGAGCAAATGGTTCTCGAAGAGCTCTGAAGGGCTGAAAGTAACAATACAGGCTGTCCCGATGACAGTCCTCGCCGGAGAGAAAATAAAAATAACTGGAAAGGTGAGCGAGAAAGGTGTTCCTGTAAAGCAGGCTGCTGTAGATTTGAGAACTCCTTGGGGGAAAGAAATTCTCTATACGAACACTTTCGGAGAGTATTCAACGGACGTCTGGACAACCTCCTGGTATGGGAACAGCAACGTGACAGCATATGCGAACACTGGGGACAGGGCGGGGTCGGCGTCCACAATGATAACTGTGAACCCTGCGGGGAACGGCTCAGAGATATTCACCCTTGACGCTCCGGCAATTGTAAAGCCGAATAAATTATTCTCTGCCGGGGGCAAGTGGTTCATTGACGGGGTTCCGGCAAGCGAGCCTTTCATTCTGACTTTCGGGGATTCCCGGAAGACTGCGAGGCCGTCTGAGGGCTATTACAATGTTACCTTGCTATCGCCTCCGATCGAAACATGCACGTTCGTTGTTGCAAGGAACCTCTCAAAACAGGTCTGCACAAGAAAGCACGATTCAATGACCCTTTCAATCGGATATGAGGAAGCGACTGACCGGCTCTATTTCGAGGGCAAGTACGAGAACGGGGAGCCAGTTAACGGCACACTTGCATATTCTGTCGGGTCCGAAAGGTACAGATACGAGAGGATTGTTGGCGGACTGTATGAAACAACGAGGGATTTCCCCGCCGGCAGGTCGGTTGTTTATGCGAATTTGAACGACGACAGGCTCTATGCATCAGCAACAAAGGAAATTGTTGTTATTGGAGAGCAGGAGACAACTGTTCCGACATCTGGATATCCTGATGACGAACCGACGTCTTCGACAATAGTTGCGACAAGCATTCAAGTCGATTCAAGCTCCCTTGTCAAGGCAACTGCTCCTGTTGAAGTAACAGTATATCGCTTTGAAGAAGAGACATTTTCCGTGACAATTGAGAACAAGGACTCTGTTGAAAGGCAGGCTCTTGTTGTTTTTGGGTCCGAGAGCGCGGTTGTCAGAATAGGGCCGGGGGGAAGCGCGCAGGCTTCTTTCTTGGTTAGCGGAACAGGGGCAAGTGAAAAAGTCGTCCCGGTAAGGGTCGAGAGCCTCGGAAAGACCGTTTTTGCGAAGAATGTGAAGGTTTATGTGAAGGATTTCGGGATAATCTGGCCAAAGGTGGTCTTCTACAAGGGAAGCGCCTCGATTCCATATCTACTGACAGGCCAGACTAGTGGAGCGGTTGTAAACGACAGCCTTGAGAACGAGAACGGGACAATTCTTGTCTCTTCGGGAGCGGTGAGCGACCTTCCGAGCAACGGAACAGTCTCAGCAGTCCTCGAAAAGGGCGAATATACTGTGTGCGCGAACGCAACAAACACAAAGGGCAATATGATAATTGACGATTGCGTGCAAGTGACTGTAAAGGAAGGAATGGGGCTGTCTGTCTGGTTCATTGTCGCAATAGGAATCGCGGCAGTTGCGCTGTTTTTCTTCTAGGGAAGAACGGCGGGAGAGGGAAACGGCTATTTCCCAAAGCGCCTGTTTCGCTGTTCGAACCCTGAAACAGATCTCTTCAGGTCCTCCCTTGAGAACTCGGGCCACATTTTCGAGACGAAATCGAGCTCAGCATAGCTAGAGCCCCACAGGAGAAAGCCGGACAAGCGCTTTTCCCCGCCAGTCCGTATTATCAGGTCCGGCTTGGGGAACCGACCTATATAGGTCGCCTGCTCAATCTCCTTTTCAGTCCTGGCTCCGCCGGAGACAGCATCCACAATCTCGGAATGGCCGTCATATGCCAAAGCAATGTTCAGGTTGAACCTGTCGTTCTCCTTTGTTGCCATCTCGGCTGACCGGAGAGCCTTCTGGAACGCCGGAGGGAAAATATTGGTTCTCCCAATGAAGTTTATCCTGACATTCTCCATCATGAACTTGTCCGTCTTTTTGGCATCGGAGAGGCCCCATTTTATCAGATTGAGTATTTTCGAGACTTCTATTTTCGGCCGGGACAGGTTCTTCGAAGAGAGGCCGTATACTGTGAGGACGGGTATTTGCCAGTCCTCAAAAATCCAGTGGAAGAATTCGCGCATTTTTTCAACGCCTTTTTCGTGTCCCCACCAAGGAAGCTGGTTTCTTTCCTTTGCGAACCTGCGGTTGCCATCGGGTATTAGGCCGAGGTGTCTTATTGAAGTTCGCGCTGTCATTTTCGGGAATTCCGGGAAAAATTAAGGTTTATTTGTCTTTCTTATCGGACTGGGCATTGTCCCCTTCCTCTCCGAAAACTACCCTGCGTATTGTCGCAGATGTCGCCTTGCCAATTCCGCGGACATTTTCGAGTGCGCTTTTTTCTGCGAGAAATACTGCTCCCGGGGTTTTGAATTCGGAAAGAAGCCTCCTTGCAAGGGTTATATTCACTTCCGGAATGGATGCGACAAGGGCTTCCTGCTGTTCGGAGAGAGTCTTTCCCCGCTTCTTTCCCTTCAACTGGGGGGGATTCCCCTCAGAGAACTCCCGCTTGGCAATTGAAATTATTAGGGCGGCAGTCTCATCCGTTCCTGAGGAGAATATTGTCGGTATCCCAAACTCAAGGGCAACTGCCGCAAAGGCACCCCTTATTGCGTTAGGGTGGATGTTTCGCTCAGAATAGAGAGTCTCAATCCCCTTTTCAGCTTCTATTATTATCAGGGGCCGGTCAAATGATTTGGCAAGCTCCCCCGCCTGCTCGAAGAGACGGCCATCCATTATTGAGGAAACGAAATCTCCAGCCTCCTTCCGCTCTATTGCAATAGAATCCGAGATAATATAGTCGGCGACAGGCAAGTTCGTTATCTCGAGGGCGAACCCGGAATTCCGAAGAATCGGGAGGATTCCAGATGGCATTTCCCGGGAATCGGCAATTATTTTCTGGGAGATGTCGCCCTTGGCGCCGTCCTTCTCCTCGTCAATGAAGGGGACAAGCGTCTTGTTTGCGGAAACTTCCTCCCTCTTCGCCATCCTGGCCGAGCGTATTATCTCATTCATTGCTTTCTCGTTCCGATGCGATATCCACCTGTATGCCTCGTCCCGAGTCCCTTTGGCGAAAAGAACAATAACTTTTCCATCCCCTTTTCTTCCGGTCCGCCCCCTTCTTTGAATATGCCTTATTGCGCTCGGGACAGGCTCGTAGAATATTATCAGGTCAACTGAAGGTATGTCAATTCCCTCCTCCCCGACAGAAGTGCTGACGAGGACTGCGAACTTGCCCTCTCGGAACTCTTCAATTGTCTCCTTTTGCTTTTTCTGGGTGAACCCCTCCTTCTGCCCAAGGAAAATGTGCGAGGTTATCCCTGCGTTTGAGAGCTCTTCGGATATTTTCTTCGCCTGCGAGCGGTAGTGGGAGAAAACTATTGCCTGCCTTCCGTCTTCTCTGTCCTTGATTAGGGAGACGAGTGCTGGAAGCTTTGGATGGTCGAGTCCCTTTGCCCGCAGATGCCTTGCGATCGCTTCCGCCTGCCGGAAATCCTCGAGAAGGGATATTTGCTTTGAGGATTTCGAGCCATCTGCCTTCATTTTCACGAGGAATTCCGTTAGGGAGAAAATCCCTTGGGTCTCTAGGAGCTCTATTGAATGGAGTATTTTTATTGCACCCGCAGTGTTCGCAATTGCGGAGAAATCCCGGAGCGCGGCCGCCCTTGACTTTGCCCCGAGGAGTTCCCTTTTTGAGACAAATGACGAGTCGGCGGACTCTATAAGGCCGGAGGCTTTCAGGCCCCGAAGGTAGCTCCGGAGGACTGAGAAGAGGAGCTCTCGCACACGGAGGAACTCTTTGGGAAGATCTATTTGCCTAAAGTCAACTGACACCTTGGAAACATAAGGCGAGACGTCCGGGTCGCTCTCTGTCCGGGCCTCCACCCTTGAAATCCGAAGGTTCCTGCATATTTCGTCAACCTTCTCCTTTGTGTTTCCCGGGGACGCGGTTAGGGCGAGAATCAGAGGATTCTCGGAGGAGTTTGCATATTCCCCTGCCAAGAAAACATATGAATCGCTTTTCACGCAATGGTGGGCCTCGTCGAAAACCGCAATGGATGTCCGCTTGAATGAGAACGCTCCTGTCAGTATGTCATTTCGGAGAGCGGGGGCAGTGACGGAGATTAGGCGCGATTTTGAGTAGAGCTCCTTTCTCTTTTCGGGGGGAGTTTCCCCGGTTATTGGAACTGCCTCTATTGAGAGGAAGGAAGAGAGCGTTTTCGCGTGCTGTTCCACTAGGGGCTTTGTCGGGGCAATTATCACTGCGTTTGTTTCCGGAAATTTGGAAAGGCGGGAAGATATTACAAGGGCCGCGATTGCAGTCTTTCCGAGAGCTGTCGGGAGGACAACCAAGGTGTTTTGGCCCTTTAGGATTGCCCCCGCAATAACTTCCTGATAGAGTCTCCTCTCTATTTTCTCAGGAGAAATGAAACCACCTGAGAAATATTCTTTTCCGGCGGAGTTTTCGGGCATTTGGGTCAGTTTTCCTCATTTCGGGTTTTTAGAGTGTTTGGATGGGCTTGCCGGTATTGGTAGTCTGGAGGCGGGGGGCCGGAAAGCTTATAAGTAATATTCTGAAATCTGAATATTAGAAAATATGAATAAGGATTCGGGCGATGCCGGCCTCTCAAGGCATATGGCAAAGGGAATGCTGAAGCTATTCATACTCTTCTCAATTGCCAAATCCCCGAGCCACGGCTATTCTCTCTTGAAGGAATTCAGGAACAAGTCCAAATCCTGCCCGGCGGATGCGAGGAAAGACATCGGAATCGGGCAATTCTATTCTATTATTGACGTACTAGAAGAGTCGGGCCTTGTGAAATCGTCCATTGAGGGCAGGACGGGGCGCCAGAGGAAAATGCTCTCAATAACGCCCAAGGGCAGGCAAGTTGTCCGAAAAGCGAAAAGGCATTTCGCATCCGCAATCGGGATGTTCAAAGAAGTTGTTCCAGAACTCTTCGGGAATCCCGGGAGGGCCCCTTGATGCCGAAGATTGCTGTCGAGGCATCTGGTCTCTCGAAGAAGTTCGGGCAGTTCGACGCGGTAAAGTCAATTGATTTTTCGGTGAACGAGGGGGAGATTTTTGGATTCCTAGGACCGAACGGAGCCGGAAAGAGCACTACAATAAACATGCTGACAACCCTTCTACCTGTTACCGGGGGGCGGGTAACTGTCTCGGGGTTTGACGTTTCTAGGAACCCGGAAGAGGTGAGGAAGCGTATCTGCCTCATTTCCCAAGAAGGGAGCGCTGACGGGGACCTCACAGCGGAGGAAAACTTGATTTTCTATGGCAAACTATACCATGTTCCAAAGAAGGAGCTCTCCGGGCGGGTGAAGAGGGCGCTCTCGTTCGTCAATCTGTCAGAAAAAAAGGACGTCCGCGTGAGGTTCTTCTCTGGGGGTATGCGGAGGCGCCTTGAGATTGCAAAAGTCTTTGTCTCCGACCCGAAAATCGTCTTTTTGGACGAGCCCACAATTGGCCTCGACCCACAGTCGAGGGAAATGATATGGAAGAAAGTCTTTGAAATAAACAGGAATAGTGGAATAACCGTTTTCATAACAACCCACTATATGCAGGAGGCGGAAGCACTCTGCAACAGGATTGCGATAATTGACAAGGGCAGGATAATCGCAATAGGGACTCCAAACGAACTCAAGAAGAGTATTGGAATTGCGGAGATTTGCGAATTCTCTGTCAATGAAAAGGGCGAAGCTCCCCTTGAAGGCCTCCTGAAAAAGCGCGGATTCTCGCCAGAACTCCTCTCAAAGGGAAGGATGAGGATTCTTTCAAGGAAAGAGGGAAGCGAAAGAATAGTTTCTTCAGATGCCAAAAAGGCGGGGGCAACTGTCTCGGAATTCCGGGCAAGGCGCCCGAACATGGAGGACGTCTTTCTTTATTATACAGGTCATGACGTAAGGGATTCCGATTCCGACGGGGCGCAATTGACAAGGAACCTTGCGAAAAACATCAGGGGGGGTTAGAAAAAATGGGGGAATTGTTCAGGGAACTTGCTGGGGACATCTGGACTGTCTGGGAAAAGGATCTTCAGGTATGGATGAAAAAGCCGTTTGTCGCAATTTCGAGGGCTCTGATATTCCCCTTGGTATATCTCCTGATTTTCGCAAATGCTTTCGGAGGGACCCTCTATGACCTCCCGATTGCGGTCGTTGACCTCGACGGTGGGGCGGAATCCCTCAAAATAATCGGCAACCTCCAGAACTCGAGAACCGTCAAAATATATGCAATTCCGAGCTATGAGGAGGCGCTCGAGCTCTTCAAGGCGCGGCAAGTCTATGCAATTGTCCTTATCCCTGCGGGAGCGGGCCAGATAAACGTTGTTCTTGACCAATCCTCGCCACAAGTCTCCTCGGCAATCACTGGCTCAATAACAAACTCCGCCCTTGCGCAGAGGGGGATGTCAATTGATATTCGAAAGGACGTCCATTATGCGAGGGGCGCAAGCTATCTAGATTTTCTCACTCCGGGAGTAATTATCCAGACAATTGCAATGGGAGCGCTATTTTCGGGAGGAGTAAGCCTCCTGTTTGAAAAGCAGCTCGGAGTTTTCAACCAGCTCCTCGTTGCCCCGATATCGAAGACTGCGATAATACTCGGAAAAATTCTCTCGGCAGTCACCCAGTCAATGGTGAGCGGGCTTGCGGCAGTTGTTATTGCAGTTCTTCTTGGAGCCAAGATACGGACCGGACTATCTGGCGTTTTCTTTCTCATCCTCTTGATGTTCCTAGTGTCTTTCTGCTTCCTCGGACTTGGAATCGCGATGACCGCCTACATCAGCGACTTTCAGGCATGGATGATGACAATGCAATTGATAATACTCCCGCTCTGGTTCGTCAGCGGGACATTCTATCCAATAGAGTCAATTGTCTGGTGGCTGAAACCAATTGCGACAATTAGCCCGATGACTTATGCGACGAACGCAGCGCGGAACATAATGATACGGGGATTTGAATTCTCCTCAATTGCCGGGGATTTGGGCATTCTAGCGCTAATTGGCTTTGGGATGCTAATATTCGGGATAAAATCCTTCAGGAGAAGCGTTGAATGAAAAAAATGTGTGTGTGAGGAATTAAAATGGTGAAAGGAAACGGAATAAGGGACTTCCTAATCGGAAGCACGGTGACTGCGACCCTCGCAGTAACGGGAATTGTCTTCCTGTTCGTTTATGCAATATTGGGAGCGCTCTTTGGCGCTGTTGCCGGCTGGTTCGTCCAGATTGCCCCTGTAATCGGGCCTGCAGTGAGGGAAGGCTTCGCCCAGTTGGGCTTTCCAGTTACTGACCTAGCAACTGTCGGGGCTGCCCTCGGCTTTGCGAGCGGGTTCTTCAAGCAGAACAGCGGTCGGGAAGGCTCCAAGTCCTACCAGTCGGGTGGTTTTGAATCGTGGTAAGCGGAAAATCCTCCGGGTTGCTCCTGGCAGCAATGCTTCTTTTCGGTTTCCTTGGAGCTGGATATTCGGCAGGGTTTGCCCAGCTTGAGAATGTCAGGGTCGGGGAAGTTAGGGCTGGCGAGACGTTTGTCGTAAGTTTCCAGGTCCACAATACCCTAAACGACAGGCTGAGATATGTTGTTGTCAAGGCGCCCGCAGGGACCAGCTTTTCTCCCGTAGGGGGAGACACCTGGTCGAGCGGAGGGGAGGTTGAACGGAACTCTCTAGTTTCGGGAAGCCTGACGTTTCGGGCGGACGAAAACATTGTCGCAGGAGTCTACTCAATCCCGTTCTCAATAACCAGCGAATCGAAAACCCTGAGCGGGGCAAGCTTTTCCGGGAACGTTGTCAATTCCATTCAGACTCTTTCGACAACGGAAAACGTGAACGTCAGGGTTGTCGGGGAACCCGAGCTCTTCCTAACCCTCAGGAGCTCGCAGCCCGCATTCGTTGAAGCAGGAAGGGAAGCGCTCCTGAATTTCGAGATTTCGAACGGCGGGAACGATTATGCTAGGGATGTTGTGGTTTCCGTCGGTGAGCCGGAAGGTTCCGACCTCGGCTCGTCCTCCCGGGAAATCCATCTCGGAGACCTCGCTCCGAACGGGAAGGGGGCATTTTCCCTGTCAATAATACCGGAGAACGCGGTTGACAGACTATCAGTTTCAATTCCCTTGAGCGCGAGGCACTCTGGCGGGATTGAAAAATGGGTTCAGCTCGTTCCCCTCGAGATGACTGCGGAACTCGAGGCCCGCTCAGAAGAAGGCCTTGTCGCTTTTGCCGGAAGGAACGAGGAGAGGCTCGATTTCGTTGTCAGGAACTCCGGGAGAGATTCGGCAAAAAACGTAAGGATTTCCCTAATAACTGAATTCCCGATAACCCCTTCCGGAAGGAGCGCGACAATTGACTTTCTTGCCCCGGGGGAAGAGAAAACTGTTTCATTCACTGTTGACGTTGATTCCAAGGCGGCTGAGCGGAATTATCCGGTCCAACTAGGGGTGTCTTTTGAGGAAAACAAAGAAAGGAAAACATCCGTCCTTGAGGCGGAGTTCTCGGTGAAAAAGTCGGCAAGCAATGCGCCCTATTTCATCGGAATAGGGGGGGCGGCAATCCTTGCAATCCTTGTTTTCAGGAAAATGAGAGGGAATAAAAGGGGGAGAAAAGGTGACTAGAATGGAAAAGGAAAAGCTCTTTGCCGCAATTGTTGCCGTTGTTCTCGTTTTGGGAACTGTTGGATTTTCGTTATCATCTCCATCAGGCACTCCAGATATAATTTTCCTCTCAAGCAGGATTGACCCTGCATCGGCAACTCCGGGGGGAAACCTGGAATTCAATGTAATTACCCAGAACTGGGCAACAATTCCCGCTGACAATGCCGTCCTTCGAATAACTCTGCCGGACGATCTCATTCTCAAGGACTCGGAGATGAAGGAAATATCTGTCGGAAAGGTCTGCTCGCTTTGCAACTTTGAAACTAAATATTCCCTCAAGGTTTCGGAGAAGGCGGTGTCCGGGGAATACAGGATAAAAATCCTCCTTTCCTGGGACGGGGGTTCAAGGGAACGGGACTTTGTTGTTTCGGTTTCCGGGACTCCGAAGGTTGTTATAACAAACATCTCCTACTCGCCTGAGAAGGTGGAACCTGGAGAGAGCACGGCAGTGACTCTGACAGTGAAAAATATCGGGGGTGCGCCGGCTTTGAACGGGGCGCTCGGCCTCACAATCCCGACGCTCACCGGAGACACAAAGCAGAGATTCTCAATAATTGGCTCCGGGACAGAGCTTGCCATCGGGACGCTTTCCGTCGGAGAGTCGAAGACAATTGTGTTCGAGCTCGCGGCGGACGACAATGTGGAAGCGGGGGTGTACAACTTCCCGGCAACCCTCAGCTATTCGGGGACTGGCTCATCAACCGGAATAGGCCTAGTTGTTGTTTCAAGGGCTGAGCTCACACTTCCCAAGGTCCAGACAGATCCCGTTACTGTGAAACCAGACAAACCTTTCCTTCTCTCGGCAACTGTCGAGAATTCGGGGAAGAACGAGGCGAAAAGCGCGAAAGTCAGGTTCGTTATTGACGACCCGAGGTTCTCGGGAACGAAGAGCGCATATCTCGGGACAATAAAGTCCGGGGACAAGGATGTTGCCTTGTTTGAGATGACATATGCCGGGCCGGTGCTCTCGAAAAAGGATATTCCAGTCGCCTTCGAGGTTACATATGTCGATGATTTCGGGGAGCACTCTTTCACAGAGAGCGGGGAAATAACCGTTGATGCGGGAATCTCGACCGACGGTGGGATAAACCAGATTGCAATAGGGGCTTTGGTCCTTGCAATTGCGGTCGTGATATTGTTCGTTTTTTTCAGGAAAAAAAGAGGGCCCCCTTCCGGAAAGAGGGTCTAATCGCGGGAAATGCTACTCGCCCTTGCGACAAGAAACCTCCTTCGACGCAAGTCAAGGACAATTCTCTCCGCCATTGGGATAATCCTCGGGGTAGCAATGATAATTTCCCTCGTCTCGGTTGCGCAGGGCCTTCGGAACAGCGCGGAATCTTTCGCAAACCAGATAGGGAACAACATTGTCATTTCCCAGGCGAATAATTTCGGTCCCCCGATGACGAGTAGCCTCGACGAATCGCTTGTCGAGGAAATTGAAAAAATCCCGGGGGCGAGGGTGGTTTCTCCAGTTGTTATTGTCCCTGTGAAAACTCGCGACAAGACGGGAAGAAAGGGGTTCTTCGCGTCCGAGAACCAGCTTGGTTTGGTTGGCGTTGATGCTTCAAGGGAAAGCCAGGCATCTTCAGACTATACGAAAATAGCTGCAGGACGATTCCTCAGAAGAGATGATAAGGAGAGAGTTGTCCTAGGGGCGACAGTTGCCGCAAACCTTGGGAAAAGGGTTGGAGACGATCTTGAATTCAAGCAGAGGGGAAGGGAATTCTCATTTGAAATAGTTGGGATTTATGAGACGGGGGATGAGGAAGCCGATCAGGATGTTGTTACAACTCTTGCGGAAGCTAGAAGGGTTGGCGACATTCCAAAGACAAGGGTGAACCTGATAACTGTTGTCCCGTCGAACCCGGGGCAAAGTGAGGCCCTTGAGAGGAAAATAAAGCTCCTGATACCCGGAGTTGACCCTTCATACGGGAGGACTTATGCAAACCTCCTTTCAACTTTCACTGGGACTCTCCAGATTGCCACATGGGTAATTGCCGGGATTGCTGCATTCATCGGGGGGATAGGGATAATGAACACAATGGTAATGTCGGTCATTGAGCAGACAAAGGAGATTGGTGTTCTTCGGGCATGCGGATGGAAACGTGGGGACATTCTCCTGATAATACTTGCCGAGAGCGTCGGAATAAGTCTTGTCGGGGGAATTCTCGGGGGAGTCCTCGGCATTGTGGTGACTCTTTGGATTCTTCCGGCAATTTTCAAGGGCGTCCTCTCTCCAGTTGTCACTCCCCTTATTGTTTCCCAGGCGTTCTTCTTCGCCCTAGCTCTCGGGATATTCGGAGGTTTCCTTCCGGCCAAGAGGGCGTCTGATTTGGATCCGGTGGAGGCGTTCAGAAATGAGGAATGAGAAGAAAAAGGAAATCTTGATTGAGACAATTGGCCTGAAAAAGTTCTATGAGGTCGGAAAAGTCTGGGCTCTCGGGGGTGTTGACATACAAATTGAGCGCGGGGACTTTGTCTCAATAATGGGCCCATCTGGATGCGGGAAAAGCACGCTCCTCCATATGCTCGGGGGGGTTGACCGGCCGAGCGAAGGCGTTGTGAGAGTTGGCGGAGCGAACCTATCTGAGCTTGAAAGCGACGAACTTGCCCTTTTCAGGCGCGAGAAAGTCGGAATAATTTTCCAGAGCTTCAACCTCCTTCCGACGTTGACAGTCCTTGAGAATGTCCTTGTCCCAGTAATGCCGTTCTCCTCAATTGGGGGGAACGGCTACAGGGAAAAAGCGACCCTCCTTCTCAAGAGGTTCGGCTTGGGCGATAAGCTGAACAATTCGCCAAACGAGCTCTCTGGCGGACAGAACCAACGGGTGGCAATTGCGCGGGCTTTGATAAACTCTCCGGACATCATATTGGCGGACGAACCAACGGGACAGCTAGATTCCCGAAACGGAAAGGAGATAATGGAGCTTTTGCGGGAGTTAAACGAAGAGGACGGAGTCACAATAATACTCGTCACCCATGACGAGAAAACTGCCGATTATGCCAAGAGGAAGATACTCCTCAGGGACGGCCTTGTCGTTTCCGGAGGAGTTGGGCGGGCGGATGGGAGAAAGCGCTAGATGTATCCAGCGTTCGCTCTGAAGAACATTTCGAGGAGGAAGCTAAGGAGTTTCCTTTCAACTCTTGGAATACTTTTGGGCGTTGCCCTGATAGTCTCGCTTGCATCGATTTCGGACGGGCTTGAGAAGACAATGGAAGGCGTCTCAAAACAGATCGGGGGGACGATATATGTTGTCGAGGCTGGCAAGTTCGGGAACACTTTTGCAAGCAGGATAAGCTCGTCTCAAATAGAGCAAATAGAAAAAATACCCGGGGTAAAAACCGTTGCTCCTGTCTCAATTGCGCTGGCCGAAATGGAAGGATATGTCGGCGCATACTCATTCATAGGGGATTTCGTATACCTGACGGGCGTCCTTCCCGACAAAGAAAAGCAGGTAAACAGCATGTTCACTAAAATGCTCTCCGGGCGGTTCGTTTCAAAGGGGGAGACTGAAATGGTTGTCCTTGGAAGCTCCCTTGCGGAAAAGACAGGAAAGAATGTCGGAGACCTTATCAAGGTGAAGGCAAGGGGAACCTGGCACGAGTTCGGTGTTGTCGGAATTTTCGAGAGCGCGAGCGACGACGATGACCATGTGATTCTTGACATGGCAGTCTACAAGAAAATCACCGGAGAGCCCCCGCTGGAATACAACATTGTGGGAGTTGTCCCGACAAGCGACGCGCTTTCTGGAACAGTTGAGAGGAAAATAAAAATCCTCATTCCGACTCTCGACCCGAGCTATGCAAGGGCAGCAATCCAGAGCGCCCAGGCATTCGCGAGAACCCTCAAAATAGCGACATGGGTTATTGCGGGAATTGCTGCTCTTATAGGGGGCCTCGGGATTGCGAACGCAATGATAATGTCAGTTTCCGAGAGGACGAAGGACTTTGGAATCCTGAAAGCCGTCGGCTGGAAGAATTCAGACATTGTCGGAATTGTCGTCCTCGAGAGCGTGATAATAAGTTCGGTTGGCGCAATAATCGGAATTGCCATCGGCTTTTTGGTTTCAAAAGGGCTTCTTCCTATAATTATCAGGCAGTTCGAGACCGACGTTTCCCTGACAACAATTGTCTGGGCGTTCCTCTTCGCCTTAGTTCTCGGGGTCGGGGGGGCAATTGCCCCGGCGAAGAGAGCTGCCGATCTTGACCCGGTCGCCGCATTCAGGGGCGGGGCGAAATAGATATAAAAGCGCCCGGGAAATATTGGAAATAATGGGCATTCTTGAATGGCTCGGGCTGAGGAGGGATTCTCCGAAGAAGGATGAAATTCCTTCCCAGCCAGTTCCTTTGGTTCAAACGGCCACTCAAACAAGCACTTCCAAACAATCTCCGGAGCAGGAAAAAAAAACCCAGCCGGAAATGCCTTCGTTCAAAAAGCCGGCGGACTGGCGTCTTCCGAGGGATGACCTCCGGTTCAAGAGCGATTCGGAAAAAATAAACTACATTCTCCAGGGAGTCTATTCAATCTATGACGAACTGAAGCCAATGGCGGACGACGGGACAAGGGTATCTCGACTCCAGCTTCTTCTAGAGAACTTGACTCCATATGAAAGGGAGCAGGCTCGGAGAACAATTGAGGATCTGGACATTGACAACCTTGTAATAAAGTTCCTCGATTATCCAAAATCAATTGAGGAAATTTCGGAGAGCATCCGGAAGAGCTATGGATATACTGCGGCAAGGCTCCGGCACCTGCGCTCAATTGGTCGCGTTGCAAGGCTTCGGGACCCTGTCACTAACAAATACAAATACACAATAATTTCAAAGCAGGGGGCTGGCGACAAGCCAGAAATCCCTGAAGAGCTTCTGCCCGGGAGCCTTGAAGCAGTTACTGAGGGAGAGGTTGATGAGAGTGGGCCTTTTCCTGAAGGAAATCCGTTCTCGGGGAAAGATTCTGTTTCGGGGAAAACGGAAGCTAGTGAACTTCCAATGGAATCCTTGGGAGAGCCGATTATTCTTGAACAGCAACAGCCATCCACTGAGGAAGAAAAGAAGCCAAATGAAGAGCAGAGAAAGAGCCCGGAAAGCCCGGTCTAAACCCTATTCCTCCTCAATATCCTCTATCCCTTTTTCAGTGACCTGGAAGACTGCTTCCCCTTCCGGGAGGTCTGGAGAGTCTATAAGTTTCGCAACCCTCTTTGTTCCCTTTGATTTGCGGAGAAACATCCGGTATGTTGCTGCATGGGCAAGGACGTTTCCCCCAATTGCCTCAACCGTTGGGCCCCAGAAAGCGTCTGGCTTGGCCGAAACCTGGTTCGTAATATAGACAATAAGATTGTAGACGTCCGCCAATCGTTGAAGCCTGTGGAGGTGGCGGTTGAGTTTCTGCTGGCGATCAGCCAAGGTGCCTCTTCCCATAAATTCCGCTCTGAAATGGCTCGTTATTGAGTCAACTACAATTAGCCTTATTTTCTTTCCTCTATTAATCATCTCCTCAATCTGGTCAACGAGGAGCATCTGGTGGTCGCTGTTATATGCTCGGGCAATTATTATTTTTGAGAGGATCTCGTCTTGGGAGATTCCCTGGGCCTCTGCGAGCTGGATAATTCTCTCAGGACGGAAAGTGTTTTCAGTGTCAATGAATGCGACAGAGCCGTCCAACCCCCCCTTTTCAACCGGAAGGGTTGTGTTCACTGCCAATTGAAACCCAAGCTGGGATTTTCCAGAGCCGAATGCCGCAAACGACTCGGTTATTGCCTGGGTCTGCACGCCACCCCCGAGAAGATCGTCAAGCGTCTTTGACCCGGTTTTCACTCTGCCGACTTTTTTCCTCTTTTCAAGGAGCTGGCTTGCTGGCTCGAATCCTATTTCGAGATGTTCCCTCGCCACATTGATTATTTTCGCGCAGGTTGCTTCCCCTATTTCAGTAATTGCCGCTATTTCCGCGGGGGACGCTGCCGCAACTGCAAGCATGTCAATATATCCGGCAGCGGCAAGCTTTTCCGCTGTCTTTGACCCGACTCCGGGGAGGTCTTCAACTGAAGTTATTTTCTCCTCTTTGCCCTTTTTCTTTGCCCTGGGGGATTCCTCTTCTGTTGGCTGAGCGGGCGTTTCCTCAACTGCAGGGGAATTTTCTATTTCAGTATCTTTGTTTTCAGCTGCCGATTTTTTCGTTGCCATTTTGTTTTCTCAGTAAATTGGTGGGCTCTGTCTCTATTTATAGAGACAGAGAGTAACTTACCGGTATTCGGCAGGGGTTGCTTTTATTTCGCCGAATACCAGTTTCTCCTGCGACAGTCAAATTTTGTCGCAAAACGCTCTGGGAAGGTTCTTCGTACTCGGGAGCTGCCGAGCATCACTAGGCCAGTTCCTGACTGAAATTGATTTTAAAAAACTCAGACAATTAGCCAAAAATTTTCTTTCTGATTAAAAACCTTGAATATTTTCCCGGCGCTCGCATTTTCCTGAAAAACGCCTATTTGACAAGGAGAAGCTGGCCTTTTGGAATATTCCGAATAATGGGGAAGAGTTTCTGGCTTTACGTTTCTAGGGAGCGGGAATTTTCCTTTGAAGCCCCGGTTATCAGGACAATCTCCTTTCGCTCGAGCTTTCCTGTGGGAAGGGGGTGAAGCTGTCTGCTTTGTATCTGGCAGGAAAAGAAGGGGAACTGCACGTGTCTTTCCTCGAGAGCAACTATTGCCGGGGCGAACGCAAATATTTGGCGGACATTGTTTTGTTCCTTGTTGAGAATGTTCCGCCTTCTTTAGGACGGCAAAATGATTATTGCTTTTCTCTTTTGAGTTTCGTCCGCAGGGGAATTTCCGAAAACGCTAATTATTCGATTGGGAGCTTTTCTTTTTGGGCTGGAAAATTCCTGTTAGATATTCGGAGGCTTTCGGAAATGTGGCAATCGCCCTATGCTTCTTGTTCCAATTCCTTTGTGAGTTTTTCAATCTCCCGTGAAACGTTCACTTCTGAGACGGAATTAACTACTAGTTCCATGCGATCGAAAACGGAGTTGTATCTTGCCCGCCCGGAGAATACCCTCTCCTGACCTATCAATTTCGTTGTCGCGGCATAGATTACCATCGGGTTTCCGGCGAGGTCTGAGAGCTTTTCAGCGTCTTCCGTCTTCATTCCAAGAAGGCTTTCGGCCGCCTGCTTGAAAAGAGTTGCCCGAATTGTTCCGGAGCCGTCGTCAATGAGAATGTTCAGTATCAGGGCGCGCTTTGTTTCTGTATTGTCGTGCTCGGCGCAGGTGTTAATTGACCTTCCGCACTCTTTGCAGGTTTCGTAGAAGGGGCTTCTTGTGTCGAAGAATTTCATTACATTCGCCCGGATAATTACTGGCGAGGTCTCGTTCTCTGTTAGGGAGCTGATTTCCTTCTCCTTTCCGAAAATCGGAAGGGAGCCGGCTCCCTTTGCACCGACTTCCGGAAGGGTTTTCCCCTCGCCTTCGGGGTTGAGTAGTAGCCTTGTCCTGTTCGATGCGTGGATTTCCGGGCGGCCCTCCCGGTCTGTCTTTACATATGCGTTCGATATTTGCAGTATGTCCCCGACTTGGGCGGTTTCTATGAAATTTGCAAGAACTCCCCAGAGAACTAGGCGCGTTGTCCCTGTCTCGTCAAGAATTAGGAGGTTTGCAACTTGCCCTTTCCTTCCGCCCTTGTCGAATTCTCGCTTTTCGTAGACCCGTAGAACGCGGGCTACAAGATTAACCGGGCTACCCGGCTTCAAATCCTCTATTTTGCCAACTGATTTCAGGGACGGAAGAGTCTGAATCCCGAGTTCGTTCGCAATAATATGGGCTGCTCCCAAGTCTGATACTAGGCCTGCGAGCTCTTTTTTCTTCCCGTCAATCAGGTTCATTATCTCCTCTCTTGGGAGCTGGGAATCCTCTACGAGCTTGTTCACAATTGAATCAAAGTCTGCCTGCATTGCCGGACGAGGGCTCGTCCGGTTTATAGGGTTTTTGAGGGCGTTTCCGGTGAATTGGGAGCAATTTGGCTAAAAAGGGCAAAATTAAATAATAGGGTTTCCTTTTTCTCATTCGTGGCAGAACATTCCCCTTCGAAAAAGCGCTCTCCTGCCGAAGGAAGCGCCCTTCCCCGCGCAGGGGTTGTTAGGCTTGTGAGAAAGGGGGGGAAATTCAGGTTTGAAAAGAATGCGATTTCGGAGCTCCATTCTTTCCTTGAAGCAACGGCATCAGACATTGCAAAGCGGTCAGGAAGGCTTGCGTCTCTTGCAAAGCGGAAAACAATAACAAAGGAGGATGTTGGCTTTGCCTCGACAGAATAGGGCTTCCTCGCCAACCAAAGACAAGAAGAAGCTGATTGTCATTTGCATTGATAGGGATGATGATCTTGGGCGGAAAACCCGGTTCGACGGGCCGATTATAGGGGAAAAAAATGTTCTTGAAGCCGCAGTTGCCCTTTCACTTGCAGACCCTGCAGACAATGATTCTAACACAATGTTTGAGGCAATTAAGGTCGCGCGGGAGGTGTCAGGAGAAGTTGCAGTAATTACAGGGAGCGTCAAAGTGGGCGTCGCGTCCGACAGGATTGTTGCCGAACAGCTCGAAAGCGTCCTTGACCGGGGGAAATACTCGGAGACAATTCTTGTGACTGACGGGGCGGATGACGAGCAGATTCTTCCGCTAATTCAATCTAGGACGAAAATCAGCGGAATACGCAGGCTTGTAATAAAACAGGCGGAAAGGCTTGAGAACACCTATTATACGGCAATTGACTGGTTGAAGAAAATTGCAAAAGACCCGGAAATGGCAAGGCTTGTCCTCGGGGTTCCCGGGATTGCTGCTGTAATGCTCGCCCTTTTCGGAATGTCCGGATGGCGGATAATTTTCGGGGTTGTCGGGAGCTATCTTCTCCTGCGGGGATTCCGGCTTGAAAGCGTTCTCACAGGCTTTTTCACCGATTTTCGAACATCTTTCAAGTTCATGCGGTTCTCTTTCCTCACATATATTGTCTCAATTGTAATGATTGGGGTTGCAATATACAGGGGCCTTGCCACAATGGCCGGAAGCACGAGCATTGTGAATACGATTTTCTCCTTCCTGCACGGCTCGCTTTTCTTCCTAATGATGGCGGCAATCTCAATTGTTGTCGGGAAAACAATTGATTCCTTTCCAAATTTCTCCCTAATGCTCCACTATATCAATACAGGCGTAATTGCAGGCGTCTCAATCTGGGTTCTCAAGAGCGCATCTAGCTACTTTTTGGAACCCACTATAGGGTTAACAAACCTTGTTACCTCTGTAATTATAGGATTAATATTCACCTTTTTAATGGAAATAATAAAAAATGTTGCTATAAAGTGGTATTTTTAGTTCAATTGTTGCTTGAAAAAAATACTAACTGAATGGTTGCATCAAAACAGATATATATAAAAGATATTTATCAACGCTCTAATTGACAAAAAGGAGTGTTTATTGACAATGCCCGGAATTGCGAAAAAAAACCTTGAAATAATGTTCCTTCATGACAAGCCAGCAAGAATAATTACGAAAATGAAGGGCCAAAAGAAGTATGCGTCAGTTCTTGCAAAGGAGGTTGATTGCACATATTCCCATTGCGTCAGGATTCTCCAGGATATGAAGAAATTGGGGCTTGTGGAGTTCGAGAAAAAGGGAAGAATAAAGCACGTAATTCTTACTAAAAACGGGGAAGAAATTGCCCATTCAATGGAAGGTGTCTACATGGCTTTTGACAAAATTTAACCTTTTCAGGATGTTTTGAGCTTATTCTGAAGAGCTTCAGCATACTCCAGCAATCTATTGAAAATATCATCAATAACATGTTCTTTCAGCGCGTATTTAATTGAATAAACCAAATTTCCGCCTTCCGCTATGCTGTATTTTGTCTTTTTATGATCTAATAGCTTTCTTTCTTCTAACCGTCTTAAATGTCGTCTTATTCCTGAGAGGGCTAATTTCCTTTCAAGCAATTCAAAGACCTGTTCAGCATCTAAAGACTCCTTCGAGTCGAAAACCGTTTGAAAAACTTCAACAATTCCAGTTCGATTATCTCCCGGGTTAATTAACCCTAAAGATATGCAAAATCTCCTTATTAGCGTTTTTTTGTCAATATTTTCGGGTCTTTCAAATTTTCTAATTGTTATTTCCGCTAAAGGAAGGTCTGTTGTTGACATTATAAATTATAATAAACTAATATATTTAATTATTTCTATGGCTAGATTTTTTTCAGCAAATTGCATATCAGAAAGAGAAACTATTACCGGCAATGTTGCGTTAACAGATAAATAGAGTTGTCTCAATTAGATGGGACAATGTATTCAAAAACCAGCTCTTTTAGTTGTTTAGGGGAAGTTTGGCATATAAGGGGGGTTGAACTGCAGAAATATATATTTATCTCAAAAATTCGGAAAAATAGGGAAAAGGAATTGGGGGGTTTCAATGGATCCTGTTGATACCTCTCAATTTGATGAGATTGTGAAATCTGATGAAACTTTCGAGCTGGTCAAAGGAATTATCAAGGATTTTGTTGCAAAAAGCCAGCTTGAAATTGCAATTGGGATTGTTCTTGAGCTCAAAGAATCTGGTTGTTTTTCCAGATCAAGCAGGCAAAAATTCGCGTCAGAACTAAAGGTTCCGGGCCCAAGAGCAACTGTTTATCGGGTAGTCTCCGTCTTGGAAGATCTCGGAATACTTGACAGAGAGAGCAAATATTCAGGTTATTTCCTAAGCCATAATTTCTCGAACAGGTTAGAATCTTGTGCAGAAAAGTGGAGAAGATTCAGCAAAGGAACATAAATAAAGAGGTCCTAATGTATTTTTTTGTAGAATTTTCGAAAAATAATTCAGGGTTCAACCCGGTTTTGTCAAATAAATAAAGGTTTTCTGAGGATAATAAAATAAATAATTATTATAACTTATAATAAATTATTAAAGAACTTTTTAGTATTAAATTTGCATATAATGTATATTATAATATAATGTTTATAATAATTATTTGAAAATAATTAGTTTGTTTTGTAATGTAAAGTTACCATTTTAAAATAGTTTTTTATTTGAAGAAAACTTTATAACCCCCGCGCCATTAACTTTTTGGAACAGCCCCGTCGTCTAGCGGTCAAGGATATGGGCCTCTGGAGCCTGGGACAGCAGTTCGAATCTGCTCGGGGCTACTTGTTCTCCTCAAGTTAAATGGACTTTTGGTTATTTATGCACAAGTTGTCTATTTTAGGCATATTTGCCTAGCCAGACCAGATTATTTGGGCTTGTTTTCTCCAATTTATTGCCAGCTGTTTTGTATTTTTTCCAATAAATGGACTAAGAAAAGGCTTTTAGGCAAAAATCTTTTTGTTCAGTTAGTTATTATTGGTTAATTTTCTAATTAATGAAAAAACGAAACTTTTTAACCTTTTGAAGTATTTTTTGAACGTTATAAGTGTAAATAAACTACAAAATGGTTTTTTTTAATTATTCTATTGACTAAAATCAGATTAAATTGATTTATAGGCAATTTTGTATATCCAAATAGCGAAAATGTCAAAATATTGTAAGATAGTTTTAAGAAGTTTTTTACATCCTCTTTTGAATAAATTTTGAGATATTTGTGATCTCTACTTTGCTCAATTAATATCAGTTCAACTTTAGAAAATCTACATTATTGATATTAATAACCTTATTCATATGAAAAAAATGAAAAAGTATTTATATTTAGCTTTAAAAAAAGTGCATTAATGTTAATAACATTATTAAGAGGACTAATATTATTGATATTAATTGTTAATCTGATTATGTCAAAAAATAAAAACTCTAGATCCTCTTTTTACCCTCATTTGGCCTTAAAAACTAGTTATAATGTAAAAAATGAAGCTAATTGTGAGAGAAATGTTATATACTTGAAGTTGCAATATATTTCAGTGGGAGCGTAATGTTAGATATGTGTTACTACCAAAAATTTTATGTAAGGGGAATGTGTGAAGTATTTCATTCTAGTAATTGTTGTTCTTTTTCATTGATTTGATATTGATATCAATGATGTTAATGCGGTTAATAAATTAAACATATACTTTTATACTAGTTAAAGAGCCATATTAATGTGTCATTTGAAAATCTTTCAGAAAAAATTCAGAAAATCCTGGTTAAGAAGGGTTTCTCAAAGCCTACTGAAATACAAAAACGTACTATAAAGTTTATTTTGGATAAAAAGCAGGTTCTTGTGATTTCTGAGACTGGAAGTGGCAAAACAGAAGCAGTAATGCTCCCTCTGCTTGATTTGGCATTGAAAAGTCCCGAAAAACGAATTTTCTGTATTTACATAACTCCTTTAAAGGCTCTAAATAGGGACATTTTTGAGCGAGTTCTTTCAATTTCTTCAGAACTCGGGCTTGATGTAGATATCCGACATGGAGATACCAGCTCGCATCAAAGACGCTTGCAACTTGTGGATCCACCCAATATATTGATAACAACTCCTGAAAGTTTCCAGGGATTCTTAATTGGAAAGAAAATGCGTGAACTTCTCAATAATTTGGAATATATTGTTATTGACGAAATACATGAAATAATAGGGAATAAAAGAGGAGAACAGCTATTATTTGGGTTAGAACGTTTAAAAAACATTATTAAACGAGATTTCAAGAGAATTGGAATTTCGGCAACTTTAAAAGATCCAAAAAGCATTTCTGTCTCTTTAAATGGCTCTAATAGGGAAAAACTCAATATAGTATGTGTAGAAAGTGTCAGAAAACCAAAAATTTCGATTTTTTGGCCTAATGATATTTCTGAAGAGAACGAAAATTCTGATTGGTTTTCCAATACTTTAAGGGCAATAAAAGAACTTTCAAAGGAAAAAGATGGAACTATTGTTTTTGTGAACACCAGAAATAATGCAGAAATACTTGGAGCCAAGTTGAAGGAAGGGTCATCTCGTTTTGATGTACATCATGGCTCTCTATCAAAGGAATCCCGCTTAAATGCTGAAAAAGGGCTAAAAAATAGGGATATTGATTCAATTGTCGCAACTTCTTCCCTTGCTTTGGGAATTGATATTGGTCATGTTAGCCAAATAATACAAATAAACTCTCCACGAAGAATTGAGGCATTTATACAGAGAATTGGCAGGGCAGGGCACAGCTTACTTAAAGAGTCAAAAGGAACAATTATTGTAAGCGATGAAGATGATGCTTTAGAAGCTTGCGCAATTGCCAAACTTACACTTCTCCAAGTTCTTGAAGAAAAGCCGTTAATGGAAGGTTCCCTTGATGTTTTGGCAAATCAAATTGTTGCTATGGGATTTGAAGGGACTTGTACAAGGGATTCCGCCTTTGAAATTGCAAAAAGAGTTGTTCCCTTTTCCAAGATATCCCGGGTTAAATTCGATGATGTATTTAACCTTCTTTTGAACCTTAGATTAATAAAAATAACTGAAAATGGGACCTATTCAATAAAAAAAGCTGCTTTTGGTTATTTTTTCTCAAATATGTCAATGATTAAAGATAGAAAGAAGTTGGAAGTAGTCAAATTCAGCAGTAGAGAAAGAATTGCCGATATTGACGAAGAATTTGCTACTGAAATTGATATTAGTTCAACTTTTGTTTGCAGAGGAAGTTATTGGCGGGTTATTTCAAAGAAAGGCCCAAAAATCTTTGTTGAGGAAGCTATTGCTGCTGAAAATGTGCCGGAGTGGGCAGGCGAGTTACTGCCTGTCGACTATATTGTTGCAAGACAAGTAAATCTAATGCGGTCCTATTGGCCAACAGTTAAAGAAGACTATTCCGTTCTTATTGACCGCTTTTCTATTGAAAAAATAACTGCTGATTATTCAAAATGCGGGCGATTTCCAGAAAATGAGATTGGGATTGAGCTTGGACCGGATTTCTTTGTTCTTCGCAGTTTTTTCGGAAATAAAGTAAATGAAACTCTTGGACTACTTTTATCGTCTTATTTTTCCCTTAAGGTTGGAGAATCAGTTGGTTTTAGGGCGGATGCGTATAGAATACTAATAAAATTGCCCGGAAAAGTCAATGAAGTTGAAATATTTGACTTTTTCAAGGGGATAAATGAAAATTATCTTGAGAAAACCCTCAGAACAGTTATCCGAAACAGCACACAGTTCAAACAGAAATTCGTTCATATTGCCAAGAAATTCGGAGTAGTTTCGGCTGACGCCGTTTTTTCAAAAATTTCGATACAAAAGCTTGTTGATGTTTATGAGGGGACTCCTGTTTTTGAAGAAACTCTGGCTGAATATTTCTTTGAAAAAATGGACTTGAATAAAGCTAAAGTAATTATCAGAGATATTCGGGAGAAGAGAATTTCTCTGAAGACATATTCGGAAATTACACAGTTCTCAAAGCGCTTTCTTGAAAAATATTCTCCGGAACTTGTTTTTTCGGGTTTGCCTCTTGCCAAAATACACAAAATAGTCTCCAAACGCCTTGAAGAGAAAAAAATAACTCTTGCGTGCGCAACTTGCCTTGCCTGGCTCGGGCAATTCTCCGTCAAGAACGTTGATTTCAAATGCCCGTCCTGCGGATCTGGAATGCTTGGAATACTGTCAAAAGAAAACCGTTCTTTGTTGTCCAAAAAGGATCTTAAAAGACAGGAACGAGTTGTTATTGAAAAATTCAAGAAAACGGCGAACCTTTATCTGACATATGGAAATCGCGCGTTTTTTGTCCTTTCTGGCAATGGAATTGGACCTGAAATCGGCGGACGAATACTTGGCAAAACAGCTCTTTTGGGGAATTCTGAAGTTGTAAATGAGATAATTAATGCTGAAAAGAACTTTGCAAGAACGCGTATTTTCTGGGACAAGGTGTAGAGGATTGCTTAAAAACATGTAGTTTTTGGATAAAAATCAAAAAATTGTTGAAAAACAAGTCAGTATTTGAAGCTATTTTATTAAAAAGGGGTTGTTTTCAGATATTTTTGTTTGTTGAAAGAAGAAAAAATGTTTTTTAGGAAGTTGATTTTAATTATGCGTTTTTAATTTCTTATAATGGAATACGTTGTTTCCCTATTATTCGAACTCTTCAAGAATAAGGGAAGTTATTGTCCTAGAAATTGAGTTAATGCGCCGAAGTCCTATTATGAACTCGTTCAGTTCATAGGTGCTTTTGAAGTTCGCTTTGAATACAATGTCTGCTTCTCCTGTGACTGAAATGAAGCATTCTATTTTCCCGAGCTTCCTTACCTTCTCGGCAATTGCCCTATGGATTGTTTTTATGCTCGAACTTTCCCGGGAGTTTTCGTTGTTCAGATTAATTGAAATAAGGGCTTTAATCGGATAACCGAGTTTTTTCCTGTCTATTTTCGCGCCGTATTTTTCCACAATTCCCTCTTTTTTCAGTCGGGCGACAATGTTGTGAACTGTTGTTGTCGGGAGCTTTAGAAGTTCTCCGATTTCCCGGTTTGTCAGGGAAGAGTCCTTCTCGAGAATCTCAGCAACTGCTTCCTTTGCCCATTTGTGCATCTGGTTGTCAAAAATATACAACTGGATGAGATTTTAACTTTTGCTGTTTCGGGAGGCCAGATTGGGTTCCAGTGCCAAATCGCATGGCCCTTTGGGTCCCTGTAATTGCCTGAAAAATTATTTAATTGCCCTTCATTGCACTTGCCTGTGAAGTTCGGGCTTCCGGTATGGCACGGGAACATTGAATCAATTGAGAGCGAAATAAGGAGGGCTTATTTGCTCGGGTTCGATTATGTCGAAATATCCCTCGATTATCCCTGGCCAGAGACACTTTCCAAAAGCAGGATAAAAAAAATTGTCGGACTTGCCCGTGATTTGGGAATAGGAATTGCTTTCCATGCCCCCCCAGAAGGGGTTGATATTGGGAGCCCGTTTCCGGAAACCAGGAAAAATTCTGTGAAATTCTTGCTTTTCCTTGTCAAATGGTCAAAGCAGTTTGGCCCCCTCTACCTGAATTTCCACGGGAGCGCAGGGGAGCAATTCAGCCCCTCTGATGACGACCTTTTCCTCGGGGCAGTCCTTTCCGCAACAAGGAGGAGCGCGAGGGAAATTTCCTCCGGCGCAAGAAAGCTCAGAGTTCCGGTCACTTTCGAGAACACTCCGGACCCAATTTTCGGGATTTCGAGAAACATTGACTTTATTCTCGGGTCAGGGGTCAGCCTGTGCCTTGACATTGGGCATTCCGAAATAATTAATTGCGTTTCGAAGAAGGTTCTCGGAAAGGAGGATCGCCAATACAAGAAATGGGCAAAACTTTCAGGGAAACGCATCCTGACAATACATCTTCACAAGGTGAAGCGGGGAAGCGACCATTATCCGTTCTCAAAAAAGGACAGGGAGCTGGGGAAAGGGTATGGGGCTCTTGCCAGGAACTCGCGCGCAAAGTTCACGACAATTGAGATAATGAAAGAGGAACATGGAGCTGTCCACAAAGTGTCTGACCGGACAATGAAATCCTGCCTTGAGGCTGCGCGCTCATGGACGGGAGAAGAGGGGGAAGACCCCGGGAAGAAGTTTGTTTATTCGGTAAAAAGAGAGCACCTTTCGTTCCTCAGGTCATCTGGGCGCGGAAAAATCGTTTCGGGGGAGATAAGGGAAGCGGACCTTCCGAAAGGTCGCCGGATAATTGTTGTTGGAGACGAATGCTCCGCCAAAATCCCAGTATCTTCTGTCTTTAGCCTTTTTTATGATGGGAAAACCCGGAGGCGCAAGGTTTCTTCCAAGAAGCTCGAGAGGCTTTCCTCGTTTCGCCTGCCGGAAATTAGGGTTGAAAACCCGAGGGGAAAAATAACAAAGGAGCTATGGAATGCCTCAAAAACCGCGCTTGCCAAAAGAACGAAGGTTTTCGTCAAGGGTGAAGAGGATTTGGCAACTCTTGCAATAATTGCCATTGCCCCTTTGGGAACTGTTGTTGTGTATGGGATTCCCCTAAAGGGCTCTTGCATACTGACAATAGGAAAGGAAGAACGGGAGCGGGCCCGGGAACTTATTGGAGAGGGCGTTGATTATGCAATCAGCTGAACGGAGCCTTCCCTATGGAATTGTCGGATTCGACCCCGGGAACACTTCTGCAATCGGGATTGTCGATTTCGAAGGTAACGTCCTTTTGGTGGAAAGCTTCAAAGGAGAGCCGATTGAATTCTTTGCGAGGAAAACGGGCGAAGTTTGCATCCCGTCCATTTTCGCGTCGGACGTCACGCCAGTCCAGGGCGCAACAAAAAAACTCGCCTCCTTCTTCAGATGCAAGACATGGGCGCCCGATATTGACCTTGGAATACTCGAAAAAAGGCGGATTGTTTTCGAGAATTTTTCGGGGAAAACGGACGTCCATGAGAGGGACGCGCTTTCAGCCGCATTATTCTGCCTTTTTTCATATTCCGGCTTTTTTGAGCGAGCCAGAAAGAAGGGGATTTCCGACTGGAAGCGCCGGGCGCACGATGTTCTGAAAGGGGATGCTGTAAACCTTAGTGCGGAGGAGCGCTCAGAAATATTGAATCTTGAGCGCGAGCGAAAGGATAGCCTGCCTTTTTTCCTAAAGGAGCGGATTTTGAAGGAGCGAATAGCCTCGCTTGAAAGGAGGTTTTCGGCCGAGAGGGAGCGGGCAATCCGGCTTGAGCGGGAACTTTTGCGCGAGCAGAAATCTTCTAGGGGAAGGGCTCCTGTGAAAGTGGAGAGAATTGTTGTCGAGAACAGGGAACTTGTGAGAAACGCGGCGCTTGAGAGCGAGAACGCAAGAAGGGTTCTTGAAAGCCTCTCCGGGAAGGGAAAGCTAATCCTCCTAGAATCGGGAAAGCCCGTTTCCGGAGGGCTCCTCTATGTCAGGAATTCGGACAGCCTGACAGAATCAGCAATATTCTCATGGAAAGTGAAAATTGTCTTTTCTGAGGAGGGAAACAGGAAGCTCCCTTGCAAGAACCTGCGGATTTCCGGCCGAAGCATATTTAACGGACGCTTCTTCATTGCGCGGGAGGAGGAAATCTTTCTTGGGAAAGATGAGGAACGCGAATGGCAGAAAAAATATCTGGAGTTCGTTTCTCGTTAGACTCTCGTACAAATGGAGGGAGATTTTCGGATTCTTCGGGATTTTCCTAGCGCTCTCAATACCTCTCTACATCCTGATATACACAAAGGCTGACTTTACTTTCGCCCAGACAGAGGTCGCGCGCCAGGTCGCCTTCCTCTCAAGGCTAATCGGAAATCCGGCGGTTTCTGAAGGCTATCTTGTCCGGAGCGGAAACGTTGTCCTAGAAGTTATCGAGGCGTGCGTCGCATGGAAGGACATTTTCGCATTCATTGCCCTCGTTCTTGCGGTCCCGAACAGGACAATCCGGGCAAAGGCAATAGGGATTGTTCTCGGGTCAATTGGCATATATTTCGCGAACCTTGTGAGGCTCCTGACAGTCCTAATTGTCGCAATCAAGGAACCGTCGCTCGCGGAGGTCGTGCATTCTGTTCTCTGGAAATTCGGAATGATTTCGATTATACTCGTTTTCTGGATAGTCTGGATGCTCGCCTCCGGGAAAGTGATAAATAAGGAAAAAACCGGCCGTGCGGAATGAACTGGGGATTTATGTTTTACTGCTTCATAACGTTCTTCCTGATAATTGACGCTGTCGCAAACATCCCCATTTTCAGTGGCCTCATTTCCGGAAAGCCGGAGAAAAAAAGGAAGAAAATCGTCAGGCAGGCCCTCCTAATTGCGGCAATTGTCCTCGGGGTTCTAACTGTTGTCGGAAAGCCCTTCTTTTCCTCCCTCGGAATCGAGATGTATTCGTTCAGGATTGCCGGAGGGATTCTCCTTTTCATAATCGCCCTCGAAATGCTCTTTGGCAAGCACACGCGAACGGAATATAGCGAGGAAGAGAACCGGAACGCAAAGGAACTAGACGACGTGACAGTCACTCCAATGGCAATCCCTCTTCTGACGGGCCCGGGCGCAATAACGACAGGTATTGTGCTATTTGATTCGGCGAGCCCGGCGGACAAGCCTCTTGTGCTAGTCGGACTTTTTTTAGCATTCCTCGCATCTTGGATTGTCCTTGAGCTCGGGGAACGAGTTTTTGAAAAAGTTGGGCCAATTGCGGTAAAAGTTGTCGTGAGGGCAATGGGGCTCGTTCTTGCAGGAATTTCTGTCCAGTTCGTTTTCAACGGGCTTTCCGAAGGAATACGGACAATTTGGCCAATCTTATAAAGTAAAAGAGTATTACGTTGTATTACATGGATAATTTGAAAATAAATCCGGCAATATTTCGGGCATATGATGTCAGGGGAATTGTCGGAGTTGACATTGACAATGAGAGAATGGCTCTCTTCGGCAGGGCATATGCGGAATATTTCAAATTGGTAGGGGCCGATTCGGTTGTCTTGGGGCACGACAACAGGTCAACTTCCCCTTCCCTTGCGAAATCACTGGCGGAAGGGCTGATTGCTTCGGGAATTTCCGTCACAAATATCGGAGAAATAACAACTCCTTGCATTCTTTTCGCATGCAGGCATCTCGGAATCCGGGCGGGGCTAGTTGTTTCCGCAAGCCACAATCCGGCGAAATATAACGGAATAAAGCTTGTCTTGGATGGCAAGGACAGGGGTGGAAAGGTAATTGAGGCAGTCAGAGATATTGCGATTTCCGGGAAATTCTCGGAACCGGAAAAGAGGGGGGGATATTACGAGAGGAGCATTTTCGGCGAATATCTTGAGGCTCTCTCGAAAGGAATTTCACTTGGCAGGAAAATGAGGGTCGCAATCGATTGCGGGAACGGGGTTGTAGGACCTTACGCGACGAAATATTTCAGGAAAATAGGGTGCGAGGTAATTGAGGTCAATTGCGAGAGCGACTCCAATTATCCGAACCATCCGCCTGATACGGTGAAACCTGAATACTATCCGCAGCTGATACGGGCAGTCAGGGAGAATTCGTGCGACCTCGGGCTAATGTTTGACGGGGACGGGGACAGGATTGCCGGGGTTGATGAAATGGGAGAAATTCTCTGGGCCGACAAGTTACTGATTCTTTTCTCAAGGGAATTCCTGAAAACGAGAAAAGGCGGAAAAGTTATTGTCGAAATAAAATGCTCTCAGGCTGTTCTTGACGATGTGAAAAACCACGGGGGAATTCCAATATTGTGGCAGACCGGCCGGACGAAAATAGAGGACAAGATGTTCGAAGAGGGGGCTATTCTCGGGGGCGAGATGAGCGGGCACATGTTCTTCCGACTCCCTGACGGGACTGATTGGCTCTCGGAAGCCCTCTATGCAGGTGGCCTTGCCTGCCAGATAATTTCCAATTCAGGAAAGACAATTTCGGAACTTTTGTCGGACATTCCAAAATACTATTCAACCAAGGAATACCGCCCGCACTATTCGGGAAAGCCCGAAGAGAAGAAATTCACCCTAATGGATGAGATTGTCTCCGATTTCAAGAAGGAATGGGGGGACAAGGTCCTTGACATTGACGGGGCGCGGATCGACTTTGGCTATGGCTGGGCATTGGTAAGGGTGTCAAACGGGGAGCCAGTTTTCTCAATAAGGTTCGAAGGGAAGACTGAAAGAGATTTGGAAAAAATCGTCTCCCTTTTCAGAGAGAGAATGAAGAAATACCCCGAAATAGAGTGCGACTTTTGAGAATGAAGGGGAAAATCTCGCTTTTCTATGTGGAACAGCCGGCTTTTCTAGAATATGGGGGAAGCGCATACTGGTTTTACTCCAAAGGCAGGGTTGGAAAAATTCCTGAATATTGGGAGCTCGAGAGAAAAAGGCGGCTAGTGAAAATCCGAGAGCGGGCAGAAGAGGTTCTCGGTAGTGGTGGAATTGTTGTTGCCAATTGGGGAATTGCATCCCTTGAGGTTCCTTTTCCCGAAGGAACAATCGGATGCATTTTTTCTGATTATAGAAGAGTTTTGGAGGAACTCGGAGAGTCTCATTTGGAGGGGAGGGCCGAATTCGCAGGAGCCCATATGTGGGCGCTCCCGGAAAATGGAAGGGGAAATCTTGTTTTGGGATGTGTCTCCGATTCAGCAAGAGTCTTTCTCGAAGGAAAAGGGAGCGAATTCGAAAGAGTAGGACTTTTGCCGGAACTATCCCTTTTTTACACGGGAAAACTAGGGCAAAAAATACCAAGAAACTTTGAGGAAGGCTGTTGCTATTACCCAATAGGGCTGGGAGAGAAAGCCGGCCTATACTGCGAACGGTCTCTTGTCGGCTAGACAATATCCTCTTCTGAGACAATCAAAAAGTCCCCGACTGAGATTACTGCTGAAAAGGGAACCCTGAAAATCCCCGTCTTGTCCCCGGCGACAATTCCCCTGCAATAGTCTGTGGGCTTTGTTATCAGGATGTCAATAAGCTCCCCTGTCCTCGGGTCGAAGCGGATGTCCCCAACTTCTCCGAATTTCCGTCCTTCCTTACTCACAATCACTTTTCCTAGAAGCGTCCGCGAGTGTTTCTGTATTTCATTGTTCTGTCCTGCTGGGGCCATTCTTCGATATTCACCTTTTTCTGAGATTGCTAGTGGTTCTTTCTTTCCCCTGCCAATTATATAAAGTTTTTCAGTCAATAATGCCTGATTCGGGCGTTTTCGGGGGTTTTACATTGCGGCGTTCGCGAGGAAAGCTATTCCAGCCCCGAAAAGGGAAGCTAGGAAATTGACCTGGTGCTTGTTCAGAATTCCATTGTTCTCAAAGATGGCTCCAAGAAGGCTGTCGAAATTGGCTCCTAGAAAGCCTGAGATTGCGCCCAAGGAAAGGGAATGAAATAGGGAAATTTGTGGAAAGAATAGGAAGAAAATCAGCCCAATTGCAAGGCCGGACAATATTGATGCCAGCTCCCCAAGAAGAGTTATTCCCCCGTTAGTCCCGGTCTTGACGGACTTTCCTGAAGTTATCAGTATTGGGGGCTTTTTTGAGAGCTGTCCTATCTCCCCTGCAAGCTTGTCTGCTGTTATTGCCGAAACTGCCCCGAGGAAGAGGACTGGATTTGAGAAAATCGCGGTTGTTGCCGGAACCGCTCCGTTAGCAAGAACGTTCCTCCACCCCCTCGGCTTGTGGACTCCCTTCACTGATGAGCCGTATTTCGTGAAAAATGCGGCAATTAGGAAGAAAGCAAGAAGGACGAGAAAATACCCGATTCCCGATGCCAAGAGGATTATTGCCAGAGGAATTGAGAAGAGGATTCCCTTTGAATCTAGGCTGTCAAAAACGAATTTCAAGGAAATTGATGTGCCCATTGGTTTTCCTCTCCTTCTGGCCCGGGTTTTCTGACGGGAAGCCCTTCCCTTGTCTCCGGGGAGAACCAGTCAATGAATTTGAATAGGGGATTTGCGGATATTGATATTTTCACCGCGCCTAGAGGGCTCTCGCCTTCTGAATCCACAATTGACACCTTTCCGACCGATAGCGCCTGCTTGTGGAGGAGGAGAAACGTTCCGTTCCCTGAAGCATTCGAGACAAGCCTTGAGCGGAAAGTGTCGAGAACCCTCTTTTCGAATATTCTTGTTCTCAGCTTTTCCATGTCTGAAAGGGAGGAAGCGCGTCCGACAATAATGTTCCCGATTCGCTCGAACGCCACGTCCTCGAAAATCGCGAAAAAGAGGGAGCGGATTTTCTCCTCTGATTCTGTCGGGGCTATTTTCGTCGATATTTCGGCGGAAAATTCCAAATCCGCGGAAATCACTGCGAATTGCCCCCTCCGCTCGAAAGCAATCTCCCTATTTCAGTTTTCGCTTTCCTCCTAAAATCCTCCAAGCTCGAATTGTTCTCGAGAACAACGTCGGCTTCCTCCGTCAGCTTTGCAATTCCCCAGGCTCCCCCGGATTCGCTGTCCTTTTTCCTGACATCGTCAATTGTGCCCAAGTCATCCCATCGCTTCCTTGAAAGAATCCTCGAGTACCTAGTCTCGTTATTAGAAACTACTGCGAACACCCGGAGGGACGGATTTTGGGATTTCAGATAGCTGATTTCCTCCGGCGTGCGCGGGTCGTCAAAGCATATTAGGGCGTGTCCTTTCGCTTTTTTTTCGGCTTCGCGGGCAATCCAGTCTGGGCCAATCTCCTTTCTCAGGCGGTTTGCGACCTCTGTGACCGTGAACGCGTTTGTTTCAGTCTCTTCCCTCGCCTCCTTTCTAGTCACTTCCCTAGTAATGTCACCGAACGCGACAACGAAAAACCCGGCTTCGCGGGCAACTTCTGAGAAGGTTCCTTTGCCGGAGCCCGGGAGACCGACAACCGCAATTGCTTTTCCTTTTTCAGTCATCTGAAACAATCGTCCCAGCTGTTCCGGCAATTGCCAATTCCAAGTCGGCAAATCTGCAGATAGTTGTCCTGATTTTCGAGCGAGAAATTATCTTTGCCCCGATAAAATCAAAAATCGGATAGTTTCCGGCAGTGCTTTCCAGGCCCTCGCATATTTTGATCATTTCTGAAAATGAGAGCTTTGGGATTAGCTTTGCATCCGGGAATTTCTTCGGGTCCTTGTCGAACACCCCGCCAACGTCCGTCAGGATATAGAGGTGCTCTGCGTCAAGATACTCCGCGACAACTGTTGCGACAGCGTCGTGGCTCTGGCCCGGAATCAATCCCCCCATGACAGGAGTCATTCCGCCTTCCGCAACATATCTAGCCTCTTCCAAAGTCTGGACGAACCTTCCGTCAGCCATTTTGGCAACAACCCGTGCGTTCAATCGCCCTATCTGGATTCCGAGCTCGTCTAGGAATGCCTCGTTTATCCCATAGCCCCGAAGAGCAGACACATAATCCCTGACAAGCTTACCTCCGCCAATAACAAGCGCAACACGCTTTCCCTGGCTCTTGAAATATGTGACGTATTTTACAAGCTTCGTTATTGTCTCTGGGTCGGGCTTTCCCGGGAAGGCGACAGAGCCACCGACCTTGAGAACAACCATCCTCTTTCTGTTCCCGATTATTTTCTGCGCAACAGGCTCCATTTGGACAATTCTCTCCTCGAAAAGAAAAAACGCTTTAATTCCTTTAAAACATTCCCTATTGGAAGAATTGCAGAGCAGTCTCCAAGGAGGGCTTTTGTCGCAATTGAGCAAGATTCCGAAACAGGGAACAGGATTTCGATTGTCGCCGGGAAAATTGGGCAGTTCGGGCTCCCGATGAAATATGCGGAACCAGAAAACTACCACATTAACCTCGATTTCCTCGGGGAAGTGAGAGAAAGGGAGCTAGCAGTCCAGGGTAAAAGTGGGAGGGGTTTTCCAAAAGCCTTGGCTATTTCAAAATAGCTGTCAAAGGGGTTTCCGCATTCCCGAACGCTTTCGCTCCGGGGGTAATTTTCGCCGGATGCGAATCGGCGGAGCTCGCTTCCCTAGGCTCCCGGGAGCTCGGGAGGGAATTTCTGCGGATTGTTCGAAAAGCTCTGGGAAATCGGCTTGGCACTTTATTGCAAAGGAAATTCTATTAAAGGAATGCGTTCTCGCTAGGGAAGTTCCTATATATTGGACAATTGGGGAATTCAAACTGAGAGGAAAGCAATAGAAAAATGGCAACTGTTCCATCCGCAAAGCCGGGGTATCAGCAAGGGGCGAGGCAATATCCTTATCCAACCCAGCAACAGCAGAGGCCGATTGGATACCCTCAGCAACAGCAGCAAATTCCGGCGGGATATTGGCAGCCTCCTAGGACGGGATACGCAATTCCCGGAACTCCGGGAGGGTACAAAGGGCCATTGGCTGAAAAGAAGGCTGACCCGAAAAAGGCGCTCTATCTTGTCGCGATAATTCTGCTTCTTGTCGGAGGCTTTCTTGTCTACAAAGGGTTCACGTCAACACCCCCGAAAATAAGCATAACGCTCGAAGGGCTTGGCGCAAAGGAGAGCGCAATTGTCGGAATTGTCTGCAAGCCCTGCGGGAGCGTTCAGGAGACAAGCCTCCAGCAGGTTGTGGGCAAGGACAATTACAAGGGGACGACAAAAACTCAATTCGGAACGGAGATAATGATTGCAAAAGCAAATGGAGACCAAATCTTTACCCTCTCAGACAAGGACTGGGTAAAATATATTGACAGGATTGAATGAGGGGAGTTTAAGACAGTCCGTTCAGCCGGAACATCTCACCAGAAGGCCCGCTTCTGAACTGCCCTTGCCCGAAACTTTTGAGAGGGGCGCCAAACTTTCCGAAAAATCAACGCCCTTTCTTCCGGCGGATTCGGAAAGGCAGTAGAGCTCCCGAAGGGGTGCGTGCTTTTTCCCGGAAGAAAGCCTGCAGTCCGAGCAATTTCCTCCTTCGAGTATTCCTGGCTTTTTCTCCGGCTGGACAATATTTTCCTGAAAAGAGAGACTGTCTCAAGGATCTCCGCTTCGCTCTTGTGGAGGCCTATCAGGTCAATGAGGGATTTTTTCGCAAGGCCTGACGCAACATCTTTTGGAGGGGAGGGGGAGAAATTCGTCCGGCCTTTTACGGGGGGTCGGAAATATCGGGGTGCTCTGTCGGAGTCCTTGCCAAGGGGTTTGGCAGGGAGTTTGGGTCTGCGGAAGGGGTTCTCCAAAAGTTCGTTTCCTATTGCGAAAGGGAAATACCAAAGGTGGCTGAACAGCGAGGAATTTAGGGAAAACCCGGAAAAATCATCTGACTAGAGCGATAAATTAGGAATCTTCGTGACTTCTATACCTGTTGGGATGGACAAAGTTGGGGGAAAGGAGATGTGCAATGAAAAATTGCTCATACCGACTTGAAATCTCCAAGAGCTCCCTTTTTTAGGGAGTTTCCGGTAATTCACAGAAAAACTAATGAATGCTTCCTTTCCTAAGCATAACCCAAGCTGAATTGTTCGCAAAACCAAGAAAAGGGGATTTCGCGCTTATTAGACTGCTCTCCCCAAAACTGATTGGACATGAGAGAGCAAAACTTCATATTGTCTATTGCGCAAACAAAACCTGCCAGAATTGAGTTGGCTCTATAAGTGTCTACTTGTCCCAAATGCGGTTCCTTTCAAGAGGGCATGAAAGAACAAATAAGAGATTGCAAAACCAAAGCTTGTTGTTTTGGCCGGAACAGAAAGGTCGCCAATTCATGCAATCAGTGCAAGAAGCAAGGTATTTTTCTTGCCTGTAATATCCCCACAACCTTCCACCGCAACCCTCCCAAAATCAGTCAGCCCGTCGGAAGAGTCTATGAACCCGTCGTCCCTCAGCTTCTTGATCAAAGAATAAACCCTCGATTTCTTCAGGGAAGAATCCTTTCCGGCTATTTTGTAGCCCCTCTTCTCCCCTTTGCCAATTGATTTCAAGACAGCGAGCTTTTCCTCGTTCAGCTTCAGGTCGAATATGGGGAGTTTCGAGTTCTTTGGCTTTTTCAGGTCCCCGTGGGAAATGAACGCGCCCTTGACCTTGTCCTTCATAATGGACGCAACCAAAATGCAGGAGACAATCCCCGCCCTCGGCCCTTCGCTCCAATGGAGATAGAACTCGCTCTCCGAGGGATTCTCTTTGATTATTGAGACGATCTCTTTCCCTATCTCAAATACTCCGGGCGTTTCATAGGGCCGAATGGAGTAGTTGAACTGGGAAAGGCGGGCAGGTATTTCTTTCAGAGTTTTTTTCAGTTCAGAAACGTATTTCGGGTGGCTCTTGTCATTGCAATACAGGACAATTGTCTTGTCAGCGTCCCTCCGGTAAATCTCCGAATAGCATATATTCCCCCTGTGGATTGAGCATATTAGAGTCGCCATCTTTTCAGACAATCCTTTGACAGGCAGAAAACCTCCTCTCTTTTTTAGCGTTTTTCCGTTAAAAGGCGGAAAAAGGATTTTAATTGGGCAACTGGGAGATTTCTCCAAATGCTAATTGAAGGGGTTTTCAGGGAAATCAAGGCGAAAAACCCCTCCCTAATCCTCACCCCCCTCCCCCAGCTGAAGGAGGAAATAAACGCCAGATGGGACAGGCCGGTCCTTGGAATGCCCTGCTATACAGTGAGGGAGATTGCCCGCGCCGGAAAGAGGGTGCTATCTGAAAGGGACGCTGTCCTTCTCCTTGGAAAGGAACTTGGAAATCTAGGGGACGCCGAATATTCATATTCGATAATTGTCCCTGCCTGGCTCGGCCTTGGCTCCCTTGAAAAGGCTCTCCGGGCCCTGAAGGAGAATCCTAGACGCGAACTCCTCGAGAGGGCCGGAAAAATACTCCTCGGGCTCGATTTTGATTATTCCCTGCTTGAGAGAAAATGGGAGAATCCCGGATATGTCAGGACGGAGAAAATCCTCCTTATAGGGGAAGAGTTCATCGATGCCCTCGACAGGAATTTCCTTTCGGAAAATTTCGGAGGCTCTATTGAGCGGATTTCCTTGGAAAGCGTTCTCCCTGAAAAGGGCAAAATTCTGCCGGTAAAGTGTTTCGGGCGTTCCCAGGCACTTTCCGCCGCAATTGAGCTAGTTCGGAAATTCGGCCCTGACAACTGCGCAATAATTCAGGATTCTGGGAAATATCCGGAGCTCGAAAGGCTCTTTTCAGCCAGAGGAATTCCGGTCAAGGCTCAGCCAATTCGCTTGATTCAGACAAAGGAATTTGGCAAATTCATTTCCTTGGGAAAGGCTATCTTGGGAAAAACTGTCGGAAGGGAAACTTTGGCTTTTCTCTCGGCTGAGGGCCTTTTAGGAAATGAAACCGGGGGGAATTTCTCAAGGGGCCTTTATCTTGAGGAAGGGGAACTCGGGGAAAAGGCGCGGGAATTCCTCTCGGATGCTAGAGAAAAGGGAAAAACTCTCGGGAGCCTTGCGGAATTCGCCGGGGAAAACCTTGAAGGGGATTTCTCAATTCTCCTAGACTTTTTGGGGAGGGCGGGGCTTTCTGAAGAGCCAGTCTCGAGGAAATCCCTCAATTCGACTCTCTCTGCCTTGATTTTCGTAAAGCCCTCCCTTCCAAGGGAAAAGGTAACTGGGGGGGTTGTCCTTTCGGAGCCGGAAAACGCGAGCGGGATAGGGAGACCAGTACAAATACTTCTTGGGATTGACTCTTCTTGGCTTGAGGAACGCCTTGGATTGGAAGAAGCCAAATTGGCAGGTGAAACTGGGCTTGGAAAGGGCAGGGAAAGGAAAAGGGAAGCGACTTTTTCCGCACTTTTCAGGCAAGGCAATCTTTGCTATCCAATACTTGTCGAAAGAGCGGGAAAAGACCATGTCTTTGCCTCCGCGCGCCTCTTTTCGGAAATCGGCCTTTCGGTTTCCGACAAGGAAAAACCTTACTATGTTCCGAAAAACTCGGACTTGCCAGAAGAGCTAGCAACAAGGCATGGAAAAACCCTCTCTTTTCCGGGGGAAAAATCAAAATTCTCCGGAAAGCTCCTGCTCGAAAATCCGGCGGGAAAGAAGCTTTCCTCAAGCACTCTTGACTTGTTCTGCCAGTGCAGGAGGAAATACTATTATTCCAAGGTCCTCGGGCTTTCATATTCTGCGGAAGCGAGCGAATTCGGAAGCCTTGTCCATTCCCATATTGAGCGCCTTTTTTCTGAGAGGGCAAAGCATATTGACAGGGCGGAGAAAGCCCTTAAAGATGAAAAGGAGCACGAGAGGATTCTCCTTTCCCTTGTCCCAAAAGAAAGGAAGGGGGTTGTTCTCGCAAAAATCGGCCGTTTCCGGGAAATATCCGAACGGATAGTTAACAATTTCGGAGATGGCTGGGAATCCGAGAAATGGCTCGAGAGCGCTGACAAGAAATTCCGCGGGAAAATAGACTATCTCAATGGGAATGTTGCAGTTGATTTCAAGACAGGACGGAATGTTGATGCTAAAGGAAAGCTCGGGAAACTGCCCTTTGCCCGCTTTGACCCGAAAGACTTGAAGAGGGGAAAAAGAAAGTTCGAGGCCCAGACAGCGAGCTATTGCTACTTGCTGTCAGAAAACGGGGAGAAAATGCCCAAAATCAGGTTCGTTTTCCTGAAGGAGTTCGATTGTCCTTCCCCGGACCCTGAACGACTGGAAACTTCCATTTCCCCGGAAATCTTCGAGTATTCGGAGGAGAATTTCCTCTCCCTCTTCTGCCAAAAGGGGGGAAGGGGCAAATTCTATTCTAATGAACTCGGGCGCGCCCGGGCAATTTTGACTGAAATCCCGGACAAGGAGGAGATATTCAAAAGAACGCTTGAATCCGGCTCTTCTTTTTTCGGTGAGGGAAGGGATTTCAGAAAAGAGGTGAGGGAACTCTTCCTCAATGCGCTTCCCGGAGAAGACCCTTCCTTCCATTCCAAATGCTCCGAATCGGCAAGGGCTTTCCTTTCAGGGAAGCTTCTTTTCGGGGATTTGGAGTCTTTCCGGGAAATGGTCGAATATGTCCTCTCGGAAATAAAAGATGCCGGCTTTTTCCGAACCCCGTTTTCAAAGGCCTCGTGCTCCGAGTGCGCATTCGTTGACTTGTGCGGGAACCTCGGGTATTTCTCGGAAAATTCGGAGGAAGAGGGTGCAGGGGAGGGGCAGGAATAATGGGAATACGCCTTGTAAACGCGAGCGCAGGAACAGGAAAAACTTATCGGGTTGTCCAAGAGTATTCCGAGAAATGCGCGCGGGACTGGAAAAACAGGGGGGACAACCTCCTTCTCACTTTCACTAACGCGGCCGCCGAGGAAATGCGCGAGAGAGCGCGTGCCCGCCTGCTTTCGGCGGGAATGTCTGAGATGGAAATGGGGAGCCTGAGAATCGGGACTTTTGACAGCCTGTGCCTTGAAATTGTCAGGGAATATGGGACCGATTCCCCTTCCCTTGCGGGCGCGGGGGGGAGGATTCCCGGGAGAGTTGTGTCAATTGTGGAGAGCGAGGCAATTGAGAAGCGGGCTTTTTCCGAATTCTGGGAAACCCTTGATTTTTCGGGGATTCCCGCGGAATTCCTTCCAATTGCAACTGACAGCGGGCTTTTCAGGGAAATAATGGGTCTTCTCGCCTCAAGAGCAGTTCTTCCACGGAAAAAGGAAATTGAGCGGGCAGTTCTCGGGGACCAGCAGGCGCTAACTGAGGAGGCTCTTCCCGCGACAGTTCCGGGGGAGGGAAAAAATGGCGAGCCTGTCCAAAACAAGGCCCTGAAGAAATATTCCTCCCGGGTTCTCGGGAAAAAACACTTGCTCGGGGAGGATGCGTGGGTTCCCGAAAAGCAGGACAAAAAAGCGGGAATTGAAGGGGAAAAGGCAATTCCCAAAAATGCTCTCCTGGAAGCTGTGGCTGAAGACAGGGGCTTGCTCTCTAGTTTCCTAAAGGAAATTTATCCGAAATATGTGAGGTTCGTTGCTGAAAAGGGGCTTTTGACATTCCCGATTGCGCGCCTTCTTGCTTTCTCAACCCTCGCATTCTCGAAGAAGGCAAGGGAAGCGTGCGGGGCGGGAACTGTTATTGTCGACGAGTTTCAGGACACTGACAGCGTCCAGTTCAAGATATGCCTGCTTCTCGCCAAGGGCGAGCTAGTCCTTGTAGGGGATGAAAAGCAAGGAATATACGGATGGAGGAACGCGGAAATAGAGAATATTCTCGACTTTGACGCCCGCCTCGAGAGGTTCAAGGGCGAGCTTTCCTCCCTCGACCCTTCCCTTGATTTTTCCTGGACTAGAGATGTTGACAAAACGGAGCGACTCTCAACGAACTGGCGGAGCGCACCCCAAATACTCTCGTTTGCCAGGCATTCCTTCTCGGCCGACCTTGGCAATAATGAGCCCATTCCTGAGGAGGGGGCGCTTCCAATACCGGAAATATTCCCGTCGAAGAAAACTGTTGGGCTTGTCGGCAAGATCGGATATTTCAGGGTGGAGAAAGGGGAGGGCTTGGCAATTTGGAAGATTATTGGGAAATTCGGCCTTGAACCCGGGAAAACGGCAATACTTTCGAGGAACAAGGAAACCCTTGAGAGGATTTCTGAGGAGTTCAGGGAGCTAGGACTGCCTTATTCAATTGCAACCAAGACTGATGCATACAGGAGCAGGGCGGGAATTCTTTCCCTCGCATGGCTCCGCCTGCTTTCCGACCCGAATGACCTGCGGGCGCTCTCCGTTATTTCGGAGGCTTGCGGGCGACCTGACTTTGAAATTGGGGTTGATCCGGAGTTCCTTTTGGAAATCAAGAAAGCGAAAAGGCTCTCGGAAATCCCGCTTCTTTCCGCCAGGTTCCACGGCCTTTCAGGGGAGGAGGTCTCGAAAGCTCTCGCGATTTCTGAAGCAATTGAAGGGATGTCTTCCTGCCTCGGGATGCCCATCCAGGAGATTTCGATGGCCCTTGAGGAGTTAGTCTATGAGAACGCCGACTGTGACTATGACTATAGCGTTGGCTCGGAAGCTGTAACCCTTTCCACAATACACGGGGCAAAGGGCCTTGAATGGGAGAATGTTTTCGTTGCCGGGATGCGGGATGGCGTTTTCCCGAATTCGGAGGGAGGGGATTGGCAGAGCAGGAAGAACGACTATTTCTTCTCGGAAAACGGGGGCTTGCGCCTGATGAAGGTTTTCTCGGAATCTGGTCAGGAGCGGGCAAACTGGAAAGCCGGCCTTTTGATTGCGTGCGCTCGTGAAAATGAAGGAATTGAAGAGGAGGAACGGCTTCTTTATGTCGCTCTTACTCGGGCAAAGAGACGGCTTTTCCTTTCTTTTATGGGGGAGGAAAGAGAGGGAAGCAAATATTGGAACTTTCTCTCAAGGGTTGCGAAGGAGAGGGGATATTCGGAAAAGGCGGAAGAGCTGCCCGAATCTTCGGGGGCTTTTCAGTTTTCTGGGGGAACTGAGGCTGAATTGCCGGGGGAGCTTGGCGAACTCCTTGACCCAGTTTCCGAGAAGGTTTCGGTAACTGAATTCATCAAGGCTCTTTCCGAAGAGCCGGACAAGGAAGAGTGTCTCGGGGAAGATTCGACAATCCGCCGGAAGGAGTTCGGGACAAGGGTGCATTCCTCCGCCGAACTGCTTGCGAAAATTGGTGAAGGGGTTGACATTGGGGAAGAACTGCTGAAATATCCGGAAGGAGAAAGAGGGCGGGCTAAAACTGAACTGTTGAGGATTCAAGAGTTCCTCGGAAAAATGATGGAGAAGGGGTGCGTCGAATTCCTGCCGGAGGTTCCCTGCCTCGTTCCGTTTGGCGAAAAGACACTTTCCGGGATAATCGACCTGATCTGCGTTTTCGAGGACAGGATTGTTGTTGTTGACTACAAGACCTCTGCCGACAAGAAGGACAGGGATAAATATGTCAAGCAATTGGAAATATACTCAAAGCCGTTGTTTGAATTCTTTAGACTGCCGATTGAAGGAATTATTTTCTGGACTTTTTTTGGGGATGTTGAAAGAGTTTTCTGATATATTTAATCTACAATAGTAGAAATTAGACCAGAGCTCTAGACTTGTTGTCGTTGAGCAAGCTCCATTGTTAATCTACAATAGTAGAAATTAGACCAGAGCTCTAGACAGCCAGTTAGCTTTATCGAGACCTAGGCGATCTACAAT
>JBBIPP010000009.1:64864-65094 GCA_037442745.1 archaeon
TTATCTACAATAGTAGAAATTAGACCAGAGCTCTAGACCCTTGACCATCGCCTCGAGAATTTCTTATCTACAATAGTAGAAATTAGACCAGAGCTCTAGACGGCTATCGTTTGACCTTCGCTATTGTATCTACAATAGTAGAAATTAGACCAGAGCTCTAGACGGAGTTCTAAGTTCTCGTTGTCTCCTATCTACAATAGTAGAAATTAGACCAGAGCTCTAGACTCAAG
>JBBIPP010000010.1:0-64056 GCA_037442745.1 archaeon
TCAACTTCGAGAAAGTTCGTATTGCGGATTTTTCGATAATCTTTGTCAAGGGTTTAAAAAGACCAAAAGAAGCCCCTTTGCTATTTCCCGAACTGTCGTTTTCCAAGGAAACCCTTTTATTTATCGGATTCACCTGATTTTGGACAAATGGCAATTAACGAGGATCTTCACTCCCTTGAAATAAGGGTTCTGAAAGCCCTTTCCAAAGCAGGTTCAGAAATCGGGACTGACGAGCTCTCAAAACTTGCCGGAATTGCGAAAATTTCAGCAACAAGGACTGCCTACTTTCTTTCAACAAAAGGCTTGGCAACACTTGAGGAGAAAACCAATGTTCTCTTCAAAATAACTGACGAGGGCCTCCAGGTATCAATTGACGGGCTTCCGGAAAAGCGCGTTCTCGCTTCAATTGCCCGAATCGGGAATTCCCAACTCTCGAAAATTCCGGCAATCTCCGGGATTGACGCCAAATTCGTCTCAATAACAATAGGCCACCTGAAGAAAGCTGCACTAGTCGAGATTCTGAAAATTGAAGGGGAAACAATTGTCTCAATAACCCGTAGGGGGGAAGAGTTCCTGAAAATTAAGACTCCTGAAGAGGAGGCGCTCTCAAAGCTTTCGGGCGGGGAAGAACTCCCATTGCCGGAAGACGTTTCCGCCCTTCTTATCCACAGGAAATGGGCTGAGCTAGTTGAGAGGAAGAGCCATAGGGTGAAAATAACGGAAGTTGGTATTGCTCTTGTCGAATCCGGCCTGAAGGAAAAGGAGAATTCCCTTACCCAAGAAATACTAAAATCTGGGAGATGGAGGGAGCTTGAGTTCCGCTCATATGATGTCTCAGCCCCGGTTCCGGCGCCGGTTCCGGGCAAGCACCACCCCCTTCACTCAATAATTGACCGGATACGGAAAATCTTCCTCCAGATGGGGTTCACCGAAGAGAGAGGCCCCTTTGTTGAATCTACTTTTTGGTGTTTTGACGCCCTTTTCCAGCCACAGGATCACCCAGCAAGGGATTTGGCTGACACTTTCTATCTCTCAAACCCGCGCGAAGCGAAGGTTCCCGCAGAACTGGTCCCGAAAGTGAAGGCTGCGCACGAGCACGGGATAATAGGGTCAAAGGGCTGGGGAGGAGCCTGGTCGGAAGCAGTCACAAAGCAGCTTGTTCTCCGGACTCACACAACATCCGTTTCGGCAAGGAGCCTTGCGAAATACAAGCCACCCGCGAAGATTTTCACAATTGACAAAGTTTATAGGAACGAGACTCTCGACTACAAGCACTTGGCCGAGCTCTACCAGGTTGAGGGAATTGTTTTCGACGAGAGCGCTAATTTCAGGAACCTCCTCGGTTATCTGAAGGAGTTCTATGTTTCCCAGATGGGATTCGAAAAAGTCAGGTTCCGCCCGGCATATTTCCCATATACCGAACTCTCGGTAGAGCCGGAAGTATTCATTGAGGGCAAAGGGTGGCTGGAACTTGGGGGAGCCGGAATTTTCAGGCCGGAAGTTGTCCGGCCATTGACAGGCCTTGAATACCCCGTCCTTGCATGGGGCTTGGGGCTCGACCGCCTCGCAATGCTCAAGCTCGCGCAGACTGACGTCAGGGCGAACTACCAAAACGACCTTGCCTGGCTAAGGGAGGTAGTTTTGCCGTAAAATGATAACCGAATTTTCGCTCTTTGACCTGATGAGATTAATTGGCAACCCGGACGTTTCGAAAGGGGAGATTCAGGACCTGTTCGCAATGTACGGATGTCCCCCAGACCCGCCAGAGGGGGACACACTGAGAATAGAGGTCTTTCCGAATAGGCCAGACATGCTAATGGTCGAAGGCGCTGCCCGGGCGCTCAAGGGAATCCTTGGAATTGAAAAGGGGCTCAGGGTCTTCTCCCCTTCTCCTGCTGTCAATTTCGTCAAAATCGACCCTTCGGTGAAAGCTGTCCGGCCCAATTCCTCGTTCGCAATAATAAGGAACGTCGTTTTGGACGAGCAGACTGTTGCCTCAATTATGCAGATACAGGAAAAGCTCCACCAGACGCACGGGAGAAAGCGCAGAAAGGTAGCAATCGGCATACACGACCTTGACAAAATAAAGTTCCCGATAACATATTCGGCGGTCGAGCCCGACAAGGTTTCATTCATCCCCTTGGAAGGGGAATTTGCTCTGACTTGCAGGCAGATTCTCGAGCGCCACCCGAAAGGGAAAGAGTACGCCCACCTTCTTGAAGGGGCGAAATATTATCCCCTGATTTTCGACTCGAATGGAACTGTTCTTTCAATGCCCCCGATAATCAACGGGAACGCGACAAGGGTGACTCCGCATACGCGGAACCTCCTGATTGACGTGACAGGAACTGACGAGGAAGCTGTTGAGAAGGCGTGCACAATAATAGCGTCCGGCCTTTCAGAAAGAGGGGCGACAATAGAGCTTGTCCATACGGGAGAAAAGGTGACTCCCATCCTCTCGCCTTCGAAAATGAAATTCTCAGCAGGCTATTGCAGGAGGCTTTTGGGCGAAGACCTGTCGAATTCCGAAATTGTTGAAGCTCTCCTAAGGATGCGCTTTCTCGCGGAGGAAATAGATTCTGACACAATTGAGGTGACAGTTCCCGCATACAGAACCGACATTCTCCACCAGTTCGACCTTGTTGAGGAAACTGCAATTGGCCACGGCTATGGGAATTTCGAGCCAATAATTCCTTCCCTTCCGACAATCGGCCGGGAGCACCCGGTGATTATGAAATCGAACAAGGCAAAGGATGTCATGATAGGCCTCGGCTATCAGGAGGTATATACCTTCGCAATGACCTCTCCCGGCAAGCTATTCTCCAAAATGAACGAGGCGGGGAGGGAAATCGCGTCGGTCTCTAATCCAAAGACGGAGGATTTCACAATACTTAGGGACGAGCTAATTCCCTCGCTAATTGCGCTTCTTGAAATTAACAAGCACAACACATATCCCCAGAAAATTTTCGAGGCGGGAGATGTCGTTGTCCTCGATTCCGGAGCTGATGTCTTCTGCAGGACTGAAAGAAGAATTGCGGCAGCCTTCTCTGGCGGGACGTTCGAGGCAACGAAAGGGCATTTCGTCTATCTCCTGAAGCAGTTGGGGGTTGAGAATCCGGAGTTCGTCCCCTCAGAGCGCTCAAGCTTCCTTCCGGGGAGGCAGGCATGTGTTGTTTCCGGAGGAAGGGAAATAGGGATAATAGGCGAATTGCATCCCCGGGCCCTGATAAACCACGGAATTGATACCCCGACAGTCTGCTTCGAAGCCACTATTTAATGGTTAATTATTAGAAAAGTATATAAACCACCGGTCAGTTGGGAATCTTCGCAAAATGGTAAATTGGAAAACAATTGGAAAATTTGGAATGCTTGCGATAAGTCTCGCTGCAAATAGCGGGGCTGCGTTCCTTGCAGACACGCAAGAAGCAAAGGCTGCGCCTAACGAAGCGCCCCTCAATTGCCAGTTCGGAGGAACGGGAACTGTAGACTGCTACACTGCCACAGGTCAGATTGTGAACAACTACGGAATAACTTATACTGCAGCGGACGGCCTTGAAGCCTATTTCGCTATCGGATCGGATCTCATTCCAATATCCCAGAACTTTTTCATTGCTGATTATGCGGGAGAGGACGGAATAACACCCGGAGAAGTTGTTGTTCTACCTACAGTCGATTTGACTCCCTACAACCTCTATGCAGGAACCCAAGTTTTCCTGATGATAGAGGAAGATTATTCGCCGGACACTTATGAGGCAGTCAAGATTGGGACAATCCCGGCAAACTGCAATCCGACATTCACCCCGACGGCAACACTTACTCCGACAGCAACCAAGACGCCCTTCCAAGGCCAGGCAAGCTTTGAAGCGTCCGCATCCGTTGACTGCTCAAATTCTGCGGGATCAATAACGAACACCGGGAACATTGCATATACCGGCCAGCCGACAGCAAACTTTTACTGGGCGGTCGGTCCTAACAAGAACAGCTTGACTCCGGTAACCTCGCCCATGAGCATTCTTTCCCTTGACAACAACGGAAGCATTGATGCTGGCGAGACAGTGTTCTCCGATGGCCCAGATTATTCCGCTCTTATGCAGTACGGGGGACAGAACCTTTACTTTGTTGTTGACAAGCCCCATTTCAACGGGAACACCGACCCTATTGTGGAAAGCGCAGGGCAGATTCCGACGGATTGCTGGCCCACAATAACTCCGACATTCACACCGACACGGACACCGACTCTGACTTTCACACCGACAGAAACCCAAACACCAACAATAACCTACACACCGACAGAAACCCCGACAGGGCCTTATTTCACGCCCACGCCCTCAGAAACCCAAACACCAACAATAACCTACACACCGACAATAACAAACACTCCGAACTGGCCAACCTTGACACCGGGAAGCCCGACAGCGACAGCAGTCTCCCTTACAGCAACCCCGAACCAAGGGGGAGGGAATTATAATGAGGATTCCGGAAACGGATATCTCTGGCTTGTCGGTGCGGCAAGTCTCGGATTGGGATATTCTGCCTACCGGCTTATCAACAACGGAAAGGGACTTGACGGAACAAGGCCTTAGGTAACCAATTCACCGGAAAAAAATGACAAAGGAGGACTGGCAAGTATAATGAAAAAAAGGATGCTTATTCCGCTCTTGTTTCTCGCAGCGGCAAGCGCTTCCTGCGTCCTTCCTTCCCTTGCCACGAATCCGAGCGCCCCTGATGCGACCTCCCTTCCGGAAGAAGGAACCTCCTTTCCCTGGCAGGGTAACCCGGTCGCAGTTCTCCCTACGAGCACCCCCTTTCCTACAAACACCCCAATCCCAACATCAACCCCCGTCCCAACAGAAGCGGAAAAGTTCGTCTCTAACTATGGCCAGGCATCTTATGACGCTTTCCTTTCGGGAGCGTCCGGCCTCTCCCCTGCGCTGGTTGACGATGTCCTTGGAATATACAATTTGTCCGCCCCAACTTTCAACGACGCAAGGGAATCATATGGATTCCCCCTAGATTCCGCCTTTTCAGAACTCTTGCGGACTGAAGACATCTTAAGGCTAATTGAGAACTACAAGGCAATAGGCTTCAAGCACGGGCCGGAGCTTGCATCAAACTATGTTGACCAGGCCCTCGCCCTCTACGGAGCGAATCCTCTGGAAGAGCAGATTGTTTTTCTGAACGGAGGGCAATGGACCAACGGCAACCCCCCCCCGGCCCGGGCTTTTCTTGATTATTTCAACAACGAAATGCTTCAAAGGCATTCCCAAGACGACATAACAACGTTCGATCTCTCGGGAAACCCCCCTAGCGAAGCATCTTATTCCTCCTATATTGAAGGCCTCGTAGCTACGGCGGAAAAGGGCATTCCTTCCGCGCCTTCGATTTCGGGCCTCGGGCCCTCGGAAACACTCTCCCAGATAGCCGGAATTGTCGCAGGAAACGATTTCGTTGACATTACACTTAATCTCCACGGATATACCGAGAGCTTTGTTCTTTCAGGGGACGCAAACCCAGCCCTAGCCCAGACAACTTTCCAGAAACTCGCCGGCGCAATTGTTGAAGGTTATTCTCAAGGGAACGGCGGATTGGACAGGCTAGTAGTCCGTCTGAACGAATGCGGTGGGAACACCTCAGTCCAGAATTTCGCGACTTCCCTCTATTCCGCTTTCCGGAATGCGGGGGTTGGTGGCGAGTCCTTTCCCCAGATTTACATACAGATTTCAAACGATTCCCCATTTGGTCTGACAGATCTCGGGGCATATTCTTTCGGCCAGATTGAGAACTGGCAGAGCGCCCCGGGAATAACTGACTTCAACTGGCCGGAAATAAACTCAAGAGGGTCCGCAAACATCTATTCCGCAGGGAGCGTCCTAGTTTCCCAGCCGACCGATTTCCCCGAGAAATCAATTGACCTGAACGTCCAGACTTACCAATTGACGTATGAAGGGGCCTTGCAGAAAGTTCCGACAGAATCCCAAGTCCTCCTCTCCCCGGCATATGTCGGAAGCTATGCGAATCCTTGAGGCAAAGAAATCTTTTTATAAGGGAATTTCATCCATTTCTCAATGGGAGCCTTCAACAACAAGGGAATTCTTTTCGCCCTCGGAACTGCGCTGGTCAGCGGAGTCTCAATCTACCTGAACAAATTCGCTGTCGGCCAGACCGACCCAGTCCTCTTTTCGTTCCTGAAGAATCTCCTTGTCGCAATTGTCCTCGGAGCGTTCCTTGTCAAAATTTCGGATGTCAAAAAAGCTTTCTCGAAAAAAACCTCCCTTCCCTTGGGATATATTTCCCTGTTTTCGGGTGGAACTGCCTTCCTCCTCTTCTTCCTCGGCCTGAAGGAGACTTCTGCCGTTTCAGCGAACTTTTTCCACAAGTCAATGTTCCTAGGAGTCTTCGCGCTCTCAATTTTCCTTTTGAAGAGGAATGTTTCCCTGAAGAATTCCCTAATTTCTGGCGCAATACTCCTCGGAAATTTCCTTTTCTGGAAAGTTGCAAAAATCTCCCTTAACTACGGGGATTTCCTAGTTCTCGGGGCTACTCTTCTTTGGGCTGGGGAAGCAGTTATTGTCGAAAAATTCCTCTCGAAAATTCCGGCAAAGACCCTCTCCCTTGTCAGGTTCGCAGGAGGCCTCCCAGTTCTCCTCCTATTCCTCCTCTTCGGAAAGAAGACAGACTGGTCAATTGCTTTCAATTCCTTCCAATGGACGCTCGGCCTTGCGGGAGTTCTCCTTCTTTATTCCCTCTTGTATTTCTCCGCCCTGAAAGAATCGGGGGCCTTTGCAACAACAGCAGTCCTTTCAGCCTCCCCGCTAGTTACCTATGCCCTATCCTCCGGGCTCTCGTTCCCAACAATTTCCCAAGGTGTTGGCGCGGGAATAATTGTCGGAGCGCTCTTCTATTTCCTCCTTTCGGAAAGAAGAGCTGTCGCATCTTCCTGAAATGCCAGAGGGCGGAATTGCCCTAGCTTCCCGCTACGGATATATCACTAACAGCCTCGGCTATTGCGGGCCAAAGGAGACAGGGCGCGACCTCTACAATTCAGTAATTGGAAAAGACCCTATGCCGGCGAAAAAGTCCCTTGAGAATTTCGAGGCGCTATATCCCTATCTTTCCCTGATTGCCGAAAAAAATGGTCTCGAGCCATTTGACGAAAAAGTTGTCCGGGCGCATTTCACCGGCTCTTCTCTTCTGTCAGGGAACTGGCAGGAGGGAATTTCCTCTCTAATAAGAAACACTTTTTCAAAAAGGGGGCTTCCGGAGAAATTGGCCGAATGCCTCGCCTCTTCCGTCCCGAAAAATGCGGTCCCCCACCATTCTTTCCACGTCCTTTTCATCCACACAATAACTGGCCGGGTCCCAAAGACAATTGAGACTGAGAACAATTGCCTAATAACTCCTGCGAAATTCCTCGGAGGAAATTCGGTTGAGAGGAAATTCATCCTCCCTTCCGGGAAATTCTCAAGGCCGGAAAAGGAAACTGCCACAATTGACGAGAAATTCCTCGGAAGGTCGCCTGAGAAAGGTGAATATCTGGCCCTTCACTGGGGCTATTCCGCAGAAATTCTCACAAAAGCCCATGCAAAAACTCTGGAGAAATTCAACAGGAAGAACCTTTCCGCAGTCCTTTCGGGCAGGCAATAATTTCCAATTATTAAATATATTTTTAAATGAGTAACCCCTTATTTGTGAGGAAAATGGCAAATAGAGACTACATCAACATCTCGGAGACTCAGGAACTCCCTTATTTCTTCAGGGAGAATGTCCTCGGCAATTCCGAGAAAATCCTCCTGGTTTCGGGGGTCAATTCCTCCCCGGGCGCCCTCGCCCGCCTTGCCGAAGAGTCGAGGAACTCTGGAAGTAAGTATTCGAAAATCTACGTACTTGGAAACCTCTTCAGCCCAAGGGGAGGCTTAAAGCCAAGCGGATCCAATGTATCGAGGGACGAGCTCGTCCTTATGACTCTTGCCATGGCTGACGCTATTATAATTCCGGGCAGTAATGATCTTGCGTGGACGAGTAACTTTTCGAAAGAAGGCATCAGTCTCCTCAAATCCTTTTCAGGAAACTATTCAGCCTCCCCGACAAAAGAAACCAGGTGCTATTTCGCAAGCCCGGGCGATGGGCCGGATTCGAGAAATGTTCCGACAGTCCCTCTCGACTGCATTGGCAATAGGTTATGCGACATCGAAAGGCTTTCCGAAGGGGTAGAGTACAGGTATGTCACAGTTGAGGATGCTCTTGAAAATGCTAGGAAAGAAGGCATCTCCGCAGTTTTCACTGGCGCGTCAATATATTCCCCCGAGTTCAGGTATTCCGGAACTCCCGGGAAAGGGAGCAGAGAAGTAAATGGACCTCTCTCGGAAAAGAAACCTTTGAAACTGCCATTGAACCCGGAAACTCCTCTCTTAGCCGAAATCCCGAAACTCGCTACAGCGAAATACAACGGCCTTGGATCCTACGGAGTCCTTGTTGCGCCCGGTGGAATGGCGAAGATGCTGGAAATAGTGTCTTTCAAGCCAGTTTTCGTTTCTGAGCGGAGCTTTGGCTGAATCATCCCGAAGATAGCAATTTCCCGACAAGTTCTTCGGCCGGCTTGTTCCTCAGGGACGGCGAAATGCGTATCTTTGCAGGAACCTGCGGGTCAACCGCGTCGTCCAACAAGAACGAGCCAAAAATAAATCTCCCACTGTTTTCCTTGCCTTCAAGGCCTTTGAGAAACGCCCGGTGTTGGTCGGCCTGATTGTAATAATCCTTCACTGCTCAGGATGTTTTCTGGTCGAGTATGTCGCAGAATTCGATAATTCCCAGATTCGAGGAATTCTTGTATGAGAAAGGCTGGAATAGGACGGACACCTCTACCCCTTTTTCGAGCTCGGCGTCAATGTCTGAAAGCATCCTTCCATACGCTTCAGCCAGTCCCTCAAGGGAAATGTTCCCTGTCTTGTATTTCCAGAAAAGGTAATGGATGTTCAATTGCAAAATGTTCGCTTCCCTGTAATAGTCATATTCCCCATAATCCTCGTATTCAGTGTTTTTGGTATCCGAGAGGAAAGCTTCGGCGTTGAGGATTACCGCAATTTTTCCCTTGAATTTCCAGCGGACATTCTTTATCAAATCATTCCAGAGGGAATTCGCCAGAGCCTCGTTGTTCATTAACTCTGGGCCAATCTAGGTCTGGGTTATCCCAATTATGTCGAAACCAGCTTCTTGAAGAGCCTCAGATTTTGCGAGAATCCTTTTTTTCCACTTCAAGAAAAAGTCCCTCTTCCACTCGTCAGTTTTGTTGCGGTTGAACTCTGAATAGTCTTTCGCAACCGGAGTCAATATCCGAAGAGCCGATGTATTTTCCGATTTTGACAAAGGCGATGTTGTTCTGGTAGCCAATTTCAAGTCCCCTCAAATGAGCTTCCTTTGCGAGCTCATTTGGGCGATTTTTTGAAATCTTCTCGTCCCTAAAGTCGTTCCAAAAAGGGTCCCAATCAATCGAATAATCCGCCCCTGAGAAAGCTATGCCCTTGGCCCAATGGAAATCGTGGACATAGACTTCCTTTGCCTCGAGGGCAGCTACCATGTCAAAAGATGGGGCAACGTTTTTCCATGCGACCTAGGAAATCCGGAAATTGTAGTTCCTTCCCGATGTGTCTGCTATCTTGACTCAAATTTTTCCCGGGGAATATCTCGATATTTTGTAGTTTTCCATCTTAAACTCTAGGCACCAAGGGGCATTGGCTAGGGGCCTTTCGGCGGGCAGATTGCGAAGCGAACATTGTCGTTGCAATTGCGAGAATTATGCCAAGCCCCGCAACGGCGAAAAGAGGGAATTTCAGGAAAGGAGTGACAACCTTGCGCTTTTCAATTGTTTTTCCCCGCCCGCCTTTGCCAATGAAGAAAATTCACTCCTTGTGGCTGTTGTGCTCGCAGGCGGATGCAACTTTCAGCGTTTCGAGAGCTTCCTCTTCCTTCATTAACTGGACTGCCAAATTCGCGTGTATCAGCAAATAGTCCCCAACTTTCGCGTCCGGGACAAGGGTTATGTCAATTTCCCTTCCTCCGGAAACAATTGCTTTCGAATTCTCGGAATCTATTTTCTCGATTTTCTCAGGTATTGCAAGGCACATTTGACTGGCAAAACCATTCTCTTTCGGATTTAAGCTTTTTCTCGGGAAGGGACTGCTTTCAGGAGAATGTATTCTCGGCTTTTGCTGTTCTTCTCAAGGGAACTGCCTTAATAGTCGAACCTCGAAATCCGTTCGACTAAGCCCGCATCCTCAAGGAGCGCAGTATATGCTTCCTCAGGGCGCTTTCCATTTCTAGCAATTTACGGAAAAGTAGCGCGAACTAGCGCGGAATCCGACCAGAAGCTAGCGTATTCGGCAATATAGACCGGCGAATTGAGCTCCCTTGCTTTCTTCAGGCCCCCGTCATTACAGCAGTAACTATTGAATCAAGGCCGGCTCCGTTTCCTCTCGTCCAATTTGTAGCTTCAAGATTGCCAATAATGGAGCCCAAGCCTGTCGCGAAATTGGCAACCTGCCAAACTAGGACAACTGCATCGTATTCTCTCGGCTGGAAAGTCCAAAGGAGTGTTGTTTCATTCGGAATGTCCGCATATAAGACAACTGAATGAGAATCCCTGCCAATATCGTCACTGACAAGAGCCAGAAGGCCTCTTTGCCCGAGTAGTTGTCGGTTGCCCCGCATTATTTCGCTATAATCTGAAAGCCCACCCTTGCTGTGTTGCTATGAGAATTTTGCCAGAGGGCAACTCCTTTTATATAATAACCATTCAAAGATTGTTATTCCTCAATTCTAATGAACCGAACAAGTAATACACGGATCATATGCTCTGACAAGCATTTCAAGGAGCCGTTTAAGTTCAGCTTCGCTCTTTCCCCTGTTTTGGGCAAGAAGGGCGTTCGCATCCTCTTCAACATTCGTCAGGTTCTGGGCAGTAGGGGTGACAATGTCAGCTTTCGTGCAAATCCCGTTAGAATCAAACCATAGCTTGTTGTAAAGGGTCCCCCTTGGAGCCTCAATTGCCCCGACACCAACCCCTTCCCTTGGGGAGAATGAAACTTTTTCCTCCCCTTTCTTCAAGCCGGTTGAAACAGCAAGAGCCAGCTGCTTTTCAATTTCCTGGGTGAACTCGAAAATTTCCTCCCCTTGGGCAATGTTGTTCTCAAAAGTGTTCCCGGTAATGTTCCTTTTTCCGGAAAGAATCCTCCTTGAGAGCGCGCCAACCAAAAAGCCCTTGTTGTTTCTCACGCCGTATTTTGCGCTCGAATACATCCTGACATTCTCCTTGAAATTCTCCTGATAGTCATTTGGGTCGAAGCTCGCTGGCTCGCTTGTGTAGACTTTGGAGTTCCCGTAATAGTCCTCAAGCGCAAGATGCGTTGTTGGCCTGTGGAAGGGGGCAAAGTCGCCGATTGCCTTTGTCGCAGTCTCCATCAATTCTTCGGCAACCGGAACAGTCCTCCTTGCAAGGTCAATTAGCTCCTCAGCCGAATGGAATTCGGGGAACTTTGTGAACCCCCCGACAATTGTTGTTGTCGGATGGACTTCCCTTCCCCCTATTCCCCGGAGAATTGTGTCGCACATTCCCTTCATTGCGAGAATTTTTTTCAGGAGTTTCGGGTTCTTCTTCATAAGTTCAGTCCCAGAATCAATTCCCATAAAATCCGGAAGGGCGAGGAAGAAAAGGTGAAGCGTGTGGCTCTGGACAATCTGGGCAGAAAGCATTGCCTTCCGAAGAGCGATTGCCTCAGGAGTGGGAACAACCCCAAAGGCGGACTCAATCGCCTTGATTGTCGCAATATTGTGCGCAGTCGGGCAGACTCCGCAGATTCTCGGGGTTATGAAATGGACATCCTCGTATTTTCTTCCGACAACAATTCCCTCGAAGAGGCGCTCCCCCTCCTCAATATGGAGCTGTGCCGTTCCCGCTCCAAAGTCGACGTCAATTCTTCCATGCCCCTCGATTTTCGCAATATAGTCGGCCACCACTCTTTCTTCACCTTGATTGTTGTTTCCAGTCCTTCAGGAATATTCTCATATGCTCGTCAGCGGATTTTTCGCTTCCCAGAATTTTGACAAGCTCCTTCCTCATCTGGGGAATGTTCGCGCCCTTCACTTTCCCGGTGCATCCGTAGCAGATTTTTCCGAATGTCGGGCAGGGCGCCCCGCAGTTCCCGGCGGAAACGGGCCCGAGGCAGGGTTTTCCATCAAGAAGGAGGCAGTTGTTCTCTTTTTCCTTGCAGGCGAGACACACTGGATATCCCCCGAACTTGTCAGGCTTCTTCCCAATAAGCACCTGCTCAAGGAACAATTCAACTGTTTCGGGGAGAACCGGGCAACCGTGGAGATAATAATCAACCTTTATTGTCCTGTCAAGGGGTTCTGCAGGAAGGTCGCTCTTCGGCTTGTATTCTTGAGAGTATATAATTGACATGAATTTCTCCCGCAGTTCCCTGTCGGCAAGGCTAGGTACTCCGCCAACGCACGCGCAGGAGCCGAACGACACAATTACTGAACTTCTTTCCCGCAGTTCTTTCATCAGTTCCCTGTCTTCCGGAGTCATTGGCGAGCCCTCTACAAAGGAGACGGCAATCTTCTCTCCGTCCTTCAGGGGGATTTTCCTCTCCTGCCCGAGGCGCCATTCCACAATCTTTGCCCCACGGACAACTTTTTCAACAATAGGGACGAACGCAAGCTCGCATCCCTCGCAGTCAGTGAGGTCGTATATTGCTACCGTAGGACGAGAGTCCAAAGCCACTTTTCGGACAATTCTCCCTTTTCCGACAAACTTCCCCTTAGAACGCATCAGGCATCTCCTCCAGGATTTGCTTGTATGAAAAGACCGGCCCGTCCCTGCAGACATATTTCTCGTTAATTGCGCAGTGCTGGCAGATTCCTACACCGCACTTCATTCTTCTTTCGAACGAGAGCAGTATTTCCGAATTGTCAATCCCCATTTTCCCCAGCTCAAGGACGGCCGGCTTGTACATTATCGGGGGCCCGCAGAGTATTGCCGTCGCCTTCTTCGCGTCCTTAAGCTTTATGTCAGCTAGCCTTGTGTGGGCAAAGCCGACGCATCCTTTCCACTCTGGAGCCGACCTGTCAATTGTCGTGAGAACCTTCATGAACTTCTCCCAGTTCGGGAACTCTTCCGAGAAAAGGAGGTCTTGGGGCGTTCTTGCGCCATAGACAAGAAAAACTTCCCCGAAATCCTTCCTGTGGGTCTCGACATAATGTATTAGCGACCGAAACGGAGGTATTCCGCATCCTCCGGTCAGCATTATCAGGTCCCTTCCCTTGAGGCCAGCCACATTGAAGCCGTTCCCGAATGGCCCTCTTACCCCGACATAATCCCCTTTCATCGCCTCGAAAAGCTTTGAAGTGACTGTCCCGACCGAGCGGATTGCGACATCGAACTGCCTTTTCCCGTAGGAAGCAAAGCCGACGGGGATTTCCCCGAACCCGAGGACGGAGAGCATCAAAAACTGCCCCGGAGTCCAATTCTCCATTTTCATCTCAGGCTCAAGAGTCAGATGAACAACATCGCCGGAAAGCTTCTTTGAAAGAACGACTCTCGCCCTTGTCGGCTCTAGCATTTCCCGAGAACCTCCCTGAAGTTTATTGCAACGGGGCAGAAATGAAAGCACCTGTCGCACCCGACGCAGTCTGGAACGCCCCTCTCAGCAGTTGCCCTAGCGAACTTGTGGAAATACCAGCTCTTAATCCTTTCAGAAAGGTTCTTTTGGAAAACATGGCCTCCTGCTACTTCGGAGAAGCTCTCGAGCATGCAGGAATCCCATTTCGTGCAGCGTGTCCCGGTCTTTCCTCCAATCGGAACCCTGTCTTCAACCTCAAAGCAGTAGCAGAGCGGGCAGACATAGGAGCATATTCCGCATCCTAGGCAGGTTCTGGCAACCTCTTCCCAGACCTCCTTTGGCGCGCGCCTGACCTTTTCCCGCAGTTTTTCGGAATCAAGGAGGAACTTGTCCTTGGCAGTCCCGATTTCCGGGAGGCTCCCGGAGAATTTCCCGAGTTTCATTTTCCCGGCAAAAGACCTGCCCTTCTCGCTTCCGACAATTACAATAAAGCCCTGCCCGTCGTCATGGAAGAAGAGGTCGAACGACTCGCCGGATTTACTGGCGTCCCCAGCGCCAATCACAATTGACGCTTTCCTTTTTTTCTGGTAATACGGGATTTTCTCGAAAACCTTGTCCAAGGTATCTAGCGCGCGGATGTCTAGGGGATTGATGCCGAAGAGGATTTTCCTCCTTTCGGCAGGGCTTTTCAGAGTTTTTCCGCTTTTTCTGTCGAAAATAAATGACGCGCTTCCGTCCGGAAGGAACGCCTGTTTTACTGGAGGAACCATTGTGAGGTTCCCCTGAAGGTCTATCTTGCCCCGGAATTCCCTGAACTTTCCGTCAAACGGAACGAGCGGGGTTGGCCTTATTGAGGAGACGAATTTAATCAATTTTTCTTTCGGAAGATAGAACGCAGTCCAGATTTTCCCGGCCTTATTCCCTTTGCCCTTCACTTGCCCTTTTCCTACCTCCCTTTCTTCAGTTCCAAGAAAAATTCCCCGGATAAATAACTAACCCTTTTCCCAGTCCCAAGACCGGACAGTTCAGCCCTTGAAAGAATTCTCAAGGGCGTCTAAGACAGGCATTCTTCCTCCTGTAATGAACGTCTCAAGCGCCCCTCCTCCAGTGCTCTGGTAGCTGAATTTTCCGGAAAACCCAAGTTTCTCAATTGCCGCGTTAGTGTGCCCGCCACCAATTACTGTGTGGGCTCCGTCAAGGGTTCTTTTCGAAATTTCCCCAAGAACCGCTTTAGTCCCTTCAGAGAAGCCGTCCTTTTCGAAAAGGCCGAGGGGCCCGCTAAGGAATATTGTCCTTGCGACAGCTATTTCCGCCCGGAACTGATTCTGCGTCTCTGGACCAATGTCATATATCGGATATTGGGTCGGGACAACGCTCACAACTGCTTTCCATCCGTCCTTTTCAATTGAATGATCAGATGGCAGTATTATTCTCAGCGGATATTTCTCAAGGAGTTCCGCCAGTTTCCCAATCTCTTCCAAAGAGAGCTCCTTTTGGAGAACGGAGTCTGTCGGCCCAAGCGAGTGGCCGGACGCGAGGACGAACGCGAGACCGGTCAGGCCACCGAGAAGAATCTTGTCCGCTTTCCCAGAGTTGAGGAGCTTTTCAACCAAATCCGAGACTCCTTCAACCTTCGCCCCCCCGAAAATGAAAAGTGAGGGCTTTTCCGGATTTGCGAGCTTCTCCAAGTTCTCAAGCTCCTTTTCCATTACCCTTCCGACTGCGGAAGGCATCAGGGGGCAGAACCCGACAAGAGACCTCTGGCTCCGGTGCGCCGCCGAGAAGGCGTCGTTGACGAAAACATCCGCGATTTTGGCAAGGGAGAGTATGAACGGGCTGTTCGCATGCTCGTCAGGGGAGAGTTCCTTCTCCTCGTCCTTCTCAAACCGCTGGTTCTCCAGAAGCAAGACATCTCCCCATTTCGCCTTTGTTATTTTTTCGGAATAATCTGCCGGATTTTTGACAAATGCGACCTCTTCCCCAAGAGTCCGGGAGAGCGCTTTCCCGTGCGCCTCAAGGGAGATGCAATCATTCTTGCCGTTACGTCCCTGATGAGCCAGAATTACAACTTTCGCGTTCCTCTCCGAAAGCTCCCGGATTGTCGGGACTGCCGCCCTTATTCTTGTGGTGTCGAGTAGTTCGCCATTCTCCCCAAGCGGACAATTTATGTCGAGCCGGAGAAGAACTGTCTTCTCTTCGACGTTGATGTCGTCAAGTGTCTTTACCTTGCCAGAGAGGACCGGCATTTTCCTAAAATCCCCCTTTCTCTCCGATGAGTTTCGTGAAATCGACCAGCCTGCAGGAATATCCCCATTCGTTGTCATACCAGGCCATCACTTTTACGACATTTCCCCCCTGTACTTTGGTGAGTAGGGAGTCTACAATTGATGAGTGCGGGTTTCCCACAATATCCGAGGAGACAAGTTCCTCTGAACTGTATTCAAGATAGCCCTTCATCCTTCCTTCTGACGCCTTCTTCAAGAGTGAATTTACCTCTTCGACCGTTGTCTCCCTCTTTGAGACGAAAACCAAGTCGTTCATTGACCCAGTCGGGACGGGCACCCGGAGAGCAAGGCCGTCCAATTTCCCTTTCATTTCGGGGATAACTTCATAGATTGCCTTTGCGGCGCCTGTGCTTGTCGGAATTGTCGAGAGCGCGGCCGCCCGCGCCCTTCTCAGGTCCTTGTGAGGAAGGTCGAGTATTTTCTGGTCGTTTGTGTACGCATGGACTGTTGTCATGAATCCCTTTTCAATCCCTATTGCATCTCCGAGAGCCTTCACAACAGGCGCGAGGCAGTTCGTTGTGCATGATGCCATTGAGAGAAGGTTGTGCTTTTCCGGGGAATAGCTCTCCTCGTTCACTCCGAGGACAATTGTCGCGTCAACATTTTTCCCCGGAGCTGAAATTACCACCTTCTTTGCGCCCGCATTGAAATGTGCAGTGCACTTTTCCCTGTCAGTGAAGAGGCCCGTCGATTCTATTATTATCTTCGCCCCGAGCTCCCCCCATTTGTATTTCGAGGGGTCCTTTTCAGAGAGAACGGGGATTTTCATTTTCCCGTCAATTACTATCGAATTCCCGACAGCCCCGACCGAGTTTTTCAGAACCCCTTGGACTGAATCGTATTTCAGGAGATGGGCAAGCGTCTTTGCGTCGGTCAGGTCGTTCACTGCAACTATCTCGAACCTGTCGAAAAAGCCCGGCGTCTCAAGAGCGCCCCTTAGATAGTTCCTTCCAATTCTTCCGAATCCGTTTATAGCAACTCCTATTTTTCCCATTTTCCGGGAAATCCGTCTGTGTCGTATAAATGCTTATTTTTGTAAATGGCTAATTTCCTCTAAAAACCAATCTCGGACACTTTGCCCAATAAAATGACGAAAAGGTTGTTCCAAACAAGCTCTCCAAGGAATTCCCCGGAGGACAATCCAAGAGGCTCCTCTATGCAATTCTCCCAGTCTTCTGGGCGCTCCAGATTTTCATTGACAAGTTCTCCCTGAAATACAGGGGCAAAGAACCCTCTTTCATACAACTTCAAGACTTTCCTCCCCCGGATTAACAGAATCTGTCTATCTCTTCCTTATTTGGAAGGGAAGTGCTCGGTTCCCGAAAAAATCCGCTATCGACTATTCCGGGATGGCCATACCTGTTTCTGTTGCCACAATCCTTGCAATCCTCGGGCTCCGGCTTTCCATCCAAATAAACTACGGCTCAAGTCAACCGTGATATTCGTCCAGATTTTCGCAGTCCTCTTCCTGAAAGAGGCGCTCTCCCGCCTTTAGAAGCCTCTTGCCCTTGTTTTCCTCCTTGGAATTTGCCTTCCCTCGACCCGGTGAAAGGGGATTGTCCCTGCTCCCGAGAGCGAGCACGCAATAGCTGAAGCAATCCGGATTGCAAAGCGGGCCAGGGAGAAGACAATGCTCTTCAACCTCTCCGGCCACGGGCTCTTTGCCCTTGGCGCCTATTCGGGCAAAAGGTTAGATTGGTTTTTGGGTAAATTAATAAGGAAACAAGGGGGCGTTTGGCTGGAAAATGGCTGACGATTTCAAGGTTACTCCGTGGGAAGTAAAGGGTAATGTAGACTATTCAAAGCTAATCAAGCAGTTCGGAACGAGCCCGCTTGATGACAAGATTCTTTCAAGAATGAGGAATCTTTCCGGAGGAGAGCTCCATCCGTATCTCAAGCGGAAAATATTTTTCTCACACAGGGACTTGGGAGCTCTCCTTGACGGCTATGAGGCGGGAAAGAAGTTCGCTCTCTACACAGGCCGGGCGCCCTCAGGTTCAGTCCATCTCGGCCACCTCGTCCCCTGGATGTTTTCCAAATGGCTTCAGGACAAGTTCGGCTGCGATTTCTACTTCATGGTGACTGACGAGGAAAAATTCCTCGCAAGGGACTATACTTTGAAGAAAACAAAAGAGCTTGCATATGACGACATTCTGGACATAATTGCGCTGGGATTCGACCCGAAGAGGACGAGAATTTTTGTCAACACGGAATACGGAAAGACTCTCTACACTCTCGGGACAATGGTCGGCAAGCACGTGACATTCTCGACTGCGAAATCCGTCTTTGGATTCACGAACGAGACGAACACCGGGCTCGTTTTCTACCCGAACGTTCAGGCTGGAGCGGCATTCCTTCCATCTTTCCTAGAGAAGAAGGATGTCCCTGTCCTTATACCTGCGGCAATTGACCAGGACCCCTACTGGCGTATTGCTCGGGATGTTGCCCCAAAGCTCGGGTTCCCGAAACCGGCGGCAATCCACTCCGTTTTCCTACCGGCGCTCTCGGAAGGAGGGAAAATGTCGTCCTCAGATGCGAACTCCGCAATCTATACGAAGGATTCCCCGAAAGAAGTCAGGAAGAAAATAATGAAATACGCTTTTTCTGGGGGGCAACCGACAGTCGAAGAGCACAAAAAATTGGGCGGGAACCCGGAAATTGACATACCTTACCAATATCTCAGGTTCTTTGAGGAGTCGGATTCCCGTCTTCGGCAAATACACGACGACTACAAGAGCGGGAAAATGCTCACAGGCGAAATCAAGGAAATATTGTCGGAAAAGCTCAATTCCTTCCTCGAAAAGCATCAGGCGGAAAGGGAGCTGGCAAAAGACAGGATAGCTAATTTCATTCTCAGGGATTAGACTTCTCCTGCCTGTCAGGTCAAAGACCGGACGCTTTCCCCGAAGGCTCGCCTCCGGCTTTTGCAAAGGCTTAATTCCCTCATTGACTGGAATAGTTTCCGGCTTTTCCGGCATCCTCGAGAATCTGCCTTGCAATTTCCGGGTTCATCTGGACGAAGATGGCGAGCGCCACGACGAAAATAAGGAGAGGGGCAAGTATTCCAAGAATTGCCCTGAATTTCCCGATTCCGTGCGCTTTTGCTATTCCGCGGCTCTCAAGATAGATTGACCAGAAGAGCCCGAAGAAGGATGCTATCGGGACTGAGGAGAGCAGGAACCAAGGAGTTCCCCCGAAGAAAAACGAGTTCATTGTCTCGGACAATTTTCCCTTTCCCCCAAGAGCCTTCAGGGAGAGATGGGCAATTCCGGCCGAAATTGCGGAAGAAAACACGATGAAAAGGTATCCGTAGGCTCCTGCCTGAATTGCCGGGAAGATTCCCCCGAGAAATCCGATGTTCGCCCCGAAAATCCAGACAGCCGGGAATGCCGAAATAAGGAGGAGATAGACAATTCCGGATTCCGCCGAAAAGTGCCCGATTTTTTCGAAGAACAGGTTTGGGGCAAAAAGGACGTTCCTGATTGTCGGAAGAAGGGGAGCTCTCCTCAGGAGGCCTTTTTCTGGCGCCCCAGAGATCCCAAGCTCCTTCGAGACTTCGGAAACCGAATATGCCCGTGCGCCCTTTTTTTGTGTTGCCTTCTTTTTCATCAGAAAAATTCACCCGAACAATTTCTCAAAGAGCCGGCCCATCCTTCTCCTGAATTTTCCGGGTGGCCTGTATTCGACTGCGGCAATGTTCGCCGCAAGCTGGGTGAAAGCAATTGCCGCGTCCGAGTTCGGGGATGATATTACTATCGGGTTCTTGTTCGCGACAGCCTCTTTGACTCCCTTGTCCTCCGGGATTATTGAGACAATGTTAGCCTCAAGTATTGTTTCCAAGCCCTTCATGTTCGGCTCGATTTTCGAGTTCGTGACTCGGTTAAGGACAACTCCAGTTATGTGGGCTCCGTACTCTTTCGCGAGTATTATTGTTTTCAGGGCGTCCGTTATTGCCGGCCATTCCGGGTTCGTTACAACCAAGACCTCGTCAGACGCGGCAACAACCGAGAGGACTTCGCTTGAGAGCCCGGCCTGTGTGTCGAGGATAATATAGTCCCCCTTGAGTTTCTCAATAACTTTCTCGAGCCTGTGGTATCTCCTCTTCTTCATGTCGTGTATTGCAATGCTTGCCGGAAGGAAATTCAGGCCAGAAACGTGGGTGTGCATTGACTGGTCGAGCGTGTATTCCCCTGCGAGTATGTGGTGGAGAGTCGGTGTCCCTACCGGCGTCCCGAAATGCATTGTCAGGTCAGGCGTTGTGAAGTTCGCGTCAACAAGGGTCACTTTTCTCCCGAGTTTTGCGAGCGAAATCGCGAGGTTCGCGGCAGTCGTAGTTTTTCCGACTCCGCCCTTTCCGGAAACAATTGCAATCCTTCTTGTCATTTCAGGAAGTAACAATTCCCTCGGGCTTTTATTCTTTTCCCGGGAAGAAACACATTATAAAGGGAACATCCGGACTTTCGGGAGAAATGGCGAAAAAGAACAGGCAAAAGCATTCCAGCAACGCTAAATCTGCTCATCCTGCCCAAAAGCCAGAGGGGGCAAAACCAGCTTCCACGGACAGAAAACCGGGCTTCTTTCAAACGCCACTGGGAATTGCGTCAGGGATATTCGTGTTGGCGTTCATTGTCTTGTTCCTCTATTTTGCCCTTCCACTCTTCTCAGGAAACTCCGGAGCCTCCAATGGAGATACAGTCCTTGTCAACTATCTCGGCAGGTTCGAGGACGGAACCGTTTTTGACACGAATATTGAAGAGTCGGCAAAGGCTGCAGGGATTTATTCCTCGGCAAGAGAATACTACCCAATGGAATTCGCGCTAGGTTCCAACGCAGTAATTCCCGGTTTCGAGGACGCGATAATCGGGATGAATCCGGGAGAGAAGAAGACTGTAAGAATTTCCCCGGAGGACGCATATGGATATCCCCAAGAGTCAATGATGCAGAACGTAACTGTTCCGAAATATCTCCTCGAGCCTTATGAGAGAATTCGAGAAAAGGGAATTAACGAGACTGTTGGCTCGAAATCCTCGACAATCTACGGGGACGCCTATCTTGTTGACATCAACTCTACCTCCGCCCTCTTCGAACTTCGGCCGGAAATAGGGTCTCGCATAATTTTCCCGACAGGAGTCTCGGCAAAGCTCCTCTCAGTCGGGGAAGCCCCGAATGACGAACTGGTGCTTTTGCTTGATGCGAACCATCCGTTGGCTGGCCAGGCTTTGGTATTTGAAATAACTCTGGTTGACTTGAAAAAGCCCCCTGCCCCGTCCTCCTCTTAGGCGTTTCCGGAAAGAATTGCTTTTGCAACATTCTCCCCCAGAAGGGACGCGAGCTTTTCCTGCCTAGTGTTCAGGACTGCTGATGCTGTTTTAAGGCCCTCGGAATGGAGTTTCCGCGCCCTCGCCCTGCCAATTCCTTTGAGCTTGATGAGATCAATGAGCTCTTCTTTTATCCCGTGCTCAAGCCTTATTTGGAGCTTTAACAACTCCTTTGTCTCCTCCCTTTTTCCGGAGAGTTTCGAGAGTTCGGACGCAGAGTAGCAGATCCAGTCAGAGTTGACAAGCTTTCCCCGTAGGTCTCCGGGAGCAATTCCCCATTTCTCCATTATTTCCTTGTCCGGAGCCTCGTTAATCCATGCCTCAAGGGCGAGAGCGAGCTTCACTGCCTTTGCGAAAATCTCTGCTTCCGGTTCCCAAGGCTCGGGGGGATTTTTCGGAAGCCAATCCTTTTCCCTTGAAACCCTTTCCCATATTTTCTCCTCCTCCGCAATCCTGACGGACGGGCCGGGCATAAGTTCAGTTGTTGAGGCAATTAAAACGAGAAGAGGGAAAGTGCCGGAAAACCCTTTTGAAAGTCCCTCAATTATTTCCTTTGCGCTCAGCGGGTCAAGATAGAGCTCAGCAACCCTCTTTCCTATTGGAGTAAGGGAGATTTCTCCCCAATTCCCCTGCCTTTCCGAGTTAGGGAGAATTTTTGAGAGCTCAAGGAACAATCCCTTGTTTTTACCTACCTTACCTTTTCCTTTCCCCGAATAATTGACAAAGCCCCACTCCGAGAGCTCCTCCAAAACAGAGATAATTGTCCCCTCAACTCTCCCTAACCCGCCGTTCCTGTGGGAATAGAAAGTCTCCTCGAAGAAGGAGAGCAGGCTTTCCAGATTGCTCCCGAATCCAGAGGATATTGCGCCGAGTATTTCCTTTCGTAGGACTGGCGGGCTTCCTAGAAGGGAGGAAATCTCCTCAGTTTCCCCCAGAATGTATTTTTCGACAATTTCCGGGCGCGCCCTCTCGTCTTTTGCAATTACAATTGATTCCCCTAGGCTGTCTAATCCAGGTCTGCCAGCCCTTCCGCAAGCCTGCTTGTAGAGGGAGACAGGCCATCCCCTCGGGCCGTCCCCGCCCCAAGTAATAATGCTTTTGATTATTATTCTCCTTGCCGGAAGGTTCATTCCAGCTACAAGAGTGACTGTTGCCGAAAGCGCCCGTATCAGCCCTCTCCTGAACGCTTCCTCAACAAGAGTTTTCTGCCCGCTAACAAGCCCAGCATGGTGGAAAGCAGTTCCCTTCTTTACGCATTCCGCAAGCTTGACGCACTGGTCGGTCGGAATCGGGAGGGCGAAGCGTATTTTCTCGGAGAGCTCTTCTAATGCCCGCCTCTCATTTTCGCTAATTGGAGGGAGTTTTTTCCCCACAAGCCCAGCCAAATCCTCTGCAGTCTTCTGAGCGCTCTTCCTTGTGGGGTTGAAGACAATGCATTGGTTTTTTCCCTCTAGGCAGTCGAGAACAGCCCCTTCAGTCCCGGGAAGGGAAGTAGCCCTCTCCTCTACTTCGCCCGGATTTTCCTTGTCAAGAACGAACTCAATCCTCTTTCCCACACTTGTCCCTTCCTTCAATTGAACCGGCCGGAAATTGCTCTCAACTAGTTCCGAATCAAGCCATTCTGCAAGCTCCTTTGCGTTCCCGACAGTTGCCGAAAGCGCAAGAATCTGGAGTGTTGGGCAGAGCTTTCTCAATTTGACAATAACCATTTCAAGGGTCGGCCCCCTCCCGGAGCTCCCGATTTCATGTATCTCGTCAGCAACTAGGAGGCCGATTTCCTCAAGCCAGTCAACCCGATGGCGCATAAGGGCGTCTAGCTTCTCAGTTGTTAGGAAAATAATGTCAGAGCCCGAAAGCCAGCAATCCTCGGAATCCATCCCCCCGATGCTTAGGGAAATCTTGAATGTCCCGCAATACTTTTCCTTGAATTCGGAATGCTTCTCCTGTGAGAGCGCCCGAAGGGGCGTGATATAGACGACTTTCTTCCCTGAAATTGCAGTGTTAATTGACGCAAGCTCTGCTACAAGAGTCTTTCCGCTCCCCGTTCCTGTGCAAAGGAGGAGGCTTTTCCCGGAGAAAATGCCCGAATTGAGAGCCTCTTTTTGGTGGGGATAGAGGGATTCTTTCCAGCCAGCCCCTGCCAGAAGCTTTTTTTTCGAGAGGCCCTTCTCAAAAATCTCGGAGACTCTTTTCGGTATTCCAGGCTCTTTCAAGGGGGCTTTAGTTGAATTGCCCGATTAAAAAAGTTGAGATTGCTCTTCCGATACTAGATGAGCCAATCAGGAGAACCTCTTCCCGTCGCATTCGGCCAGAATTACCTCGAATTTGCAGTATTTTCCGCTGACTGCAGTGAACGCCCGGTTCGCGCAATAGTAGGAGTTCGCCTTGTAGATTGCTGTGATTATCTCGGCCGAGAGATTCCCTATTCTAGTCTGGTTCTCGGAAATCGGGTCCCCTGATTTCGCGACAATTGAGCGTATTTTCGAGGGGAACTGCTTTTCCGAAATCCCGGATGTTGTGTTTATCTGAAGGATGCAGCCACGCCCTACTTGGACAAAGTTTTTGCCCGCAACAACCGGTTCGCTTGTGTTATACCCAATTTTCAGGTGGAACTTGTCCCCCCAATATTCCCACTCCTCCCGCCTGAGTGGCTCAGGAAGGGGGCCAGTTCCCGCTCTTCCGGAGGAAAGGACAAGGAAAACCGCCCCAAAGGACACAATCATTAGTATTGCCCCGATAATTATTACAGTTGATATCGGAATGTCTCCGGGTTTTTTTTCGGAAGTGGCGCTTTCCGGGCTTTCCAACACCCCAAACTGCCCCGAAGAATTCTCCTCCGCGTTCAAGGGGACTTCCTCCTTATCGAGCACTTGCCTGGTGGAAGGAGCCGGTCAATTAGGTCGTCTTTTCCGGAAAACCCGAGGAGCTTCTTTATTTCGGAAACCGCCTCCTTCCTGTCAGTTGAACCCGGCGCAAGCTCAACCCTTTCCCCCGGGCATGCCGGAAGAGGCGCTGACCTAGGTTCTCCGTCCTTTAGGAAAATCCCGAGCTCAAGGACAGTGTTCTTGAAATAGTTCTTCTTTCCGTAAATCATGAACGCGCCCTTTGGGACATATTCCCCGGGAAGGGCTGCCTTTTTCACCTGCTCAGGCAGGACCCAATAGACATCAACTGAGCCGAGCCGGGCTTGCCATGCCCGGGAATACGAGGCGCAGAATGACGCCGCTTCCGAAAGGGTTTCTTCGTCCGAGGTTCCGCCCCTTATTACGACAAATGGGCTTCCGGCATGGTCGGCGTGGAATACAATGTCGCCTTTTCCAGTGTGCTTTTTTATAACGCTCTCATTTGTCCGGGCGTCCTTTCCGGCAATTACGAGGGCGCCTTTGCTCGAGAAGAAGAAGCGGTATTTCTCCTCATACCATTCCTTCTTCGCTTTTTCTTTCGTCCTTCCTTGTGGGGAATTCTTTCGCCCTTGGATTGAAACAAGCGTTTCCTTCAAATGCTCCCTTGTCCTTGCAATCTTGTCCCGGAGCTTCTTTGCCTTGTCGAAATAGACGGCGGCGTTCTCCCGGGCAGTCCTCCTAATGTCAATTTCAACAGGGACAGCGGAGGAGCCTTCGTTTTCAGCGAAAGAAGCCATCTGGAAAAAGTTATATCTGCAAAGGTAAATAAGCTTATTGTGATTTCGGAAAACTGCTTTTATGCCCTGAAAATTGGGTATTTCGGGGAGACCTTTTTCGGGAGCCAGGTTCAGCCGAATGTCCCGACAGTTGCATCTGCCCTGAGGGAAGCCCTTCTCAGGTCAGGAACAATTCTTCCCGGAACAATTGGGAAAATCGCTTTTGCTTCAAGGACTGACAGGGGAGTCTCCGCACGCGGGAATGTTTGCAAATATTATGGAAAGAAACCGATTCTCGGGAGAATAAACAAATTCCTCCCGGAAACCGCGTGCGTTTGGGGATATTCCAAGGTTCCCACGAGCTTTTCCGAAAGAAGGGACGCTTCCCTGAAGAGATACTCATATTTCCTTCCTGATACTGGGGAGGATTTTTCAGTTATGAGAAAAGTCTGCCGGATGTATTCATTAAATTCAGTTTCATCCTTCCGAGCTTTTTCCAAGAAGGATAAGGTTGACAGGGGATCAGGCACCCCTCTCTCAATTGCAAAAGTCTCAAAGGAAGGGGGTTTCTTTGTTTTCAGGTTCGCCGGGAAAGCTTTCCTTTGGAACCAAGTGAGAAAAATGGTCGGGGCTGCATCAGGAGCAGCCAAGGGAAAAATCAGCCTTTCTTTGATAAGAGACTGCCTGTCAGGGTCCTTTGCCGGAAGGGATGCGGGGATTCCGACATCCCCTCCCGAAGGTCTTATTCTCGAGTCAATCGAGTATCCGGAAATCTCCTTCATTGACGAGCCCAAAAAAATCCAGGAGCGCTTTTCAAAATCAGCGTTTTCCGCCCTCCAGAAATCCCGAGTTCTTTCAGGACTTGCTTCAGAGCGATTTGGACATTAGTATTTCGTTCGAATATTTCCCCTTGTAGAGGAGATGGCCGATTCTTTTTCCCTCCTCCAAAAATCCATTTCCTGAATAAAGAGCCCTTGCCGGAAGGTTCTCCTCGAAAACGCTCAAGGTTGCTATTTTCGCCCCGAGTTTGGTTTTTGCTTCGAAGAGTATTCTTTCAAGGAGGGCGCGCCCGATTCCCCGCCTCCTATTGTCCTTTGAGACAGAGAGCCCGATTGTCGCAACATGGCTCCTTCTTCCCTTGCCGAGTTCCGCCTGGGCAATTGCCTTGAGTTTCCCTTTCCGGTCGAAAGCGAAGAGAAAGACAGCTTTTCCGGCGGAAATTTTCGAAAGAGCGTCGACAAGCCATCTCTCCTCGCTCTCGGGAGTGTTCTTCTCGTTGTTCCCGAGCATTGCATCCTCGTCAACAAGGCTGTTGAAGAATTCAAGGGCCTCCGGCCCGTCCCCGGTCTCTGGCTCCCTCGCGAAAATCCCCGGAGCAATCTCAATTCCCACCCCCATCAGCGCTTCATCCTCTTCCCGGAGATGGACAAGACGAACTCCGTTTCCTCAGAGTCCAATTCTAGCGCCTCTTTGACTGCCGGATCAATTATGGCGAGCCGTATCACTGCCTTACCATTTGTGAGGGGGAACCTTTTCCTTATTTTCCAGTGCACCTGTTTTCTTAGGCGCTTCTTTTTCATAATTGAAGGGCTGTATTTCGAGAGGGGGTTTGTTATTTTCCCAGATATCGGAATTCTTCCATTCTCCTTTGCAACCGAGACCCCTCCAGTCAGGAAGGAAATCCTATAGGGCAAGAGGGACTGGCTTCCCGAAGAAATTATCCTTCCAGAGACAATATCCGCGTCCGAGAGAGCCCGATACCCCTCCTTTAGCGAGTTGCCCGAATAAAACCTGAGAATGTTCTCGGAAAGATAGCTTGCAAGCTCTTCTGGCTGGCTTTCAGTACTCTTGAACGCGTCCCTCGAGAGCTCCGAGCTCCCGGTTGCAAGAATTATCCGGACAGCGTCCTCAAGGTTCCTCCGTCTCTCCTTCGATGTCGCAATTCCCAAGTCAGCCAACCGAAGTGTCTCCTTTCCCCGCCCGAGCGCCTCAAGTAGGGTTATTGCTGCCCGGGCATCTCCCCCTGTCTTTTCGGCAATCTCTTCGGCAACCCCGCTTTCAAGCGAAATTCCCTCGGCTTTTGAGACTTTCCTCACAAGTTCCTCGATTTCCTCCGTCGAAGGGCTAGAGAACTCTATCTGGATTGTAGCAGTTTTGATTGGCGAGAGCTTTGGGTTCCATTCCCACCAGTTCGATCCCCGGGCAATCGGAAGAGCCTCCAGGAATGCGGAGATTTTCCCACCGGCCTTCTTTTCAGTTGAGAAAACTGTTGCCCAAATCGCCTTGTCGTTTGGCCTCTCCCCGGTCTCGGAAAAATACACCTCTTTTAGGAATGCGAACACCTTGAATCTATTGTCCGCCTTTCCAATGAATTTCCTCTCCCATTTTTCGGAATCGAATTGCGCGGTTCTCCCGGAATTTCCCGAGACAATCGCGTTGTTCGCAGTGAGAATTATCGGGTATTTTGACTCTTTTATCAGGGCGGATATTGCGGAAACCCCCCCGTAATCCTTCCTTCCGGAAATTCCGTCAACCTCGTCAACAAGAATTATTTTTTTCCCCTCTCCCGAAGAATCAAAGAGGCTCCTCTGCGTTGCTGCGGAGCCTACAATCCTGTCAATTTCCTTTTTGTTCCTGTAATTGCTCGCGTTCGTCTCAATTATCTCCGCTCCAGCTTCCTTTGCTAGGAGATGCGCGGCAGTCGTCTTCCCGACTCCCGGGGGGCCGAAAAGAAGGGCTGCTTTCCCTCCAGGAGCCCAGGAGGAGAACCATCTCTGAAGAGCCTTGACAGCGGGGCCGTTCCCCGCAATCTGAGAGAGCCTCTTTGGTGCGTGCTTGTCAACCCAGAGCATTGCCAATGCTTCCTCTTGAAATGCGAAGTATTTAAAATTTGAACGGTCGCTTTTCCCCCAATCAATGCTGAAACTGCTCCCTTTGTTCTCCTATGACACTCCCCACTCAATATTCGCTGCTAGGAAAATCCTCGCGGACAAGCCAGATTTCGTCGCAGTCGAGGTTCCGGAGGAATTCCAGAAAATTCTTGACATGTTCTCTTCGGGGCGCATCGGAGAAGATGCGCTTGTTTCCGCCTTTTCCGGAAAGGACGTTCCAAAAGGGGCGCTTGACCGGGGGAAAAAGCTCTTGTTCGGGAAATCCGAACCCAACTATCTCCTGCCTGACTTTGGCTCTCCCGGGCATTCAATAGAATATATTGCAATTGCTGCGAAAAAGGCCGGAGCGAAGCTCGTTGCAGTTGACATGACGTTCGCTTCGGCGGAAAATGCAATTGACGGAATGCTTGTCCATACAAAGAAGGGAAGGCGGGCCGCAATTGATAGGGCGAAAAAGTCCCTCGGCTCTCCAGATAGAGGGCTCTCAATGTTTTTCGAGTTCGTTTATTCCCCATTTTATTTCTTCGAACTCCTGATTGGTCACCAGCCAAACAAAGATCCCCCGGGAAAGCACCCGTCCGGCTGTCCAATATGCACTGCCGGAATATACTGGGAGCGCTCTTTCTACGAGGCATATGCCCTTTTCACCAACCTGTTCCACCCTATTGGGGAGGCTAAATATGTCCCAGCAATGAAATATTTCGAGACTCTTCGGGAGAGGAAAATAGCGAGGAAAATAGCGCGAATCCTAATTGACTGGAAAATATCATATCCGAAAAAGCCCGAACCAAGAGTCCTCGCAATAACGCACCTGTGGCATTCGCGGGAAGTCAAAAGACGGCTCGCTCAGATGGGCTTTCAGCCTGCATATATCTAGTATTTTCCCATTCCCTTCTGTTGCTGGGATGGAGGCTGTTGCTGCTGTTGGAGATACGGATTGTTATATCCGACACCAAGCTTGGCGGTGTTCACGCCAAACGAATATCCTTGGACATTTTGCGGTGGCTTTGAAAATTTCTTCCTATAGACAATGAAATAATATCCAGCCCCTCCAACTGCCCCGAGACCTGCAAGGACTAGGAGAGTTGCCGCGCTGTCCGGTTTCTGGCATTTGACTTCGGCAAAATCCAACTCGTTTAGTGCTTGTGTGTAATAGCTCTTTGCGGTTGTCAGTTCTCCCTTTCCGAGCCTCTCCCTTGCGTTGTTTGCAATGGTTGTCAATTTGTTGAGGTTGTAGAACCTGCAGTCGGCCGATAATGTCTGTATTTCGTCAATTATCCCGTCAATATTCTTCTTCAGGCGCGCCTTTTCAGAGGATACTACAAGGATGTCCGTCTTGTAGAGAGTCTCTTCGCCGGTTGATTCGGATTTTACCGTAACCCCCGTCGCGATTTTCGAGCCCTCGACAACGTCTTCGCTGAGGGATATTGTAAAGTTGACGCTTTGGCTCCTTCCCGGCTCTATTTCGAGCGCATCAGGCGTTATTTTCACCGGGCCTGCCGGGGAAAATGAGAACCTCTCCTTCAGAGGCCCAATATTCCTGAACTTTAGCTCAATTGTCTTGTTTTCCCCCTGCTCGAGCTTTGTCTGGCTTGAGAACGGGTTCACGAGCTCTACTAACGCGCTCCTGACTGAGACTGAGAACTGGGTTGATGCGACAATCGGTTCGCCGGTGACGTCAGTTGTCGTTGCCTCAATTTGTATCGGCTCAGCGTTCGGCTTGACAATTGTCCCCTTGTCAGTTACCGACACGTTGAATAGAAGGCTCCCCTTGGAAGGGATTTTCGCAAAAGTCCCGCCCGGAAACTCGACCCTGAAAGATGTTGTCCCGGAAGTCCTCAGAGAAACTTGCTTTTCTGACGGGAAGTTGCTTGTTAGCTTCATTGTCGCGTTCCCCGTCCCGCCCTTTGGTATTGAGATGTTCTTGTCAATTGCTTCTATGAAAAACGAACCGCTTTTTCCCGAGACCTGGACAGTTGTCCTTTCCGACTCGAATGTCGCGCCGTTGAGAGTGCTAAGGGAAAAAACATAGAGGGAGACTGCCCCTTCAGAGAGAGTGCAGTTTGCGAGAGCTTTATCTTCCGCGCTAGTTACCTTGGAAAGCAGGGTTCCCGCAGCAACGCTCTTGTTCTTGCTCGAAATGAAATTCGAGACATCCTTCTCAAGCCCTGTCCCGTTCCCGAGACCGGAGGCTCCGGCTGAAATCGAATCCGCCATTGACGGGTTTTCAAGGACTGCATTCAGGACTAGCCAGAGCTTCCTCAGGTTCGGGCTTCCCTTGCAGGCGAGCTTTTGGAAGAAAGTCTTGTTGGAATACGTCTGGGTTCCGAAAGCCGACATTTTTCCGTGGGGGAAAACGCCCATTTTCGAATAGGGCTCTGGCACAACTGTCCAATAGATCTTTTCAGTTGGAGCGGAGCCGGAAATGCGTATTAGGGTTGTAACATCGAACTCCTCTCCCGCGGGAACCGAGAAGACGGATGTGTATGCCTCCGGGAAAACCTGTATTGTCTTTGCTACCGAGAAAGAAACCGGGACGCTTTTCGTCTTTTGTGTTCCTGACGCCTTTGCCGAAATTGTCGCGTTAGCTGATATCGGAGATTCTGTCGGGGAAATGCTCAAGGAGAATATGCCAGTCTCCCCGGGGGAGAGCGCGCGGGTAGTTGTCGATGAAGTCTGCCATCCAGTAGGAAGGCCCTCGAAGAAGAGCTCATAATATTCCGTTATACTCCCTTTGTTGGTAATGTTCAGACGGACGTCAGTCCTCGTTCCTGAGGAGAGCCTTATCTGCCCCGGGGAATCCACCTTTATTGAAAAGTCGTTAGGCTTTAGGACTTCTGGCGGAAAGAGGCCGTACACTGTTCCGGACTCCGCGTCAGTTACTGCCACCTGGAAGGACAGGGGGTCGTCCGACGAATATATTTTGACTGAGGACGCCTCGAAATAGTCTCCGGCCGAATTGGCGGAAATCGTTTCGAACGGGGCTCCTGCCCTGGAAATGAAAAGAGTTGTCTTGTAAATTACGCTTCCGTCAGTCTTGCATCCGGAGCTTCCGGAAACTGCTCCCTGGAGTATCTGACGGCCGGTCTCATCATCGTATTTGACTGAAAAACCCTTCCTGTCAAGAACGCACGGGCACGCCGTCGCTGTCAGGGAATCGGTTGTGTTCGCGGTTATCCCGTTTATCGTTATTCTTGTCGAGAACAAGCCCGATGCTATTTTCGGGGCTGGGAAGAAGAGTGACGCGCCCTCCTGATAGAAAGTCTTGTAGAGCGTTCCGCCTCCCGCAAGATATGTTCCTTGGGAATCTGGAGTGAAGTTTCCGGGGAAATCGACGTCAACCCTGACAGAATTGTTCAGGTTCGCGGGAAGGCAGATTTCAGAGAGCTTTGCCGAAAAGTCAAAAGGGCAGGCAATCACAGTCCCGCCAATGTTGCACTCGACCGGCGAGAATGCCGGAAGAAGGGGAAGGAAAAAAACAACTGCAATCAGGACAGCCGCTCCCTTTCTTTTCAGAAGTTCCCACATCACTTGCTATCCCTTTCTCCCAAATACCCGAGGGCGGAGATTTCCGCCAAAAGGCCGTCCAATTGTATTTTCTCGTTCGCGCCGGAAAGGAGCCTAAATGAGTATTCGGAGAGTAGGGCGACAATTGCCATCTTCCTTTTTTCGGGTATTTTGAGGGAGAAGACTTCTCTGTGGAATGCCCGTATTATCTCCTCTCCCGAGAGTGCTTCCTCAATAACAGCCTCCCCTAGAAGGGCCCTGGCATCAGAGAACTTCCCCTCAACTGCCGAGAGTTCGAGGACTTTTGTCACTTTCTCCGGCATCAGCATTCTTGCGACAGAATAGACGTGCTTTTCAGTTATTTTTTTCTCCCCGACGCTCGCCCCTTGGAGAATGTTTGTCGCGAACCGGAGGTCCCCTTCGGAAATCCTTGCAATTGCGCCTACAGCCAATTCATCAATCTCAAGGCCCTCCCCTTCAGAGACCCGCTCGACATATTTCCTTACATCCTCCTCCTTCAAGGCCCTGAAGCGGAATGTCGCGCACCTTGATTGGATCGGATCAATAATCTTGTTGACATAGTTGCACGAGAGTATGAACCTGCAGGTTCCGGAGTATTTCTCCATAGTCCTCCTAAGCGCGTTCTGGGCATCCCTCGTGAGTGCGTCGCATTCGTCAAGGAAAATTATCCGATATGCCCCGCCTCCGACTGGGAGCGTTCTCGCGAAATTCTTTATCTTGACCCTGACAACATCAATTCCCCGCTCGTCTGAAGCGTTCGTTTCGAGGAAATTCTCCTTCCACCCGTCTTTTCCGAAAAGCTCCCGCGCAATTGCTACGGCAGCGGTAGTTTTCCCAACTCCCGGTGGCCCGGAAAAGAGCAGGTGGGGAATGCTTCCCGACCTTACAAGGGCTTCGAGGCGGGAGACAGTCTCCTTCTGCCCGATGAACTCCTTCAATGAGGATGGCCTGTATTTCTCAGTCCAGACAATATTATTCGAATTTTCCCTTTCAGCCACGCTTTTTACCACCAGTCCCCAATGTTTTTAAAAACTAGCACGAATGTTCCCAAAAATGGTTGACTTGAAAAGCGGAACTGGCCCCCTAGTGGCTTTCCTTATTGGCGCAATATCCCCCTTTCTCCCGAGCTTCGGCGGATTTCCCTTCATTGCAATGGGCGTCGCGACAATTTCGGCAATAGCAGTCCCGTCGAAATCCAAGGGGAACATAATCCTCGCAATGCTTGTATGGGTCCTCTCCTTCGCCCTTTTCTCATCAATTTTCTCGCAAATAGGTGTTGCCTGAAAATGTCATACAGGACCCATTATTCTTCAGCCCTCTCGCCAGAAATGGACGGGGAGACAGTCTCCGTTGCCGGATGGGTCGCAAGCTTCCGCGACCTGAAAAAAGTCAGGTTCCTAGTCCTCCGGGACAGGACCGGGACAGTCCAGATTGTTGCCAATTCAGAGAACCCTGAATTCGAGAAATTCTCAGGAATTGGCAAGGAGGACGTTCTTTCAGTAACTGGAAGGATTGTCAAGAGCAAGGCGAACGCGGGGTTTGAGATTGTCCCTTCAGCAGTCGAGATTGTCTCGAAATCAGCCCAGCCTCTTCCATTGGACCCTTCAGAGAAGACTCCCGCCCTTCCGGACACCCGATTTGACAACAGGTTCCTCGATTGCCGGCGGAAGAAGATCTCAGATATTTTCCTCCTGAATTCGGAGCTCTTGGCCGAAGCCCGGAAATTCTTCAGGGAGAACGGGTTTGTCGAAATAAACACCCCAAAAATCGTTGTGGCAGGAGCGGAAGGTGGCGCGACGCTTTTCCCAGTAAAATATTATGACAGGGAAGCATACCTTGCCCAGTCCCCCCAGCTCTACAAGCAGATGATGATGGCTTCAGGAATTGACAGGGTCTTTGAGATTGCGCCTGCTTACCGCGCGGAGAAAAGCAACACAACAAGGCATCTCTCCGAATTCATTTCAGTTGACTGCGAGCTCTCGTTCATCAGGGACGAAAACGATGTTATGGACATTATGGAGGGGATTGTAAAAGCCCTTGTCAGGAGGACTGCGGAGATTTTCCCGGACAGGCCCCTCACAAAGACGGACTATTCCTTCCCGAGAATTACCTGCGCCGAGGGGGCAAAGCTCCTCGACCGGGCGCCCGGAGGGGACTTTACAAGCGAGGAGGAGAAGGCTCTCGGAAAACTGATGGCCGAGAAGGGAATTGACTTTTTCTTCCTCACAAAATACGATTCGGACATAAAGCCCTTCTACATAATGGAGGATTCCGACAATCCGGTTGTCTGCAGGTCGTTCGACCTAGAGTTCCGGGGACTTGAAGTAACAAGCGGGGGGCAGAGGGAGCACAGGCCGGAGGAATTGAGGAAAAGGATTGAAAAGCTCGGGCTAAAGCCAGCGGATTTCGAGTTCTATATTGAGAACTTCCGGTACGGGATGCCCCCTCACGGGGGCTTTGGCTTTGGGATTGCCCGCTTCATCCAGATGATGCTGGAACTCGATAACGTGAAGGAGGCTGTCCTCTTCCCACGCGACCTCTCAAGGCTCGTTCCCTAGAACCTGTTAGGAAGAATCTCCTTCGCCTTTTCAAGGGCTGATTCCAAGGTTTCCCCGAGGAAAAGGAGCCCTCCAATGTGTCCGCCCATCCTTATTGCCCGCGCGCCTCCAGACGCTAGCTCTCCCGCAGACCTCGCGATTTCGGGCGTCCCGTATTCAGCGTTCTTCGGTGTTGACGGAATCTTTCCGGACAGCCGTCTCCAGTCTGAGTCCGAATGAACGTGGAGTATTGCTCCCACCCATTTCGCCCTCCTGTAGCATTCCGCATGCGTCAGGGATTCGGATGAGGCGTCCGATGAGCCTGTGCACGATAGGTGGTTCTTGCCAATGTCAAACGAGGTTACGATGGAATAATTCTTTCGGGAAAGCCTGACAAGTCCTCCTGTTCTTGATCCAGTTATTGCAAAGACGGGCTCTTTGGAGCCGCCTCTCCTTTTGCTAATGTTCCCGAACCCGACCCCGTCCGGATGAATTCCCAAAAGGCCGGCCCTGACAAGTTCGGAGCGAGCCCTTCCAATCTCCCGGGCTTCCTCAGGAGTTGCCCCCTCCCCCGGCGAGCGGGAGCAGGAGAATTTCGAATAGCCCTCGCCAGCTGATTCCGAGAGCCTCTCAAGCAGTTCTCCCGCCTCCCGGAGATTTCCGGCGAAAAAGTCAGGGATTGTGTTGTCGAACTTATTTCGCGCTCTCCGTCTTCTACGCTCTCCCAAAAGTATTGTCACCATTCCAACATACTTGGCGCCCTCGATGTCAGCTACAGGGTTGTCCCCGACAATCGCGACTTTCTCCGGGGGGAGCCCCATTTTCCGGAGGGCGAGGAAGAACATTACCGAATGGGGCTTGTCGTTGCCGGCCTCTTCAGATGTTACGACGAAATCGACATATTGCGATATTCCGAGCTTCTCAAGCTTCCTTAGCTGTATTTCCGTCGTGAGGTCGGTCAGTATCCCGATTTTCAGGCCCTTTGTCCGGAGCTTTGAGAGCAATTCCCTCGCCCCTCCCACAAGCCTCATTTTGGAGAGGAAGGCTCGCCAATATTCGGAATTGAGGGCGAGTATCTCCCGGGGGCTTGCCCTGCTCCCGAGCTTCTCAAGCAGCCTCTGGAAATAGAGTATCCTGTTGTGGGACGACGCGGTTCCAGAGAGCTCCTTATGTATTTCCGCCCTTGACGCCAAATATGCGTCCTCGAACACCTTCCTTGAGGCGCGCCCGGCCCCTTTCAGGTCGATGAACTTCCGGTATGCGCCGGAAATGCCGGCTTCACTCGGCTCCCTGTAGGAGTAAAGTGTGTTATCCAGGTCGAAGAGTACGCCACGTATCTGCTTATCCATCCGAAAAATCCGAGCAAACACCTAAATATTGCTTTCTCCTGAGAAAGATAAATAAGGGGTTGGGCGTTTTCCGGCGAGGAATCATCCAGAATGGAAAACAGATACAATTTCAATGTTGCTATTCTCCCGATACTCGCGCTTATTGCACTAGGGACGTTTTTCCACAATTATGTCGAGGGACGGACTCTTCCTGATGGCGCATATTTTTCCGCAACAACGTTGACAACGGTCGTGTTCGGCGACCTACGCCCGACAACTCCCCTGTGGAATGTGTTTACAATAATATACGTCCTCTCAGGAGTTTCCCTCATTTTCTATGCAATTACCCGGTTCGCCCACCTGCAGATAGAGGCAACTGACGAGAAAATAATGAAGAGGTTCTTGAGTGCGAAGGACTTTTTTGCTGGCTCGACCGGCGCAGGATTCTAACAGGAGGCGCTAGGAAGAATGGCTGAAAAGAAAAAGGCGAAACCGAGTTTCAAGCTTCACCCGATAAAGATTGCGAAGAAGGTGAAGCGGGTTGTCGCGGAGAAGGAGAACTTCCCATTGATTCTCGACAATAAGAGCTACTTCCTGATTAAGATAGATTTCAGGAAAAAAGAGCTCGCCGTCGGAAGGTGCACGACAGACCATTTCCTCACCCACGAGTTCCGGGGGAAAACGGCGAAACAGCTCTCAAAAGCTGTTGTTGCGTCTGGCCTGATAACCAGGATGGACCACTGCGCATATCTCGGGCGGGAGCTTGCCCGGGCGGAAACCGCTCTCAGGAACCAGAAGAATCCGAAATTGAAATACATACAGGATGCTGCCTAGTTTTTTCCAAGTCCGCGGAAAAATTCGAATGTCTTTTTCATTGCCTATTTTTCGATTTCAGGGAGCTTCTCGCCAGTTAAGGGGTTCCTCCAGCCGTGCCCGGAGTCCAGAAAAACAATTTTCTTTCTCTCGGACGCAAGCTTTCCGAAAAAGCCCCTGACTGCAGGGATTGAGATTGCTCTGTCATCTTTTCCTTGAAGAATCAGAAAAGGGCACCTTATTTTTCCCGCAATAACTGATGAATCCCACAGGATAATCTCCCCGAGGAATTTTTCCGAAACAACCGCTTCCTCCCCTGTCTTGTGATGGATATTCAGAAAAAGCCCCCCGCTTTTCGGTTCTCTCCCATTCCTCTCTCGCTCCAAAACAGGCTCTCTTTCGGGGCAACTGACTGGTTACAAAAGAAGGCGCCAATGCAGTATTTTCCCCTTTCCCTAGAGAGAACCCCTGCCACGATTATTGCCCAGAAGATTGATGCGAAAATGAGGAATTTCCTCCCCTTTGGAATTGCCCCTTCCGTCCTTCCGAGAAGCTCTCCGAGCCCTTACCTAATTACGACAGGCATTTTCCAATAGGAGAGTTACGGGAGAATTGGTTCAAGCCCCAGTTTCTTGAAAATCTCTGATCTCTCCACATATCTTTTCCCTTTTGACAAAAAGCCCGGGAGAATCAGGAGATTGGTTTTCATTCCTGGCCTGAAATCCACTCAGCAGTCATCTTTGTTGCCAGTTCCGCCGCATTCTTGTCCTGCCTCTCCGTTCTAGGAATCCACCATACGTGGCCAGCGCCCCCAAAGGTTACGAGAACTTTCCTTCCGAACGGGAGAAGGAAGAACAGCCTCTCGGATTGGTCAATTGGGACGTTTCCGTCCGCATTCCCGTGCAGTATGAGGACAGGGCAGGAGATTTTTCCTGCGAATTTTTCGGCGCTGATGTCAATTACTTCATTCAGGAATTTCTCCGAGAGGGAATATTCCCTGACCTCTCCCCTGAAGGAGCGCCTGAATTTCGCAAATCCAGTCTTCTTGAGGGAAGCTCTCTGCTCAATTGACAGACAGTTCCTCTCCGAATTGCTCTCAGCGGGAAAACTCAGCGGGTACCAAAGCACAATTCCCGATATATTTTTCGAGAATGCGAGATTGGCAATGAGCCCTCCGAAGCTCGCCCCTACAAGGAATATTTTTTTATGGGTTTTAGAGAAGAAGGAAACTATTTTCCTGAGCTTTCTAGCTTCGCCCCTTATGGAGAGCCTCCCGAATTCGGAAAGCTTGTTCCTCGAGAACCCAAGCTCGTAGCCGAAGGATGAGACGCCTCTCCTTGCAAGCAGTTCTTTCAGGTGCAGGAATTCGGAAGGTAGCCCAGTGTATCCGTGGACGAGTATTGCGACGTAGCCATTCGCCGCGCCCTCGGGAAATGCGAGAGTCCCTTCAACACCCTTTCCGATGGAGATTTTCTTTTCGATCAATGTTCGGAAATCCAGCTAGAGGTCAGTTTTATTGCTTTTGCCCGGGCAAATCTGTCTGGCTCTGTCCTCCCTATTTTCCACCACCAATGGTCCCCTTCCATTTTGACAACGGTCCTGTCCGGGCAATTCAGGGAGGAAAAAAGCCGTTCCCCCTCTGAAAACGGGACAATCGAATCTTTCTCCGGATGGAGGATTAGGGCCGGAGCGGTTATTTTCTTGGCAAGCTTCTTGGAATCGAGCTTTCCTATCTCTCCCAGGTATTTCTCCCCAAGAAGGAAAGTCTCGCAGGTGTTCTTCTTCAGGAACCCGAGAAAGCCCCTGTCCGAGAGCTCCTGTTTTTCCTTCGCTCGGATTATTGGGTTCGGAAGGATTCCTTTGGGAACCCTGTCGGGGAATACCAAAAGACAGCTCCCGCATAGTTCCCCGGGTTTTCTGAGAGTTCGATTTGTGAGACAATCCCGCCAATGCTCACTCCGACCAGGAAGATTTTCTTGAACGATTCCGATAGCATCTTTCTCTTTTCGGAGATTTTTTTCGCCTCATCCCAGAGGGAACCGCGCGGTTTCCTGTATATTTCCGGAGGGGAATATCCGAGGGAAATTCTAACGGAAGAAATCCCTGCCAGTTCCAGTTCTTCCGAGAGGAGCCGGAAGCTCCTGTGCCGTCCGTCCGCGTTCTCAATGAATCACGGGACAATTATTGCGAGCTTTTCTCCCCTTTTCTTCCCAGAGAATTCTTCCATAATTTTCACCATTAGGAAACGTAATCCGCCCTTATTAGGACCGGGGGCGCAATCATGTCGCCCGATCTTTCAATCCCGTCCTTTGCAACCCTTATTTCTTTCAGGATTTCGAAAATGTTCCCGGCAACAATGCCCGATTTCAGCGCACGTCCATTTCCGGAAAAGACGTTCTTTGCCTCAACTGAGAAATCCCCGGAAAACGGGTTTATTGTGTGCGTTCCCGAAAACCATAGTATTTTGACTTCAGCCTCCCTTTCCAATTCCTCCTTTCCAATCCTTCCGGGGGAGAGGGCGAGGTTTGTCGGGGAGATTTTGGGAAGGGAGGAGAACCCTCTCGAAGCGTTCCCGGTGCTCCCGGTTTTCATTTTCAGGCAAGTCTCCCAGTTTGTGAGGAACGCCTTCAAAACCCCCCTTTCAAAAACAACCGTTCTTTGGGAAGGCGCCCCTTCTGCGTCGAATGACGAGCTACCGAGCTCACCTTCAATAAGGCCGTTGTCCTCGAGAGTGAAATCGTCAGAAAACATTTTTTCCCCGAGCCTTCCGGAGAATGCCGAGTTCTTCCTGAAAACGTTCTCCCCGTCAATTGAGGGGATTAGCGCGCCAGAGAGGAGACCTTCCACGGCATACGGGTGGAGGAGCATCGGAATCCCTTTTCTTGTGCCGAAAGATTCCTGATTTTTTCCTAGTACCGCCCTTTCTCCGGACACCCTTCCTATTTCGGAATAGTTGATAGAGTCTTTCCTCAAAGCCTTGCTCTCAAAGCCAGTCGAGCTCCCCGAGGACGAATAGCTCCCGGCGGAAACAGTTGCTCTCTCTTCTTCGAGGAAGACCCCGTTTGTGTTGGCAACAATTGTCCTCTCAGTACCAGCAGATACCCCCGCATATGTCGGTCTTGCCCCAGCTCTCCATGAAGCCGAAATTATTTCTTTCACCCTATCAATAATCTCTTTTCCGGAGAGTTCCCTGATTTTCCTGTCATATAGCCCCTTGACTGCGGGCGTTTTCCTTTTGGGCGGAAGGCTTGAGAGTTCCCCCCCAATTCTCGAATTTAGGACGGCTTTCCTTACGACAAGTGGCGCCTTTTCAGGGGAATTCCCAAAGGAAAATCCGACCTTTCCCTTCCTTATTACCCGTATCCCGAAACCGAACAATTCTCCTTCCCTAACTTCAGAGAGCTTTCCGGATTCCGAGGATATTGAAACATCCCTTCCAAAGGAAACGAAAACCTCTGCCGAGTCCGCTCCGAGCCTTCTCGATTCCCGCAGGATTTTCTCACAATCAATTTCCTCCATTCAGCCAGTCCCTCCGACAACTGCCGTTGCCCTGAAATGTGGCCCTCCGCTTCCTACAGGAACCCATTCCCCGTTCTTCCCGCAATGGCCGGACTCTATCGCAAGGCCGTCCGACACGTAGTCAATTGATTTCATTGTCTCTAGCGTCTTTCCTAGGAGGCTCACATCCCGTATTTTCTCCCCAAGCTCGCCCTTCTGTATCAGGAAACCTTCGGTTGCGGCGAAATTGAACGTCCCGTCCGATGTCTGGGCAGTCCCTCCAGATGAGCCAATCAGATAAACACCTTTCTTTGTTTCCTTCAGAATTTCCGAGAACTTGGTTTTCCCCGGAAGGGCATATGTGTTTGACATTCTTACGTTGTTGTATTCAGCCCAAGAGTTTCCTGTAGAACGCCCCCCAACCTTTCCGGCCGAGTTCCTCGACTGCATATACCTGACGAGGAAGCCTTTCTCGATTATTTTCGTCAATTCCGATTTCGCTCCGTCCCTGTCAAACCCCCGCGTTCCATAGCCCCGCGGAAGGGTCTTGTCATCGACAATTGTCACAAGGGAAGAGCCTATCTTTCGCCCGAGTTTCCCCCTGAGAACGGAATCCCTGTTCGCAATATGGTCGGCTTCCGCCATGTGCCCGACTGCCTCGTGGACGAAGGTTCCGACCATTTTTGGATCAATTATTACCTGCATTTTTCCAGACGGGGGGCTTTTTGCCGAAAGGAGAGAGAGAGCCCTTTTCGCGCACTCCTTTCCGAAATCCGCCCCAAGAGCTTCAACAGTCTCAAACCCCGCAGTCTCTCGCCTTGAATCAAAAGCCCGCTGGATAAGGGTCCCCTCCCTCGCAATGCACGAGAGGAAAAGCCCGCATATTGTTATTTCCTGCTCTAGGAACAGCCCTTCTGAAGTCTCAAGCGAAATCCTCGATTTCGAGTCGGAATATCCGAGGTCTGTGTTGACCCCTTTCGCTCCCCTGAGAATTTCCTTCATTTTGGCGAGCTTCTTTCCTATTTCGACAGCTTCTGGATCCTTTTTGACGGGAGTCCTGTATCCTGTCTTGCCTTCCGAGAAACTGCCGAGGGCGTATTTTTCCCCCGCCTTCAGGTTCCTCGAGAGCTTCTCAGCGCTCTCGCAGGTCTTCCTGAGGAGCTCGCGCTTCTTTTCTTCCTCAGTAGTCTCGGAATATGCCCATGCCCCTGAATGAAACGCCCGTATCCTGAATTTCCTCGAAAAGCCGTCCTTTGCCTCAATTACTTCCCCGTTCTTCAGGCGAAGGGCGGTAAGGCTCCCAGAAGCTTCTTCAATATCCCAATAGTCGACGTTTTCCGGGGAATCCATTTAATTTCCGGAAATTTCCGGCATGAACAGCTATTATAAGAATACCATTTTTCCATTTTGCCCCCTCTAACCGAAGACCCTGTTATTTTGGCTCTTTTAGTTCAAAATAGATATATTTATAATTACTGAGTGATAGTATAAGTTTTCATTATGGCAATCCCGACAATTGAAAAATATGGAGAATGTCCGATAATCGCTCTGGCAGCCCTCGAACTTATCCGCAACCCGTCGAGGGGCGACCTTGATTCCAGCGGATTCGAAACAATTGACCTTGCCATGAAATACGAGAATATGGCGCGCAAAATTGTGGAGAATCCTAGCATTGCCTGGGAATACGCTCTCATGATACTCGACATCCAAAAAAAGAAAGTTGGGCCGGATGGGGTCGAGTCTGCCGCAGGATATTACTGGGACCTCTCAAAATATGCAATGAGCCTTGCCGAAATCCACAAGCCAAGCTATCTTGCCTACAATAATGCTAAAGTTGCCCATTCAATACACTCTTCCCTTGGGCTGGAGTTTTACGGCGGTGACCATGCTCTCAAAGAAGAGGTTGTCTTTGATTCGGCAATTCCGCTAATTATGGGAACTGAAGTCGAAAAAGAGGCTTACCTATACATACGTTATCACACAATCTCCGAGGCATACAGGAATGTCGCAATTGCATTGAACCAGCTCGACCGCCTTGACAGACTCGGGAAGCTTGAGGCGACAATACGCCCGCTTTCCCCTTCTTTCTGGAGGAACCAAAACCATTTTAACCGCACTTGAGAGCCTCTTCACAAATGGCCAAGTCTTCTAAGATACCAAAAACGGAGTCGGACATTCTCCTTATAAAGGACCTTCCGAAAACAACTGCCGAGATTCCAGTTCCGAAATCAATTATTGAGCAGGTAATTGGCCAGGACAAGGCGGCCGAAATTATGAGAAAAGCAGCATCCCAGCGAAGGCATGTTCTCCTTATTGGGGAACCGGGGATTGGAAAGTCCCTTCTGGCTCAGGGAATGGCTGAACTTATTCCGAAAGAGGAGCTGGAGGACATTGTCGTCCTCCCGAACACCCTTGACGAGAACACCCCGATTGTCAGGAAAATGCGGGCAGGCCACGGGAAAATCCTCCTTGAGCGGGCAATGAGTGAAGTGAAGAATGTTGAAGGGGTTAGGCGAACCCTTTTCCTCGTTCTCTTCGGCGCAATTGCGGCAATTACCGGATACTATTTCATTGTCCAGCAGCAGCCACTGATTCTTTTCGGGGGAATAACCGCATCAGTCTTCCTCCTGATGGGAATGCAGTATACAAAGAGGGCGAAGAATGTAATCAACGTCCCGAAAGTGATTATTTCAAGGAGGCGGATTGACGACGCCCCGTTCATTGACGCCACCGGCTCCTATGCGGGAGCGCTTTTGGGGGATGTACGGCACGACCCATTCCAGTCGGGTGGGTTGGAAACTCCTGCGCACGAGCGGGTGGAACCAGGAGCAATACACAGGGCGCACAAGGGCGTCTTGTTCATTGACGAGGTCGCTACTCTGACAAGAAGGACGCAAATTGAGCTCTTGACAGCAATGCAGGAGAAGAAATATGCGATTTCCGGGAAATCCGAGCGTTCATCCGGGAGCATGGTCAAGACAGAACCAGTCCCTTGCGATTTCGTCCTAGTTGCCGCCGGAAACCTTCCGACTCTCGGGACAATGAACCCAGCTCTCAGGTCAAGGATACGTGGGTATGGCTATGAGGTCTATATGGAGGACACAATGCCAGACACTCCGGAGAACGAGGCTCTACTAGTGAAATTCATTGCGCAGGAGGTTGCAAAGGACGGGAAAATACCCTCGTTTGACTCTTCGGCAATCAAGGATATAATTATTGAAGCCAGGAGGCGGGCCGGACGAAAGAACCACTTGACTCTCAAGCTCAGGGAACTAGGCGGGCTAGTAAGGGCTGCAGGGGACGTTGCCAAGACCAAGGGGGCGCGGATTGTCTCCTCTGAACATGTCTCAGTTGCAAAGAAGCTTGCGACAACCCTCGAACAGCAGGTTGCTGTGAAATTCACTGAGAAGAAAAAGGAATATCAGGTAATTCTCAATTCAGGGGCAATTGTTGGGCGTGTTAACGGCCTTGCGGTAATTGGGACTGATTCGGCAATAGTTCTTCCAATTGAGGCGGAGGCAACTCCCGGAGGAAGGAAACGGGACATTGTCGCAACAGGGAAACTTGGGGAAATTGCGAAAGAGGCAATAAAGAACGTCAACGCAGTTGTGAGGAAGCTCTACGGGAAGAACATTGAGAAATCCAACGATCTTTATGTCCAGTTCCTCCAGACTTATGAGGGAGTTGAAGGGGACTCGGCCTCTGTCGCAGTTGCAACCGCAATAATTTCGGCATTCAGAAAGGAGGCGGTAGATCAGTCGGTTGCAATGACTGGCTCACTTTCAGTCCGAGGAGAAGTCCTTCCAATAGGGGGGGTTACTCCAAAGGTTGAGGCTGCAATTGCCGCAGGAATTGCTTCTGTAATTATTCCGGAATCGAACCTGAGGGACCTCATTCTCTCGGAAGAGGACAGGAAGAAAATCAGGATAATTCCGGTGAAAAGGATTGAAGATGTCCTAAAGCACGCATTTGTCAAGAAAGGGAAGATTCTTCCGGGAGTTTCAAGTGTTGCAAAGCCCGCAATAGCCTGATTTCAAGAAATTTCGCCCGAATAAAATCCGGGAAAAGGGAATCGAGTTTCCCGGAAAAACCCATTAGAACCTGAACGGGCTTCTCGGATATCCACCAATTTGTTGCTGCTGTTGTGGGGCAGGAGCCGGAGCTGAGGGCGCTTGAGAGGGCATTTGGGCTGAAGGAATTTCGTCATGTCCCCCTTCCTGCATATCTTCAGTGTCTTCCTGGGCGCGACCGAGCTCAATATTCTGGGAAATTATCACAATATCCCCTATTGCCCGGACCGCCTTGTGCGGGACAATTACTGCCCTGACATTCGAGAGAGCTTCCCGGAGCATTGACTGGGGAGTTGACTTTATTACCCAGCCATGTATCATGAATTTTCCGAGAACAACGTCAGAGACTTTGCCGAAATAGGCGCCTGCATCTGTGAAAACATCCTTGTCATACATTTCTGAGATTTTCATTATTGTTGCCATGTCGGGATTAGGGTATTCCGGATTATATATAACTTTTCTGGCTAATTCAAGGCTTTAAACCCGGTTTTATCCCCTTTGAAATATTTTAAACACTGGAAATTCCCAGAGTTTCAGGGAAATGGGAATAATAAGGTCAACTACGGAAGCTTTAAATAGGAACCTTTTCAAAGTGGTTAATAAAATGACATTAGTGAAGGCAAAACCGGTTGTTGTCGGAATCTCGTCCTTTTCCGGCGCTGGAACCTCGACAGCTGTTGAGAATGTCGCGGAAATCCTTAGGGAACGGGGCCAGACTGTTGAGACTCTTAACTACACTTTTACAAATTTATCCCAGGATCTAGGGATCGGCTTTGACGAGTTCAGGAAATTGGCTGAAAAGGACGAAACATATGATTTCGGAATAGACCTCCTAATCAGAAGGCGGGCGGAAAAAGCCCTCTCAGAAGGAAAATCAGTTGTCGCAGGCTCGAGAATTGCCGACTGGGCTCTTGGCGGGATTGCCGACCTTTATGTCTGGATTGATCTCGACTCCGAGATCCGGGCCGGAAGAATTTATCAAAGGGAGAAGGAAATCTGGGCCGGAAAAGTCAAGGGAGCCAAGCCGAGATATAATGAAGGGGTCTCTCTCGAGGAAATCAAGGAGAAATCGGATTCGAGGGACGCAGACGACCTAGCGAGATACAAGAGGCTCTATGGAATTGACCTCAACGACAATTCCTTCTGCAACCTCGTCCTCAACAGCGGAAAGGACGGGCCGGAGGAAATTGCAACGAAGATTTATTCAAAGCTTACCGAGAGGATAGGCTCCCCGAAATCTGGGGAAGACAGATGGAAGAAAATAGAGGCTGTCGCATCCAAGAAATATTCATCAATTGAGGAGAAAATGGGGAAGGTTTTCGAGAAATACGGCGTATCTGTGAGAGGCAATTGATTTAATCCCCCTCCCCAGTTCTCCGGGAATGCCCCCAAAAGAGCTCTTCATTCTCCCAATATCCCACATTGCCCCAGAGAGCAGGAGCCGTGTCCGGGAGGAAATGAACCGGATTGCCCCAGACATTCTCGCAATTGAGCTTGACCCGCAGAGGCTGATTGCCCTCTTGGAGGAGAGGCGGACAGGGAAAAGAAGGGAGAATTTTTCCCTGTTCCACCTGAGGGAGTTCATTCTCGTGTTCGTCCTCTCAAAAGTCCAGAAATTCCTTGCTGAGAAAATTTCCCAGGTTCCAGGAGAGGAGTTCCTCGTTGGTATAGATTCCGCGGTCGAAAGAAGAATTCCGGTTGCTCTTGTTGACCGGGACATTTCAGTTACTGTAAAGCGCCTCTTGTCGGAACTGAAGCTCTCAGTAATCGGAAAACTCCTCTGGTTCTCCCTGTTCGGCAAGGGGGGAAAAATCGAGATTGACATTGCAAGGGTTCCGGATGAGAGGATTGTAAGAAAGCTCCTTTTCCAGCTGAAAAGGGAATTCCCGGGCATTTACAAGGCATTGGTTTCCGAGAGGGATGCTTTTATTGCCGGAGAAATCGGGAAAATCCCGGAGGAAAAGCGGGTTCTCCTAATAGTCGGAGCGGCGCACGTCCAAGGGCTCCGGAGGAAATTTCCGGAAGCAAAAATCTTATAGCCGGGGAATTCTCCCCCTTGCCAATGTTCAGGAAAAAAAAAGTGGGCGCCTTCCTCGGTTCCGGAAAATTCCTGTTCTCCCTCACAGAAATCTGGCAGTTGCTTTTCTCAGCGCTAGTAATATCCGTAATATTCGCATATCCATATCCGGCCTGCTCCGGCCTCTCAGACACTTCCTGCATTGCGCTCTCGACAGCCCTCCTCTTCCTGATAGTGGGTTCCGCCTTCATTGTCCACGAATCTAGCCACAAATTGACTGCCCAGTATTTCGGCGTATGGAGCGAATACCGTATGTGGGCGGAAGGACTTGTTCTCGCTCTCGTAATGAAAATCTTGGCGGGCTTCTCCTTCATTGCCCCGGGAGCAGCATATTTCGAGCCATACAAGAGGAAGGGCTCCTTCTCGGCGTTCTTTGCCGAGAACTATCTGACAAAGGACGAGATCGGGAAAATCGGCCTTGCTGGCCCATTGTCAAATGTTGTCCTCGCCCTCATGTTCTTTGCTCTTTCTCCTTTCCTCGGCCAAATTGCACATGCAGGAATTGAGATAAACCTTGCCCTTGCAATGTTTAACCTTATTCCTATACACCCGATTGACGGGGCGAAAATATTCTCCTGGAGCTGGCAAGTCTGGCTCGCGCTCCTTGGGACTGTTTTCGCTTTCCAGTTCTTCCTCTACTAGTTCCTTGGATATCCGGAATTGGGAGCAGTCCTGAGCGTTTTCCCCCTTTCGGAAGATTATTCGGAGAACCGGACAGCTGCCACGACATTCTTCTCGCCTGAGTAAGACGTCGAGAGAGCCTCCATTATTCCGACAATTACTAGCCAGCCCTTTGTAAGAATGCCCTTTCTTTTGCCGAGACCTCGAGCCCGTCCTCTTCCCTGTAGAAATCGGGGAAATTGTCGAGCTTCTTTTTCAGGTGGGAGAATCTTATTCCTTTCAGTTCGGCGAGCGTAATGAAACTGGGCGAATCGAACAGCCCGCTTACCCCCTAGAAAACCTCCCGGACATACTCGCTTGCTTCCTCAAGAATACCCCTCACTCCCGCGACAGGGGAAAAGCCGGCATAGTTCCTGACTCCGAAGAAGAGCCAGAACAGGTTATATTGCCTCCCATCGTTCCCGAGATAATCTATTCCGTATCTTTCAACCTGTAGATTTCAAGTGAAGGATGTTAAGAATTAGGCTGTTTTAACATAGGAATTTAGCGAATTCGAATTTTTGGGGGATTGAGAGAGACAGGCAACCAAGAAAATTCCGACAACCAAGTGAGCAATTTGGGAAACTGAAGTGCAACGAGGTTTCCGCACAAGCCCCGTTAAGTGACCCGAACGGAACGAAGTTGAGTGAGAATGCAATGTGGTCGAGGAGAAGCGACGAAGAAGTTTTGTTTTTGAGAATATATAGTTTCGAACGAAGTGAGCGTAAAATTAAAAGCCTCTATCGTTTAGGTGAATTAAGTTCAGCAGAGTCTCCAATTCCACACATACCAATATCGATTATTGCAAGAAGTAAACCAAAATCCTTATTAAATTCTGCTTTGTAAGGCAAGTCTCCCAATCGGCCTAAATATCTTCCAGAAAACGCATCGGATTTTGATTTTTCCAATTGATATGCCAAGTTTGCCAACTTTTGGAGAAGCCAAAAACTTGGAAAAATCGCAGGGGTTTCCCCCATTAATCGCTGTTAGAAGTCCTGAACGAAGCGAAAGCCAGCAGGGCGCGGCAAAATTTCCGGAAGAAATTTTGAGTTTAGAATTCGGCGGTGGCGGGACGCCACGATTTTTATAAAAAAGAGTGGTTGCTTTGGATGATATCTGCCGAAGGCACCATATGTCCGAAGAATGGGGCAGGGGATTTTTTCAATGTTTATACATTTTTCCAGCTTTCTTCAATCTATTCATTATTGCAACTCCCAAACCTTTTTCTTGAATTGATTTTATTATTATAATGTCAAACCCCTTTTTGTCACATTCTCTAAAATCCCTGAATAAATTGCTCGCCATATTGATTTCATTCGGATAATCCAAAACTCTTATCTTTTTATAAAAGTATTTTCTGAGAACCTCCCCAAGTTCTTTGTTATTTCTTATGATAATAACTTTTGCATTAGGCGAATAATGCCTATATTTCATCCCGGGAGACATCGGCCTTTTTGATTTTATATTGTATCTAACATTTCCTATAACTTGCTCTAATTGTTCTTTTGTAATCTTACCTGGCCTTAAAATTTGAGGAATTTTTTGAGTTAAATTCAGAACTGTCGATTCTATTCCAATTTTACATTTTCGAGCTTTAATAATTCCCGCTATTTTACCATTAAAATCTTCATAAACGTGCTCAAAACAAGTCCCAGAGGGTTTTCCAGAAATATTTGCTGAGGGAGCTGCAATAGGACAATCGGAGTTTTTTATCAATTCCAATGAAATCTTATTTTTTGGCATTCTTATTGCAACCGTATTTAATTCAGCAGTCACATTTTTTGGAACAATTTTTTTCTTTCTCAAAATAATGGTTAACGGACCGGGCCAGAATTTTTTAACTATTTTTTTGGCCAAAGGGGTTAAATAAGCTATTTTTTCAACCTGTTTTATGCCGCTAACATGAATTATTAAAGGATTATCAGAGGGTCGTCCTTTTACAGAAAAAATTTTATTAACTGCCTTAGGATTTAATGCATTTGCTCCTAATCCATAAACAGTTTCGGTTGGAAAAGCGACTAATTTCCCTTCTCTGATTAGCTCCCCAGCTTCTTTTAATTGTCTTGAATTAAATATTTTCGTTTTCATATTTACTAATCTCTTTCGCAACAGATAAAAAATCGGTTAAGATAATTGCAGGATTTATCCCTTCTAATCTCAGCCAATCAAAAATGTTCTCTGCCATGCCAGCTAAGATAAACTGCTCTGCATCCGGCATTTCTACCAATAACTTTATCAGAAGGGCGGTCTCCTATTACCAACAAGGTAAGCAAATTAATACAATACCTCGAAACAATTTTTCCCATGTTCTTTATACTTGGTTTTTTGCATTCGCAGTTTTCAATAATTCCCAAATCTTCCGATTTATGAACACAACAATCTTCAATCATTTTTCCATCTCCACCCAAGAATATTGCCCTTTTCATTTCAAACTCTTTTAAAATTTACCAACTTTTTCGCAGAAATAAACTTATTTATAAATCTAATTACTTTTTCCGATAAAAATTATCCCAAAATCTTTGATTAGCACACGCCAGTTTTCGTTAAGAAAAATCTTTGGGTGTAGCGAAGCGAAACAGCTTAACAAAGGTTAGATCTGTTTGCGAAGCAAACCAAGTTTTCGTTTTTTTCGTTTCGTAGCGAGTGGGCAAATTGCACCTAACATAGCTTAAACGCAACATTATTACGCTTAATTCTTGATTTCAATGCAAAATACGAAATTTTATGAATAATGTTCGTTTTCTTTTTCTTACGATAGTTAATTGATTGTTGGCTCAAACATAAGCACTAATTGTTCAAGAATGTAAGCTCGAGGGCTATTCTAAAAAGACTACGGATTCGTATTTATTTCACATAAATAAATACATTCTGTCCGGCAAACCAACTCTGGACTTTCCTCTCAAGCTTATGAATAATGAATGCTTCGATGAAACCTTAAGAGACGCAGGATTTGCAATAAAATTTTACTTATACTCTAAGTAAAGATAGTTCACAAATTCAGAATTCGCTTGACAATCTTCCAAACGTGAAACGCGAGAAAAAGTTGCCAGTCATTTTGTCAAAAGAAGAAATCGGAAAACTTATATGGGTCACAAAAAATATCAATCATTGTTTAATTATGCAAACCGGTTATTCGGCAGGACTTCAAGTGAAATTATTAACCTCCAGCGGCAAGACATTGACTTACAGAAACCTCACCAATCCGAAGAGAGCAAAAGGGAAAAATATAGAATAGCGATTCTTTCACAAAAAGTAAAAGACGGGCCACATAATTTATCTCAAGAAAAATCAAGACGTGTCTTTCAAACTAATAGATGCGGGAAATATACTCAAAGAACCATACAAAAAATAATGGAAAACGCCACAAACCCTAAGACATTCTTTTGCTCCCAACCTGCCGGAAAATGGCGCCGATATTGTGTAAATAAGAGATTTGCTAGGAAATCCGGATATCAGTACAACTCTAATCTATACAAAGGTTTCAAACAAAGACCTCTCAAAAATAAAAAGTCCACTAGATCAATTTTTCTTTTTCTTAGGTATGTTCCAGTATGGGCTTTTGCATTTTGGGCAGATTCTTGGATCTTCTTTTACTTTTACTCTTGGTATCCATTCGTGTTTGCATCGTTCACATCGAAATCCCGGAACTTTAACGATTATCTTAGCCATGCGAGTGAGAAAACAGCTCATCCACATAAAATTTCTCGTAAAAGCTATACTTCTATGCGTAATAAACGACAAGATTTGTATATAAGACGGCCTTTTTTGAGTTATGCCTGTATAAGTAGGTAATTTAAGGCATTTACTATGGAAAATCAATAAGAAAACTGCCGGACTGTCCTGTCTGCAAAAGCAAAAGTCAGAAAAGACAGCGCAAGAAAAAAGCTGCTTGAAAACAAGAAAGATGGTTTTGCAAAGCTTGTGGAAAGCGTTGGGTTAATTCTCCAATCATAAACATTAGGGAGATCCTAAAACAGCAGTTACTTTTATGGATTTGTACATGAAAGGCGTTAGCTATCGTTCAATTGCAGACAATTTAAAGCAAATTTACGGAATTGAAGTAAGTTACATCACAGTTATGAACTGGGTAAACACTTATTTTTCAAGAATCGCTCAATTTGCCAAGTCCATGAAACCTCAAGCAAGAGATTGTTGGCTTGCGGACAAACAATTTATCAAAGGCAATCGGCAATGCGTTTTGAATGTCTTGGACAACAAAACAAGATTTCTTCTAGCAAGTAACGCAAGTAAAACAAAAACTTGCGATTATGCCAGAAGAACATTCAAGAGAGCAAAGAAAACTGCTGGCAAGAAAGCAAAGACGGTGATTGCTGACAGCTCATTCAACTATTCAAAAGCAGTAAAAAATGAATTTGCAAATTATCAAAATCCTAAACCACACAAGCGTTACGTTTAGGGCAAAAAATCAGGAAATAATAACAAAGTAGGGGTGTTTCCATGAAAAATTAAGGCAAAGAGACAAAGCGATGCGCGGATTCAAGGGAAACCAAAAGCAATACACAGAGAACTTCCAAAAATACTACAACTTTGTAAGAAAGCATTCAAAGATTGGAATGACTCCGGCTCAAAAAGCAAAAATAGATCAAAAACCAGAATGGAAAGAACGCCTCATAAAAGCAATGCAAAGCCAAGTGCCTGAAGGACAAACAAGACTAGTGTAAAACAGTGGACTCGTGCCAAGTCTATGAAGCAATTTACACTTGAAAATAGCTTGGACTTATATTTCTTTAAGATTAAACACTTGACTTTTCCAAAATTCCGATTATGTCCAATCCCCATTTCTGACTGTCTGTCTCACTGTCCGCCTTATTTTTTGCCAGCAGGTCTGCCTAATGGCTTCAATTTGGGCGGTTAGTCTCTCGGTTAGCTTCAATTTTTAGAATAATTTTTAGGTGTTCATTCTTCATTTCAGAGAATGTGTCTGAGACGGGGTTTCAATCTGACCAGCCCCAATTTCAGAGACGGCGTTTAAATATGGCTACTGCTATTTTCAGATGGCTCGTTTCAAATTTCCACCAATCGTTTTAGACTGTTGGAAAGACCGTTTACATCAAAAACTCCCCTTCATTTTGACTACATGTTTGACTGCCGGTTTCAAATTAATAATCTGGATTTTGGACTGTTAGACTTAGAAAAAGCCGTTTTTGACGTTTTGACCTATCCACTTCCAGAACATCCGCAATTTAACGGATAGGATTGACATCCACAAGGCGACCAATACGCTCTATTCCGAGAGCTGGCCTCAATCTGCAGGAATTGTCCCTGTACTCGCCCAAGCCGGAAATCCTAGTTACCGTCTCCGTTGATGCGAACAGGGCAATTGGTAAAAGTTTTAAACAATCCGGTTTTCAGGCTCTTCATAATGGCATCCCCAAATGAAGGCAAGCTTCCCTTTGGAGGAGGGGGCTTTATGAGATATTCGGAAGACTTCAAGAGCGCCTTTGAGCTCACTCCAGAAACCGTTATTGCAATCTGCGGTGGAGTAATTGTGCTTGAGCTAGTCCTCCGGTTCACTCTCAGGCCCTGACAGGAAAAGTTTCCCGAATGTCGACAAGAAGGATTTCTTCCCCGCGGTTCGGTCCCGCAGGTGTTCCCCCCTCGTGCTCGAGCATCCTTGAGGCAGTGTCCCATGTCAGGAAAATGGGGCTCTTGGCCCTGGAAATGGAGTTCGTCCGGGGGGTTAAAATGGGGGAGAAATTGGCGGGTGAAATCGGCGCCCTTGCAAAAAAAGAGGGAATTTCCCTCTCCTGCCACGCACCATACTGGATAAACTGCTCCGCCTTGGAGGAAATCAAAATTAAGAATTCAACAAGGCACCTGACTGACTGCGTGAAAGTCGGGGAAGGTCTTGGGGACCAGAGGTTTGTCATAGTCTTCCACCCGGGTTTCTATCTGGGCCAATCGTCAGAGATCGCCGGAAAGAAGGTGCGGGAGACAATTAAGCACGTTGTTTCGGAAATCAAGGAGCGCTCTCTGAAGAACGTTGTCCTCGGAATGGAGACAACCGGAAAGCAGCTCCAGTTCGGGACTCTTGAAGAAATTCTCCCAATTTGCTCCGAACTAGATTCTACAGTCCCGGTAGTTGATTTCGCTCACCTCCATGCCCGCTCCAAAGGGGCGATGAAAACGGAGAGCGACTATCTGGCCGTCTTTGAGAAAATAGAGAAAGCTCTCGGGAAAAAGGCGGCGGAGAACCTCCACTGCCACTTTTCCGAACTGAATTTCGACCCAATAAAGGGGAACGAGAAGAACCACGTCCCCTTGGGGACTGGCCCGGGTCCGGATTTCCTCCCACTGGCGAAGGTTATTGCAAGGAACGGCTTCTCCCCGACCATCATCTGCGAATCCCCTCTCCTTGACAAAGACGCCCTGAGAATGAAGGCTATTTTCGAGAGTGTTTCATAAGATGGAAACAATTGTTGTTTCAATTGGGACGAAAAATCCGGTGAAAATTCTCGGAATTAAGAGAGCATTCAGAAAGGCCTTTCCCGGAAAAAAATTCTCGTTTGTTCCCGTTTCGGCAGAGTCTGGCGTAGGAGACAGTCCGAAAGGGAGGGAGACTTTTGTTGGCGCAAAAGTCCGGGCGGAAAATTCCCTCCAATTGGTTCCCGGCGCTGACTATGGCGTCGGAGTCGAGGGGGGCCTTCGGGACTGCGGCCCGGATTTCGGGTGGTTCGTCGAGGGGGTTGTGGCGGTTTCGGACAAAAGGGGGAGGACAACCTACGGGATTTCTGGGGGAGTTACTGTCCCGAAAGCAATAATGGACAAGTTCCTCTCGGGGCGCGAGGAATTGGGGAAAGTCGTTGATTCTGTTTTCAGGACGAAGAATATCAAGCAGGGCCCCGGGCTCTCCGGGATTATGTCTGGGGGCAAGTTCCCTAGGGAAGAAAAGATCTTCGAGGCCTGCCTCTTTGCCCTGGAATCGGAAAAAGTCCTCCGGAAACTGGGAGAAATCTGAAATGTCCGCTAGTATTATTAATAGCACGCGCGCCCCTTTCTGAATGGATTCTGACAAGCCCCCGGCCGGACATTCCCGGCCATCCTGGGACGAGTATTTCCTTAGCCTAGTTGACACAGTCTCCCTTCGGGCTACCTGCGATAGGGGGAAATCCGGCTGCGTTATTGTGAAAGACAAGCGGATAATATCAACTGGATATGTTGGTAGCCCTCCGGGAACGCCCCACTGCGACAACGAGGGCCATATGTTCGCAAAGGCATTGGAAGAGGACGGAACAGTGAAAAGCCACTGCATCCGGACAACGCACGCGGAGCAGAACGCAATTTGCCAAGCTGCGAAAGCCGGGGTTTCAATTAACGGGGGGACTCTCTACTGCACAATGACCCCCTGCTTTGTCTGCGCAAAGCTCCTTGTCACCTGCGGAATTCTCAGAGTTGTGGCAAAGAAAGACTACCACGCGTCCGCTCTCTCAAAGGATCTCTTCAGGAATGCTGGGGTGAATCTCGAAATAATCAACCCGGAGATCGTGAAATACGAAAGGCAATAGAGAAAATGGATAGGAAAGACTTTTTCGGACTAATTTTCCTTGTCCTCCTCGTTGGTCTCATTCTCGCATACGCTTTCATAATGGGAATAGGAAGGCTGATTGCCTTTCTCCTGAGCATTTTCAGGTGAATGCGACGGGAAACTTAAATAAGAAAGAAATTTTTTGTTTTGTTTGGTTTGTCTTTCTTTTGATGATTCCTTTTTTCCGATATCCTTTTTCTGCATCAATGGAGTAATCGCACACATATTTTACCTAACTTCAATTGTTTTGCATGAGAACGCTCACAAACAAGCCGATTTGAAACACAAAATACGCATTTTATCAAAAAATCAAGCGATCCGGGACCGTTATGTAAAAACAATTTCGCCCCTAACTTTCAGAGGAATTAGTTGTTTTCCATTGGTTATAAAACCGCCTTGACAGGAACTATTTTGATGTTAATTATAACCTCTTTGATCTTTCTTCCCGGTTCAGACATTAACCTTGTGAAAAAATATTTGTAGTCCAAGTTCTGAAGCCAAGTCTCTCGCCCCTCTTCAACCGGATTTTATCCGAGCACTCCAAAATCCATTTCGCCCCGCCCCTATTTGGATAATACACTTTCCAGCTCGCCGGTTTGAAAAGCTCCGCAGGAACCGCCCTGACCGAATCAATCACTTTTCCAGATGAATCTAGCCAGGCAACGGTTATTGGGAAAAAGCACCAGTGCATGTGTATCCCCAGAAATTCCCTAGGAAGCTCCCTGTCGAAAGAGAATAGCAGGCACTCGTCTTTCCCAAATGGTCTCTTCCGAAACATTATTCCAAGGCCCTTGGAGAATGTGTCCGAACACACCTTGACTCTGGCGAAAAGGGGTTTTTTGCCCCGGAGGATTTTTGTCATTCCTTCCTTCCAGCTTTCCCTCCATTAATAAAAATGTTCTTCCCCCTTTCGGCAACAATTGTCTCCCCGTCCTCCACATCCTCAAGAACAAGAGCCAACGCCCCTATTTTCGCATTATTCCCTATTTTTACTGGCCCAAGAACTGTCGCGCCAACACCGAGAATGACATTGTCCCCGACAGTAGGGTGCCTCTTTTTCCCTTTCTCGTCCCTCCACCATCCCCGCCCGCCCAAAGTAACCTGGTGGTACATCATTACGTTCTCCCCGATTTCCGCAGTCTCTCCAATAACAACCCCTATTGCATGGTCAATGAAGAAGCCCCCTCCGATTTTCGCTCCCGGATGTATTTCAGCTCCTGTGAGGAACCTCCCGAAATAGGAGAGCGCCCTCGGAAGCAGAGGAATTCCAAGCCTCCAGAGGAAATTCGAAGCCCTGTATATCAAGATTGCCTGAACTCCCGGATAGAAAAACACCTCAAGGAAAGACAATCCTCCCCGAAGGGCAGGGTCTTTTCTGTATGCAGTCTTTATTGTGTCAAGAACCATTTTTCAATTCACCCGAAAACCCCAGTCGGCAGATAGCGCTCACCAGTGTCCAGAAGAAGTACCACAATTCTCTTTCCTTTCCCAAGCTCCCGTGCAACCTCTCTTGCAACGAAGAGCGCGGCCCCTGAAGAAATTCCGGCAAGGATTCCATCAGTTTTCGGAAGCGCTCTCGCTTCAGAAATCGCATCCTCGTTTCTTACCAGGACAATCCTGTCAATAATTCCCCTGTCAAGAATTTTCGGGACAAACCCTGCCCCAATCCCTTGTATTTTGTGGGGCCTAGGAGCTTCTCCAGAGAGGACTGCCGAAGAGTCCGGCTCCGCTCCGACAACAAGCGTTCTCTGGCTAATTTCCTTCAGCTTCCGCCCAACTCCGGTTATTGTCCCCCCAGTCCCGATTCCAGCAACGAACGCATCAGGGACGAATTCTGAAACTATTTCCTGATTAGTCTCCTCATACACTTTCAGGTTCGCCGGGTTCTCAAACTGCCGGGGCACGAATGCGCCCAGTTCCGCAGAAATCTCCCCGGCTTTTTCAATCGCCCACTTCATTCCGAGCGTCCCCGGAGTTAGGACAAGTTCAGCCCCGTATGCGAGGAGTATCTGCCTCCTCTCAATGCTAATAGTTTCCAGCATTGTGAGAATTACCCGGTATCCGAGAGTAGCCCCAATCATTGCGAGGCCAATTCCGGTGTTCCCGCTAGTTGGTTCAACTATTGTCCCACTTTTCAGCAGTTTTTCGTTTCTTTCAGCGTCAAGAATTGTTCCGAGGGCAATCCTGTCATTTACCGACCCGCCCGGGTTCATCGATTCTGGTTTTCCGAAAATCCCGGCGGAGCAAGAGTCAGTCCTCATTCTCACAAGTGGGGCATTCCAAATCAATCCCATAGCTTTCTCATACATCATTTTTTTCATTACCTTCTGTCTGTCTTTTGTCAGAAAAATATTGCTGTCGAAAATTCTAGTCCGTTCCGGTTTATTGTCACAATTAATCCGGCGGGGGGCTTTTCGCGCCTAACAGCAAGGACAGGCGGGGAAGGAGAAGAGAATGTCCGAATTCCCGCCGATTTCCATTGCCAACTAATCACAATCCCCCTTTATTAGCTTTGCCGGAAACCTATCCTAAAAGCCCCCCTAAAACAATATATAACAAGCCGGATTCCCAACCGGAATGGCGAAGCAATCGGACAGGTCAAAGGAGCTTATTTTGTGGTTTGAGGATTTGAGGAAGGACGACATCCCTCTTGTCGGGGGAAAGAACGCGAACCTCGGGGAAATGATTTCCTCAGGAATTCCGGTTCCGGGCGGGTTTGCAGTGACCGCATATGCCTACAAGAAATTCATAACTGACACAGGCATTGCCGAGAAAATCTACGAACTTTTGAGGAAGACTGATGTCAATAACGCCGATGCCCTGACAAAGGCATGCGCCAAAATGCGCGCCCTTATTGAGGATGCGGAAATGCCAAAGGAAATCGAGGAGGCGGTAAAAGAGAGCTACAAACAGCTCTCGAAGAAATACAAGTCCCCCGAACTTTTCGTTGCAGTAAGGTCGTCTGCTACTGCAGAAGACCTCCCGGACGCCTCTTTTGCCGGCCAGCAGGAGACTTTTCTCAACGTCAGGGGGGAAAAAGACCTCCTTCTCTATACTAAAAAGTGCTGGTCATCCCTCTTCACTCCGAGGGCAACTTTCTACAGGAACGACAAGGGGTTCAGGCACGAAGACGTCCTCCTCTCAGTCGCTGTCCAGAAAATGGTCAATTCTAGGTCAGCGGGAGTAATGTTCACCTTGGACATCTCGACTGGCGAACCTGATGTGATAATAATCGAATCTAACTGGGGCTTGGGAGAGGCGGTAGTCTCCGGCGCAGTGACTCCGGATAGCTTCCATGTGAACGAGAGAACTCTCCAGATAATTGACAGGCATTTGGCAGTAAAACACATTGAATACATCAGGGACCCGAAATCAGGGGGAGTAATCCATTCCCGGGTTCCGGATGACCGGCAAAATATCCAATCAATTACTGACGAGGAGATTGTCCGGATTGCCGAACTCGGAAAACTGGTTGAAAATCACTATGGCAGGGAAATGGACATTGAATGGGCTGTTGACAGGGACCTGAAGTTCCCGGAATCGGTTTTCCTTGTCCAGGCAAGGGCCGAGACAGTCTGGAGCAAGAAAGGCAAAGAGGCTCCGGCCTCCGCAGTCCCCGAGACTACGGAGCGAAAAGTTGTTGCCAAGGGAATGGCCGCATCCCCAGGAAACGCTGTCGGGATTGCGAAAATAATCCCCAATGTCGAGCAAATTGACCTTGTAAAGGAAGGCGACCTCCTTGTGACGAGCATGACAACTCCCGACTGGGTCCCTGCAATGAGGAAAGCCTGCGCAATAGTTACTGAGGAAGGAGGAGCGACTTGCCATGCGGCAATTGTCTCAAGGGAACTAGGAATTCCTTGCGTTGTCGGGACAGGAAACGCAATGAAAGTAATGAAAGACGGCTCCTTCTACACAGTTGACGGGAAAGCAGGGGTTGTCTATTATGGAAAATTGGCTGAGAAGAAATCGACAGAGAAGACTGCATATGAAAGGGGAACTGCGGTAATTGCCGAGAGCTTCACCCCCACTGCAACCAAAATCTACATGAATCTCGGGATTCCTGAGAAAATAGAGGATTATGGCAACCTGCCATTTGACGGAATAGGCCTAATGCGCCTCGAGTTCATTATTGCGACATATGTCAAGGCGCACCCAATGGACTTGATTGCCCAAGGGAAGGGCGGGCAATATGTCGAAAAATTGGCGGAGGGAATAGGAACTGTCGCGAAAGCAATTAACCCGAGGCCCGTAGTTATCCGCTTCTCTGACTTCAAGACGAACGAGTACAAGGACCTCCCGGGAGGCGAGAAATACGAGCCGAAAGAGGACAACCCAATGATTGGCTGGAGGGGCGTCTCCCGCTACATATCGCCCGGGTTCGACAAGGCGTTCCGGCTAGAATGCCAGGCAATAAAGAAATGCAGGGAGGAGTTCGGGCTGAAGAACGTCTGGGTAATGCTTCCCTTTGTCCGAACTGAGTGGGAAGTGAAAAAAGCCCTCGCAATAATGGCGGAGGAGGGCCTTGAGAAGAACAAGGATTTCAAGGTCTGGGCAATGGCCGAAGTTCCCTCAATCGTCTTCCAGGCGGACAGGTTCTACCAGTATTTCGACGGGTTCTCAATTGGGAGCAACGATCTCACGCAGTTGACAATCGGAGCCGACAGGGATTCAGAGATCCTCGGAAAAATGGGATATGCTGACGAGCGGGACCCGGCGGTTGTCGAGGCAATAAGGCAATTGATTGTTGCTGCGCACCGAAACAGAAAGACAATTTCCATTTGCGGGCAGGCTCCGTCCAACATGCCTGATTTCGTCGAGTTCTTGGTAAAAGAAGGGATAACGTCCGTCTCAGTAAATCCGGACGCTGTTGTCGCAACAAGGAAGCTTGTCGCATCAATTGAGAAGAAGGTAATGCTCGAGCGCTTGAGGAAGCTCTCGGAACAAGGGCACGGGTGTTGCCACAGGTAAGCTCTCTTGCGGGAAAGGGACCGTGGATTAAACTCCCCGGCAATTTCTTTTATTTTTAGAGACAAATCCAATCTATTTTTGCATTCTTCTTCTTCTTCTTCTTCTTCTTCTTCTTCTTCTTCTTGGATTGTGTTTATTTCGAATAAGCGCATATCCGTATCTTTGTGGGGCTTTCCATTCCTACCCGGTTTTTTCAACCACGCTTTATGCGTTCTAGAAACATATTCCGAAACTTCTGCACTTGGAACAACGAAGAACTCGTCCTTTTTTCCCTCGCACAAATCAACAAAAACGTAAAAGAGGTTTTTGAAATTCCTAGTTTCGTCCTTTTTCGACATTATCCAACTATGTTTGAATGAATTGCTTTCTTTAGCTTTTGCGGAACTCGTCTTTACTTGAATCGAAACTGCTTTTCCCTGTATATTGGCTGCCAAAACGTCTATTCCTTCGGCATTTCTTGAGGTAACTGTTGCTATTATGTTCCTTTTGGAAAGTTCCGCAGCAACAAGGTAGACGCCGACTTGCCCCACAATTCCCTTTCCAAGAGAATATTTTGCAATTCTTTTCAGGCCTTCCCAGAAACCTTCTCCCAGACTAGCCACGAAATCTCCTCAATCCCCAAAAGCTTCCCTTCAGGCGCGCAGTTGACAACAGTCCAGCCGAATTTCTCCGCGCAGTAGAGATATGCTTCAGAAGCCTTTTTCAGGTGGACGAGATCCACCTCATGAATGTCCTTTGTTTTCCCGCCCTCAATATACTCCCTCATTTTCTTCCGCTCAACGAGCTTCTGCCCTATTTCCGGGGGGAGATTGAGGAGAATTACTTGGTCGGGCCGGGGAATCCCGAATATCTCGAACTCGAGGTTCTCGACCCAGGAGAGGAATCTGTCGCGCTTCTCCCGCCCCTCAATTTTCCCCGTCTGATGCCCCATGTTCGATGAGGCATACCTGTTCGAGACAATGGTTTTACCTTCCGAGAGCGCCTTCCTGATTTCAAAAGACGCGGCAAACCTGTCGACTGCGTAGAAAATCGACGCCCTATATGGCCCGACCTCGTCAGAAGTTCCGTATTTCCCGTTCAGATACTCTTCAACCGGCCCAGCGCTCTTCTTCCCGTACTGGGGGAAATCGAAAACAACAACATCTGCGCCCTGCTTTTTCAGCCGGTCAATCAGGATCCTCGTCTGGGTCGCCTTTCCAGTCCCGTCAGTCCCGTCAATTACAATGAATTTCCCAGAACCCATCTTCCGGTTACCCCTTTCAATACCTTAATAAACTTTGGGCTGGCAAGTCTCCAAGAAGAATGGGTTTGATTGAAAAGCTTTCGGCAGTTCTCCTCATCCTAATCTTCATCCTAGACCCCCTTCCGGGCATTGCGACTGGGAAAATAGCAATTGAAAAGTCAGCTCCCAAGGGAATTGATGTCGGCGCCAAGGGAATGGTTGTCCTGGAAATAACCGCAAATCAGTCAGTCTCCTCCCTCGACATCGTGGAATCAATCCCACTCTCCCTTTCTTTCGAGGAGTGGTCAATTTCCGGCTATGACCCGGCAATGGTCGCCTTTGAGGAGAGGATTGACGGAAGCCTGATGAAGCGGAGATGGGCTTTCCGCCAGGGCTTCTCGCCCGGCGAGCGTTCGACCCTCACTTATTTCTTTTCCTCCCAAACGGAGGGCGAATTCAACCTCTCGACCCTCTACATATACCCATCGTCCTTCGAGAGGGTTGAATCAATTGTCAAGGTCAGCGAGAACCGCCCGCTCGTCTTCGTCTTCGTTTTGGGGTCCCTAATTCTCCTCCTTTCCCTCTATCTGACCCATCGGTCGAAGAAAGGGGAGAGGAAGCTCTTTTCATTTGTCGGGAAACTTTTGAAGAAGAAAAAGCAAATGGAGTGAAACCCTTTGCCGGGCTGAAAAGCCCCGCACTTTGGGTCAAGCCTTTCGTAAAGGGTTGTGAAAAAGCAAATGGAGTGAAACCCTTTGCCGGGCTGAAAAGCCCCGCACTTTGGGTCAAGCCTTTCGTAAAGGGTTGTGAAAAAGCAAATGGAGTTAATTAGTCTTCCAGGACGGCTCTTCCGTCAACTGCAACAAGCCTTCCCCCGGAAGTGCAGATTAGTGGATTGACGTCAAGTTCGATAATTTTCTTCTCGTTCGCAAGCTCTCCCAAGGCAGAAATCGCCCTTGCAAGGGCTTTCCTGTCAATTGCGGGCTTCCCCCGGAAGCCGTCTAGTATTTTCTGCGCCTTCAAGGATGCGAGCATTCTCTCAGCGTCCGCTTCCGACACTGGAAATACGCCTGTGGAGACGTCAGAATACGCCTCTGCAAGAGTCCCCCCGATTCCGACGAGGACAACTGTTCCGAACACCTGATCGCGTTTGGCGCCCAAAATCAGCTCTGTCCCGGAGATTTTCTCCTGAATTATCGCCTTCTCCGGCAATATTTTCAGGAGAGCTTCTTTCAGTTCCGCGGAATTTCTGACTTCAATAACTAGGCCCTTCTCCGACTTGTGGCCGGAAGTGTCGGGTTTCACAAAAACCGGAAAAGACCTGACCGAACTTTCCCCAAAAATTGTCGGCTGCGAAATTCCGGTCATCCCGTTGCAAACGAGAGCTAGTGTTTCCGAGACTGGTAGCGTCCTCATCAACCGCATTTTTCCGTCCCTAGTTTTATTCTTTTCCTTCGGTTCCCCTCCAGTTCCAGCGATTTCCCTTCAAGCCCCAATCATTTGTTTCAAATAAAACAAAAGTGTTTTATTTTGTCTGTTTCAATCCGATATGAATTTATATCAGAGCAGTCAAATTGATTTCAATTGACGCTTCGCGCGAAGAAAGGTGGTGACAAGACAAATGGCAACAAAGAAAAAGGCAAAAAAGGTCAAAAAAAAGTAATTTTTCCTTGATTGGAAAATTCTAGGGAGCCAGATGAGGGACCGGAACGCGGATTTCCGGCTTTCCCGACAGCCCCGAAAAAAATCCCCCCTTTTCGCGAGCTTTTCGCGGGGGATTTTCCGCGACCTTTTCGACAATCGGAAAATCTAATAAAGAAACAATTCGAAAATTCCCCTGAAAAATGCAGAACTCACAGTCCCCTGTTTGGGAAGCTTTTGTCTCTGAATCGGCCTTCCTTCTGAAAGTCTCCCCCGAAAAGCTCACAATCCCAAAAGGAGAGGCTTCCAGAGGAGCTGATCTTGCCTGCTCTCTTGCGTTCGAACTTGCCAGAGAAAGGAAAATGCCCCCTTTCAAGGTTGCTGACGAAATTCTTTCCTCAATTGACTTGTCAAAAACTGCTTTCACAGAAAAGATTGAGAACAAGGGCGGTTATCTCAACATTTTCGCGAAAAAAGGAATTGTCCTGAAGAGAGCCGTCTCCGATGCCCTAGCGTCCCCCGGAAACTATGGAAAATCAAATTCTCTTTCCGGAAACGTATTGGTCGAATTCCCGTCAGTCAACCCGAACAAGCCCTGGCACATTGGCCATGTCAGGAACGCGTGTCTCGGGGACACCCTCTCAAGAGTTCTTGAAGGCGCAGGGTATTCAGTGAGAAAGCTCGACTATATTGACGACCTCGGCCTCCAGGTAGCAAAGGTCTATTGGGGAACAAGGAATCTCCCGGATTTCCCACGAACTGAGGAGAAATTCGATCAGCATCTCGGGCGCCTCTATGTCCAGGTTGAAAAAGAGTCCTCAAAGGCGGAAGTTGATTCCGAAATACGGAAAATAATGAAGGAAATTGAGGAGAAGACCGCTCCTACAGGTCAAGGCGCCCGCTCCCTTGCAGAAGAATGCGTGAGAGCCCAGTATCTGACAGCATATAGGCTTGGAATTTTCCACAATCTCCTGATTTTCGAATCCGAAATTGTCTCATCCGGCCTCTTCGCAAAAGCCCTGGAAAAAATGCTCTCAACTGGCGCAGTCTATCGGGCGACAGAAGGGGAGAAGAAGGACTGCATTGTCTGCGATGTCTCGACAATCCCGGGCTTTGAGAATCTGGAGGACAAGGAGGTTGTCTTGGTGAGGAGCGACGGGACCGCGACATATGCAGCAAAGGACGTTGCTTTCCAGATGTGGAAATTCGGGCTCTTTGAAAACCCTTTCCATTTTGCGGATTTTGAAAAACAGCCAAACGGAGTTCTTGCTGAAAAGTCGGTTCCTTCCGGAAGGGAAATTGACCTAGGGAAATCCGCCCTTGTGATAAACGTAATCGGGGCGGAACAGGCGCATCCCCAGAGAATTGTCTATTCGTTGTTGGGCCGGCTCGGCTTTACTGAGCAGGAGAAAAGGAGCTTCCATCTCTCCTATGAGCATGTCTGGCTCCCTGAAGGGAAATTTTCAGGCAGGAAGGGGACCTGGGTTGGCTTTTCGGCTGATGATGTTTTGGATGAGGCTAAAGAGAGGGCGCTAGCAGAGGTTGAGAAGAAGAGCCCAGACCTCTCAAAGGAAGAAAAGGAGAAGATTGCCGAGGCTGTTGGAGTAGGGGCAGTTAGATACACAATGCTCAAATACGCTCCTGAAAAGAAAATTACCTTCAAGTGGGACGACGCTCTCTCCTTCGACGGCGACTCTGCGCCCTATCTCCAGTATGCGCTTGCCCGGTGCTCTAGAATAATCGAGAAATCCGGGAAAACTGATTTTTCAATAGGCGACTCTGACCTGGAAAACATTGAGGAAGAAGAGTTCCTATTGGCAAAACAGGTGGCATTCCTCCCATCAGAGATTGTCCGGGTTGCATCCTCCCTTAGAAAGGAGCTCTGGGGAACGAGGACGGAAATATCAAGGATTTCGGAATATGCATTCCAATTGGCAACAACTCTCTCCAAGTTCTATGTGAAATGCAGGGTAATTGGCTCCCCTGAAGAAAAAAGAAGGCTTGCTCTGGTGAAAGCAAGCCAGATTGCCTTGAAATCCGCCCTCTATTTCTTGGGCATTCCTGCAATTGAGAGGATGTAGCACAAACTTTACGAAAGTTTGACCAAAAGGCGGGGTTCGCGCAGGCAAACCCCCAAACCGAACGGATGTAGCACAAACTTTACGAAAGTTCGGAGGAGCCAGATTGGCTACGCGGATTATATAGAGAACCTCCTAGAACCGCTCATTTTCCGAAGAAAACCCTTCACTCTATCCCAGTTATCCGAAAAAAGCCCGAAAAAACAATTTATTTAAGAAACCCTTTTTTCTTTTTCAAAAAGAAAAAAGCCTTTCACGGGAAAAAAGAAAAGAAACTGCTATAACCCTTGTTTCATTGAAAATCAACTTTACTTGTTCCCAGTTATCCGAAAAAAGCCCGAAAAAACAATTTATTTAA
>JBBIPP010000011.1:0-45641 GCA_037442745.1 archaeon
CGGCTTCGGCCGGATATGCCTTTCAGTCATTTTCTAGGAGGGTTTCAACAGTCCCAAGCAGTTACTTGATACCTGGCAATTACGACACAGGCACCGGCCAATTGGTCAGGTCTTGGGATGCGTTAGATTTCAACCTTCCCGGAAGCTTCGATGTCGAGATTTATTCCGGCGGGAGCGTCCTTTGAGTTGCAGAAAAAATGGACAAAGTCCAGACAGGCTAGGGAGGAATTCTCCTGACAAGAGACGCAACATATTATGTTGATGAAGCGGGAGACTGGTATAAGATTGGCCTCAGCAACGGGCTCCAGGCAGAATGGAGGGCGCCCAATATGCAAGCTCGCTCACATATCCTGTTGCTCCGGATCTGTTCGGCACGCACTTGGAAGCGTCCGCAGGAAGATCTGGCTATTCGCCCCTGCCGGTAATCAACACTGAAACAATGTTTTCATGTAAATAATCCGCTGGATTTGCGTTCCGCGCCTTAAACTCTAGTGAACTTGGCGAAAACTGTTTGAAGAAGCTCTCTTCCTGAGAGTTTAAACATCCTAAGGAAAAAGACCCTATTCTGCCTTTGCCCCTTGCGCCCTCTTCGCTCCGAGGACAGCATCTTTTTCTTCCCCTTCAACTTCAGGATATCCTGAAAAAACGGACGCATGCTTGAGGAAGAATTCTACAGGAGCCGAGACTATCAGGAAAAGGGAATTCCCTTTCAAGCCAAGAGTTTCCGAGCCAATAAGGTCAATTGACTCCCCCTTGAATTCCTCGTTCTCAAGGAAGTTCTTTCTGACAATTGGTTCCGCTTCCGGGGAAATTAGGAAGACTTTCTCAGCAGTTGCCATTCGCCTAAATGACCCCTTCCTTCCTGACGGAAATCCTCTCAGAAACAACAACGAGCCATTTTGTGTCAAGGCCGAGAATCTCCCCTCCGAGACGGGCAGTAGTTACCTTCACTTTGGAAATCCCCCGCCTAACATCCTCAATGTCCATTATTGCCGAGATGTTGATTAGAATGAGGTCGTGGGACTGGAGAAGAGTCCTGACAGCGTCCATTTCTTCGGGCTTGGTCGCGGTTATTATTTTCACCTTATAGGGTTTTTTTGAGCTTCTACTTTCAATTCCCGGCTCATAGGGATTGTTCGCCATTTCCTCTATTGACTCCTCGAAAACCGCGACATATTCTGTCGGTATTTCCCTCTTTTTCCGGAGGAAAGGGATTCTTTTGGAAAGAGAGGAGGCGTTCAGTTTGACCATTATACCTTGAGAAACCCGAATGTCCGGGCTTTTATAACTTTATTCCATGAAGGGCAATTCCCGCTTTAACGGCATATTTCTCGGCCGAGGACTGGGCGGGAATATCGCTTTTGGGATAGAAGAAATGGAGATGACAGGGGAGGGAAAGGAAGCCCGCCTTTTCCCGGAATGAGCGGAGAGCCTGCACGCTTAGGCGTTCGGAGAATTGGCAGAGATTGAGGGCGGAATTCTCCGGCTGGAATGCGACAAGGTCAATTGAAAACTTTGTTTCAACAAGACCTTTCTTCGGGTCAAGGGAGAATCGCGAGAACCGGAAATTCCTCTCAAAGAGCCCTCCTGGAAACTCCCTTTCCGCCAGAGGAAAAAAGGTGCGAATTCCCCTTCTTTCAGGGAATTTTCCGGGAAGGGATTTGTCAGATATTGGACGTAATGGGTCGTATAGCGCATTTCCCCCCGGAAAGATTTTTTCGGAAAGAACGCCGAATTCGAAGAGAGACAGGAGGGATTTTTCAACATTCTTCTTCGGATAGGGGATTTCCGAATATTGCAGGAAATTCCTCTTTTCCAGGACCGAGAGAATGTGCTTTCCAAGCGAGCCTTCCTTTGAATCCAAAAAAAGGCGTTTTACCTTCTCCCTTGCCTTGTGAATGTCAGAATAGAGAAGGCGCCCGTGCCTGACGCGTTTTCCTATCCTTATTGCCTCCTTTGAGCGCGAGAATTTTCCCGAAAATCCAGATTCCAAAAGAGGCGCAAGAATTCGCCTGACAGATCGTTCGATTGCCCCTTCCGCGCTCTTTTTCGAGAGTGTTCTTCCGAACTGGATTGAATAGAGGCGCTTTAACTCGGAGACAGTCTCCTTCCCACCGGAACCCTCGATTGCAAGATTGAAAAGCTCGAGCTCCGTTCTCGGTTCGGTCTCAATCTTCTCTGGAAGGCTTTCTGAAAGTCTCTTTTCAAGGGAAGCTTCCCACTTGTCGCCCAAATCTATTTTCGCCCGGGGCATTGGCGAAGAGGAGGCAATTCCAGATTATTAACCTTATCGGGAGATTTTTCCAAAAATGCTATATAGTTATTTCTGGGAGTTCTTGGAATTATGGCGGACACCGGGACAATCGGAATTCAGATCAAGACTGGCGGAAAGGCAGCTACTGTCACAGGGATTTTGAGGAATTCGGGTGACCGGATAATTCTCACAACAGAGAATCCGGGAGTCGAAATAAGCTTCAACTATCTCCAGATGCTAGAGTTCCTTTATTCAGTCGAACGGGAACAGAAAAAGCTCAAAATGAAGAGAATGTAGGGAAAAATGGTTTTCGAAGGGGAGCTTGTAATTGTCCTAAACGAACCCTACGACCGGGAGGAATGCCTCGCGTTCTCGAAAACAGTGTTCGAATTCCCGGCAACGACCTTTGTGCTCTGCAACGTACCGCCGTCGAGCGCGAAAACAGTCGAAGAGGTGAACGTTATTGCGACAACCCTCGGGAGGAGCGTTCTATCAGTTCCTCACTGGAGTGAAGTTGTGGAAATGTTCCGGCCAGAGAAAACATTCTACTTCGACAACAAAGTGAAGAGGCATATTGAAGCTGGAAAGCTCTCGGAACCCCTAAAGGCCGACAAGGTGGTTGTCATTGTATTTGGAAGCTTGCCAGTCAAGGGAATTAACCATATCGGGCTCTCCCACAAGCTCTCCCTTCCAGCAGCAGTCTCAATTGTCCTCTACCTGATTGAGGAAGCGCTCAATCCGGCAGGACCCTTGAATCTCTAATCCTCTTCCGAGGACTTTTCGGAAAAGTGGTTCTCTGGTTGGCGGGGCAGTCAAAATTTGCCGGATTTCTCTCACGTTTTGGTTAATTGGCAGCTCAAGAATTCCGCCAATCATTTAGTGAGTCCTCTGGACGCACGTGGTGGAATCGGGATTATCCTCCAGTGTCCGAAAACGCGGATCCGCGCCTCCGCACAGGAAAAACTAAAGGGGGCAACGACCATGTTGTTAGATGAAGTGGGCCCGGCCGGAATTGAACCGGCGGCCTGCGCTGTGTGAGAGCGCTGTCATAACCACTAGACCACGGACCCGTACATATTTCCGGACTTTCAGTCCGGCAATTTCTTGGCTCAGCAAAGAGCCCACTGTTTTTGAAAAGGAAAAATCGTTCTTTTTAAGCAATTTCATTGGAAAGTGGGTTGGGGAGGCGTCCCTCTGGGTAGTTCTTCGCCCGTTCCGGGACGCCTGGCCACTTCCCCAATCAGCTCTGTTTTTTCCCTAGCCACCCCAATAGGGGAAGATCGTGGGTTTCCCCTGTTGAACCCAAAGTTCCGTGGCGGGACTGAGCCATCTGAAGCTCCTCCTCCAAAGCACCTTTTCCGTTGCCCCGGAGTTGTGTGTCAGTGACCAATTGGAAATATGTTATCTTCGCTAATAAACCTTTTCACCTGTTTTCCGGTAAGAAATATCGGTATAATTTACCGAAACTCCTCAGAAATACTGGCGGAGCCTTAAATCAGGAGGCGAATTTTGGAAGGACGATTTTCTCCTTTTCGGCAAGCGGACGGGCGGTCTCTATCCCCTTTTCCGCATATATGTAGATGTTATTGCCTATAATGTCCCTTGCATAGTTGATAATTTCCGAGAAAAATTCGGAAAGAGTCTGCGCCTTTTCGGTTTTCGTCCCGTCTTTCAGCTCAATTGACATTTCATAGCGGGTGTATGAGAGAGATTTTACCCTGTCCGAGAATTTTTCTTGGGCTGAGGCAACAGCATGGAAAGCGAGGGAGGGTCCTGCCATCCTGCAGACCATCTCAAGAGTCTCCTTAATTATTTCTGAATATATTTTCTCAGTCAGGTCCATTCCCTAGAAAACCTCCGAAATTTCCTTGAAAAAGAGGAAGAGGAAAAACCCGGCGATTATTATTGATATTTTCTTCGTCGCCTCGTATATGAATATGTTCATGTATCCGGTCGCTGCGAAAGCGCCTATAAAGGACGATAGCGTGAAGAGAATGCCCGCAATCGGGAGAATTGTCCACATTAGCCTCCTTGATCCCTTGGCGAGCTTCTTCACGTTGAAGGAGAATATTGTCGCAAGAAGGAAGCAGGAAAAGACAAGGGCGGAAATTATAACTGATATTGAGTCAGCCATTTCTCTCAGCGCCCCTCCACAGGCTTTAGGAACGATTCAAGGAGGCTCTTTGTTGCAATCAGGAAAGTTACGGCGGAAACCAGATAAATTGTGTTCGATAGGACCCATAAGGGGGAGCCTTGGAGGAAAATCCTCTCCTGAATTGGGCCGACCAGGCGGACGAGGTCAATTAGGTGATGGAATGCCATTATCAGGGCGGATATTGAAAACATTATCCAGGCGTTCGCAATCCGAAAGACCCCCACCTTGTTTGCAAGCTTCCCGGAATATACTGCAAGGAAGGAGAACTCTAGCGCTATTATTATGTCGAATATCGCATCGAGCGCAACCATTGGGTGGATTCTCGGCTTTTCAGGATATATAATCTTTGTCCGGGATGGCTCGGGGAAGAGAGCGACTGGCGGAAGATGGGTTACTTTTCCGGCAAAAGCCCGATTTTTATAAAGGAAAGGTTCCAATATTCCGCAAAATGGCCTTGAAGAAATATGCTCTTACCGCTATCGGGATTTTTTCCGAAGATTTCTCCGAAATGAGGCCCCTTCCTTCCGGCTGGGAGAACGCTATTGAATCTGGGAACGGAAAGTGGCTTCTCGGGAAGAATTCCGAGGCTGCTGATCCGGGTTTTGACATACTTTTCGCTGGCGAAAGGAACGGGATTGAGAAGAGGACTGCCCTTGTGTCCCTACGGAAAGCCGCCCTTGAGATAAGCGCCCGGAAGCTCCGGAAAAACGTTGGCCTCGACTATCTTCTTATAAACGAGATAAATTCCCTAGACGACCTGAACGTAATACTAAACTCCCTTGTCACAAGGCTAAAGGAGCTCTGGGGCCTCTATTACCCGGAAATGGAAGCGTCGGACAACAAGGCTTTCGCGAGGAAAGTCTCTGAAGGAACGGAAAGACCGGAGAGCTCGATTGGAGCGAAAATCCCAAAAGACGAGCTCGAGAAAATCTCGTCCTTTGCCAAGGCAATACTCGGGCTCTATTCCGAAAAGGAGGCAATTGAGAAGAATGTTGATGCTCTTGCCGAAAAGCTCGCTCCGGCAACATCCAAAGCCTGCGGGGGGGGAACACTTGCGGCTCGCCTGATTGCGCGGGCGGGCAATTTGGGGAAGCTAGCATTCATGCCGTCCAGCACAATACAGGTCCTCGGCGCGGAAAAGGCTCTGTTCAAGCATCTGACAAGGGGCGTCCCCTGCCCAAAGCACGGGATAATTTTCCAGCACCAATCAATACAGGGAGCTCCGAAGGAGAAGCGCGGGAAATTCGCAAGGGAGATTGCCGGGAAAATCTCAATTGCCGCAAGAGTCGACTTTTTCTCGGGCCCAATGAGCGGGTTGGCAAAAGAATAAAAGGCGGAGAATGAGAAAATGGAAATAAAAATGGCGAAAGGGGGCGGAAGCAAATTAATTGGAAAATACGCAAAGCCAGTAAAGGAAATGAACTTCCTCGAGAAAGTATTTTTGGGCGCTGTGGGGATTGTCGGCTTTGTGAACCTTGGCTTTATCGGAATGATTGCGAAATCAATGTATCTTAACAAGACAGTTGCACCGGAATTCTTCAACGGGATTATTCTCGCGCTAATCCTCCAAGCAGTTCTGATTAACACGATTTTTGTCTGGAAAATCTCCGACAAAATGGGCGCAGAATAGATAGGAAACGCGCGGGGTTTTTCATATGGAGAAAAGGCAAGGAGCGTCCCGCCCGAAGAAAAAATTCTTTCCGAGAAGCGGGGGATTTCAAGAAAGAAAGGAGTCCGCCAGGCTCCATTTGCCCCCGAACACAATTTCCCTTGCTTGGTCGGACATTGCAACTGAAAACCTTGTCATTGACCAGAAAGTCTATGACGAGGATTTCGTGAAAAGGGACGGCAAGCAGTACCGCAAATGGAATCCGAAGAAAAGCAAGCTGTGCGCGGCAATTCTCAAGGGAATGAAAATAGAGCTGAAGGAGGATTTCCTAGTCCTCTATCTAGGGGTATCGTCAGGAACGACAGCATCCCATTTCTCGGACATTTGCAAGGACGGGATGATTTTCGGGGTCGATCCAGCCCCGAGGGTTTTTAGGGATTTCTACCTCCTCTCAAAGACTAGGGAGAACCTCTCCCCGATATTTTCCGGAGCGGAACACGTCTCGGAATATTCGCCCCTCGTGCCAAAAGTCGATTTCGTCTATCAGGATGTTGCCCAGAGGGACCAGCCAGAAATCTTCCTGAAGAACTGCAGGGCTTTTCTGAAGGAAGGGGGAAGGGGCCTCCTGATTGTAAAGGCTCGCTCAATTGATGTAAAAAGGACGCCCACGGCCGTTTTCTCCGATGTCAAAGGAAAGCTCGAATCCGCAGGGATGAAAATAATTGAGGAGAGACGGCTTGAGCCTTTCGAGCGCGACCATGTTGCGCTCTACTGCGAGTTCGCTCCTAGGAGGAAATGATACTTTTTTGGGGACAGAGAGCCAGGTAAGGATAATACTAATTAGGCACGGGGAGGCTGTCCACAACAAGAGGAAGGCTTTTGCCGGGAAAATAGACTCTCCCCTGACTGAACTTGGGAGAAAGCAGGCAGAGAAGCTCGGGAACTTTTTCAGGGAAACCGGGTTCTCGAGAATCTACGCATCCCCACTGAGGAGGGCGCTAGACACTGCGCTCGAAATTGAGAGAAAGAATTCGAAAGGGGCGAGAGTAGAGATTGTCCCGGAATTGATTGAGAAATATTCTGGGAGGCTCGAAGGAAAGGAGCACAGGCAAGTCTCTGGGGAGATCTGGAAGAAGATGAGGAAGCATCCCGCGGACATTTTCGAGAGAATAGAGGGCGGGGAATCGATGGAGGATGTGAGGAAGAGGATCGCCCCAATTGCAAAGGCGCTCCTCTCCGAGAAATCCGGGACTTTTGGCATTGTCGCCCACGGGGGGACTGTCAGGGCGCTCTTTTCAGAACTAACAGGGTTCCCGCTGAACTACTCCGTTCCTTTCAAGTTCGACAACTGCTCGGTAACGGACATTGTTGTTGACAGGAAGCTCTCTAGGATTTTTGCTGCGTCGGTCAATTCGACGAGCCATCTGATGGAAGCATCCCCTGAAAAAAGAAAAAAGAGGCGCTTTGAGACAAGGCTCCTTCTGATACGGCACGGGAAAACCAAATTCAACAGCCGGCTGCTTATGCAGGGGAAGAGCAACATACCACTCTCTGAAGAGGGCTTTGAGCAGGCAAGGGCTCTTGGAAAATTCCTCTCAGGGGAGAGGATTGAGCGCATATACACTTCCCCATTGAAGCGGGCTTTTGATACTGCGCAAGTCGTTTCCAAAAGTCAACGGGGGAGGAGGGTTCAGGTAACCTCCAGTCCCCTCCTTATTGAGCGGGATTTCGGAAAGTTCGAAGGCAAGCCCCTGACAGAGTGGATTTCCTGGAGGGAAAAATCTGGGCGCTCGGATTACACTGACAAGAGCCACAGGGGCGATAGCCAAAAGGATGTTGAAAAAAGGGTTGAAAAGTTCCTAAAGGAGGAAATTCTCGGGAAAAACCGGGGAAAAACAGTTGCAATTGTCTCCCACGGGAACACTCTGCGGGTTTTAATATCCAAAATACTAGGAGTCCATCCGGAAAAGACCAGACCATTCTTCACAGGGAACGCAAAGTTCACTGAAATAATAATTTCGGATGAGAGGGGGAGCGCCCCGAGAGTGCATTATTTCAACGAAGGGGCGCATTTGTCCGGCCAAATTGAAAAGGAGCCTGAAGAATAAGGGGCTGATTTCTGAAAGGGCGGGGAACGATTAGGGCTCTATCTTTGTTTTCAGGTATTCTAGGAAACTCTCCAAGCTCTTTTTCGGAAGAGTCCCGCCTCCTGCTTCCGGATGCCCGCCCCCATAGGGAGCAATCAGAGAGGGGATTTTTCCGGGGCCTCTCATTGAGAAATCAATTTTCCCCGGAGAATTCGCCTTTGAATAGACAAGGACATATTTCCCCGGTCGCTCAATTTTCAAGCGCTGGATAACTTCCCTCCGTATGTTGTATTTCGAATTTATCTCATAGATTTCGAACCTCTTTCCGGAATATTTTGCTCTGGCTTTTCCAAGGGTTCCTGAGACCTCTGAAAATATCTTCTCAGAAGCCTTGAGAAGCAGGCGGGACTCGGGGGATTTTCCTTCAAGGAAATCGTGCGGAGTAATTGATTTCATCAGGGCTTTTAGGGCAATTATTGAGCCTTTCTTGTCCCCATATACCTTCACTCCAGCCTCAATTGCGAAACCTATCCGGCCGGCATCTGAATAGAGATAGAGGGTTTCCTGCGTCCCGCGCCAGCCATAGGGCTTCCACATCCTGTTCGCAAAGGAATTGAGAATGGGAACGCCCCAATCGTCGACAACTCCAACGAACGCCTGCCAGTCCCTTCCTCCGAAGAGGACATATGTCTGGTAGGAAACTGGATAGGGCGGGAGCTTCTTGAACCTTGGATTGAGGTGTATTACTCCGGGGGCAATTATCGGCTCCTGCTCGTGGTGGTCAATTATTGTCGTTTTTTCCGAGAGGCCGACAATTTCCTTCTCAGTAACGCTTGAGAGGTCAAGGACATATGCGCGGGAGAATTTGCCCCTGGCTTTCCAGAAAGTTCCGGGAATTTCAGCATTGCTCCTTATTGGGAAAAGGGACGGCATCCGAAAGGACCTGCCATTGTCCGATTTCAGGGAGAGTATTATGTTAACTGCAGAGACAATCCCGTCCGGGTCAGCGTGGAAGAATATTGCAATCCCCTTTCCGGAAGAGAATGATTTTGCCATAGCTGGAAGGTTATCTCACCCGGTATTTTAGTTTTTCCTGAAAATTGGGTTAAAGCTTGCTAATTTGGGTTCTTTGGAATTATCCCAAAAAAGAGGCCAAAAGCTTTTATATTTAGGGCGTCCTTCTTCATTGAGTGCCATGTCAGAAGACGACTTTGAACTTGTTCCAATAACGCCCGTTCGAAAGCTTGAAAGGGAAATACAGGCAATCAGAAACCAGATGAAATCCTCCCCGGACAATTCAACACTTGTCAATCAGATTGTGGAAATCCTCCGGATGAACCAGTCAATTGTTGATCAGCTTTCAACGAAACAGGGGGAGCTCATTAACAGGATTAACGAGACAAACATAAAGCTAGACAAGCTCGCCGAATCAATAAACGGCCTTGTTGAGGAACTTGTGAGCGGAGCGGAGGACGAGGCTGCGGCAATCCAGTCCGGAAGCGCATCAAACGAGCGCCTTGAGAAAATTGTCGAGCAGAATAACTCCCTAATAAACTCTCTCTCCGTAATTGCAAAGGAAATGTCCAGAGTCAGCGGAGGAAAGGAATAAAGATGGCAGGAAGACGGGGAATAACACCGGTTGTTGCAGTAATATTGCTTTTGCTAATGACAATTGCCGCTGCAGGAGCGGCGTATTTATGGATAACAAGGCTCTCGACAATGATAACAACTGGCGCAACTGAAGGGTTCGTTGAGAGCCAGCGAAAACAGAACACAAGATACACTCTTGACACTGTCTGGAACGAATCAAGCACAATTTTCCTCGTAATAAGGAACTCTGGGTCATATGATATTCCAGCAACTGATTTCGACAAGAGTTCGGTCTATATTAACAACCGGCTCTACACTTTCGGCCCGGATACTAAAACACCCGCAGAGGACTGCTCATATTCGGCAACTCACTTGAACGCTCTCGGAGGGAATTTCCCAACGGACAGCGTAATCAGGGTCTGGTGCAACAACTCATATGGCGCTCCGGACGGCGGAATATACCCAAAGACTGCAATCAGGGTACAGCCACCATACGGGAGCCCGGACATCCAGACTTACCAGTATTCCCCGATTTAATCCGTGCGGGGAATTTGTATTTCAGGGGCAAACGCAATTCTCTTGTTATTCAACTTCGAGTAGGGCCAAACAAGAGTTTCTAGTCAAATATTAAATAGGGGATAGGGACAATAAACTGAAAAATGGCCAAATCCCGTCTGTCCCAATCAGAGGTTGTTGGAACTATTGTTCTTGTAGCAATTGTCCTCGGCTCAATTGCCGCTTCATATACCTGGGGGATGCCCTTGATATCCAAAAGCGGGGATGCTAACAGAATAGAATATGTAAAGAACACATTTGCTAGGATTTCGAACGATTTCGCCAAAGTCGCAAGGGAGGGCGGGCAGTCTTCGGCAACTGTCCAGATTGACAAGGGGGAGATGAAAATAGAACTTGACCAGACTGACAATTACGTTCTCTCATATGTCCTTTCAACTGAAATGAGGTTCTTCGCCCAGAGGGAATCGACAATTGATGATTCGCTATCGCCATATATCCAAAAGGAAGCCTGGCTCTTTGCCCAGCCGGTAACGAGCGGAGCGTGCTTTGAACCTCCCTATGCGGCTTGCGGGAAGAACGGGACTTTCTCCTCAGCAACCTCGCTTCCGAAGGAAATTGACGGAAAAGAGGTCTGCATCTGCCCGGACAACTCGGTGAAATTCCCGGGAACTGGCAATTCCTATTCAATTGCAGGCTCCTTTTATCCAGCAGTTGAAGGGACGGATTTCCGCCTGGAAACTTCAAGCTATGCCGACAACTATGCGAGCATAGTCTCCGAGAAATACGAAACGGGAACCGGGCTTTTGGGGAAAGACAAGCCGGGAGCGGTTCTTGCGCAATCTGAGCCTATTGGGAAAATTTTCAGGACGAAGCTGAAACTGAAGCCGAGGAACATTTTCGACCCAGCATCAAGCGAACAGCTAGTGATAAAGGCAGTTCCTGCGGAAGGGACCGGGACATCTGTCAAGGGAACTTTTTCAGTTGTTCTCAAGAACGAAGGCTCGACGCTCTCAATTGTCAACGGGCAGAAAGTAAGGACAGTCACAATCTCGATTTCCCTGAAATAGGCAAACTCCCTCACCGGCCCTAAAAAAGTTTATATTAACTGGGTTCAGTTACATTTCCAATGCTTGCTAGAAGGGCAAAGTGGCTGGGCGCGCAAAAGACCGGGTGCAACGAATTTTCCTGCGCGCAGAAGGCCGAGCCGAAGAGAATTTTTTTGTCAATAGGAAGGTCTGGACAAAAAGCGGAGTATCAACAAAGTCTGGGGGGCTTTTCCGGGAGAAAAGCCCAGAAGGAAATTGTGGAATTCGCCTTCCTCTCCCTTGCCGCGTTCCTTATACTGACGCTCGTTTCCCTGACTTTTTCGAAAATAACTGACGGAATAGGGGACGCTGAAAAGAGGAACAGCCTTGCCTCAATCTCGTCAGAGCTCGCCCTTGCAATCTCGAATGCCGAAAGCCTCGCTGACAAGAACCCCGCATCCAATTTCACAATATTCCTGGATTTCCCGAGGGAACTCGCCGGGCTCCAGTATTCCCTCGCTTTCTCCCGAGCCGACGACCCATCCTGCAAAATAGGGAACGGTCCGCCAGGATGCGTCAGGGCAATTGCGGGGGGTTCGGTAGTCTACTATCCGATAAGGGTTTCAAGAGATGTGACGGGCGAAATATTCGGCTCAACCGGCGCAAAAGCGGCAGTAACATATAATAGCAACGAAAGGGGAAAACTCTCGCTTTCGCTTAAATAAGGCGGGGCATAGAAAGGAAAGGGAAAGCAATCAAAATGGCTCCAATCAAAAGCAGGCTCAAACTCCGGAAAAGGCTCAGGCGGGCGGGGGAATTCTCCGATTCTGGAGCGGACAAAAAGAGCGTCACCTCCGGGAGCATTGTCAAGGGCGCAATGTCGAAAATAAGGAACAGGATTCTCGCAAAGCGCCTTCAGGCAGCCCGGCTCTCCGCAAGCCAGAGGATAAACGTGAACGTTAACTCCCCCCAAGGGGGCTATCCCCAGACGCTCAATATTGAGGGGTTCCTTAGGAATGCAAAGGGTAACGAGGATGAGGACGAGGATGAAGATTCCAAATACAAGGGATTCTCCCTCGGGGAGGACGGGGAATTCGGGGTCGGTGCCGGAACTGGCGAGGTTTCCGCCGAATGGAAGGAGAAGAGCAAGGCGAACATCCGGGAATCATACCCCTTAATTGCGTCCGAGAGCGGGTCAGTCTTTGCGTATGTGCAGATTTTCTGGAGCCCGACTGAACAGTCCCTGATTTATCAGGTGGTTGAACCGGGAATTAGCCCCCAGGAGACCGAGCTCCTGAAGAAAATTGAGAAAAAACTGGAGGAAAAGCTGGACATTGATTTCACGGCAGTCTCCCAAGCAAGCCAGTTCGCGTATTTGAAGGAGAATTTCTACAAGGTAATTGACCTCTTCAATGTCAGGATAACCGATGAGCAAAGGACGCGCTTTGAATACTATCTTTTCAGGGATTTCGTCGGGCTAAACGAACTGGAACCCCTGATGCACGACCCGCAGATTGAGGACATTTCCTGCGACGGCGTCGGAATCCCGGTATATGTAGTTCATAGGAACCCGGAATACGGGGAAATGCGCACAAACATCCAGTTCCCGACAAAGCAGGAGCTCGATTCCTTCGTTGTCAAGCTCTCCCAGCGGTGCAGGAGATCGATATCCGTAGCTACTCCCTTACTTGACGCAACGCTTCCTGACGGGAGCCGTCTCCAGGCAACTCTAGGTTCCGACATTGCAAGAAGGGGGAGCAATTTCACAATAAGGCGCTTCTCCGAAAGGCCATTCACGCCAGTCGACCTGATAGAAATGGGGACTCTTTCGTCCCTCTCACTCGCATACATATGGTTTTTGGTTGAGCAGGGAAAATCCCTCCTCGTCTCAGGGGCAACAGCAACTGGAAAGACAACTGTCCTCAACTCAATCTCTCTTTTCATCCAGCCAACGAAGAAGATTGTCTCAATTGAGGACACGGCAGAACTCCAGCTTCCGCACCCTAACTGGATTCCACAGGTCGCACGGGCGATTTCGAGCGAGAAGAGATACGGCTCCGTCGAAATGTTCGACCTCCTGAAGGCCGCGCTCCGTCAGAGGCCCGACTACATAATTGTTGGCGAAGTCAGGGGAGCGGAAGCGAACGTAATGTTCCAGGGAATGGCAACAGGGCACCCTGCACTCGGGACAATCCACGCAGACAATGTCCAGAAGGTTGTTGACAGGCTAGTCACCCCGCCAATATCCCTCTCTCCGGCAATGCTTGAGAATCTGGACGCGGTAATTTTCATTGTAAGGACGAAACTCAAGGGCCAGTATGTGAGAAGGTCGAGCCAGATTGCCGAGATCAGGAAAATCAGCTTGAAGGACGGGAAACTGAAAAGCAACGCAGTGTTCGAATGGAACGCTGTGGAGGACAAGGTTGTCCCAAAGGACCCGAGCATAATATTGGAGAAGCTCGCGCACTTTAGGGGGATTGCAAAAGAGAGCATAATGTCCGAACTCGGGAGGCGGGCGCAACTCCTCGAATGGCTGAAATTGAAGCATGTCAAAGACTACAAGCTCTTCGCAAGCTATATTGCCAGATATTACACGAATTCGGAAGAGCTGATGAAAATAGTGACAAAGGAGCTCTCCGATTACAGGGCGTCTGAGGAGAAACGAAGGTCGGGAGGGGCTGAAGCGAAATAGTCGGAATTGCGGAAGTCGATCCATACACTAAATTCTCGATAGCAATTTTCGGGAGCCTGATAGAGTCGAACGAATACCTCTTCGCACCCCTTAGGGAGGACATGAGGCGGGCGGGAATGAAGCTAACTGTCGACGAATACATGTCGTCCGCCCTTATGACAGGGGTAATCACCCCTATAATGACTTCGCCAATGGCTTTCATAATATGCGTCGCTCTCGGGCTCCCTTTCCATGCGACTCTCGGAGTAACTTTCCTTGTCGCTGTAACGACCTTCGCCCTGATAATGTCGCTTCTCTACTTCTACCCGACAATCAGGGCCGAATCAATGAAGAAATCAATTGAGAACGCGCTTCCCTTTGCCACAATCTACCTTTCGACTCTTGCTGGAACTGGAATGACTACTGACGCAATATTCAAGATTCTCGCGGACTTTCCGGAATATGGCGAGATATCAAAGGAAGCGAGGGGGATAATTGCCGACACGGAGCTCTTCGGCCTTGATATTGCGACAGCTCTCTCTAGGGCGGCCGAAAGGACGCCTTCCGAAGAGCTGAAAGGGCTCCTCTGGGGAATGCGCTCGACTCTCATTACTGGAGGCGACCTGAGGTCTTTTCTGATAGAAAAGGGCAAGGGATATATGCAGAATTACAGGAGGAACATTGACAATTATGTTGAAGAGCTTTCGCTTTTCACTGAACTCTATATAACCGCTGTGATTGTCGGGAGCATTTTCTTCATAATAATGTCGACAATAATGAACATGATAGGGACGGGGAGCGGGGCCGCAATGGTAATGATCCAAAACATTGTCGTCTACGCAATGCTTCCGATGATATCGGTCGGCTTCATGATACTAGTTTCAATGATTTCGCCGACATAGGGGGGATAAGAACGGCAACTGAAAACTCGGAAAGGGAGAAACCAAAGAGCGAAATAGAGCAAGTCCTCCTCAAAGTTACGGATACCAAGCACAAGGTAATGTATTTCTCGGGGGTATTTGTAGTTGCCCTAGTTTTCCTCAACTTTTTCCTCAACAAGTTCGATGTGCCCTCAGCAGTCCAGTATCTTCCGTTCGTCTTCGGAATCGGGGCCGCGCCCTATCTCTTCTACCAGTACTTTGACTATACGCGGACCAAGGCAATTGAGGACAAGTTCCCGGACTTTTTGAGGAGCCTAGCCGAAGCCCAGCGGTCGGGTATAACGCTGATTGACGCAATACACCAGGCGCGGGACGTTGACTATGGGGCGCTTACCCCGGAAATCCTGAAAATGTCGTCACAATTGTCCTGGGGCGTTCCTTTCCCGAAGGTAATGAGAATGTTTGAGGACAGGATGTCTCGCTCCGAATTCATCAAGAGGACTGTTACCGTTGTTATGGAGGCTTTCGAGAGCGGGGGGGACATTGCTGAAGCAATGAGTTCGGTTGCGAGCAACGCCGTCCTTGTAAAGGATCTGGAAGCTGAGCGCCAAAACAAGCTGGCGCAACAGGTCCTGGTAATGTATGTGATTTTCTTCATATTCTTGGGAATGGTAATAGTCCTCCAGAAGATTCTCGGCCCACTCTTCACAATGAACCTCTCGGGAGGTGGCGGAGGCCTCTTCGGCGGGGCTACGGGAGTCGGGAGCGTCTCCCAGCAGTTCGGGCCGTCTTACTACAGGAAAATGTTCTTCTCAATGGTAGTAATCCAGGGAGTTTTCAACGGCCTCCTTGCCGGTCAATTGGGCGAGGGGCGGGTCGTTGCCGGAATAAAGCACGCGGCAATAATGCTAATAACCGGAGTCGCAATTTTCATGGTGGCGCTTCCGGCCCAGGCTCTTCTCCTCGACATCAACACTCCGGAGATTCCGGTCAAGCCGAACAACTTCTACACAATCCAGGGAAGCGCTTTCTATGCTGACGGAACGGCGGTCCTAGGCGGGCGCGTGATAATTGTAATTGACGGGGTCAGGTATGAGACAACAACCCAACAGAGTGGCCAGATTGAGTACAAGCTAAAAGTCCCGGCAGTTGTCGGAAAATACAAAGTCGACATAACGCTTGAGCCCGTGGGCTCTGCAAAGCCAGTGACAAAAACAGTCACTCTTACAGTGAGCAGATAAGGTGGTGGGGAGAACGGCTGAGCAAAAACTTTTTTCTAGGAGATTGGGCAAATCGGGCTTTTGGCCGGCTGTTGTTCTCGCATTCGCAATTCTTGCAATCTCAATCCCGGTGACTGAGAGCGCCCAGACGTTTTCGGCAGGATACCTGATAGGCCGATCAGGCGAGCTCTCGAGAGCCAAGTTCGAAGTTACTCCCGACTTTCCCGGGGAGAACATCCCTGTTGCAATCTATTTTTCGAATCCCGGCCTTGCGGAGCATTTCAGGATGGAATCCGATAGCACGAACTGGAACGGCGGGGGTTTCTTCGGCCTGACGAAAACGCAGACATTCTACCTCTCAGTCGAAAGCGTTCCGGCAAGCCTCTCTTTCGAGAACCACACAATCCACGTTGAGATAAACGGGGTCAACCACACAGTTTCCTATTTTCCCATTCCGGGGGACTTTTATTACGGGGGAAGGGAGCCCCCTCCCGGAGTCGCGGTAACTAGAACAACCCGCCAGACATATTTCGTTTCACCAGTCAACCAGATGAAAATACCTGTTGAGATGGGGGTTTATGTATGGTGAGGAAAGCTCAGCTCGCAATAGAGTTCGTGGCGTCCACAATGATTTTCCTCTTTGCGGCAGTCCTCGTGATTTCCTCGATTTTCAGGGGATATTCTTCCGTTTCGGACGCTTCAAGAACAATTGCCCTCGAGACACGGGCGGAGAAGGTTGCTCTCGAGCTCTCTTCGAGTTCCACCAACGGGTTTGGCTCAGTTTCCGGGGGACTCGACTGGGCGAAACTCTCCTCAATAAACCCGGCGAACTACTCCGCGCTCAGGGAGGCTTCCAGGTTCAAGGAGGACTATTCCTTCTCAATCTCTTACCTTCCGTCAATTGTAATTAGCGTTTATTTCGAGAACACCCTTGCGAGAAGCCCCGATGAGGCGGCATCCTCGTTTGACACCTTCTCGAACAGGACGCCGATTAACATGACAATAATACCGAGGCAACTCGACGGCCGGATGTCTGACGGGAGGACATATGCCCTTCTAATATCCCCTGACAACTCGCTTATTGATGCAAAAGAGAGCGACTCTTCCGGAAGGGTCGCTCTTGTCCCGGGAAAGGAAGGGGTCTACACTCTCCGGATAATAACATATGACAAGGCGGACACGCTTTACGGGACAAGGGAATTCTCACTGGGAGTTGTTTCAACGTGAAACTGGGAAGGCGCGGATTCCTGAGAGCGGTCGAATCCCTGATAGCAATTGTAATGATTCTCGCGACTTTTCAGGCTTTTGTCAACTGGAGCGCGCCAGTGAGAACAACTGCCACTACAAGGCAGACCGGCTATGACATTCTCGGGGCGTATTCGGATTCCGTCTCCCTTGCAATCCGGGACTTTTCCGCTTTCGACCAGTTCGTATCCTATGCGGTTCCCTCAAGCTTCGCATACAAAGTAATGGGGGATTTTTTCACGCCAATATCGACAAGGGGCGTTCCCGGACCAGTGACAGTCAGCGTGGATTTTCCCTCAATAATTGACCCTGAGGAGATTTTCGTTGCTGACCTGAATTCGGAGGAATACCCGTCGTCAGTAACATTCAACTATTACAGAATACCTTTCGCTCTGCAAAACAAGGGGGCGGGAGCAGTCTTTGACGCCCCTATATACCTTACTGCGGGAATTCCGAACCTTGACTCCAACATGGACGGAACCGCCGATTTCCCAGAAATATCCTCAATCGACCTCTATCTTGACGGGAAAAGGACGCCTTTCATACTCCATAACCTAATTGACAACAACAATACTGCGCTTGTCCCGACAATACTCTTCAACGCGACAATTTCGGAGGGTGGCTCGAAACACGGCTACCTCTACTTTTCAACCGGTGGAGTTTCAGGTCTCGGAAAAATCCTCCCGGTCGAGAGAACTGAAGTGGAGGCTCAGGCCAGTCAGAACATACGGATATTGACAAGGGCAATTGAAAGGGCGCCGAGAGCCACAATAACTTTCATTGAGCCCGCTGGAGCCCCGAAAACTGTTTTTGTCCTCTCGAGAATAGGGTATTTCTCGGCAATCCCGAGGAACCGCTCAAGTTCGCTTTCGTATTCTGAGAATGCGTTTCAGTTCGTCCTGAACAACTCCGGGAATATCTCAGTCTCAATTGACAAGGCTAGCGGGGAATATTCAGTTTTCGATTCCGGCGGCTCCAAAATTTTCTCCGCCCGACCACTTGAATCTGGAAGGTCCTTTTCAGTAACAATACCTCCTCATCTGGTCAACGCAACCAAGTCTGTCGGAAAGGAGACTGTGCACTGGAGGGTGAACGGGACTGCCGGAAGAATAGACTTTTTCCTGACCCTCTTTGAAAAGGCCGAGAGAAACCAGATTCTCGTTAAACGCACATTCATTCCGGCTGGCGCGGGAACATATTCATTCGCTTTCGATTCGGTCGGATTTCCTGCTCCGGGAAGCATTTCCTCTGAATGGCCTGACGGGACATATTCCTCCGAGAGAAAGGGCGTGGTAATAAGCGGGGGCGCTCCCCTCGATGTTGCAGTCTATTCGGATTCCCTTGGGAGGATAGATTTCAACGGTACGCATTTCAGCTACGGGAGCACTAGAGACGTCTCGGCTTTCTATGCCCGGACTCCGATAGTCTCCTCAACCCTCTATGTCCTAGGAAACGCACTATCGGCAAGCGCGAGACCTAGGGGGATTTTTCCCGGGGACAAGCTCTCAATTGACTCTTCCTCAATTGTAATAACAACCTCTCCCACGCCAATCCGGTTCGTGCATTCCTTCTCGGATTCCGGGTTCGACGTTGCAATAGCGAATTTCACAATAAGGAGGCGCTTCAACCAGACAATTGCCATCTCCTGCGATATTGAAGGGAGGAAAATATTCTCGAACCTGGTCGTCCCCCCGTTCAATTCGGTATCCGATTACAAATACCTTGAGAAGCAGTATGCGATTCCCTCAACCTTCTTCCTTGACGGCGACAACTCAATATACTGCCAGACGAACCAGACGAACATTACAATAGAGTCGGTCGCGATAAAGGACATCTCCCTCACCGAAGAGGAGGGGGTTTACACAATCCCGATAATAGTCGAAAACTACGGCGGGGCTGACAGGACTTTTGAGGTCTCGCTTGACTTTGACAAGTTCGGAATTTCCCCGGAATCTGGAAGGGTGTTTGTCAGGGATCCGGAAACCAGGACAATTGAGATGCGGGACTTTTCCGGAAACGTCTTGTCCCTCAGAATCCCGGCTCCCCAAGGGGGACGCGGAACGAGGGAAATTGCAATTGCGGGGACGGAGTCAATTTACCTTGACGGAACCCTCCTTGCGGAGGATATTTCATACGGAGGAGCTCCTGTTTATTTCCCTGTCTCCCTTGGGGACAACCCGGAATTCTCCGCATATGCGGACATCGGGGAGGGCTTTTCGAGCTCGAACACCTACTGGGTCTCCCCTCCTGACAACCCGTTCTATTCCGACAAGGGAATATCCCCGACAGCGGACGCCACAGTTTCCCAGATTTTCACTTTCGACACTGAAACTGGAAGAGGGGCGTCAGTCAAAATAATGCTATGGAGGAAAGCCTGAAAAATGCGCGGAAGAAGAGCACAGTTCTTCATAATTGCGTCAGTGATAATTATTCTGAACCTACTTGCAATTGGCGCAATTGTCCGAAAGAGCTATTCGGGGAATTCGGAGAGGCCGAGCCAGGAGATTGCAATTGCCTCAGATTTTAACCGGACTGTCTTTGAGATCTACAAAAGCCCCCAGGCGTTTCGGAGGAACATCCAGGCGCTTCAATTGGGAATCCAGAAGGGCGCGAGCTTCTCAAGCCAGATTTTCATCGAGTGCATGGGAGAGACCGACTGCTCGAGAGCCCGGATAGGGGAATGCATATCGAGCGACTGCAACACAACAATACTTGTCAAGGGCACTTCAATGGAAATTGGGACCGATTTTTCCGGAAGAATGGGCCGCTAGGAAATTTCCCAAAAAGTTCCCGAGAGCGCTTTCTTCAGGCTCTCGTCGGAGAGAATTATGTCAAGGCCTGTGCGCCCGCTTCCGACATATTGGGTTTCTTCCCCTTCAAGGGACGTTTCAATAAGGACTGAATGAGATTGGCTTTTTCAGCCCGAACGCCTAGATTGCCCCTATTCTGTATCCGGTCTCTGAGAGGACGACTCCTGGCATTGCCATCCCTACTTGCTCTCCCGCAATTTTCGAGAGCTTTTCCGGGTCGAGCTTTCCCGTTCCAATGAAAAGGCAGACGAACACCTTGCCTGAAGCCCTCCACAGGCACAACATTCCGGCTCACATATCACTTGTCTTTGGCGAGGACAGGCAGGAACGGGGGACTTTTGAAGGGAATGCGGACTTGATCAAAAACGGGATAGAGGGAGTCTCTCCCAAGATACTGACGCCTTGCCCCGGAACATTCCTATACAGGAGGCTAGAAGAGGAAGGACGGATAATAATCCCGTGCGGTTTTGACGAAAAGGGGCTGGACAACCTGAGATATTACAACCACAACTTCCCGGTTTTTCTCCCGGAAGGAGGGCTTGAAGAATTCATTGGCAATTACATTGAATTTGTCGGGAAAATGGCTTCAGGAGAGAGACTGAGGGCGCTCGTCGAAAGAAACGGCGCATCCCATGTCAGGAACTTTCTTGCTGGAATTGTCAACGCCGGAACCCTGATTGCGAGGAAAAGCATTGAATCAAACTGGGCGAACGCCGGGGAAATCGTTTATTCGGCATATTTGTGAATTTTCGGGATAGCCCTTTCGCTCCCAGCGCTTCAAAAAATGAAAGAAAGAAAAAAACTTTCCTTCGAAAATCTCTAAACTTTTTCCTTTTAAGAATTATTTAGAACTTCTTTGGGTGCTTTTGGAAGCAATCCCTGCAGTAAACAGGTCTTCCTTCCTTTGGCTTGAAGGGAACTGTTGTTTCCTGGCCGCAGTCTGCGCATTTAGCCGGGAACATTTCCCTTGGACCCCTTGGCGGTCCTCTTCGGTCTCCGAATGCCATTTTAGGATAGGAATTAATCCCCCTTTATAAGACTATATTTGGGGTTAAAATCCCGCCAATGAACCTTTGAAAAGCCCATATTTTCAGGGAGAATATCGATAATCAACTGCAAAGATGTGGAGGGGTTCCAACCCTTCGGCAAAATCAGTTGTCAGGATAGGGGCTTTGCCGACAGGCGATGGGTCGCATTGGCGGCAAGGAGAGATTGGCTTCCGGTTGTTCACATAAATCCCGAGCGCTATGACGAAGGGGACCTGATAATAATCCAGGAAATTGGGGGCGCATATGACTGCGATTATTTCCTCAAGGCAACTGCCTCAGAATTGGTTGACTAATTGGCGAAAGAATAGACTGCTTTGGCTTTTTTCGTTCAGTTCGAATATTCCGGAACCCGTCTGTATTCTCCAAGACCTGCCGGCTCCAAATAGGGCGCATGGAAAACCGGGGAGACATTCATTCCCTTCAAAAGCTGAGCAGTCACTTGCCTAACAAGAAGCTCGCCCGCCCGGGGAAGCGCCTGATGCACCTTTTCATGGAGCTTGACTTCAAACATCTGATAAGGGGAAAGGGTGTCCAGGAGCTCTATTTTCCTTGTGCCAAGCATTGTTCGTCCAAGGACTCCTGAGCCCATTTCGTAGGATGGTTTCGATTCTATCCTGAAATTCCCGTCAGAGAGCTCCTCAGGCGGGATTGAATCTGCGAGGACTTTTGCAAGGGGAACAGGGCTCATTTTCGGCTTTTTCTCCCCAAGATGGTCCCAAAGGGAGATTTCGACTGCGGAATATTTTCCCTCAGAGGTGAGGAGCGCGCCATACATGTCGTCCGGTTTAGGGTCGTAGGGAGAACCGAATATTTCGGCCGGAGCCGTGTCAGGAAGGCGGGCTTTTCCCAGAACAGAATAGCTCTCGGAATCCTTCTTCCTCGAGAGGACATATGCAACTACTCCGGGCAAAAATGTCTTTCCTTCAGTTCCGGATAGAAGAGAGTCTGACTCGCCCGAGAGGACGAGAATCGCAAGTTCGTCATTGCCTAGCTTGGAATAATCCACAAAGGGCCTCCTTCTCAGAAGACAGTAGATTGAGTCCAAATCTGGCTCTCCAGGCATTCTTTTTTCCCTCCAGGAAAAACAATTGTTCCGTTCAGCTTTTATTTTTTCCGTTCTTGCCGGCTTTGCCTAAATAGTGGCGGCTGCCCATAAAGTCATTGATTTGCCTAAAAACACTTACTATTGTTATGTAACAGTTAAGCTTCTTGCGCACCCCAACTGTATTGAACGAATCCCAGATTCACGGTAAAATTGAAATTTTTCTTGAACTTGTCCACATCCTCCATAACATCTATTCCATTTGAAGTTATGTCTACAATTGCAGCAATAACTGGCAAAGTGCTACCCACTGTTCTAATAACTTTCCCGTGGATTAACTCTTTCTCAATCAAGTATTGAAGCGCAAAAACTACTCTATTCTTATCCCACTTCGTTGTCTGCATCAAATCATTTGTTTGGGGCATTTCTGCTCCCACTCGTTTCTTTTCATATATGAAAGTTAGAAGCTCGCCTGCGTCTTTCTGGATGCCCATTTCAGAGCAAAAACGACAGTTGCCCTTATTAGAGTTTTCCACTATCCTCTGATTTCAAGTGTCCTGTTGAACTCTTCCCTGAAGGCCGGCTTCGTCTCTTCGTTGTAGAACGGAAGTCCTACAAGTTTGAAGGTAGCATTCTCGCTGAGAGTTTCAAGCCTGTATGCTGAAGCAATCTCTCGCAAAAAGTCCTGTTTCCAGGCATCTTTTTGGACGAGGTGGGTTCCTTTAGGCTCGATAAATAGCTGGTAATACAGCCACTTGCCGCTTTTCTCCTCTTTCACAAAAAGAACGAAATCCGGCTCTGTTGCAGCTCCGTCTGAAAACCGATATATCTTGAAGAGGGACTCGTTTCTCAGCAGGTATATGTCGGAAAACTTGACCTTCAGGGCGTCCAGAGAGTCGTTTATGAATTTGACAAAACTCTTCTCCTCATCCGTTCCGTAGTTCTCATCATAGACATACCAGTTCTTGGCGCTTATGTCGAGCCGAAGGTCTGAATTTGTTGTTGAACTCATTGGAACTCCAAGCTCCCTGCTTGATGAGTTTTCCACGTCTATTGTTATTTGTTTATCTACGGCAACTTTGCTTATGTTGAAACTCTTGAATAGCTTCGTCCCTTTGTATTCTGTGTGTTCCTTCTTTATCTGCTTCTCAAGCTCAGAAAGAACTGACATCGCAATTTCGAGTTTCTGGTCCTGCGACAGATTATCTACTATCTCAGAGGAGGAAGTAACCTCAACTTCTATGTTTGAAAGCCAGTTTGCGAAGTCTGTCATTGACTCGATTTTTGGGAAAAGCGGGTGTATCGTGTCGAAACGGTAAAAGTCCAGTTTGTCCATCGCCTTCCTTAGGACGCTGTTGAATTCCTTGAGTTTGAACGCCTTTGTTTTTCTCTCTTGAGAAACTGGTCGGAAGGTTTCGAATATTACGACCTCTTGGCCTGCGCCCCCTTTCATATCGTATTTGTAGGCCTTTTGGATGTCAAGGTCGGAGAAGCTTGCTATCCTCGACCGGTCCACTTTCACCTTCTCGTTAAGAAAGATAAGCCCGTTCTTCCAAAAGTCGGTTTTCTTTAGCAGGTCTTTTACCTTGACTTGAACCACTTTCTTTGGATTCTCCGGAATTATTCCAGTTGTCTTCAAGGCAATTGAGAGTTCGGAGATGTATTTTGGCTGGTTAAGGCTATGATAGTAGAGCTCCTCAAGGATTTTCAGGTCGTCTGAAGCGTCGTCATATTTCCGCTTGAATCGGTCTTGATTGACGTTTATGACAAAGGGACAATATCTCGCTCCCCGTCCGATTAATTGAGCTTCTCGAAGTGTAGTTGTTCCGGGTTGGTTGTTGTCGAAGTCTCTTGTCGTATAGAGCCGCACTATGTCGAAGAGATTAAGCACATCCCAGCCTTCATTGAGCATATCGACTGCGAAAACGAGACGGATGGGGTTGTCCGAGTCTTCGAGGGAATTGACTACGAGTTGATTGTTCTCGCTCTCTGATTTGGAGTTAACCGATATTGTCTTCTCTTCGGAAAAGTCCTCTCTCAATTCAAGGGCAAGGTTTTCGAGGGTTATTCCGTTTCTTTCGAAATAGGAGAACGCTTGGGAAATGACCGTTCCACCAGCTTGCCGTTTGAGTTTCTCCAGGTCGGACGCCTTCAATTCCCTTATTTTTTGAACAAGTTTTTGGGAGAAGTCTTCTGATTCGGCTATTGTCTTGGATTTCATCAATATTACCGGCTTCATAGTCAGGTGATTTTTCTCGGCAATTTTTCTTCGGTATTGACTCAAGACGACTGCCTGGAGCGCTCTATCGAAAGTATTGAAATTAGATTGGAGAACCTTCACTTCTTTCGAATAGCCGTCTCTTCTGAACTCCTTGAGTGTGTATTCGTAGAGAATTTTGTTTTCATACTTTTCCTTGATTGCGGGGTTGCTCAGGTCAAGGGTTGCAGTATATTCGAGCATAATGTTGGCGGGATTTCTACTGAAAATACCGGCAACTGTGTGTTCCCACGTTGTTTTCGCTTCTTCTTCGTCCCTTCCCAAGTGGTTTCTCGTCCAAGCGTTTATGTGGTGCGCCTCGTCCGAGATTATTACTATCTTCGTGTTCTCGAACTCCTCATACGTGAGACTGTTCTCTCGTGGGGCATTCAGGGCAGAGTGAAGACCTTGTATTGTCGTAAATACTATATTTATGGCATCCTCTGAAGCACCCTCAAGATTGTCTACTTTCTGTATCTTGACCTCTTTGCCGTCAAGCAGGAGCTTTTCATTGAATAGATATTTCGATGAAGCGAGATTTAGGAAGTTTTCCTGTGTCTTCTTTATTATGTTCGTGCTGTTGACGAAAAACAAAAAATTGCGATATCCGAGCGTGTAGAGATATAGGACGTTTGCCGCCATAAGCAGGGTTTTCCCGCTTCCCGTAGCCATATGAAAGAGCAGATGCGTCGGTCTTGCCCGCCGCTGGTCTTTAGTCAGGCAGTAGATAAATCGTCCAATAGCTTCTTTCTGGTATTCCCTTAATGGAAACTTTTGGTTCAGGTTCTTCTCTATCTCGGAAGGAACCTTGCGGTCAATAAGCCCCTCGTCCGATATAACATTATACCGTTCATTGAGGGAACTCATCAGGCAGCCTCACCGTAGAACTGCTTGTTGAGTTTCTTGTCCGCCTCGGAAACTTTGTTGTCTTTGTCGCCAATTTCACTGAAATTGACGTAAAGCTGGTTCTTGTCAAGGCATTCCAAGAGGAACTTCTTCTGGTTAGCAAGGGAGAGTTCCGAGAAATCTTTTTTGTTCTCTTCGAACTTGCCTGGCATTATGCTGTGGCTGATGAAGGCAGTTTCCTTCATTTCCTCCCAGAGTTTCAAGAGTTCCTTTGTTGTCTTTGCGTCCTTGACGGCTTCCACGAATTTCTCGTTTTGCTTCATAAGTTCGCAATAGACGAAGCTTCCACCGCCTTTCCAATCAGTAATTTTGCTTATGCCCGTTTGGTCGCCCTTTACGACGTTTGTAAGGCGGGCAAAGGTGCTGTTTTTGCCGTAATCGAGTTGCTCGATTCCGATGAATTTTCTTCCGAGTTTATGTGCGACTGCGCACGTCGTTCCGGAACCAGAAAAGAAATCGAGAACGAGGTCGCCTTTGTTCGTTGACATTTCTACTATTCGTTTCAAAAGAGCTTCTGGTTTCTTTCCTTTGTTCAAGGTGACGCCACCTTCGGGAGCTATCCCTTCCCAGGATATGTCCTTCCAGATGTTCGTCAAAACTGTCGAAGGGGTTAATCTTCCGTCAATTTGGCGGACTTTGTTTTCATAAAAAGTCATGACTTGTCCATTCAGAATGTATCTCGGCCGCATATCCTCTCCCCGTGACTGGAAGTATACTTTGCCGAGATTCTTCTTTGATTTTTCTCTCAAGTCTACAGTCTCTTTACTTGCATCATCATTTATCGCTGTGAGTCGAAAGACTCTCTCTTTGTTCTGAAGAGCAAATTCGCCCATTTGGTAATCAAAAAACGAACGATATTTCTGCCGTGCTTCTCTGACTGTCTTACAGCCCAACTTAGTAGCTACGAACATCGCAAGGTCTTGGATTCTCCATTCTTCAGGATTCAACAACTTGTTCTCAACGAGAGAATCGTAATTGGCATCATATTCGCACGCCTCGTATTGGGGGTTATACTTCCATCTTTGCTTATCTTTGCCGTAGACAAGGATATACTCAGAGGTTTCGAAGAGACCGAGGTTAACCACTTTGAAACCTGTTGGGGCACGCACGCTGACGGTTATTTTATTTATGAAATTGCATCGTTCAAAAACTTCATCCATCAATACATTGAGATAGCCTACTTCCTTGTCGCTTATTTGAACGAAAATGATGCCGTCGCTTCTAAGCAGCAGTTTGGCGACTTCCAGCCGGTTCCTCATAAAAGTTAACCACGTTGAGTGGTTGAATTTGTCGTTGTAGCTAAACTCGTCATTTCCAGTGTTATACGGCGAGTCGAGGTAAACCAATTTGATTTTCCCAGCGAACTGTTTTTTTAGCGAATGCAGAACAAGAAGATTGTTCCCTTTGACGACAAGGTTCTCTTTTGTTGGGTCTATCTCGGTTAGCTTGTGTTCGCCCTTAGCATCAATTTTCTTGAAGTTCGTGAACACCTTCCTGTCGGTAAGTCGGTCTATCTCATCTGGAGCAAGGGTTTCGTTGTAGAAAATCTCGACTCTCTCTCTCTCTCTCTCTCTCTCTACGGATTCCATTCCCCCCTCAAGAACGCAATCTTTGTGAGGCCAGACAAGAACGACCTCTCCGCTCTTCGAAACTTCCCGTCCGTTTGTCGAAAGTCCTATTTTGTTCTTGAACACCGTATAGGAATCTGGAAGGAACGACTTGTTGTCAACGAATTTGATGAACTTGTCTCTGTCGAAAAAGAAAGTTCCCGACACCTCCACGAAGAAGTTTTCCTTCAGAACCTTGTTTGAAGCCATTATCTTCAGAAGTTCGGAGTCGAGCTTCAGGGCAAGCTCCATTATTTTGTTCTTCAGAAGTTTGCCGTCCGCAGTCAGGCGAGCATCTTTTTTCAGAGCTTCCGTCACTTCGGTCAATAATGTCAATTTATCTTCGTCTCCTTCTTCTCTTGGGCTTGCCAAAAATTCCTTCCCAGTTCAGGTCCCACTTAACTCTCGGTCCCCGTATCCTCGGAGGTGTGATTCTTGGAATGCCAAAACCTATTGAGCGTTTTTTTCGTTTAATCAACTTTCTCTCCTTCCTTGGTTCTGACGACCAAATCCTTCCCCTGCGAGGTCAAATCCGCCCGTCAACCAGCTTATTTTGTCCAAATGTATTCCTTGCTTTCTGCTCTTCGCCTTGCCCTTTATGTCGACTTTCAAGTTGCCTTCTCTCAAGGATTTATCAAACTCTTTCGAGAGCTGTGTGCTGTTTGGATTTGTAGGCCAGACGTCAAGAGAAAACGAGACAACTTTGTCCAAGTCTTTTATTCGTTCACCGAGTTCCCGCTTGTCCGTTAGCTGATTTATTGTCAACTGCTCTTTCTGATTATGGTATTGATTGAAGACTTCTGACAGCAAGCGTATAGGTGCGTTTCTTCCCACATCCTTCTTTGATTCGTAAACTATTGCACTCTCGGCTAAATCGATAAGGAAGGTGCTTACCTCTGCCGCTTTCCGACTTTCAACTTTGAAGTCCTTGAGACTTTCATCGAAAATGGTCTGCGTCCGGTTCTTTATCTTTCCGAGCCGCCCGTAGATACATTCGCCATCACAAGTTATTCCGCCAAATTTCCAGTCAAATCCTTCCGATAAATCTTCTTTTTTCGCCTTCACTAATAGGTCGTTTATGTCTGTCTTTGAATTTACGACGGAGAGCAGAAGTTTTCTCCGTCGCTCAATTTCATCCTTTGCCGACCCGAAGTTGGTGGTCAATTTGGCTTCGAAAGAAAGACGGGCAAACCTAAGCGTGCTGGCCATCTGTAGAAATCCCGTTTGTTTCAATTTAAAGGTTTTTTCAGTCATTTTCCGTTAAATCGCCTCTTTCCGTCTTTTTCGGTTTCAAATACCGCCCCGCTATCTTTGCCCAGAAAGTCTCTGATTTGCCCATAAAGTCAATCACTTCTCCGACTTGTTAGGCAAAGCCGTTCTTGCCCGGTTTCTATCAATAATTGTTATCAATAATCATTTAAGGGGGACGGAAAGAAGGGATGCAGTTGAGGTTTTGACATATTCTCTTGAATAGTCGTTCTTGTGAGCCTTATTTTCATTGCCGGGTTCGCGACCATTTGGGTAAAATCCGCCATCCTGAAAAAGGTCGTTCTCTTCCTTGTGAGCTTCTCCGCCGGAGCGCTTTTCGGGGAAGTTTTTTTCCATCTCCTGCCGGAGGCTGTCGAAGAAACAGGGGCTTGGACATTTCGGTTTCAATCTTCGTAATTGCCGGGATTGGAATATTCTTTATTGTCGAAAAATTCATTCGCTGGAACCGCTGCCACCTCGAGCCGCCGAAAAAGCACCAATTCCCTCCGGCATATGTTTTCCTGTTTGCGCTTGATCTCTGTTTCCTCGAGCTTTTCAATTGAATATTGGTTTCGGTTTCTTGCAGCGGAATTCTGTACTTTTTATCGTTAATTCCTTTCCGGCCCGCAATTGTGGCAACCGCATTTCTCAAGGAGTTAAGTGCCCCTTCTGCGCCCCGTTTTGGGAAAATTCTCGCAATTGTTTTCTATTTCCTTCTCGGGCTCTTTTTGGAATTTTTCCTTTGGACGGAGGACCTGATAAAAGCAGGTGTTCCTAGAATGGTTTCAAAGGTTCTGGCAGTCGCATCTGTGATTGCTGTCCATGTGGCAATCTTGTGGTTACACCTTTCTTGGACAAATTCGAATTTGATTTACTGAAGTTTATTGGAAAATTTGTGTAGGGTGGTAGCGGGGGAACGATTTGAACGTCCGATCTTCGGGTTATGAGCCCGACGAGCACTCCAGGCTACTCTACCCCGCTATATTCTTCGAAGGGGAACTCTCCTGCCTTTATATGATTTTATCTGGGGAGGGAAAATGCTTAATAAGTGAACTGTTCACTTTCCACGAAAAATGGCAAATTCGATTGCAAAGGTAAGGGCGCCTACGAACATTGCCTTGGTGAAATATTGGGGGAAGAACCCATATTTCGAGAAATACAACATACCGACAAAGAGCTCCCTCTCCTTCTCTGTCGAAGGTCTCTACACTGAGACAATTGTCGAGAGAAATGACAGGGGAAGCGGGAAAATTGACTTCACGTTGAACGGCAAGAGAATACAGAATTCCTCCCCGGAATTCTCCTATGTCTCGGAATTCTTCGAGAAGGCTTTCGCAGTCTGGCCATTTATGCAGGATTCGGATTATTCAATCTCCTCAGAGAACAATTTTCCGACCGCAGCCGGTTTCGCTTCCTCTGCCTCAGGTTTCGCCGCCCTTGCATTGGCAGTCTCGAAATGCCAAGCAGGGTTCCTTGACAGGTATTCGAAAGACGAGAAAGCCCTCTCAGTTTTCGCCCGCCTAGGTTCGGGGAGCGCAACTAGAAGCATCCCGTTCAGGGGAGGTCTTGTACAATGGAAAAGGGGTCTTGACCCGAGGGATGCGCCGAAAGAGAAAAGGGAGCCGACTGAAGCCGAACTGTTCTCGAGCTTTGCCGAGTCAATCCTCCCACCAGAGCATTTCAAGGATCTCCGGCTCTTCTATGTCAAGGCAGATACAGGAGAGAAGAAAATAAAGAGCAGGGCTGGGATGAAGCAGACAATCTCAACGTATCCACTCTATTGGGACTGGGTAAAACACGATGAGAACGTCCTCCTTCCGACAGCAATTGAATCAGCCAAAAAAATGGATTGGAGCGAGCTCTTCCGCATGACAATGGCGCTATCGGACGGCCTCCATTCCGCAATTCTCTCGACTGCGCCCTCAATCTCCTACCTGAACGACACTTCAAGGGAAATTGTCTCGGGAATTAACGAACTGAATTCCGAAAGAAATGTCTCGGCCTACACATTCGATGCCGGTCCTAACCCAGTAGTTTTCTCGACAAGAGAGTCTGAGGAGCGTGTGAAGGAAATGTTGGAGAGAATTGTCGGCGAAGAGAACATTTTCCGGACAATGGTCGGAAGGGGACCGGAATTCCTCAAGGTATGAGAAAATGGCTCTTACGAGTTCCCCGGGCAAAGTCCTTTTCCTCGGGGGCTATTCCGTTCTCGAGGAGGGAAACCCCGCCCTTTCATTTGCAGTAACTGATTTGTTGGGAGAGGGCGTTGTAGCTGAGACAAGAGATTCTGACTCGTTCCGGCTACTTTCCCCTGGTTTCGGTATTGACTCGACAATTGACCTTGAAAAAAAGGCTCCTAGGAAACCGACTCTCTCGGAAGCGTCGCTAATTATTGCCTTGAACCACCTGAAAGCAAAGGGAAGTCTTCCTGAAAAGAAATTCTCAGCAATTGTCAGGAATTCCCCGATTTTCGGGAGGTTCTCCTCCGAAGGAAAGACAGGTCTTGGCTCCTCCGCCGGAACGGCAGTCTCAATTGTCTTGTCCTCTTTTCTTGAGGCCGGCCTTGGAATTGAGGAGAACAGGGAAGAAATACACAAGCTCGCCCAAATTGCCAACTCCCTTTCGACAGGGGGGAAGGGAAGTGGATTCGATGTCGCAACAGCAGTCTTTGGAACAATTGTTTATCGGAGATTCCCGAAAACAGAATTCTCGGATATTTCCGGGCCGTGGGATTCTGGGGAAATTGAGAAAGAGGTTGGGAGAGACTGGAAAGGGATGGAAATTGAGAAATTCTCCCTCCCGGAGAAATGCACCCTCCTAATTTTTGACATCCTTGGCAAGGGCACTGACACAAAAAAGAATGTCTCTGTAGCACGGGCTCTTTCAGAAAAGCGACCGGATAAATATTTCGAAATAATCTCCGCCCAGGCAAAATTCGAGGAAATGGCAGTTTCCGCCCTCCGGAGGGAGGAATATTCCAGTTTCCAAGAACTTGTCAATTCCGCAAGGGAAGAGTCTAGGAAATTGGCGGAAGAAGCAAAGAGGGCGGGACTCTTTGGCTTTGTTCCTGTTGAGCCAGAGTCGGCAAGGAGAACTATTGACTCCGTCCTGAAGGAAGGCCTCGCAGTTGCCGGAAGGTGCCCCGGCTCAGGAGGGTTTGATTCAGTAGCGTTCCTCTGCAGGAGGGGGGAGGAGAACCCGGGAAGAATTGAGGAAATCGGGAAACGGAACGGCCTTCCCCTGAAATTACTGCCCTGCAGGCTCGCTCAAGGAGGCGTCCGGGAAACTCCCAAAAACAATTTGGATGGAGTTAGATAGAGTTAAATAGAATTGATTTGTCTGAAAATGCGAAATGGGAAAACTCGGACGGGAAATTGTTGGAAAGACTGCTGACGAAACAATAAAGCTCCTGAACAAGGCTCTTGCCGACGAGTGGCTTGCATACTACCAGTACTGGGTCGGAGCGCAGGTTGTTTCCGGGAAAATGAGGCCGGAAATTGAGGATGAACTGAAAGAGCACGCAGAGGAGGAGAAAAAGCACGCTGAAATGCTCGCAAAAAGGATTGTGCAACTCGGAGGAAAGCCGATTCTCGAGTTCTCAGACCTCCTGAAACAGGCGAACTGCGGATATGATGCTCCGAAGAACCCTAGCACAACGGCAATTGTCGCCCAGAATATCAAAGGCGAGAGGTGCGCAATTGCAATATACAGCTCAATTCTCAAGAAACTGAAAGGCTCAGACGACTATATCACATTCAACCTTGTAAGGAAAATTATGGAAGACGAGGTCGAGCATGAGGAAGATCTTGAGAACCTGGCGGAAGACCTGAGGGGATAATTCCGCAGGAGCAATGGGTGATTGAACTCTTCTAGCCGGTAAAGGGAGTTATTTCCAATTCCAACATGTTCTTCGCCAGCTTTCCTGATGACAGCATTGACCTGTCTTTCAGGTATTTCACAATTCTTCTGGCAACCGGAATTTGAGCGCTCCTCATACTCTCAATTGTCGCCGGAGAATCCCTTGTCTGGGCGGGTCGGTATTGTGCATTCTTTCTTGCCGGCTTTTTCGCGTCCTCCGCCATTTTGCATCTGTCTGCCGAGCTCCTCAGAGGCTAGGGCAACTTCAACCAGTCCGCCCGGATAATTGCTTACTGTTCCAAGCCCGAGCATCTTGCAACCAAATAAGGATCGCCCTTTCAGGAAAGGTTCAATTTATGGGAATTGCCTATTTTTGGGTTGCTTCTACACCCTCTCTACAATAGAAATATTGGTAATTGTCTGGCATTTGGTTGGAAACTGGAAGGCTGTCATGGTGGTTCTCCTTCCAGTCAGGTTGATTTCGGCAATAATTCTCTTCGATTTCAGCCTCTTCCCTGTTGGCTAGTCGAAAGAATAAAACTATTTATTCCTGCCGGTTTTGTTGGTTTTGCCAGTGGAAAAAATAAAGCTAATCACGCTATCCTACCTTGTCGGCCTCTTCCTTCTCTTGCCAGCGTTCTCTCTCTGCTCTAGCGACTCCGAGTGCTCGAACGGCGAGAACTGTGCAGTCTCGGTGGGGGAATGCTATCCTTCAAATTATGCGTATAACGAGCCGACGATTCTAAGAGTTCCTCTCGGGGAAAAGAAGGCGTTCTCGGTTCTTTTGGCATCGCCCTTGAAGGAAACTAGGGAAATCAGGCTCTCATTTTCAGGGGAAGGGAAATATTTCGCCAAATTTGTCGGAGGAGGAAATTCAATCTCAGTAATTGTCGGAAACGACACGAGAAGGGTGCCAATAACATTCACCGGGGGCGCAATAGGGGAATATTCCGTCTGCATTGACGCAATTGACTCCGAGCTTCCCGAAATAAACAACACCCACCCAACATCCAAAGCCTGCACAAGCTTCATTGTCGAGTCCGGTAGGAAGGGGATTTTAGCAATAACAACGCCCTCTTTGGGCGTTGCCGGAATTGCCATTCTCGGTCTTCTCGGGGGAATTGGCTATTCCCATTTCGGAGGAAGAAGGGAAAGAAAATGATCATCAAAACAAACCTTCTCCAAGGGAGCTTTCTTGTGAAAGCAGTGCGGGCATATCTAAAATGGAAATTCGTTAATCCGAAAGATGGGCTTGAAATTGACTGGCCAAAATGGGCGCTTGAGAAGCGGGGCGTTTTCGTAACGCTTGAAAGCTATCCTGAACACACTCTCCGTGGGTGTGTCGGTTTCCCTGAACCGATCTTTCCACTAAAGGACGCCCTTTTAGAATCCGCGTTCTCCGCGGCGTTCCGTGATTCCCGGTTCCCCCCAATTTCAGAGGAAGAGCTAGGAAAAGTCACAATTGAGGTCTCCCTCCTGACGAAACCAAGGAAAATACTCTGGAAGAAGGAAAATGGGAAAAGCCTGCTTTCAGCAATTTCAATTGGGAGGGACGGCCTAATTGCCAAATACAAATCGTTCTCGGGCCTCCTCTTGCCCCAAGTTCCGGTTGAGTGGAATTGGGGCGTTCCGGAATTCCTCTCCCAAACCTGCAAAAAAGCCGGCCTTCCCGGGGATTTTTGGATAACTGACCCGGACTCGGTTAGCTTTTACAAGTTCCAGTCCGATATTTTTGCTGAAACTAGTCCCGGAGGAAAAATCGGGAGAAAGAGTCCCAGTCCGAAATAGCATTAATTGAAGAACCTAGAACAGCTTTTCCTTCCTTGCGAATTCGGAAATATCCCGATAGACCGCTTTCGCGCCTGCTTTTTTGAGCTCGCTTGCAGGGGTTGTTCCTGTCTTTATCCCGAAAAAATCCATTCCTGCGGAAACTGAACCAATGGCATCGGACGGGCCGTCACCAATTGACACGGTCTCCTCCGGGCGGACTCCCATTGCCCTTGCGGCGAAGAGGAATGGCTCGGGATGGGGTTTTTGCTCGTCTATTGTATCTGAGAAAACCAAAACATCAAAAAGAGTGAAGACCTCCCTCATCTGGGGATATGCGAAAATCCACTCCTTCTTGGCTGAAGTGACAAGCGCAGTCTTCACTCCTCTTTTTTTGCATTTGCGGAGAATTGGAATGGCTCCGGGGAGGAACTTGCCCTTGCGGCGGCTGTCTTTAATGAACTCCTCCTTGTCTTCCATGTGTTTTGCGAACTTTTCGGGATTGAGCGTGCTAGGATAGAGCTTTCCAAGGCGCTTGTAGGATTCCTCCGGCGAGCCGTGGAGCTCCCTGCGTATTTTCCCTATCGGTATTTTCTTCCCGAAATTCTTCAGGAGAGAATCCTGCCATGCCTTGGACACTATTGGAATCGAATCCATTATAGTCCCGTCGAAATCGAATATTATTGCGCGGTATTTCGTCGCTTTAGCGTTATTTTTCGGTGCCATAGGAATCTTCCCCGTTCCCCCTCTGGTTTTCCATCAAGGCGCAATCAAAGTGGGGAGAAGACTGGGAAGTATTGCCTTAAATAATTGGGGGATTAATTGGACAGAAGTGGATTATTTGGTGAGTCATGCCGTCCGGCCTCGGCCGGATTTCGTCCATGTTGACAAATAGACCAAAGAATTCTCTCAGCTAATTATTGCGTCCTTTGGACGCACTTGGGAGGTCAGAATTACTCTAAAACCGGGAGGTGGGCGACAGCCCTTCGCGGGTAGATGAAGTGGGCCCGGCCGGAATTGAACCGGCGGCCTGCGCAGTGTAAGTGCGCTGTCATAACCACTAGACCACGAGCCCACTGTTTTCTCTTTCATTAATCCGTCCTCGGGACGGATGTCGGGGGTTCTGGAGGAGCTTGGAACTGAGGGGGCGGACTGCCCCCGCGGTTCAGCCAGCTAGACCACGAGCCCACTAGAGCAAGGACTATCCTTGGAATGCCCTTTTTATTTATTTCTTGGATGAATAAACCTCTCCCAAAAGGCGCATTCCCTCGAAGATTCTCTCCGGAGTCTCCCTTGAGAAAGCTATCCTCACCCAATTGCCCCAGTTCTTCCTATCTTTTCCGAAATACCAGTATTCCCCTGCTGGAAGGGTGCCAACGCCCTTTTCATAGGCGGCTCTCTCAGAAACCGCCTTTGCTGGAATTCCGGGAACGCCCACCCCAACGAAAAAGCCCCCTTTCGGGGTTGTCAATAGCTCTGCGTTCTTCGGAAGGAATGTTTCAACGCCCTCTTTGACTGCCAAGAACCTTCGTTCCAATTCTCTTGAGAGTTCCTTCAAATGGTCGGGATATTTCGGATGGGAATAAATTCCGAGGGCAATTTCCTGCATCTGGATTGGCGGGCATACCCGGGTCGTTTCGGCAATCCTAGCAATCCCGGAGAAAGTTTCCGGGTCAGAAATTGTTGCGGAAAATCGGAGGCCCGGGAAAATGTCCTTTGACCCTGTAAGAACGAGGGAATATCCGAGATCTCTTGTCTCGAGGAGGGCTTTTGGAACCTTCCCAGTTCTTCCGGAGAAATCGACCGAATCGTATGCAGAATCCAGAATCAGGTGAGTCTTTGCTTTCCTTGCCGCTTCCGCTATCAGGAAAACATCCTCTTCGGGTAGTTCGCCCCCCGTCCAATTGGTGTGCCTTGTCTGGAAATATGCGGCTTGGGGCTTATTGGAAGAGATTAGTTTCGCGAGCTTTTTTGCGTCAACCGCTCCGTTCCTTGTCGGGGAAAAGATGGGAGAAAACCCTCTATTGACTGCCGATAGAACGAAATTTCCATAGCATGCTTCGGGAAAAACAACTTTTCCGGGCTTGCCGTCCTTTCTTTCAAGATACTGAAGAGCGTCGTCATATCCTCCCGTTCCTCCGGCAGAACCTATTATGATCTGCTCTCCCGGCGCTCCCCACATTTTTCCTATCTGGATTCTTAGGGACTCGAGGCCGAAATTCGACCCATATCCGGATGTCGCGGAAATCCCCGCCATAACCTCCTTTGCAATTCCTGAAATTGTCGGGAGAATAGGGGGCTCTCCTCGCCCGAGTTGGTAGGCTGGCCTGAATTTCCTAAGGAGCTGTATCCCCTCTTCTAGCTTTGAGACTATTCTTTTCCTTTCTTGAGCGTTCATCATTCCGGGCCAACGGAACTGGCGCCGGGATTAAAAGATTTCCAAGGTTTTTCAGGCAAAATGTTTTAACTTGCCAAAAAGGCGTCCGGAAACGATTTCGGATCCCTTATTGAGCTGGCGAATGCTATTGCAAAAGAGGAAAGCGAAAGGACGTGTGTTCCGATACTGGATTTAATTTAGCTTGCAAACATGGAAGGGCAGAGGCTGGCCGAATTCAAGGGAGCTGACAGGAAAATAGTCTTTCTTTTGACCCTTCTGATGGACGCCTTGCTCGGAGAGAGGAATTGCCGGGGATTATCGTGGCAGGAATAGGGAGATTCCGCCAGTCCTCCTGCCAGTTCGGTAGTTGTCGTTGAGGCTGTTTTCGGAAAGGATTTCGTTTTCGACTAGGCCGGAACTAGGTTTTCCGGCCTGAAAATCGCGCTAGGTGAAATCCTCAAAGCGAATAAAACTGCGAAAAGGACGAAAATATCCCTTCTTCCTTAGGAAAGGGATTTTAACCAAGCCAGCTTTCCTTTCTCACAGAGGCGGGAAAAGCGCGTTGCGAGTATATTGAGCTCGTCTGCGGGAATTCCATCCTTCTTTCAAGAATGTTCATGCGGGATTTTTCCGGAATTTTGGGATAAGCCGATATGGCGGAAATCTGGCTTTACGGCAACCGGGACCGCTCCAAGGTCGGATTCGCTGTTTCCTCAACAGAAATCTCAGGTGGCTTTCCCGGGCTCTCGGAAACTGCCCTCGAAGCAGTCAGAGAATATTGCAACCCTCTCTCAAGGCACAGGGGAACTGCGCACCCAGAAATTGTCCTGTTCGGGAGAAAAGGAGAGGGAAAATAGCATTCCCGTTCTACTGGATTCACGGAGGACGGCCGGAGGGTTCTTGACTCAGCGGAAGAGAAAGAAGAGCTCCGGAAAGGGATTCTAAATTACCGCCTTCCGGAGAAATTGGCCGAGCTCGCAGAATCTGAAACGCAGATTTTGGGGAAGAGGATTATGACTGCTTGACCCGGTTCTTCCTCCCTGATTGGCTATCTTGCGCTGGGTTTGTCAGGGAGCCTATTGCTCGGCAGACTATCTTCTCGGAATTTTTTGCGCAGTCAGGGATTTTAAAAAGAAGTTCCGATAGGTGAAATGCGCATTCCTCGACTGGAACGAAACCAACCTATGCCTTTGCCTTGACAAGCCGTTTCTTGGCGCGGAGGCCCTTGTATCCGCATTTCCTGCAAATAACAAGCCCCCTTTTCACGCGAATTGGGTCTGCCCGTATTTTGCAGTTGCATCTCATGCAAACAAAAACTCCCTTGAAGAGCCTTGCCTGTGTAATCGGATTAGGTACTGCCATTTTTGGTCTCTGAAAGGACAATTTCCTGTGTTTTTAAGACTTGCTTTCGGGTTTCGCATGAGGAGTAAATATCCAAAAGCTCTCCGTTCATGTCGGCAAAAGTTCTGGCCCACCTAAACTCGCCTAATATTGAGAGGGCGTGCTCCTTTTCCCGAAGAATCCAGAGAGCTCCTGCGAACGCTTCAACTGTCGAGAGTTTTGTCGGTTTTCCGAAATTCACGGGGTTTGCAGGAACCAGATAGGGAAGAGCTCTTGGAACAACGCCATCGAGGAACTTGTTCCGCCTGACAAGCTCGTTCCAGGAGCAGTCGAAAACTGTCAGCCCTTCCTCCTTGGCAAATGGAATGTCCTCGGGCGAGAGCGCAATTTCTGAGAGCGGATTCAAAAGTATTCCCGCAGGTTCAGTGACTTCCTCGGCCCGCCCGTGCTTTAGGAGGCGCTCTCCAGTGCACATTTTCGGGTCGCATTCGTGGGAATTGACAATTTTCAAGACAATATCTCCTTCCATGTTCCCAATTGGCGGGAATTCCCCGGAATATAAGCTTTCAAAAAAGTTATAAACGCCCATGGAAAACCACACCCGTTCTTGAAAAATCAGGATTTCAACAACGAAAAGTGCTAGCAAACGAGCGACTCTTTCTATTGGGGAAACACATTTTAAGGAACAACAACAGAATCCTCAAGGATTCTCGTAACAAAAAAAAAACAAAATCAAACAACAAGAGTGAAACACGAAATGACAGTGGAAATAACCGCAATTGGCGGATATGATGAAATCGGAAAGAACATGACTGTAGTTTCCTTCGGGGACGAGGCAATAGTAATTGACCTTGGGCTCCATGTTGAGAAGCTCATGGGCGAGAGATACGACATCTCCAGGATGAGCAGGGAGGAACTCCTCTCAATTGAGGCAATCCCGGATTATAGGCTCCTGCGGAAAATACAGAAGAAGATTGTCGCGGTCTTCATCGGGCACGCGCACCTCGACCATGTCGGTGCTGCCTCGAAATTGGCAGGCCTATTCAAGAACGTCCCCTTTTACATGACTCCGTTCACTGCGGGCATTTTCAGGGGCCAGCTAGATGACGAGGAGAAATACAGGGGATTGAAGCCGGATATCAGGATTGTGAAACCGGGGGCAAAAATCTCGGCCGGAAAGAGTTTTGTAGTTGAATTCATCGGAGTCTCCCACTCTGTTCCTGATTCTGCGGTTCTAGCAGTACACACCCCGAAAGGAATTTTCCTATATGCCCTTGACTGGAAGTTCGACGACCGCCCCGGAGTCGGAGGGAAGACTAACATCTCCCGCCTGGCGCAGCTCGGGGAGAAGGGGCGGGTCCTCGGAATGGCTTTTGACACTACAAGAATCGAGCGCTCTGAACCTACCGGAAGCGAGCATTATGCAATGGAGAAAATCAAGCAGGCGGTCGGAAGCCTTGAAGGGGAAGGGATAATTGCGACAACGTTCGCATCCCATATTGCCCGTCTCCAGACACTGATAAACGAAGGGCAGAAGCAGAAGAGAAAAGTCGTCCTTCTCGGGAGAAGCATGGAGAAATACGTAGGAGTTGCAAATGAGCTGAAACTGATTTCCATGAACCGGGCGGAAGCCTGGGGAAGGCCGAAATCAATACAGGCAGTCCTTTCGAAAATAAAGGATGACAAGGACAGGTATCTTCTCATTGTCACAGGAAACCAAGGGGAGCCGGGGTCCGTTCTTGACAGAATGGTTGAAGGGACGCTCCCTTACAAGTTCAACAAAATGGACAACATCCTTTTCTGTTCGGAGGCAATTCCAACTGAAATGAACCTGAAATGCAGGAAGGATATTGAAAGGCGCCTGAAGACAATGGGCGCGGGAGTGCATCTCGGCCTCCACGTTTCCGGGCACGCATCGGGGGGAGACATTGAGCGGTTCATAAAATTGGTCAAGCCGAAGACTCTTATCCCGACCCATGGGGGGATTGAAAAGCTCCTCCGGGCGCGGAAACTTGCCGAGGGAATCGGGTACAAGAGAGAAGATGTCCATCTTCTGCATGACGGAGAGTCGGTAAAGCTTAATTAGTGTTTCTTACTGACTCGGAGTCAGTGCAAGAGCGTGGACGGAGAAAGCGCGAAGCCTCTCCGCACTAAAGTGCTGAGCTTCACCTGAATTGACGCTATATTTTCAGGCTTCATCCACGCCCTGAAGGACGCGGCTTTCGCCTGAGGGGCGGGGTAAAATTTGGCTAGAAAACCGAAACTGTTATCAATCCCAAAACCCCGACAACCACTCCCGCAATCTGCCTTTTCGAGGGGTGCTCGCCCAAAAGGGGGACTGAGAGAAGCAGGACAACTGCGGGGGCAAGGGATGAGATGAGAGCCGGAATTGAGGCGCCCGCGAACTTTACCGCAACGTTATAGAGCATGAAGCTTGCGGTGTTCATTGCTCCGAGAATCAGGATTTTCTTCAAGGGAAAGCCGGCTCTTTTTTTCGCTGCTGGGGATTTCAGGAACTTCTTTGAGAGGAAATAATAGGGAAGAAACGCCGGGAAGAAGAATATCCTTGTCATCAGGACAGGGAGGAAGATTCCTCCCTCATCGACAATCGGCTTTGTGAAGAACATTGAGAACCCCCATAGAAGCATTGCCAAAAGCCCCCATTTGGCGGACGAGTCAAAGACAAACCCACTCTTCCCAGAGAACGCAATCAGGTAAATTGACAGGAGGGCGAGGATTGACCCGACCCAAAATCCAAAAGTCACCTTCTCTCCGAGAATCGGAATCGCGAGGCTGAAAGTTACAAAGGGCCAGAGATATGTCAGTGGCTGCGCAATTGAGAGCTTTCCCCCCTCAAGCGCGTGGAAATATGCAATCCATGCGAAGGAGTTCGCAATTCCCGAGACGAAGGAATACCAATAGAACTCTTGGGATTTCGCGAAAATGAGGGGGTCGAAGAAAAAGAATATTGGGAGAAGGGCGAAGAAGCTAGCAGTCGAGGTTGCCTGGTTGAAGAGGAGGGCTTCCCTTGCCCCGAGAATGTCAATTATCCTCTTTGAGAAAATGTCGGAAAACGCCCAAATAATGATTACTGCGGAAGAAACCGCAATTCCTATTCCGACAGGCTCAATAAGCGCCATTCTAATCAGACTGGCTCCCGAGAATTGTCCCGTCAAGGAGAACGGCCCTGACGCTCTTTTTTTTGAGGTATTTGAAGAACCCGCGGGATAAGTCAAGTTCCTGGAAAAGCGCGCCACCGAGAAGCGGGTTGAATGCCGGAAGGATTATTGCCGGGCGCGCCTTTTTCCTCCCGGCCCTTCTTGTCCCGGAACCTGGAAGGTCGATTTCCCCGGAAATGTAGCAGGGGGCTTTCTGGAACTTTTCGAGCGTGTCGACAATTGCGACAGTTGGATGGAGATGTGAGAGGACAAAGAGGCGCGCCTTTTTGGCAAGGCTCTCTTCCGGAAAAGCGTGTCCGTGGAAAAGAATGGCTTTTTCCTTCTCGAGAAAAAGCCCGAAAGCCGGGAGGAGCCGGACGTTCCGTATCGGGAAAATGTTCTCAAGGCCCCCGTCATGGTTCCCGGGAACAATCTCTGTCCGCGCGATTTTTCCACATTCCGTCAGGAAATTCCTGACCTGCTTTTCCTCGGAAAAGGTCGGGTTTGAGAAAGAGTGCTTGACATCCCCGAGAATTATTATTCTCTTTGCCTTTTTTTCAGAGACAATGAAGGAGAGGCGCTCCAAGAAACCCCTGGACTGGTCAGGGACGAACACCCCGGTTCTGCCTAGAGTTTCCTCGAAACCCAAATGGATGTCAGAGACTATTATTGCACCTTCCTTTTTCGAATAGAGGGCGCGCTCTCCCAAGACCAGTTCCATTTTCCATTGGGCGGATGCGTTCTGGTTAAAAAGGGGGACGGTTCCTCCATCAATAATGGACCGGCCACTTTACACGCTTGTTCTCGGCGAGTGCGAGCTCGAGCTAGTCCCGAAAGAGCTCTGGAAAGACCCGCTAGTGCAATCAAAGGCAAGCAAGCGGGGTAAGAACCCTTGGGAGCTCATTCTCGATTCCGGGGAATTCCACAAGGGAATGAAGAAGGCAATTCCCGATTGGGAGAGGAGGGGAAGGCCGGATCTAGTCTATTTCGCCATTGTTATTGCGACAGATTCCCCGGCATTTTCGGACGGAAGAATGGAAATTGTCCTTCATCTTAGGGGTGACAATATTGTAAGAATAAAGTCTGGCCTCCGGCCTCCGAAGGAATATTCCCGCTTTCTTGGACTGACAGAACAGCTCCTTTCAAATGGAAGGGTGCCTGTTGAAGGGGAGTGGCTGATGAGAATTGAGCCGGAAAAAATGAGCCTCCCGGAACTTTTGAAAAGCCTCGGGAAAGAGACAATTGTGTTTGACACCGGGGAGAGGATATTTTCGGCGGGGGAATTCTCGGAAATTGTCAGAGACAACAAGCCCAGAACTTTTCTTATCGGGGGGTTCCCCAGCGGCACTTTTCAATCAGAGCCCGAAGGGAAAAGGGTTGCAATAAGCTCAAAAGAGCTCCTTGCCGGAACTGTTGTCGGCTTCCTCTCGGCAGCCCTCGGGGACAAGAGGGATGTCTGAAAATGAGGCGCACGGAGACTGGTATCAATCCTGACGCAATTGCCCGGGCAAGAATTGGGATTCTCTTTTCAAGGGCATTCCTGGTCTTTCCGGAAAATCCCGCCCTTGGCGCAAGATACATCTCCCTCGGGAGGAAAATAGCCCTCCGGCACGCAATACGCCTCGGGAAAATGCGGGAGCTCTACTGCAAAAACTGCAATTCCCCGAGAATACCGGGGAGGACTGCCAAATACAGGGCACTGCCCGGAAAAATCCTCTCAATCACCTGCCTTGTATGCGGAGAAACGAACAGAAGGAAACTCGGGGAAAGGCTAGAAAATGGAGCGAAAACCCCGGTAAAGAAACCTTAATAAATGCATGAAAATCCCGGGATGTTGAGTAAAATGGCAACACCAAACGACGTTTCCGCTCAAAAGCTAATTGAAACAATGGCAGACGACCTCGCCGGCAAATTGAAGCAGCCGGATTGGAGCAGGTTTGTCAAGACAGGTCCCCAGGCATCAAGGCTTCCAACACAGAAGAACTGGTATTTCCTGAAATCTGCGAGTGTTCTTCGGCGAATTTACGTTGATGGGCCGGTCGGAATAGAGCGCTTGAGGACAGTCTACGGAGGCTTGGCCGAGCGCGGGACAAAGCCGAAGAGGTTCATCAGAGCCGGCGGAAAAATAATCAGGACAATAATACAGGATCTGGAAAAGCAGGGCCTAGTAGAGAAAGCGGGAACGAAGGGAAGGGCGATTTCCTCCAAAGGAAGGAAATATGTCGACTCTGTCTGCAAAAAAGCCCTGACTATTCCCCAAAAACCGGTAGAGTAATGAGGGAAATGGACACGCCTCAGACAGGGGAAGAAAGGCTTCAAACAGAGACGGCAAAAAAGCTCCTCTTCATGAGGATAATGGACCGGGGCGCGAGAAGAAGGATTAACAACATCCGGGTTGCGAACCATGTGTTTGCCGACCAGGTTGAGTCCGCAATACTCCGGCTGGTACAATCCGGTCGCGTTCGGGTTGTGGACGAAGGGACTCTCATCTCAATAATAAACCAGATGAGGGGCGAGAAACGCGAGACAAGGATAACAAGGAAATAACAATAGGTGAATGGAAGAAATGGCGAGAACGAAACCTGCCGCGAAGAAAATCAGGCTAGTAAAGGCGAACAAGCAGAACAGAAGGGTGCCGGTCTGGGCAATTGCAAAAACCAAGAGGAAAGTGAGAAGCCACCCGAAACAGCACAGCTGGAGAAGAGGACGGTTGAAAAAGTAAGATGGAATTGGAAAAAGTGTTCAGCATATCATTCAGGTCGGTATTCGGCGCCCCGAGAAGGGAGCGTGCAAGGAGAGCTGTGACTCTTGTCAGGGAATATTTAGAAAAGCACCTCGGAACGTCTGTCGTGAAGATTGGCCCGGCACTAAACGAGACTGTCTGGGCGGACGGAATACAGAACATCCCGAAAAAAGTGAAAATACACGTAAAAGTCTCTGACGACAGGACAACAGCTACCGCCGAATTGGCAGGCGTCCCGTTCGCCCTTCCGGAAGCGGAAGAAAAGGCGGAAAAGGCCCAGAAGGTTGAAAAAGGGCAAGAGAAAAAGAGCGCCTAAATGATGCGGGTACTTCGGGAGGAGATTTTCGCAAGCCCCTTCCTGGGAATATATTCAATTGCAACGGAAAACGAGTTCTTTATCCCTGCCGGGTTCGACAAGAAGCACATGGGTGAGAGATTCATCGATGTCTTAAAAGTCCCTATACGGCAGATTTCAGTCTACAATTCCCAGCTCATCGGGGTTTTCGCAAGGGCAAATTCGTTCGGAATTGTTGTCCCGAAAATTTCCCAGAGACTTGAGGGGGTCGAGAATGTGACTGAAATCTCGGACAAAATGACTGCAATAGGTAACCTCATTCTCGCAAACGATTGGGGAGCTGTCATTTCTCCAGAATTCAGCAAAAAGGCCGAGAAAGAGATAAAGGAGGGCTTGGGCGTCCCAGAGGTTTTCAGGGGAACAATTGGCGGAAGCACTTTTGTCGGAAGCAGGGGCTTTGCGACTAACAGAGGAGCCCTCCTATCGTCTAACGCAAGCGAATCTGAAATTGCCTCAATAAAATCTGCGCTGAAACTCAAGACAATCGGAGTCGGGAGCCTTAACAGGGGAAGCGGGTTCGTCGGAGCGTGCGCCGCCGGGAATTCTAACGGCCTACTTGTAGGGACACTTACAACCCCGATTGAAATAACGAGACTAGAGGATGTTTTCGAAGAATGAAAATTGACAGGGAAAAATTCACTGAAAAGGTAATGCAGGCAGAGTTCCTGAAGAAGCAGGCGGAGACTGCGACAGCTCAACTGGAGAACGTTGTAAGGAGCCTTTCGGAAATGTCCGTCACAAAGGACGCTTTGGGAGAAATATCCGGCCTTTCTGTCGGGACTGAAACCCTTATTCCCCTCGGGTCAGGAATCTATCTCAAAGGGACAATATCGGACAAAAAAAGCGTTTTCATCGGCCTGGGAGCGGAAACAATTGTGGAAAAGGAAATTTCTGAGGCAGTCGCAATCCTAGACGAGCAGATGAAGAAGCTCGAAGACGCGCGTGAGCACCTTAACAGCACGTCTGAGCAGATAAACGAGACTTTGAAAATTCTTGTTCCTGAACTGGAGGAAATGGCAAGGCAGGCCCGAATCGTTGGCGCAGGGGACTTGGAGGGCGAGGGCGGATTTGTTCGGGTTTCTTAAGAAGGCAGTAAGCAGCCTTATTGACGGGGTAAAGAAGAAACTAGAGGGCAAGCCGGAAGAAGAAATTGTTGAGGAAGTTTTCGATAAGGGTGTTGGGAAGGAAGAACTTTCTCTCAATGAAAATGAAGATGAAAAAGAAGAAAAACGCAAAGAACCAGCCCCTTCAGTAGAAGAGGTGTCGGTTTCCGAAGAAATCCCGGAAACTGAAGAGGAAAAAGAACTGCTTCCCGGGGGGAAAATCGTTCCTGCCGAGCCCAAAGGAGAGACTGTCAAAGAAGCCTTTCCGGAACAATTCCCAGAAAAAGAAATTGTGGAAGAGATATCGGAAGATTTCCTTTCCCCTTCAAGGCAATTGCCGGAAACTCCCAAAGAGCCCGCTCCGCTGGCAATTGAAGAGATTGCAGAAGAACCAAAAATTCAAGATTCTGCAAAGGAACTTGTCGAAGAGCCGATTCCGGAAAAAATAGTTCCGTCGGCAATTGAAAAGCCGGAACTGCCTCCGGCTCAATTAGTCAAAGGGTCCGAGAAAAAGCCAGTCAAGACAACGAGCCAACCGAAAAAAGTGGAGAAAACTGCAGCTCAGAAAAAAGCCATTCTTCCGGAATTGCCAAGTAAGAAAAAGGAAGAAAAAACACCGGCCACTTCGAAAAATGAGTCGGAGATCCCTGCTTTTGTTCCGGTCCCTGTTCCGGTCCCCGGTCCCCAGAAAGAAGAGCCTGTTATTGAAAAGGCTTCTCAGGTTGAGAGCGGGCCCAAAGAACTCTTGGGGGAACCCTTGGGTGAAC
>JBBIPP010000011.1:45741-62815 GCA_037442745.1 archaeon
GAACCCTTTGGGGAACCCTTTGGGGAACCCTTGGGTGAACCCTTTGGGGAACCCTTGGGTGAACCCTTGGGTGAGGAGAAGAAACAGGGCGGTTTCTTCGGCAAGCTTTTCGGGGGCCTGAAGAAAGCGACTGAAAAGGTCAGGAAAGCGGTCTCTGAAAAGACACTTTCGGAAGGCGATGTGTCCGAAATCCTCTCCAAGTTCGAGCTGGAATTAATCCAGGCGAACGTTGCATCAGAAGTCTCTGAGAAAATCTGCGGGAAGATAATGGGGGACTTGGTCGGAAAGAAGGTTGCGAGAAGCCAGGATGTGGGAGAACTGATTGTTGCAAGTCTCCGAAAATCCGTCTCGGAAATTGTCGGGAAAGACACCCGGAGCTTTTTCTCAATTGTGGAAGCTGAGAAGAGGAGGCCTATTGTAATAGCGTTCATTGGGTTCAACGGGAGCGGAAAAACGACGACAATTGCCAAGGTTGCGAACGCGCTCAAGGCAAGGGGATACTCGTCAGTAATTGCCGCTGGGGACACTTTCAGGGCGGCTGCTGTTGAGCAAGCCGAAATCCACGGGGAGAGGCTCGGGATAAAGGTAATCAAGCAGCAGTACGGGGCGGACGCGGCCTCGGTTATTTTCGATTCAGTGAAATATGCTCAAGCAAAGGGAGTGGATTTCGTCCTCGCTGACACTGCTGGAAGGCAGCACACGAATTCCAACCTGATGGAGGAATTGAAGAAGATTGTCCGGGTCAATAAGCCAGACATGAAAATATTGGTTGTCGATTCCATCTCTGGGAGCGATTCAGTCATTCAGGCGAAGAGCTTTGACGAGGCGGTCGGTGGGATTTCAGGAGTAATTCTTACAAAAGTCGATGTTGATGAAAATGGGGGGACAGCGATTTCGGTTGCCCACACAATAGGAAAGCCAATATTCTTTTTGGGAATTGGGCAGGAATACTCTGATTTGAAGGAATTCGACGTTAACGATTATCTGGGAATGGTTTTCGGGAAGTAGTCTTTTATTCTTCAAAGGTTACGTTATGGAAATCGGAAAATTCCGGGTTTCGGATTAAAAGCGCCTCGGAGGCCATTCTTCCGGGCTAAACCTTATTCGGCTAAGGTCGGACTCGGGATATTGGGCAATCACTTTCATGACAACGGACGCCCCTGAGGTTGACTTTATTCTTCAGGTTGAAGCGGAGTTCAATCAAATTGGCGCCACCTCCGGCGGACGGATTGAAAAAACCCAGAAAAATTGTTATTTCCAAAGAATCAGAAGCTTATTCCTAGGTAACCGAAACTTCTCTTTCCGGGAGGGACAAGAAACCGCAAATTCTCTTTTCTATTTCTCACACGCCGAACAAATGGCTTTCGACGTTGATACGGGAATCTGGCTTGACGCTTTCGAATATTCTCCGGTTGAACTTGTTTGAGAGCGGCGCAGGGAAACTCTAGTCAGTTTGGAGATTGGCCATAAGACGGTTGAATATAGCTGAGGCGAGAGAAAAGTTCTTTCTCCGAGAGCGGTCTATGGAATTGGGCGGGCAGTTTCAAAACATCTAAAGGAAAGGGAAGGTAAAGGGGAAAAAATCCTCGCAATTGCATCAACATATGAAGCAAACGAGGGAGAACTAAACCAAGTGAACGTTCATTGGACAAATTGCTCGCTATCTGCTCTCTTGGAGAAGAGGTTGCACTGAGACTTGAAAATATTCTTTCTGGGGCAAACACGGGTTCTTGGAATCTGGCGTTTTTCCGAAAGGGGTTCGGAAATTGGCAAAGTACAGGCAGATTTCGACACCAGTCTATTTCCATAGGATGGGCAGTTCTCCTTATGCGGCCGGGCTAGCAAAAGATGTTTTGGGCTTGCTATTTCACAAAGTGTCGGACAGGTGGCGGAGGATATTGGTCTGCGGGCGAAAGCGGGAGACTGCTACAAATACGCCCTTCCCGCCAACTGAAACACTCTTTTTTTAAACCTACCAATCCTTCCTCTCCCAATGCTAGAATCCCTTGCCGAAAAGCTCCAGAACGCAATGAAGCGCCTTGCTGGAAAGGATGTTGTCGATAGGCAGTCTGTCGAAGAATTCGTAAAGGAAATGCAGCGGGCTCTGATTGCAGGGGATGTTGGAGTTGATCTTGTCTTCCAATTGTCGGAGAGGATAAGGAAACGGGCTCTTGAGGAGAAGCAGTTGGTCGGCCTCTCCCTAAAGGACCACGTCTTGAAGGTAATTTATGAGGAGCTTTTGGGAATAATAGGCAAGGGCGCCCCGTTTGACACCTCGAAGAGACCTATTCGTATAATGATGTGCGGGCTTTTTGCCGCGGGGAAAACGACAACCTCCGGGAAATTAGCTCTTTGGTTAAAGAAAAGGGGCTTGAAAGTAGCGCTTGTTGGGGCGGACATCTATAGGCCTGCCGCCCAGGAACAGCTCCGGCAATTGTCAGAGCAGATAGGGGTTGACTATTTCGGGGAAGGGACTGATATTGTCGGAATTGTCTCTGAAGCCTCCAGGAATTTTGAACGGCACGACGCAATAATATATGATACTGCAGGACGGAACGCTTTCGACGGGGAAATGCTTGACGAGCTCATGAAAGTGAAGGGAATTGTCTCCCCAACGGACATTTTCCTGGTCGTTGCAGCAGACATTGGGCAGGCGGCCGGACGGCAGGCGAACGAGTTCTCCAAGGTCGGGCTCTCGGGAGTTATTGTCACCAAAATGGAGGGGACTGCGAAAGGTGGCGGAGCAATAGCCTCCTGCGCAACTGCCGGGGCTCCGGTAGTTTTTGTCGGAACCGGGGAAAAGATGCGGGATTTGGACATTTTCGAGCCGAAAGGTTTCGTCTCAAGGATACTGGGCTGGGGTGATGTGTCGGCTCTCCTGAGAAAGGCGGAGGAAATTGCAAGGGAGAGTTCGCTTAACCCTGAGGACATTCTGAACTCGTTCAGTCTCAACACTTTCTACAAGCAGTTGGAAGCTGCCCGAAGCATGGGCCCTCTGAAGAACGTTCTTCAGATGCTCGGAGCCGGAGGGAACGTTCCGGACGAAATGGTTGTGAAAAGCGAGGAGAAACTGAAAAAATACAAGTTCATTATTGACTCAATGTCAAGGAAAGAGAGGTTCAACCCGGAGCTCCTTAATTCCTCAAGAATTGCCAGGATTGCCAAGGGGGCTGGCGTGAAAGAGTCCGATGTGAAAGAGCTCCTCCAGCACTACAAGCAGGCGGAGAAAATGCTCCGGTTCATGAAGAAAGGAAGGCTTCCCGGTGATTTGGCGAAGAGAATGGGCGGGCTAAAGGGGATGAAGGGAGGGCTTTCCGGAATTCCTCCGGGTTTCGGGGGCTAGGGCAGAAAATCCTATTAATCCAGATTGTTGAAAAAGCGAATGGTCCAAAGAATTGCGGTTCTCGGAGACTGCCATTTTCCGGGAAGGGCGCGGGAACTTCCAGAAAAACTCTTGTTTTCCCTGCGGAAATTCGCGCCAACAATTGTTATTTTCACCGGGGACGCAAATTCCGGCGAGACTTTTGACAAAATTGCAAAGAGCGTTCCGGAAGCGGAAATAAAAGCTGTGAAGGGCGAGAAGGACTATCTCGACTTGCCCTCAGAAATTGTCCTTGAAATAGAAGGAGTGAAAATAGGGGTTGTCCATGGGGAATTCGCAAGGCCCCCCGGTAACAAGGTTGAAATTGAGAATTATGGCAGGTCCCTTGGAGTCCAGGCAATAATTTTCGGGCATTCCCACAAGCTATTTGTTGGGAGGGAGGGAAAGCTCCTTTTAGTTAATCCGGGGAGCTTCACAGGCATCCCAATTCCGGGCGAGGAGCCGGGGAACCCTTCCGCTGTTTTCCTGACTTTGGAATTCGGGCGCGTTAGCGCGCGATCAATTGTGCTCTCGAGAGGAAGGCTTGAGGAGATTACTGAGGAGTTCGTTGTTCTCCCCGAAATCCGATAGTCTTTTATTTGAGAATGCCACCGCATCGGAATAATCATCCCGATAACGCGGGAGCAAGTCCCCTATAATTACCGAATAAGGGGGCCATGCACAGTTCAATATAACGACAATCCAACAATCCATCCGAACTTTGGAAAATGGAGGGTTGTCTTCAAATCACTTATTTTCCGAAGACAATGATAAAGGAGGGATTGGGAGCTTTTCCTTATTTAGACGTTTTGTCCAATAGGGCGATTTATTGAAAAAATGTTCAGAGGAGCTTGAGCGGAAAGGCTGGAATATCCTGATTATTTTGGAAGGGGGCTTGGTTGCAAGAACACTTGAAAATGCCCTGAAAAAAGCACACCCGGAATTGCCTGGCGAATATTTCCCGGACAAGCCCGGAAAGGGGGAGGGGTTCAAAGAAGAGCATCCGGGAATGATTGTCGACTCTTCCCCTGAAGCGCAGGTGATCAATGCGACTGGGCTAATTGCAAACGCAGGGATAACACTTGACTGGAGATTGCTCTCCCCTCTCCTGCCAATTCCCCGGAAATCGTGACATACCGGGTTTCCATCGGAGGCGTTCCAAAAGGCGCTGGTTCCCGAAGGTTCCCGAAAATGAAATATTTTATAAACCTCTGGAAAGGGCGCTAAACCATGGCAAAAAGGCCGCGAGGTCCGCGAAGCAAATCACGCTACAAAATGAGGAAAAGCCCGAGGACCCGGGGAATTCCTAGCGTCTCAAAAATTATGAAAAAGCTCGAAATAGGGGCAGTTGTCTCCTTCGATGTCGAGCCATCAATGCACAGGGGACTTCCGCCTTCAGTTTTCCAGGGTTTGACCGGAAAAGTTGTTGGAAAGAGGGGACGGGACGGCTATGTTGTCCGCTTCAGGCAGGGAAAGGCCTGGAAGGAGCTTGTCACAACCGCAGTCCACCTCAAGGAAACGGGATGATTTTTCAAAATGGAAAAACAGACAGCCGAAATCGGAAGCTCAACGCCCGTGTCGCTAGCCAAGGTAAAGGCAATTCTCTCAAAGAGAGAAAAGGAAGGGGCGCTCCATTTCGAGCAGAAAATGTCCCTTGAATATGCGAAAAAATTCTCAAAGCTTGATGAGAAAGAGGCGGAAGAGCTGATTGAAGAGCTCAACAAGCTCGAAATCCCGAGGTTCAAGGAGAGGCATGCCGTCAAATTGGCTGATCTCCTACCTGAAGACCGGGCGGGAATAAAGGCGATTTTCTCAAAGGAGAGCATTAGCCCCAATAACGAGCAGGCAGATGCAATTCTCAAGGTTCTTGCCAAGTACAAAGGAAAAGGGAAATAAAGGAGCTCCTTGTTGAAAGGGGCGTTGAAATTGAAAGAGTGAGAGAAATGGCTGAAAAACTAATTGTTCTTGATGTTTTGGACACTGGGCATTCTACCGATTCTAGGCCCCTTCACCTCAGGGACAGGCTTGTCCAGGCAATATCCGAGGACACGCTCGTTCTTCGGGAGTTCGCAATACTTCCCGACTGGAAGCCGGCTCTTCGGGAATCGTTTGAGCGGGGAGAGTCGGGGAAAATAAAGAGAATTATTGAAAGAATGGAAGCCGGCCGAAGGGTAGAGACAATTGACTATCAGAGGCTAACAACATCCGCCACAAACGAACTGGATGATGCGGTTTCGGAAATTGTTGACAGGAACGAAAAGAGATTCGTTGAATTCTTCAACAGGGCAGGGCCCCTGACAACAAGACAGCACAGCCTGGAACTCCTCCCCGGAATCGGAAAAAAGCACATGTTCGCAATAATTGACGAGAGGAAGGTAAAGCCCTTCGAAAGTTATTCGGACATTCAGACGAGAATCAAGCTCCTGTCCGACCCGAGGAAAGGGGTTGTAAAGAGGATTCTTGAGGAAATAAAAGAGCCCCAGAAATACTACCTCTTCGTCCAGCCTCCCCTCTCGAAAATCCTCGAGCGTTGGGGCGGAAGACAGTAGCTACCTGCAAAAGAAAAAGTCTTATTTAGGTGGAAAGGAAGAGTTGTTTCCAATGGCTGGAAAAACCGCTGTCGGCAAACAGGAAATTTCAGGAGAAATCGCTTTTTTCACTCTTCTCGGGAAAATGAAGAGAATCGGAAGGCGGGGCTGGAACCTCAGGGGAATCGAGACTCCCGAGACAATTGCGGACCACTCATACAGGACAGCGGTTCTTGCCTATTATTACGCTGAAAAGTTCGGGCTTGATGTTGCAAAAACTGTCGGGCTCGCCCTCCTCCACGACATAAACGAGGTTGAAACTGGAGAGAACCCGGGGGACAAGTTTTCCGCAATTTCGAAGGAAAAAAAAATCAGGGACGGGCAAGCTTCCCTCAAAAAAATAACATTTGGCCTGCCAAAGGCAATTGCGAAGAAATACTCGGAAATGTGGGCGGATGAGAACCTCCGGAAAGGAAAGGAAGCCTCTATTGCGAGGGATGTAAACAAGCTCGAGCTCGCTTTCCAGGCATTGGACTATGAGCTCGCTGGGCATCCGGGCGAGAGGCTAGATGACATGTGGGCGCATGCGAAAAAGAATGTCTACGACCTCAGGCTGAAGGCAGTCCTCTCTTCCCTTGAGAAAATGCGCCCGGGAAAAAGGAAAAAATGAGATTCCTTCCGGAGAAGAAGCTCGGGCAGAATTTTTTGACTGACAAAAGGACGCTAGAGTTCGAGGCGGACTCTGCCGGGATTTCAATGGAAGAGACAATTCTTGAGATAGGGCCCGGGGACGGAAGGCTTACAAAATTCCTCGCAGAGAGGGCGGGAAAGGTTGTTGCAATTGAGAAAGACAGGAGAATGGCAGAATTCCTCTCGGAGCTACCGGAAAACGTTGAAATAATTTACGGGGATGTTGCGAAAATCCCGCTTCCAAAGGCCGATAAGGTTGTCGCAAACATCCCGTACAACCTCTCCTCGAAAATAATTTTCCTTGTCCTCGAAGGCGGGTTCTCTCTTGCAGTCCTGACAGTGCAAAAGGAGTTCGCAGAGAGGCTTGTCGGGAAGCCCGGGACAAAGGACTGGGGAAGGATTTCCGCAACAGTCTCCTTTCTTGCGGATGTCGAAATTCTGAAAATTATTCCAAGGAGGGCGTTCTTCCCGAAACCAAAAATAGATTCGGCATTAATCAGGATTGTTCCAAAGGAGAGGCCTGAGAATTGGGCGAAATTGAAGCTCCTAATTGACACAATATTCACAACCCCCGGAAAAACGCTCAGGAACTCAATTAGGGGCGAACTGAAGGGGGCTGAAAAGAGAATCCCGAAAGACCTCTTGGGAAAGAGGGTGAGAGCTCTGGAGAAACGGGATTTGGAGATTGTTTCAAAATATATTTAAATACCAAAGTAGTGAAAACTCTGACGTATTAACCTAACGGGAGTGAAAAATGAATGGTAATGGAAGAGAAATTCTTGAATCAGTTGCGTGACAATTTCGATTTGAACCTCTATGAGGTCAAGATTTGGACAGCCCTCCTGTCAAGGGGAATTTCGACTGCCGGCGAACTCTCTGACATTGCAAACGTCCCGAGATCGAGGGCATATGATGTTTTGGAATCGCTCGAGAGGAAGGGATTCGTTGTAATGAAGCTAGGGAAACCTATCAAATACATTGCGGTCCAGCCAGAAGAAGTAATGGAGCGGGTGAAAAAGAACTACAAGGAATCCGCGAGGGAAAAGGCGGGGGAACTGGAGAAAATCAAGAACTCAGAAGTCGTCCTCCAGCTAAAACAGCTCTATGAAAAGGGAATTGAGATGGTTGAGCCGACTGATCTCTCTGGAGCTCTGAAAGGGAGGCACAACCTGCACGACCACATTGACCTCCTGCTGAAGGACGCGGAGACCTCGATTAGCATTGTAACGAGCGTATCTGAGCTCAACCGCCTTGCAGAGTTCCACTTTTCGAGCATCAAGGACGCGAAAGAGAGAGGCGTAAAGGTGAAGATTGCATCAGAAATAACGCCAGAGAATGTCAGGTCCGCAAAAACCCTCTCCGAAGTCGCTGAACTGAAATACATGGAGCACATAAGGGCGCGCTTCTACATTATTGACGGGGAGGAAGTCCTCTTCATGCTCCTTCCGGAAGAGGAAGTCCATCCGACATATGACACCGGAATCTGGGTGCACTCTCCTTTCTTCGCGGAGGCTTTGGAAGACCTCCTCTCGCACGCATGGAACAAGCTTGACGACGCCGAGAAATATGTGAAAAAGGCTGACGCCAAGGCGGATGCGAAGGGCGAGGCGGAAGCCAAAGGGAAAAGAGCTTAGAAAAAATCCAGACGTTTCTGGGAAAGGGCGAATTTCAGGAGTTTTGATTCTGTGAGAATTCTCTCCTTCTTCACCCTTGATTCTGAAAAGAGGGCTTGAAGCGCGGAGGGGAGATCTGGGAATTCCCTCGGGGGACTTTCCATCGCATTCCTTACATTCTCCCGCACCTGCCAGACTCCCAAGGGGGCGAAATAGCCCTCCCCAATTGAGCGGACTATCAGGGCGGAAGCCTGTCTTTTGACTTTAGCCAGATATTCGCAGACAGCAATCCTTCCAGCATAATATCCCCCAGCAACATTCGACGCGTATTTCTTCCGCCCTTCATAGTATTCCCAGTCCTGCATAAGAGTCTCCCCGGGGACATATCCTTCAAGCTGTTCGAACGACCATTGTCCCGGGAAAAGAAGGATGTGGAACTCATTATCGAGGTGTTTGGAAGTGAAAAGGAGTGCGCGGTCGATTTTTTCCAATTCCCTTATTTCGGAAATCAGCCGCTCGGAGACAATCGAATCAGTGGCAGTTATCCCCCACCTTGTCGGGACAAGGGTCTTTTTCTTTCCGAGAAACCCGCCAGAGAGGAGGCGTTGGATGTAGTAAACGTCAAATCCGTAATTGAAAAGCTCGTTTGCGCCGTCTTCCGCCCGGAGATTTTCAGATAATATTGAGTCGACTTTTGAGGGGATTTTCGGGTTCTCCGTTACCTTGAATTCCTCAAGGCTGGCGGAAGGTCCAAGGGGACTCGAATACTTGTCAAAAGATAGACCTTCCCGGAGGCTCCTTGTCCTCGCTTCAACTTCGGTAGGCTTGACTGCTAGTGATACTTCGCCAAAATATTCCCGCGAGAGCGCTGGCCTCTTTATCTCGGCTGAAAATGTCATGTTAAGGAGGGACAGCCTTTTTTCCGAAATCTCGGGAATTGACAGTTTGTCCGAAAACCATTTGGAAGGGCTGTCCAAATCATCATGTCCGGGGAGAGGTGGCGCAAGAACTCCTGCCCGGACGCGCGGATATCCGAAATTCCCGACAAATATTGAAGGTGGTGAATCCCCGAAGAACGAACCCTTTGAAAGTGCTGCCCGGGTCTTTGCAACAATTGGGGTTGAATGGAGCGGGCATCTCTCAACTCCCGCGCCTAGGCATATTGGGCACCTATTTTTTCCGCCGACTGCCTGCATTACCCCTCCAATCCGAAAAATCGTATTTTTAACCGATTTGGATGGCTTTCCGATTATTTTCGGAGAAAATACTAAAACGGGCATGGCATTTTCAATTGATGGGCCCAGACGTTGGAGAAGTAGATTCCATTGGCGACTCCGCAGTCGAAGAATTTGACAGGGTTTATGGCTATCTTTGGAAAGAAATAGGAAAGCTCAAGTCCCTTCCAACAATTGGCAAGCCCCATTCAAAGAAAAAAGGGGGAATTTCATACCGAGTCTCAAAGGATTGCTGGAGAGGCAGGTGCGCAACTGTTTCCGCTTCGAATGACTGGCTTTACCTTGCCCTCAACGTTAGGGATGAGGGCGACGGACTGAAGGTTGCCAAATCCCCCACAATGCGGATTGATTTCGACTCTTCCCTTGAGGACGACGCAGCGCTTTCGTTATACGAAATGGTTGCATCAGAAATGGGGGGAAGCTACTCGGGCGAGGCCGGATGGGGGAAAAAGCGCCTCCCGACAATAAGGACTCTGGGAGGAGATTTTGGAATACTTTTGAAAGGGGGGACTGCCTCTATTTACACTGGCTTAAAAGGGGAGAAGCGGACTGCTCTTGAAAGGGAGTTCATCCGGGCAGTTGTCAACTCGGGAGAGGCGCTAGAAATTTCAGTTGGGCCATACAAGGCGCAAGGCTAGAGAATTTATTTGGATATTGATCAGCTTTTTTGGGAAATCCATTCAGAGAGCCTTCCGAAAACCCTTTTTTCCGCCCGGGCAAGGGATTCCAAGTCCTTCGACCCCGTAAGAAACATTGCAGCCTTCAGTTCGCCGATTCTCAAGGACAGGAATTCCTCAATTCCCCTCTCTCCTGAGCGCGAGTGGGCAAGGAGGATTTCCCGGGCGAATCCACCCCCCCACGCTCCAAGAGAAATTGCTTTTGCAACATCAACACCTGTCGAGAGGCCCCCTGACGCTATCACCGGGACGGGAAGGTCGCTACACTCAGCGACTGATGCGAGTGTCGGAATTCCCCAGTCAGAGAGAGCGGACCCTATTTCCTCCCCTCCGCGCATTGACTCTATTTTCGTAAAGCTCGTTCCCCCAAGTCCACCGACATCGATGCCGGAAATCCCAGCATCAACCAACCTTCTCGCAACTGTCCCGGATATTCCGCACCCGACTTCTTTCGCGAAAACCGGGACGCCGGCGCAGTCAACTATTTCCTCAAGAATTGAGGCGCCGTCCGAAAAGTTTCGGTCCCCTCCTTTCTGGACAATCTCCTGCGCAGGGTTCAAATGAATGAAGATGCCGTCCGCCCCTATCATCTCGACAGCATCCCTTGCCGCATTTGGCCTGAATCCTCCCCCAATGAAGCTCGCGAGGCCTAGGTTCGCAAACACCGGAGAGTTCCTTGCGAACTTCCTGACTTCAAACAACCCCCTTCTCGAGGGGTTCTCAAGCGCAATTCTCTGGCTTCCGACTGAAAAGCCCAGTTCAAGCCTCTCGCAAGCCCTTGCAATTGAGGAATTGAGCTTTCCCGAGAGGGCGGTTCCGCCAGACATTGAGGAGACAACTATTGGAGCTGACACTTTCTTCCCGAGAAGTGTTGTCGAAGCCGAGACTTCTGAGAGGGAAAGCTCGGGGAGAGCCCTATTTAGCAATACAACATCCTCGAAGAGGCCTTTCCCCTTGTTTTGGGACTCTTCCGAGAGGGAGAGGATGATGTGATCTGATTTTCTTCCTGAAATTCCCTCTTTTTTCTTCCGCGCCATTGAGAATTCCGGAGAAAATCAGGAGCGAATTTAAAAAAATTCATGTGGCAAAGTTATTTAAGCGAAAATGGTCCCCCGGATGCCATGCCTTCCGGTGAAAGTGGGAATTCGCCTCATATCCAAGAAGTTTCAACCGAATACAAAATCAACAATGTTGTTGTAACAACCCAGCTTGCGAAGAATTTCAACCTGGTTGAGGTAATGAAGAAGGTTCCGGGAAGCGTCTATGAGCCGGGAAATTTCCCCGCGCTCCGCCTGAAAAAGTACGAGGCCGGATTCCTCCTCTACTCCTCAGGAAAAATCGTCTGCACTGGCGCGAAGAGCACTGACGATGCGAGGGAAAAGGTCGCGCTCCTCCAGAACGAGCTGAAAAAATACGGGATTTCGACAATTGTAAAGCCCGAGATATTCATAAGGAACATTGTGGCCTCAATTGACCTCAAGCGAGAACTCCGCCTGCATGAGCTCGCGTGCCTGATGGAGGAGAGCGAATACAACCCGGAATATTTTCCCGGGATGAAGGTCCAGTTCGGAAACACGCGCCTCCTGGTTTTCAGGACGGGGAAAGCGATTCTCCCGGGACTCGGGAGCGTTGAAGAGATTGAGAACACCGTTCGGTGGCTCAAGGGGAGGCTGAACTCTACTGAGAAGGAAATCGCGCGGCAGGGGCTCGCAAAAGCAAAGCGATAAGGAAAATTTTCCGAAAGGGTTTCTTTTTGACTGCACAATCTGCGCGGAATGCTGTCGGGATTCTGGAAAGCACAGAAGAAGGATAATATTTTCGGAAAAGGAAGCTGGGGAAATCTCCCTCGCCTATGGAATTTCAAAGGAGACTTTCTCCGTTCGGTCTGGGCGGAAGGACGCCTATTCAAGAAGAATGAGGAAACTCTCCGGGAACTGCTTTTTCCTGAATACGGAGAGCTGGCTCTGCCGGATTTACGGGAAGAGGCCCCTTGTCTGCAGGTTCTATCCTTTCGAGCTAAGGCAGGACGGCTCCTGGGCCTGCGCGAAAGTAGCTGACTGCGAAGGGCTCGGCAAGGGAGAAGAGGTCCGTCCTGCGCATTTCAGGCGCCTACTCAAGCGCGCAAAAGAGGTATTTTATTAAACGCCGGATGGGGGTTTCCCCCGCCCCGCCCATAGCCGAACGCGCATGATTGTGATGCACAACATCTAACGTGAGTGCGCGTGCGAGGGCGGGGCAACAATTCCCAATATCGTCCTCCCTGAACTGGAGTGGAGGAGGGGACGGGGCCCGGGCCAAGAGGCAAAGGACGGCAGTTCTTTCCTGAAATAGATTTATAGCTGGGGAAAGGCAATTCTCGTTGAAGAAATGCCTGAACGGAAGAAGAACTGCCCCCTTGTTCTGGTAATCAGGGACGGCTGGGGATTTCGGGAAAGTTCCGAAATGAACGCTGTCGAGAGCTTCTCTCGGGAGAGCTTTGAGAAAAGGCTTGTCTTGAAATACCCAAACACCCTTCTTGGGGCGTCCGGGAATTTCGTCGGCCTTCCGGAAGGCTATCAAGGAAACTCAGAAGTCGGCCACCTGACAATTGGCGCGGGAAGAGTCCTTTTCCAGTCGCTTGAGAAAATAAACAAGTCAATCAAGGAAGGGGATTTTTTCAAAAACGGCGCGTTTCTTTCTGCAATCGAGAACTGCAAGCGCAATTGCTCGGCGCTCCATATAATCGGCCTTGTGCAGAAGGAAGGGGTTCATTCCCATATTGATCATTTGTTCGCAATCCTTGAGCTATGCAAGAGAGAGGGGCTCTCGTCAATCAAGGTCCATCCAATAACTGACGGAAGGGACGCTCCCGTGAAAAACGGCATCGGAAACCTCCGGGCGCTCTTGGAAAAACTCTCTGAGCTCGGATTCGGCGAGATTTCGACAGTTTCCGGCAGGTATTATGCAATGGACCGGGACAAGAAATGGGAGAGGACAAAAAAGGCATATGATGCAATTTTCTTCGGAAAGGCGCAAAATTCGTTCTCCGACCCGGAGAAATTCCTCCTCTCCTGCTATGAGAAGGGAGAAACGGACGAGTTCGTTGTTCCGGGAGTTAGGAGGGACTATCCGGGAATAGGAGATAACGATTCCGTCATTTTCTTCAATTTCAGGACAGATAGGACTAGGCAGCTCACGCAGGCAATTGTCGAGCGGGAGTTTTCGGGATTCGAGAGGGGGAAGAGGGACTTTTTCCCTGTTTTTGTCGGGATGACTGACTATTATTCGCCAATTGATGGCCTCGGGGAGCGGACGTTCTTCGCTTTCCCGGCCGAGAAACCTGAAGGATTCCTTGGGGAAATCATCTCCCTCGCTGGCCTCTCCCAATTGAGAATATCGGAGACAGAGAAATACGCCCATGTGACTTTTTTCTTCAACGGCCAGGTGGAGACTCCTTATCCTTTGGAGGAGAGAATTCTTGTCCCGAGCCCGAAGGTCGCGACATATGACCTCGTCCCTGAAATGTCTGCTGACGCAATAACTGAGAGGCTTCTTATGGAAATCGACCGGCATGACGTAATAATCGCAAACCTCGTCAACGGCGACATGGTAGGACACACAGGGAACTGGGATGCGACACTTCTTGGGGCGAGAAAGGTCGATTCCTGCATTGAGCGGATTGCTGACGCAGTCTTCCAAAGGAACGGGACGCTAATAGTGACTGCTGACCACGGGAATTGCGAGGACATGACTCCGGAATGGAGGACTTCTCATACATTGAACCCCGTAAGGGTAATTATTGCAAGCAGGAATCCGGGAATTTCGGGAGCGCGCCTTGCTCGTGGGAGGGGCCTCGCCTCAATTGCACCGACAATTCTGAAAATTCTCGGAATCGAGGCGCCCCCTTCAATGGAAAAGCCCCTTTTCTGAGCCCGGAGGAAAGCAATCGCCGGGGCAAATGGTAAAGTATTTTTAAGCAGGGCAATCAGATTGTTCAAACCAATGGCTGAAGGGGAAGCCACGTCTGCAAATGCTCCTGAAGAGGCAAATGAAGCGCCCCTTCAGAAATCTGTTGCCATCCGCGAACAGCCAATGACAGTAATCCAGATTATGGAGAACTACAACAAAGTCGAGAGGGCAAAGTCGGGGATTTCCGGCTTTGACGACATTGTTGCAGGGGGGCTTCCCCGTGGTTCCCTCGTCCTTCTCTCCGGAATGTGCGGGACCGGAAAGACTACTTTCTCAATGCAGTTCCTCTATCACGGGGCGAAGAACGGAGAACCGGGTGTTTTCATATCCCTTGAGGAGCAGCCAGAAACTCTCATAAGGAACGCTGGGCTATTCGGCCTAGATTTCTATGATCTAATAAGGAAAAAGTCATTCGCAGTAAAGTTCTTCGAGCTCTATGATTTCGAGAAATTCAAGGCGAATTTGGAGGAAATTGTGGACGAAATGAAGGCTCAGCGGGTAGTTATTGAATCGTCCTCAATTCTCGGGCTCTTCTTCGAGGACAAGTACAAGTTCAGGAAATCCCTCCTTGAGCTGGGGAAATCTCTCAGGGAAAGAAACATAACAACCCTCATAATATCCGAAATCCAGGAGGGGTCGGACGGGCTCTCGACATTCGGGGTCGAGGAATTCGCGGCCGACGGGGTAATTAACATGAACTACGTAAAGGTCGGGAACGTTTTCATGCGCTCGTTAAGCATCCGGAAGATGAGGGACACAATACACTCAATGAAAATACATCCCCTCCAGATGACAAGCCACGGGGTATACGTATATCCGACTGAGGAAATTTTCTGATTCTTCCGGAAAATTGGGGCTTGTTAAAAACCTGCGGGAGTAAAGCTTCCAATTGAGTTTGCCGTTTCAGACTGCTAATCTTGCTCTTCGAGACCTTCCGAAGAAGAGGAGGGCCCGGATTGTCCTCGGATATTCCATGAGGTTGGCGACTTTTGGGAGCCAAAATGATTTCTGAAAGTGTGGGAAGACTCCAGTCTCGGGAGCTCCGCAATTATCTTGATTTCCCGGAGGAGAAGAGAAAGTTCGCTCCCGGATATCGGGAATATGAAATAAAAATAGATTGAATTTAAAAAAAAACTTTCCGGGGAAAGCGCCGGCCTCCCCAGGAAACTGCCTTGCTAACTATTCCATCTTCCCGGTTATTGTTCCGGTATCGACGTGGGTCAATCCGCCTGCGTCAAAATAGATGCTTGCGGAAAGCGTGTATGTCTTTCCTGTAGTGAGCGTTCCGAGGCACTTGGTTACGTTTGAAGTTGCAGGAAGGATAGCAGTCCCGTCAGCGGAGAGCTGGATTTCCGTGGTTTCGTTATAGTGGCATTCACCGGTTGCCCCCGACCTTGTTGCCGAGAGGTTCGTTATTGTTATTGCGTCCCCGAACCTGTTTCCGACAAGAATTGTAAGGCCTGAAGAGTTGAGCTTCCAATCGGAAATCTGTAGGCTTGAAAATCCTGTCGCCCTCTTGTTCGAGCCCCAGGTCGCCGGATTGAAAACCCCGAGGGCGAAAAGCGCCCCCCCGATAATTACAATAATCAGTATTGCCCAGCCGTATGTTATCAGATATTCCAGCGCGCCCTGCCCTTTTCGTTTAGTGTCCATTTTTTGTTATTCACCGAATTTTGTAAATTTGGCCTCTCTTGGTATTTATATTTTGAGCATATGATAAATATCAGTCAGGGATTTGGCAGTATTTGTGGCAATTGATTACCAAGGAATCTACAACATTCTTGATTATCTCGCATATCTTGGGGTTGTTGCCGGGGTTGTTGCAACATTAATTGCGTACAGGTTCGCAAAGAGGTTCGGCGGAAGCGTCGGGATAATGCTCAAGGCATTCATATTGGTTGTGCTTTTAGAGACGTTTGCTGCGCTAGTGCTGGCAGTCTTCCCAGTCGGCTCATCGAATTACGAGCTTGCCCGGGCGCTCTCAAGGGTTTTTCGGCTCCTAGCCCTTCTTGTTGCTGGACTTGGTGCTTTTCTTGCTAATAGGGATTTTGACAAAAAATAAATGCCGGCAGGTGCCTGAAAAAATAAGGTTTTAGGGGAAAGATAAAGGAATCCCCTTGTCTCTTTATCGGATATTTAGAAGCGTTTAGACCTCGACTTTCCCTGTTATTGTGCCCGAATCAAGATGGGTCACTCCGCTTGTTGTCTCGTACTGGATCTGGACTGTCAGTGTGTATGCTTTTCCGACTCCTGCAGAACCGCAGTTATCGAGAGCTCCTCCATAGTCCCCTTCCATTGCCGAGAAGAGCTTTCCAGTCTCGTCAGCAGTCAGGTTTCCGAGAACTGCAACTGTGTAATTCGAGAAGCAGGCAGTCGACTGACCTGTTTGTGTGAGGTTAATTGCTTGAAGGTAAATCGGCTCCCCAATCTTGTTTCCGAGTACGAAAGATGCCCCGCTAGTCTCTATTTTCCAGTCTTTCACGTGGATTGATGCGAATCCCGTCGCCCTTTTGTTCGATACCCAGCTTGAGGGATTGAAAACCCCGAGGGCGAAAAGCGCCCCCCCGATAATTACAATAATCAGTATTGCCCAGCCGTATGTTATCAGATATTCCAGCGCGCCCTGCCCTTTTCTTGTGTTTTTTGCCATTTTAGCATATTCTCCTTTTTCTTCTTCGCTATATTGTCACTCTTGCGAGTAAAACAAATTGGGAGAGGTTATATTTAATTGTTTTTGGCCTTTTCAGAGGTGAGGGCGTTTTCAGGCAATTCTTTCAATCCCTTCGGGCAATTAGTTGATACAAACCCGAGACTATTGGCTCCAATAACTTTCGGAAGGGGTTTTTGCACCCAGGCATCCCTGTTCTTCAAGTTCTGAAAAAATTCCTTGGGGCAACGAACCTAAGACATTTTGGAGGGGGGCAAATATTCGGCAGTGGTTTTGATGGGTGATTTTATATCTCTATAGGGACTGTTGAAACCCTTGACAAAGATTATCGAAAAATCCGCAATACGAACTTTC
>JBBIPP010000012.1:0-36601 GCA_037442745.1 archaeon
TTGCTTTCAACTTCGAGAAAGTTCGTATTGCGGATTTTTCGCTAATCTTTGTCAATGGTTTAAAAAGACCCGGTTCTGGTAAGGAATCCAAAATGTTTATAACCTGACCTGCCATTCTGAGTGAAAAATGGCAAACACGTCTTTAGGGTTGGATGAGAAGCTTGAAAGCGCATTGGCATATCTTTTCGGTTGGATAACTGGGCTGATATTCCTCTTTGCTGAAAAGAAGAACAAGACTGTCAGGTTCCATGCCCTCCAGTCAATTGCGGCTTCTATTGCGGTAATTGTTGTCTATTTCGTGCTGGCTCTTGTGCCAGTTTTGGGCTGGATTCTCCTTCCTGTTTGGGGACTTGTCGTCTTTATCGGATGGATTTTCTGCATGATAAAGGCTTACCAAGGAAAAGAATTTTTGATTCCCGTTGTTGGACCTTTTGTCAAGAAGCAGAAATTCTAAGCCAAAGGGCAAAATGTCTGCCAAGTAAAAAAGGGCGGACTCTCTTTTATTATATTCTCCCTCTTTTGGATTCAAAAAACGCTTGTTATAACTAGGAATATCCCGCCAATAATCAGGACAATTGGGAATACCGGCAAATCCTTTGGAAGTATTCCATATTCCTGCATTAGGAAAAATATTCCCAAAAGTATTAGAAATAGCCCGAGACCAGAAGGCCTCTTGCGCTCCCTTGCGAATTTCCCCGGCTTTTCCATTCTTTCTTCTTCTTCTCTCCCTAAAATGCCCTGAGTTCCAGCCCGAAGAGCGCGCTTTTCGCATCCTGCACGAACAGCATAGTCTCAAGTTTCGAGAAATCTCCTAGCCTAGTAAGGGTGAATTTCTCAATATTCCCCTCGAAGAAGAGCCCTTTCGAATTCGCCTTGGAAACGATGTCTGCCTTCATTTTGGCAAGTTCGGCCTCCTTCTGCGTTCCGGTGAGACAGGATAGCCTGTATGAGCGGGTTGTGTGGAAAATAAGCCTGTCTTTCAATATAACTAGGGTTCCCGGACACTCCCCTTTCTTTTTCACGAACGAGAAATTCTCAATGTGCGGAGCGCCGTAGAATAGGTCATCCGGACAATCTATTTTTGCCTTGCTTCCGATTAGGTCCATTTTCGCGAACCCTTTCCTTGTCGAATAGCCATCGTTGAAATTTTCCATTTCAACAAGGAACCTGATTGTCCCGATTAGTTCGGAGAATTCATATTCCCTGAATTCAGCCGGCTCGAAAACGCTTGCAGGAGTTAGCTTTGCCATTTTCGAACATCAGGTAAATGTCTTTTCCTTTTAACCTTTCGCCAATCTCGCCAAGCTCAAGATTTTGCGCCTTGTAGGATAGTAATCTTCTCAAAACTCCCTCTCAACAAGGAAATTGGCGAGCTTATCCAATTCTCCCTTTTCCATGCAGTCAGGAAGGTGCCTCTCTGCCACCTTCCAAGAATCCCTGACTAGCGTCAACGCCCTCTCTTTGCAGCGCTCAATTGCCCCGCTCTTTTTTATCAGAGATATTGCCCGCCCTATTTTCCTCGGATCCCTTGTGTGAATTGACAGTATTCTTTTCAGTTCAGCGCCCTCCCCCTTCCCGAGGGCTTTCAGGGCGTATATTACTGCCAATGTCTTTTTTCCTTCGGTAATGTCCCCCCCTATTTTTTTCCCGAACTTTTTGAAATCGCCCGCCAGATCAAGGAGATCGTCTTTTATCTGGAACGCTACCCCGAGGCTCTCCGCGAATGAATTTATCTCCTCCCTCCTTTTTCCGGGAATCCCAGCGACAATTCCCGCAAAATCAGACGCCATTCTTGCAAGAGTCCCTGTCTTGTATGCGCACATCTGGAGATACTGCCTTTCTGTTGGGTATATTGAATTCCTGTGCCACCAGATGTCCAGGCCCTGGCCGTGGGAGATCCGTATCATTCCAATCGAATAACTTTCAAGAAGGGCGAGCTTGCTTTTCTCGGGGATTTTCCCGTCAATTATCCCTTTCAAGGGAAGATAGTAGAGAGCGTTTCCGAGGTTTATTGAAACATCCGTTCCGTATATTCTGTGCAGTGTTGGCTTCCCCCGCCTCATTTTCGAGGAATCCTCGATATCGTCAATTACAAGCGTCCCGTTATGGACAATCTCAACAACTGCCCCAAGGTTGCACGGATCTTTCTTCCCGAAAGCTCCGAGAATTAGGGAAAAAATCTTCGGCCTCCACCTTTTCCCCCCCCGGTCGAAGAGCTCCCATGCAGGGGAATTTATGCATGCGTTTATTGAATTTAGGTCATATTCGAACTTGGGCTTTCCGAGAAGAGCCTCAACGCTTTTCCGAGTGTGCTTCCTAGGAACCGCTCTCTCGAGAAAATAGTCTGTTTCCCCTCTGGCCATTCTTGAGAAAAGATTTAACAAGGTGGTTAAATAAATTCCCAAGAATGGCTGAGGATTCGTTTTCGGAAAAAGTCTATTCCTTGCTGAAGAAGGTTCCTCGTGGAAAAGTCACTACATATTCAGCCCTTGCTCGAGCCGCCGGAAGGCCCGGAGCCGCAAGGGCTGTCGGAACCCTTATGCGGAAGAACGCCCGTCCGGAAGAGCTTCCCTGCTATCGTGTTGTCCGTTCAGACTGGTCTGTCGGGGAATATTCCGGCAAGGGAGGCTCTCCGGGAAAGGAGGCGCTGCTGAAAAAAGACGGGCTCCCGATAACTGGCAGGAAGATAAGCTCCCTTGAGAGTTTCCTTTTCGGATTTTGAAAGCGCCATTTATCGAATCTGCCTTCAGTTTTCCCGCAATTACCGCCGGTTTGGCAATCACGAAATATGTGACTGCGCATAAGAGAGCGAGGATTCCGGACATTCCGTCAATAACCGCGTTCGGATGCTTCCCTGGGAGAGTTAGGAGAAAGTTGATTGTTTGAGAGTAAATCAGAAAATATACTAGGACCGCAAACAAGGTGAACCTCGGAAGAAGCCCCTTGAAAACGTTGTTGAAGTTGGATGCGAACGCTAGTTTCCTGCGGTAACTTACTTCAGGACGAACAAAATTATCAGGTTACATTCCTTATTTTTCCCTTTCCTTTGCAAGCGCCTCTATTTCCGCGAGAGTCCGGAGTATTTCCGAGACCATGAGGCCGTCTATTTTGATGTCAGGCTCGTTCCAAGAATAATATATGTCGTTTCCCTCAATTATCTTGCTTATTAGCGAATGTTCCCCAGACTCTTCAATCAAGTTGTTCATGAAGCGCCATATATTGCTTCTGTCGTCATCCAGAGCTTGGGAAATCTGGATGTTCGTGAATTTTCTCCCCCTGTTTTTTGCGAGAAACAGAAGAATCCTTCTCTGGTAGTTTGGGGTGATTTGCCTTATTGTGTTGACGAACGCCCGGGTTATTTTCTCGGCAAGAGCCCGTTTTTCTTCAGAAGGGGAACTGCCCGGTTTGTGGGAATTGTCACTTTCAGGAAGAGAATCCTCTCCAGTCCGCTGTCCCCTGTTTTGAACCACTGGATAATTGTACAATTTTCCAATTTAAATCTTTCTTGTTGTAAATTTAATACAACCGAAAGGCTTTTATACAAAATATTTGCAAATTACTGCCCGTAATATTCCCCCCTCCCAAGGGAATCCGGCTTTGTTGCTGAAAGGCAATTCGGCCGGAAGGGGCCTGTCGTCTTTTGGCAGGCCCTCACAAAAAATAACGCAAGAGTTCTATTCCGAAAACCCGAAAACCGCCCAGACAATTAAAGCTTATAATTGGGTTTGTGGAAAAGTCTTGCCGAATGGTGAATCAACTTCAAGAGCAAGGCAATTCCGCTGGCAAAGGAAAGGAACGCCTTGAAACAATCAAAATATCCGACGCCCTCAAGCTCGAGCCATCCGAGGAAATTGTGAATGTCAAAGGAGTTGTTTCTTTCGCGGGAGGCCCTGACGAAAAAGATGGGTGGCTCTCAATCACAGACACTACGGACACAATCTATGCATGGGGCCCGCGGTTCGAGGGGAACGGGACTCTTTCGGGGAAAATAAACGTTTATCAGGGGAGAAAATATCTCCAAGTCGAGCGGATAAGGAAACAGAAAAAAGAATCTCTCCTTCTGAAAATTCTCCCATTTGTCTTCCTTGTGGCAATACCCCTAGTCCTCTATTTCGGTATTTCAATGACATTCCCCGACTTTCACATTGCCGACATTATCGGGCCGAAAGAGCCCTATCCGGGGCTATCGGATCTGAAGAGAGACAAACTGACCTCATACAAGCTTGAGGCAATCTGGCACGAGGGAAATATTCTCTGCGCGGAGCTCCGAAACACCGGAAAAATGGTAATTCCAAAGGAAGACTTGGACAGAATAACCTTCTCTGTTGACAATTCCTCAATCTATTGGAACCGCTCAACTCTCCCGGAAAATCTAATGATCTGGAAGAGGTTTCCTCTTTGCCTCTGCGTTGAAAGCGGGGACGGGTGCCCGGATGGCCAAGTATTCTTCAAGTTCGAAAAAGTCGGCGGGAACTATCCGTCTGTCGAAATAGAAATCCGCCCCTGGTTCGGGGAAGTGAAGACAGGCTAGTTTTCTCAAATATGTTAAATAGTTGTAGCCTAATTACAACAGCCAATGGAACTCTCCCTCGCCCCGGGGCTTGTAGTGTCGGTATTTTACCTCCTCATCTATGCAATAGCCCTTCGGACAATAACTCTTCTTGTGTTCAAAAAAGTGACAATTTCCCACACATATGTCACAATGACCAAAAAGGACCTTGTGTTCATTCTCCTTTTCTTCGGCCTCTTCTTCAACGGGTTCGTTCTTTTCATTTCTTCCGGAATTCTTCAGGGGCATAATGAACTTCCTGTTGTAATAATTATTGACTTTATTCTTCGGATTCTGACAGCATTCTCAATTTTCGGGGCAGCAATTATTGCCAAAAAATCAGAGATTTTCGAGGAATTCGCATAAATAACCTTTATCAGATGGTAACGTTTTTTTCCAAAACAATTCATCCCTTCCAAAAAAGCAGGGAAATAACTAGCTACGGGAAATTGGAAACAATTTACCCGGGAGGAGCTGAAGGGGTTTCTAGACTGGGAACTTTCTCTTCTCCCTACCCCAGAAGGGGCTTTCAAATATGTGCACTGCACACAAGATTGCCGAATATTCAGCTAGCCATCAGATACCTGTTTTGTTTTTGCAGGAATAGGGTTCGAATCAGAAGGGGACAAACATATCCCTGTAAATAGGCTGGTAGCTAATTTTGAAACCGCTCTGATTCCAAAGGAAATAACTTGTTTTCTTGCTGATAGTCTGGAATTTGCAATCTTGCCTCTCTTTATGTAGTTGATTTAGGCAAATACTCAATAGGCATAACGAGTCAACCTCCCTGCCAATTGACCTTTGAAGCAGCTGAACCTTCGTCCCCATTCAGTCACTTTACAGAATAGCACTGTTGTAAGGTATTTACAATAACCTCTTTAAACAAAAAGTCGACATATATGTATTGGAGGGGGGTAAAATAGTAGTGACTGGAGCACTGCTAGGAGCAATAGTCGCACTTGCAGTTGCTAATGCAATATTGCTTCAGAAGATACTGGTTCTTCTGGAGTGAGAACTGACCAACGAACGAACCCTAGGAAGAAAAATGGACCAGAACACAACTACAAGACAGTATAATCGCTCTAATAACAACCTTTTTCAATTGGAAAAAACTTTTAATTGTCATTTTTAATTTTAAAACCATGAATCAAGACCCTTTTGTTTTTCCGCTTCATTTATCTCTTTTAAAACTTTATCAAGCGAATTTCGTATTCTTTCTTCTGCGAAATCGTGTCTAGAACACATTATTTCGACAATTTTGTCGGAATCAATTTTTTTCTTATCCAAATTACTTATAGTGTCATCAATAGCAGGTTTTTCAAATAATGAAGCCAAATTTTTCGGTTCTATTCCAAATGTCCAGGAACCTTTGAATGTTTCAAACAATTTGTCAAATTCTTTTCCAGTTTTTATTAATTTGAGAGCTTTTTTTGGTCCAATTCCCCTGATTCCGCCAGGATTATAATCAGTTCCAACAAGAATCCCAAGAATTATTAATTGTTCCCGGCTAATCCCAAGACCTTTCAGAACGCTCTCAAGCTCAATTATTTCAATTGGGACATCAACATATCTCGAGGTTCCGGGCATTTTCCGCTTGTTAGTTACGCTCAGGTTCCGTACAAGGCTCGGAGCCCCGAAAAGAAGGCAGTCATAATCCTGACTTGCAACGAAATCAACAACCCCTTTCCTTGCGAGGAAACTTGCTTGCGCCTCCCCTTCGGTCGGAGCCTGGATAACAGGTATTCCAAGAGCTTCCAAAAGCTCCTTTGCCTCCTTTATCATTCCCTCATCAAGCCTGCTTGTTCTCTGGGAGAATTTCCTAGCGCTCTCAAAATCCCCCTCTTTCAGAGCCTCTTCGTATTTTTCCTCCGCTTCCTGCTTTGCCTTTTCCCTTGTTTTCAGGGTTTCGAGTTTCTCCGCCCTTGCTTTCCCATCGAAAACATAGGAAATTGATATCCCTGCCTCAATTAGCCGGAGGTTCCGGTAGAAAATTCCTGAGAGATGGCTTGTCACTCTCCCTTGGGAGTCCATAAGAGGTGTTCCGTCCTGCTGTCTTATTGTTGAGAGGAACTGGTAAATTGCGTTGAAAGCATCGACAGAGACCTTCTTTCCTCTGAAAAATCCGGGCTCTACGTTCCTTATTGCCTCTTCAGGTATTATTTCCCGGAGTTGAATGCCCATTACCGGAAGGAAAACAACAACCATTTTATATCCTTTCCCGGAGGGGGCTTTCGTGGAAAGAAAAGAGCGCGTTCTCCTAATTGTCCTAGGGGTAATTGTTGCAATCTGGATTGTTGTCGGAGTCTTCAACTTCGGCTATGCATATTGGCCGGCGGTTGCCGGCGCTCTGACAATACCCTTCCTTCTAATAGCCCTTTTCGTTGACAACCTTCCTTTCCTTCAAAAGGAAAGCGCGCCAAACAACCAAAAAAAGAACTGAAAAATGGCAAGAATTTCCGCCATTTCTGGAGGGGGCTTTCTTTTGGAAGACGGGGCGTTTTCCCTTGAACTCGATCCGAAAAGCCCGAGAGGCGATTTTGTGACAACGCATGCCCATACGGACCATCTCCCGAGAAAAATTTCTTCGGATTCAAGGGCAATTGCCTCCACTGAAACAATTGACTTTGCCCGGGAACGCTATGGGATTTCCCTCCCTAACGGGCTCTCCTTGGAAAATGTCTCCCTTTCTGATGCTGGCCATATGGTCGGCTCGAAAATGGTGTCAATAGGAACATCCAAAGGAAAGGTCCTCTATACAGGGGATTTCTCAACAATTGACAGGTTCTTCCTCAAGGGAGCAAAGCCTGAGAAATGCAATGTCCTGATTGTTGACTCGACCTTCGCCCTTCCAGAATTCTCCTTTCCAAAAATCGAGGAAATAATAGAGTCTTCCCGGGCTTTCCTCGAATCATCGAAAAGCAAGAGGGCTGTTTTCTACGGCTATTCCTATGGCAAGGCTCAGGTCCTGACCCGCCTCGCAAAGGAGCTTGGAATTGTTCCGGTTGTCCAGGCAAATGTCTATTCAGCGAACAAAATCTCCGAGAGGCATGGAGCGGAAATAGGCAACTCCCTTCTCTTCGGGACAAAAGAGGCGGACAAACAGGTCTATTCTGGCGAGCCTTCAATTGTAATAGCCCCATTGACTGCGAAAAGCACAATATTCTCAAAAAAGCTCGAGTCCCTTGGCTTCCGCTCCGCAGTTTTCACTGGATGGGCGAAATCCCGGGGAAGGTTCCTTTCCGGATATGATTCCGCAATCCCCCTATCAGACCATGCCGGATTTTCCGAAATACTCTCATTTGTCGAGAAATGCTCCCCTGAAAAAGTTGTTGTTGCGCACGCGAAAAAAGGCTCGCCAATTGTATCGGCTCTCCAAGTCCTTGGCTTTGAAACCAATTTGGCTGAAAAGGGGTTTTCCCTAGAGTTCTGACTGCCTTCAGAACCACTCGAAAATAGTTTAAAATCTCTTGAAAATAGTGAATATTATAAACAGGTCTGTCCTGTTTTGTTCTTGGAAGGGGAAAAATGCAACGAAATGCAGTTCTTTTTGCCGGACAGACTGGCGGGCCTTCCGTTCCTGCGGGACTGGAAAGCTATGCGAACCTTATTGGCTCTTTTAAGGGAGCTCAGAGGGGATATCCCGGGGCTGTCGAAGGGTTTGAGCGGGAAATTGCGTCAAGCCAGAACCCAGGAGTCCGCCCGGGAAGTTTCATTTACAGAATAAAGGACGGGAAAGCGATACACAGCGGAACAGTAATTGGTGCAATAACATATGGCAAAGGCTCCGAACGGCAAGGTGTCATAATCGGGGGCGACCGCCAGACAAGCTTGGGAGAACAGTGGGCATATGTGAACAACACGAAAAAAGTCCATCCCTATGGAAAATTCGCAGTTGCTTCGACAGGCCTAGTTTCCGCAATTGACGTAGCCCATTTCATAATAGCTGATGCCGCAAGAAGATATGCGGACGAATTCAACAGCGAATCCAAGGGCAATAATGACCGGGTTTTGATGGATGTCACACGGGCGGCAGGGCTTCTCTATTGCCTAGGGAACACGGAAATCGGGGAGGACGCCGGGCATCTTGTCGCAGGAGTGAGTAACGAGGGAGTCCCTCTTGTGTATGACATTGACGGCCCCTACATGGAGGCGCACACAAGCCACTTTATGAAGGGCTCCGGTTCGGTTTTCGCAACAGCAGTCCTTGACAATTTCGCGGCAAAGAACAAAAAAAGGACTGAGGAAGACGCAATAAGGGGCCTTGTGGAAGCGCTCTTCGCCGGAACGAACAGGGACAATTTCTGCTCGGCCAAAAATGACGATTTCCAGCTTCTGGCTCTTACTGCCGACGGCATAACCGAGGTTCCTGAAGACACTGTTGTTGCAATAGCTTCTGAGATTAGAAAGGCGCACAAGGAGGAAAACTAAGATGGATGCAGGAAAAGGGGGTCTGATAACCAAGGAAGATTTGGGAATAGACGAGATTAGAGACTCGAGCTTCTGGGTCTTGGGAGGGGCTCTGAGAACCTCGGGAAGAGGGGTTCTCGTATTTTCATATACCCACGACAACCACAACCCGGACCTTGAGAAGGTAAGAGGGGAGTTCATTAACAAAAGAGCTAGGACGAACAGCCAGATAGGGGAAGACGTGGAAGGAACGCCTTCCTGATATCTCCCCGCCGAAATAGACAAGATAAAAACCGCTCTTAACCGGGAGGAGGGAAGACTAGACAGCCTTGACCTGCCCGCGCAGTTTCCCGGAAGGCCTCCTTCCTACATAAATGTGAACACAGTTTATGACAGGTATTATCCTGGTCTGGGAAGAGTTGTGCTGAATCTTGCAACAGTTTTCGTTCCGAAAACGTACATTGACGAGAAAAGAGCGGTTGAAGCCCTTTTTGAAACAATAACTGCCCTCTCGTGGAAAAATCAGGACGCAATTCCCCTAACAAGGGAGCTCGCCCAAGCATACGAGGCAATGACAAACGATGTAGACCCTTATGAAAGGGGCTTAGGCTACGCCCTGGAGAAGGTGACTCCTTCAGCGGACGCCCTTTTCGTCGGGCAAGACGGGGAAATCTGCACAGTAAAGCACAACCAACCTTTCCATCAACATACTGCTCCGGTTGTATTGGTTGGCAGGAAGTTCGAGGTGAAAAAGCTCGCACCTAAACTGAAAGCCCGATATTGCAAGGGGTCAGTAAACGAGCTCTCCGAGAAGGACGCAGCATATGCGACAATAGACGCCCTGAAGGAGCTTTTCAGGAAGGATTTCAACTACACGGCGCTCAGAATGGCCTTTGTCCGGCCGGATGGAATTGAACGGGTGGAGCGCGTCCAGAAATACGCTTCCGCTCCAAAGGCAGGAGCAATCCTCGACGCACCTCAGTAATTTCCGAGGAAAAATGAGGAGATATAACCTCTCCTCGAGTAAGACTCTTCCGAAATGCCCTTAATAGTCACTTCCAACATCTCCCCAGATATTGACCGGACAGCCTGCATTTTCACATATTCCGAATTCCCCTCGAAGAAAGTGGTTGAAAATAGGATTCGTTTTTCAGAGCCAAGATGCCCTTTCCAATTTTTCCCTCTCTTTCCTGGGTTTGCGTTCCAAGAGCTCCCGGATTTCTCCAAAATACTCAATTGCCATTGTTGACGCAAGCCAGAGGGAGGCCTCCAAAACAAGTCCTGCCAGAAAGGGCGTCCGAGATAATTGACCACAGGCTTTCAAATGACCTTGCCAATTTTCCCAAAGACAAAATCCGGACCGAACTTGTGGGATCGGCGGCAACCCCCATTGCAGAGAAATTCTTCCGGAAAAAATTCCAGTCTCAAGGGAATCCGCGGCGCTTATGTACTCTGCATTTGTCGCAAACACAGTCAATTTCATGGCGAAAGCGACAACTGCGCGCGACAGGCTGGCTTCAATGCGTCTTCTGAAAATCGTCCGCCCCACGGAAAATTACTTGAAACGTCTTTTCAGGGCTCCGAGAAGTTTCCTATTTCCATGAAAAAGACAATTGAAGAAGAGCTCACCTGCCCGGACTTTTCTGGAGGAAAACTCGGAACAGTTACTCTTGAGACTGCTGATTGAGAAGAATTTATACGGAAAAACCTTCTTTTGCTTTCAAAAGAGCTTCCGAAACTTTTCAAGAAAGAGGTATCAATAGGCTTTCTTTCCTGCCTCGACCTTGAAAAATGGAGGAATGTCTTTTTCGCCCAATCCGAAACAGCCAGAAAATTCATTTCAGAGAAAATTGGAAAACCCGTTTTCCCGGAAAATCGGGACAATGCGCCATCAAATAATGCGAAAGGAAATTTGGCACCTTCTCCCAAATTCCCCCCTCTCCCCACGTCTGCCAAAAGTTAAAAGCCGGGTTCGCATTCCTCTTTCCCAATGCCACTGACCGAAAAGCTCTATTTGACTGACCCTTTCCTGAAAGAGTTCTCAGCGGACGCAATTGGGATGAAAATTCTTTCCGGAAAAAACTTTGCAATCCTTGACCGGACCGCTTTCCACCCGCGGGGAGGGGGCCAGCCCGGAGACCGGGGGAAAATAGGCGATTCGGCAGTCTTGGACACAATTGAGAATGATGGGGAAATACTCCACGAGGTGGATTCTCCAGTCTCCCTCGGGAAAGTCTCCTGCTCAATCGATTGGTCTTTCCGATTCCCCCTGATGCAGCTCCACACTGGAGAACACCTATTTGTCTCCCGCCTGAAACTGATAGAGCCAGAAATTTCAGTTGAAAAGGCGGACTTTTACCCGGAAAAAGGCAAGCTCTTCCTCTCTGGAGAACTCGACCTGAAAAAAGTCCTAGAGGCAGAATCCCTTGTCAATTCGGCAATCCGTTCAGCCCTTCCGGTGAAAAGCCACATTTTCCCGACCCTGCGGGAAGCAAAGGAGGCTCTGCCAGAATCAAGGATGCGAGACGAGCGCCTTCCTGAGAAAAACATAAGGATAGTTGAAATTGCTGGCGAGGATTATTCGGCCTGTTCAGGAACCCACCTGACCTCTGCAAAAGAAATCGGCTTTTTCAAAATACTCTCGTTTTCCAGACCATCTTCACAGGCAATTGTGGAATTCTCTGCCGGAGAAAACGCTCTGGAGGTCGCCCGGATTCTTGCTAACAATTCCCTTCTTCTCTCGGACGCTCTGAAAGTGGAGCCGGAAAAGATCCTTCCGACTGCCGGAAATCAAAAACAGGAGCTTATCCACCTTCGGGAAGTCTCGAGGAAAATCTCCTCCAAATTGGCTGAAAAGACGGAAATTGTCCCCGAAAAGATCGGAAGATTTTCTTTCTATTCCGGGGACTTTTCCGGAGTGCTTGACAAGCGGGATTTGACGGCAATTTCCGAAAAGCTTTCCAAAAACGAGCAGGCAATTGTCCTATTGTTCGGCGGGATTGAGAGGGAATTCTTCTCAATAGTAATTGCGAAAAACCCGAACATTCACTTCGACCTGCGGAAGTTGTCTGAGGAAGTTTTTCAGCTTGCCGGGGGAAGGGGCGGGGGAAATCCCGACTTTATTACTGGTGCGGGAAAGGACTTGGCAGGAATTTCCCCCTCGCTTTCCCGCGCAAGGGAGCTCCTTTCCAGCTAGCCCTTTATTGGACTTTGGAGGAAAGGAACACCCAGAAAGGCCTCTCTTCATTGTAGAAAGTACCGTTCTCGGCATTCATTCTCTGGACAACCTCGGACGTCACCGGGATTATGAAGAAGAGCCTCCTTTTCTCAGTAGCCTTTGCGACATATTGGGGCTCTCCGTTTTCCCCCTCGCCCAATTCAACCTTTTCCGGAGCGAACCTCAAGGCTGCCGAGAACTCTCCCGGGCTTGCCGACACGTTCCTGCCATTTATTTTCAGCCTTCCGTTCTCAACAGTCACCGGAGAATTTGCAGTTGTCTCAAAGTCCGACCCGTCGTCAATTGAGACTGTCCCGTTCGCCGAAACTATCGAAGCCTCCGAAATTCCGATAGTGGCAATTACCTCGCCTCCTTCAGTTGAATCCGAGACATTCTCCCCATTGACAGACACTCCCGAATCCGAGACTTCAATTTTTGCAACTCCTGAAAGCTCCCTTGCATCAATTGCAGTCCTTTTCTCGACAAGCGCCCTTATTCTCCTGCTTATCTCTTCTCGGAGAGCAGTCATCCGGGCAATTTCATCGGCAAGCCCGTCTCCAGTTTCTTTTCCCGGGAATTTTACGAGCTGGGCCAGATAGTAGTCCGAAATGCTTCTCGCAGCAGACGAATGGGTTTCCGAAGCCAATTCCCGGCCTGCCACGCAATTGTTGTAGGAAGAAATTTCTTTCTTGAGATCAACCAAAGATTTCTCAAGCTCCTTGAAAAGAGACTCTTCTCCAGACTTACGCGCATCGTTCATTTTCTGGACGCTTATAGAGTATTTCTCAAGAAGTTCTGCCGGGGACTTTCCGCACGGGTTGTTTGCGATTTTCTCTCCTTGCGCTTCTCTGCATTTTGAGACAAGCTCAGAGTATTTTCCAGACAGGCCGGAGAGCTCGCCATCAAAGGAAGTTCTGTTCTTCCCCGCGAATTTTTCGGAAAACTCGCTTTCCGTAAGACCTAGAATTTTTTTAATATAGAGTATTCTCTGCTCGAGTTCCTTTGCCTCCCAGCAAGGACCATTCACAGAAACAGGCGACAATGTGGTGTTCCTTTTCTCAACGCAATTATACATTGCCTTGTTATATGCCTTGTCCGCATCCTCGAACTTTTCCCTGACATCTTCCCTTGCCAGTCCTTTTTGGGAGAGCTCGTCGTCAGAGAGGAGGAGAAGCCCTTTCAGGTAGATCACTCTCTCGCCAAGACCTTTAGCCTCACCGCAGGGTGCTTCTGTCGCCGTAGCTATCTTCGTTACGTTCCCTCTCATAATCATAGGAATAGGCTTGTTCGGAACCCCTTTTGGATCTTCCGTCAGGGAACAGTATCTCTTTGCGACCTTCAGCTTGTATTCAACCGACTCGAATCTTTTCACTGCCTCGTTTCTGTCAAGACCGAGCGCTTTCAAATCCTCGTCCTTTGAGGAGAGCAGGCTTCTTGCCTTTGAATACTCCTCGTTTATTCTTGAAAGTTCTTCGCATGAAGTTTCGCGCTTTTCAGAAAGCCCGCCAAGTTTTTCCTTGACGCACGATAGGTAGCTTTCAACCCCCTCAGAAATCCGGTCAGCGATAGCGCCAGCCCTTTCTGTATCGTTCGCCTTGAAAGCTTCCAAATAATCCTTTTTCAGCACCGCGTTTGTCTTCAAGAAATCCCTGCACTGGAAAACCTTGCCTGCAATTGTCTCCTCATATAGATAAATTCCCATGCAGGCCAAGAAATAGTTCTTCTCCTCTGAAAGAAGGGATGAATTCATCCGATCCGCCATTGAGAAATTCCCCTCAAGTACGTATTTCCAGTATTGGCTGTGCGTCTCTGTTAGTGCGCTTTTCAGGTCGTTGCACACGCCCGCGCTCTCTATTGGCTTCACCTGCGCCGGAGCAGTCCGGCTTGGAGACGGTCGTGTCTCTCCCCCAAGGCACGCTTCAAGGCTCTGCTCAAGTTTGGCAATCGCCCCCTTGATGCTTGCCATTTTTTCGGTGTTTTTCAGGCGATATGCGTTCTGGTAGTCGCCGTATGCGGAAGTAATTTCTCTCATTATTGTTTCGCAGTTGTTTATGAGTTGGGGCTGTTTGCTCGTTGTAGTGCCCTCTGTTGGACATTGCGCGAACTCGCAATTGGGGCCGACCCTTCCAACAGCTGAGCCGTCCGGGCAAATCTTGACATCCATTGTGCATGCCACCTGTCTTACTGCTGTTTCCGAGAAATCCGCGTTAGCGACAGGCTCAATTGGTACCGGAAACCCAATGCATCTGTTGTATTTCCACAAGTTGTCTGAGAGATATTTCTTGATGCTCTTTACTGCTTGGAGGTTGTTTTCGATCTGCGCCAGGGAAAATCTGGACTTTGCCGAATTGTAATAGGAGATTATTGTCGTGCAGTTGACGCCGTCGATCTGGATTGGCCGGTTAGTAGAAGGATGGATTGTCGTAACTCCCCCAGATCTTGAATTTACAGACACCGAAGTCGTTCCCGAGGAACCGTCGTCCGCAATTGGCGAAAATGCTGGCATGAGAAAAATTACCGAAACAATAACCAACAGAGTTGCTAGGTAAAACCCCCCCTTTTTGCACTTCATAACTGGAAAATAGGCAATTTGCTAATAAAACTTTCTCAGGCGAGGGCTTCTACCTCAAGAAACCCGGAAGAATCCTCAATAACAATGAGAGTGTCCTTGCAATGAGGGCACTCTATTCTCTCGCCCTTTTTCCTCAAGGACAAATCAACAGCATCCCCGCAGACCGGGCAGTCCGCCCAGGCAGGCTTTTCCTTTGTCGCCATTTCCCGTTCCACTGGAGAAGTAGTTATCAGTGCTTCTTTATAAGCCTCAGGTAGGGCTTTGCAACCGCACATAAAATCTTCTCCTGTGGAAAAGAAAGTTCTTTTTATAAACAACAGACTAGATTCAAAATCCAAAGCCGAGATAGCGAAATCCGGTCAACGCGCCAGCCTTGAGAGCTGGTTTCCCTCCGGGGATGTATGGGTTCAAATCCCATTCTCGGCGCTCCCAAACCAATTTTCTTTCGCTAAAGAAAAAACCCTTGAGGGGAAAGGAAAGAAGACGCAAAAAGAAAAGGTTCCGGAGCCGAAGGCGACGCCCCGAGGTAGGAGGGGAAATCCCATTCTCGGCGCTCCCAAGCCCCTTTTTTTCTCCTTATTTTTCCCTAGCCAAATGTATTAAAAACCATGCATTGCCCCCAACTCTCCGCGCAGGCAACCGGATTTCTGTGCAATACGGGCTGGTAGTTCAGTGGTAGAATGCGGCGTTCGCAACGCTGAGGTCACGGGTTCGACTCCCGTCCAGTCCACAACAACCCCCGTTTCTTTTGAGAAAACCAAGGCTTTGTCCGATGCTCCGCGGAGCAAAAATCCGTTGATTGGCGTAAGAAAATCTGCGCGTCCTTTTCGGACGCACGAATAGTCACTTGTTACGAGAATCAGAGGAATGTTGAGCGAGCTAAAGCGAACGAAATCTGTGCCGGAGAACATGGACTCTTGTTAGGTCATTTGCAAGCCGTCAGCAAAATAAGTTGTTTTTCCCGGGACAAAATTCGCCATTATCCACCGAACCCTTAAAAACCTCTTTTCAGGGAGTTCTCCAATCGCATGGAAGAAGACTCTCAAATAATGAACTCTTGGAAGGGTGAGCGAATTTTCGAATCAGAGCCGGATTCAAGGGAGAAATTCATGATAACTTTCCCCTTTCCGTATGTGAACGGCGCAATGCACATTGGCCACGGCTACACATTCACCCGCCTTGATGCTGTTGCAAGATACTGGAGGCTCAAAGGAAAAAATGTTCTCTTCCCGTTCGGGTTCCATGCGACAGGAGAGCCGATTGCCGGGGTTGCGGCGCGCCTAAAGGCAGGGGATGCAAGGCAGAGGAAAATACTGGTTGATTCAGGAGTTCCGGAGGAGGAAATAGGCAACTTTACCGAGCCGGTTTTCATTGTAAATTATTGGAAAGGCATTTTCAGGGAGACTCTTGACAATCTCGGGGGCTCAATTGACTGGAGGAGGGCGTTCGTTACGACAAAACTGACTCCGACATTTTCCAGATTCGTCGAGTGGCAGTACACGACCCTCAAGCGCCTGGGATATGTTGTCCAGGGGACGCACCCAGTAATCTATTGCCTGAGATGCCAAAGCCCGACAGGGGACCACGACCGCCTTGACGGGGAGGGCGCAAGCCCGCAGGAGTTCTCAATACTGAAGTTCGCTTTGCCTGATGGGCGAATCCTCGCTCCAGCAACCCTTCGGCCAGAAACAATTTTCGGGGCAACTTCAATGTTTCTCAATCCTGATGCTGAGTATGTAAATGTCAGCGTCGGAAAGGAGATCTGGGTTGTTTCAAAGATGGCGGCGGAAAAGCTCTCAAACCAAAGAAAGGATGTCGGGGAAATTTCCGAGACGTTCTTGCCGGTTGGCCTATTCGGAAAGATGTGCAAATCCCTTGCAACGGGAAAGCAAGTCACAATTCTCCCGGCGAAATTCGTAAGGGGCAACCACGCTACGGGGGTTGTAATGAGCGTCCCATCCCACGCGCCCTTCGACTGGGTTGTGGAAAAAGACATTCTTTCAAATCCAGACAATCTGGAAAAATACGGAATAACGAAAGAGCTCCTTGAAAAGAGCCTAGTTCCTGTCGCAGTGATAGCAGTCGGGGGCTATCCGGAGCACCCGTCAGAATTTCTTGTCGGAAAATACAAAATAGCCAGCCAGGCAGACGAGGATCTTCTCCAAAAGGCAACGGAGGAGATTTACAAAAAAGAGCACCATTCCGGGAAAATGCTTCCCGTTTCAGGAAAATACTCAGGAATGCCCGTTGAAAAGGCGAAGGCTTCCCTCAAGGCAGATTTCTCAAGGGAAGGGGTGTTGGAATCAATCTGGGAATCGGACGAGCCGGTCGTCTGCAGGTGCGGAAACCCCTGTATTGTCAAGATTCTTGAGAACCAGTGGTTCCTGAAATTCTCAGACGAAAAGTGGAAGGCCGACGTGAAGAAGGCCATTTCAAAAATGAAATTCTATCCGGAATCTTATAGGACCCAGTTCGAAAACACTGTCGACTGGCTGAAAGACAAGGCTTGCGCAAGGAGATCTGGCCTTGGAACACCCCTTCCATGGGACACTGCTTGGATTGTGGAGACGCTCTCTGATTCAGTCATTTACATGGCATATTACACAATTTCCCACATAATAAAGGAGGAGAAAATTTCCCCGGAAGATTTGACGGACGGGATTCTAGACTATGTTTTCAGGGGAGTCGAGCGACCGGCATCCGCTCCCGATTGGGCTGACAGGATGAAAGCGAGCTTTGAATACTGGTATCCGGTTGACCTAAGAGGGAGCGGAAAGGATCTTGTCCAGAACCACCTGACTTTCTACATCTTCCATCACGTAGCGCTTTTTCCCGAAAAGGCCTGGCCCATTGCAATAACCACCAACGGCTATGTGAATGTTGAGGGGGAGAAGATGTCCAAATCCAAGGGGAATTTCGTGACCCTCCGCGACGCTCTTGAAAAATACGGGGCAGATGCCGTGCGGTTCTCCCTTGTCTATGCAGCGGAAGAGGCGAACGACCCTGACTGGAGACGTTCGGACGCCGAGAGCTTCAGGCAGAAAATAGATTCCTTGGTAGCTTCCTCAGGGGAACATTTTCCGGAAGGGAAAAAGGACGCGCATCTTGACTCTTGGCTTGAGGGCAGGCTTGCCCTTAACCTGAAGAAAGCAGAGGCCGCATATTCGGAGGTAAAGACAAGGACAGCAATACAGGCGGCGTTCTTCGATTCCCTCTCCGACATGAAATGGTACCAAAAGAGAGGGGGGAGGAACCCGGACACTTTCAGGAAATTCTACCGGACAATCGCGCTCTCAATGTCTCCAGTAATACCGTTCGCATCCGAGAAAATCTGGAAGAACCTCGGGGAATCCGGTTTTGCCGCAACATCCGTTTGGCCTTCCCTCAAAGAAACGGAAGGAAAAGTACTCTTTGGGGAGACTCTCATAGCGCGGACACTTTCCGACTGCAGGGAAATTGCGAAAATCTACAAGAAGGATTTCAGGAGAATAATTCTCTTCGTCGCCCCGGACTGGAAGGCAACCATCGGAAACCTTGTGAGAGGCAACCCTTCAATGAGGTTGGATGAATTAATGAAGCTTTCCTTGGAAACTCTTGGGAAAGAGAATGCTCAGGAGATTTCGGCATTTGTCCAAAAGATCGTGCAGGACCCATCAAAAATTCCGGAAGACTCCGGGCTCTCCTCAGCTGACGAATTGGAAATACTCTCAAAAGCGTCAGCATTCCTTTCATCCGAACTGTCCGGAAAGGAGGTTTCAGTCGAGCTCGCGGAGGTCTCGAACAATCCAAAGGCGAAGCAGGCTCTTTCGGGCAAACCGGCAATACTCTTCGAGTAACTGAAACCCGGACGCGGTCTTGGAAGAAAGGGCGAGAAACAATTGCCAAAGAAAGAATCCCATTTCCAGATTCTAGGAAACCCTTTTATAGAGGCATTCAACTATTTCGGGAATGGTCAATACCCAAAGTCCGTCCGAAGGAAAATTCAAACTACAGCCATTGAAGGAGAAGGCGAACGATGTGATAGAAGCCGGGCTTTCAAGGTATTCCGAGGAAAAAATGGCCTTTTTTCAGACAACTGTTCTAGACAAGAGCCAGTCAATTGACTGGATTCTAGAATCCTTCCGCGAGGGAAACAGAATTGTTCTGGTAGATATCCGGCCTCTTCGGTCCAAGAAGAACGACGAATTGAAGCGCGCAGTAGACCGCCTCAAGCTTCAGGTGGAAAAGACCGGTTCAATAATGCAATTGGACGACAACTGGGTAATGCTTCTCCCGAATTCAATAAAAATCTCAAGGGCGTAGATGCCCAAGAAAATGTCTGCAGGTTTTCCCGCCGAACAACTCAGCGCCTTTTCTTGTGCGCATTGTTTATTTCATCGTCGTATCCAGATTTTCCCCTGAAGAAAAGGAAATAAACACTTGCTCCGAGTATGACAAGGCCAAGGAGTATTCCGAGAACGAGCGCGTTTGAGATTCCAGAACCGCTATTAACCGATATTTCGGGCCGGCCGGAGACATTCGTTGCCGAACTCCCCTGCCGGGGTTTCTCTTCCGGGATTGTTTCGCACAATTTGCTCTGGGCGCAGTAGAGGCCCACGCAGCAGACCGACCCTTCGCAGCTTGCCCCTTCCGCAGAGCAGGCTCTCGGGGCTCCGAACGAATAGCTGAAAGTGAATCTCTTCTCGCCAACTTTTGTCTCGCTCCCTTGGGCGGTTATTGCGCATTTGGGGTATTCCGGAAGAACGAGCCAGTTGATGTTATCGGCCGATACAACAATTTCTCTACCCTCCTGGCTCGGCTTGAAATATGCCACAGTAGTGAAAGTCGCCGACTCTCCAGGAGCCAAAGGATATGAATTGCAAGAACCAAATTTGACGCTTGAGCTAGCTGGCTCAAGTGAATAGTCGCCCAACTGGACCTTGGAACCGTCCGAATAGGAGAAAAACGGAACAACATAATTTGTCCTGGAAGAAATACCTATTGTAGAACTGCTTGCAATATTGAGTATGTCAATTCTTATTTCAATTTTCCCATCACCAACGTTCCTTGTGTTGACCTGCACCGAATAGGGCTTTCCCGCTTTGCAGTTAGCGTCTGTCGGGTCTGGATAATACCCTGAGGGGCATGCGGAAAAGCCTATTCCGGAAAGCAGTACGGCTGCTAGGAGAACTGACAGAATTACACAGGAAAAATGCTCTTTTTTGGCACCCATTTCTGAGGGAAATGCGGCTGCGCCCGTTTATTTACTTTTTGCAAGGGCATGTATTATATTGAACTCCCTTCCTCCCAAGGAAAATGAGGTGATTGACTGAAATGAGAGGATGCTGTGAATGCGAACCGGAAGAGATGGCAAAGCCGAAGGCAAAGCCGAAGGCAAAGCCGAAGGCAAAGCCGAAGAAGAAAAAATGATTTCTTCCGTCTGGATATTTCCCCCCGGTTCCATGCCGGCCGAAACCTATATAAACACTAGTGTTTATTTTTTTCACTAGTGAATAAAATATTCACAACCAAAGGAGAGAAAGAAAAATGGCTGTAAAACACGTTACGGATGAGGATTTCGAGAAGGAAGTTTTGAAGAGCGAAGTCCCAGTTATTGTGGATTTCTGGGCTGAGTGGTGCGGGCCCTGCAAGATGATGGGGCCTGTGTTTGAAAAGCTCTCAGGGGACTTTCCGGGAAAGCTCAAATTTGCCAAATTGGACACTGACGAGAATCAGGCGACCGCCGCAAAATACGGGATAATGAGCATACCGACACTCCTTGTATTCAAGGACGGAAGGCCCCATTCTAAGCTGGTCGGCTTCCGGCCAGAGGCTGCGTTCAAAAAGGACTTGGAAGCCTTGGTATCCGAGCTCTAGGGCCTGATAAAAATGGCATCAGAATTCTTTTCCAAAATTTCAGACGGAACCGGAGAATTCTTCGTCCTCGGCGGGAACGGCATCTGGAGGAAATCCTCCTCCGGGCGGACTGTCGAGATATTCTCCCCCTCAACAGGCGAGCCTCTTGGAAAAATACAGTCAATGGCTCCTGAGGAAATAACCCAAACTCTGCTTGAAGCGAGAAATGCGCAAAAGGCTTGGGGCGCCCTTCCGGCATACGAGCGTTCCGAGATTATCAGCAAAGCCGCCTCCCTGATAAGGGAGAACGAACCTCTGCTCTCGGAAATCCTCGTGAAAGAGATTGCCAAGCCAGTCTCCCTTGCAAAAGATGAGGTTCTCAGGACAGCCGAGTTTTTGGAATATACTGCTGAGGAAGGGAAACGGATTCAGGGAAAGATTTCATATGGAGATTCCCTTCCCGGAGGAAAGAAGGAGAAGATGTCCCTAGTCGAGAGAGTCCCCTTGGGGGTTGTTGTAGCAATATCCCCGTTCAACTATCCAATAAACCTTGCAGCATCAAAGATAGGCCCAGCCCTTGTTTCCGGAAATTCAGTTGTCTTCAAGCCAGCGACTCAAGGGGCGATTTCAGGAATCCATCTTGCAGAAATTTTCAGGCAGGCCGGGGTTCCCAAAGGGGTTTTCTCGGCAGTAACAGGGCGCGGATCTGAAATAGGAGACCTTCTTGTGACAGACAGAAACGTCTCCGCAGTCTATTTCACTGGAGGGACGAAGACCGGCCTTGCGCTCGCCAAGACAGTTGGAATGGTTCCCTTGCTCCTTGAGCTGGGGGGGAAGGATGCCGCAATTGTTCTTCCCGACGCGAAAATAGAGGAGACTGCAAAGGCAATAGTTTCAGGAGCGTTTTCGTATTCCGGCCAGAGGTGCACTGCCGTAAAGAGGGTGCTTATTTTGGAAGGAGATGAAACAGGAGAGAAAATAGTCCGGCGCGTCCTCGAACTTGTCTCGAAGCTTAAAATCGGCTCTCCTGAAGGGGATTCCGACATCACTCCACTGATAGACGGAGTTTCAGCCAATTATGTCTGGGAACTGATTGAGGAGGCCCGGTCAATGGGGGCTGTTCCATTGACTGAATTGAAAAGGGACGGCTCCCTAATTCATCCGGCAGTATTCGACAGGGTTCCTCTGTCTTCCCGGCTTGCCTGGGAGGAGCCATTCGGTCCGGTCCTTCCGATAATACGGGTAAAATCAGTGAAAGATGCGGTTGAAATCTCGAACAAGTCGGAGTACGGCCTCCAGGCATCTGTATTTACGGAGAATATTGATCTGGCTCTTGAAATAGCAAAGTCCCTCGATGTCGGAACTGTCCAAATAAACGGCAAACCTTCGCGGGGGCCGGACAATTTCCCGTTCGTAGGAGCCAAGTCGTCCGGAATCGGCACCCAAGGGATACGCTACAGCATCGAGAACCTGACGCGCGCTAAATCAACAGTTCTCAATCTCTCGAGGGGGAATTTTTAGGTGATTGACTTTTCCTGCAGGGAGAGGAACGTCGAGGAGATAATAAGGTGCAGTTTCGCCCTCTCAAAGACTGAATACAAAATACTCTCAATTCTCGCCTCCAATCCGAAAAAGAGTTTCGTTGCGTCAGAGCTCGCCCTCAAAATGTCCCTCGAAAGAACCGGGGCGCAAAAGGCTTTAAAAAGCCTCCTTGGAAAGGGGCTATGCCTCCGGAAAAAATGCAATCTTCCGGATGGAGGATACACTTTCTGCTATTCCGTTTCCAATCCGGAAAAAATCCGTGCAATGGCGAAAAAATCCGTTTCTGATTGGTCCAGAAAGGCTTTCAGGGAAATCTCTTCCTGGTAATTGCTTGTTTTCCCGGGAGATTGTAGCCAACCTCTTTCTTGTCGCAAAGGGCCATGGTTGCCTTGACATCCAGTTCCCTCTCCTCTCTTATGTAGACGCCATCAGAAAGTGGGTTGAATGCATATATTCTTTCAATTAGCCGTCCTTCCTCATCGAAGAAAATCCTCTTCTCAACACCGTTCGGGCCATATTTTGCGAACCTCCCTCCCCTTCCTCCTTGAGCGGTTGTTTGGGAGAGCATCATTACCGGACACTCGGAATCAATAGCGTTCCTGACTGATTGAGGGTATGCTCTCTTGCCTTCTCTTTCCCATTTCTCCGGATTGAGCGCCCTCTCAATTAGCGCCCTGTCATACCTGTGCCTCTCATCCAATGGAATTGTTGCAGTCAACGCATAGGAAAGCGCCCCGTCCGTTCTCATTCCCCCGTCAACCCTGACTATTTTCTTCTCAATTTCGCCGTTCCCGCCAATGAGCTCGACAATTGAGACGCCAGTTGTCTCTCCCGAACCGTTCAGATAGAAATCGTATAGGCTGGGTCTTGAGTCAACTCCCGGGTAGCTTCTGTTAGTTTCATTCACAAGGGAGCCGATTGTGTTGTTTAGCCTTACCTGGAAAGCAACAATTTCATTGCCCTTTACTGCGACCGCCCCATCGAGCTTTGTGCTTATTTCCTGCAAATTTCTGGCAAGCGTTCCTACTGAGCCGAACGGGACAGTGCACTCAACTTCTGAATAGACTCCCCGCAGACCCAAAGAATCGTCCTTGGTTGTATCCCCTATTGCAGGTATTACAATTACCCCGTGAAGTTTGTGGTTCTCCTGCCCCCCCTCGCTATTTCGGGCGGACAAATAGTCTTCAATAAGCGTGCTGACAAGGGCTACCTCAACCAGTCGGAAGTCAGTCGAGTTTATAACATTCTTTTCATGGAAGCCCCAGTAAGAACGCGGCCTTGCCATTATCCGATTTTCTTGTTTTTACCATTTTAAAATGCTTTTCTTTTTCCCGAAAAATAGGTACACTATTGAGACCGGAAAACTATTTAAGCGAACTTTCGCTCACCAACTTTATGGGAACAAAGGCCGAACTGATTCTGGCAGTCTTGATCGGGACTCTGATATTGGTATCTGTCGCGCAAACAGTCCAATTGGTTGACCTGTCAATAAGGGCAACTTCCGGCTCAATAACAATAAAGCCAACAGGATACCTTGCCGAGAGAAAATCCTCCTCAAGCTATTCCGCTCCCTCCCCTTCCCTGGCAGGCGGGGCAGTTGCAGGTCCGGGGTGTGGATAAAATGTCAAAGAAAGCAATTTTTTTCCTCCTAGGAGTTCTTGCGGCAGTTGTTCTTGTGAACTCCGCCCTCTCCGTCTATTCCCTGTCTACAATTGATTCTAGGATTGCGGTAGCAGTTGAGGAGAAGATGCCTGCATCAGTCGAGCTGACTCTTTTCCTTCCCCAAAACTGCCCTGAATGCGCAGGCCTTGAAGGCTTCCTGACAGCCATAAGTTCGGACAAATCGCTAATAAATGTCACGAAAACCAGCAAAGTATATCTTGGATCAGCCCAGGCGGCGGGCCTCCCGAGCGTTACGAGGCTTCCGGCAATTGTGGCATCCGGGCAAGTTGCCAAATCCCAAAAAGTTTCCGCCTTCTTCTCAAGCCTTGGATTCTCGACTGGCGAGAGCCAAATTGTCCTTGAGACGCCCCTTGCGCCCTTCTTCGACACTGCTTCCGGAAAAGCCCTCGGACTCGTTGACGCAACGGCAATACTCGCCCCTACTGACTGCACAACCTGCGTTTCTGGACAAAAAATGATCTCAGACCTTGAATTAGCCGGAATGTATTTTTCCTCGAAATCCTCCCTCACCTATGAGAGCGCGGAAGGTCAGGAGCTGATTGCAAGGAACGAGATAAAAGTCCTCCCTGCAGTCGTTCTCTCGGAAGACGCAGGATACTATTCAAAGACACTCTCGGATATCCTCTCCCAGAAGAATTCCGAGGGCAAATATGTGATTGAGGCAACCCAGCCAATCTATTATGACATTGCGCTGAAAAGGAGAAGAGGAGAGGTTTCAATAACGTTCCTCAACGACTCGTCCTGCTCTAATTGTTCGGACGTCACGTACAACTTGGCAATTCTTGCCGGATACGGGCTTGTCCCGCAGAACCAGACAGTTCTTGACATATCTTCTGACGGAGGCAAAGCGCTTGTCGCGAAATACAACATAACCAAGGTGCCGACCTTCGTCCTTGAAGGGGACGGAACATTGTATGTCAGCCTAATCAGTGTTTGGCCATCTGTAGGAACTTTTGAGACTGACGGAAAAATGGTTTTCAGGAGCCCTGATATTATGGGTCCTTATGTTGACCTTGCAACCGGAAGCGTTGTTTTCCCGGAAGCCTGATTCGAGAATAGTAAAATGGTCGCATGCTTTGTTGCGCTAGGGGTGTTTTCAATCCTTGGTATATTCTCCCTGAAATACCGCCGGCTTGCTTGGGAGGCATTCGATTGTGTTTTCCGTCGCCTGACGTTTCGCCCCTGCGTCTCGAGGCTTGACGATAGAATAAAGGCGAAAATTGTCTCAAAAATCCTCCCGAAAAGTCCCAGAATTGCCCGGTTCGTCTCTAGGAATTTCGAAATGCTTTCCTGGATTTTCGTTATAATGTCAGCAATAAGCCTTTTTTTCATTCTGCAGGGCTTTTGGAATTTTTACATGTTCGGGAACTGCAACGGCCCGGCGGGCGGTTTCTGCATTTACGAGGGGGTTGCCGATTCAATTGCCTGCGCGAACAACACGACAGTTGCCAATTAAGGGGGCTTTCTTGCAACTTACGTTCATTCGCTGCGGCTTGCGGGAGGCTCTTTTGCTTCTTTCCTCTTTCCAAATCCAAGGACAAGCCTCTCCTTTCCGGCCTTCCCGAGAGCCTTTATTGCCCTCTCCCTTTTCATTGCAAGTGGCCTAGTCTCAAAAGTTTCAAGATGGACTAGAGCAACAGGCCCCCTTCCCCTTGTGTACTTCGCACCCTTGCCAATCTGATGCTCAACAACCCTTCTCTCAATGTTGTCGGTAGAGCCGACATAGAGCGTTCCGTCTGAGCACCTGAGGACATATACGTAAAACACCTTTCCGGAATTGTCCATTGCCCCTGCCCCGACGGGCAGGTTTTTTAAAGAGCGCATACAATACCTCCGCCATGCCCGATGAAAAATTCACGGTCAAGCCAGTCGCGAATCGGATGAGAGCGTCCTCAGTTAGTTCTGACCAGATAGCCGATCTCTTCCACGCTGTCTCTGAACAGAATTCGCTTGTGGAGGATTTCCTCCGTGATTCTGAGGAGAAATTCGCTGAGCTCACCCGCAGGATATCTTCGGTTGAAGAGAACACGAAAAATCCGGGGGCAGTTCTTGCGCAATACTCGTCTAGGGACACTTCAGTCGCAAACTCAATCTCTGAACTCAGAAACTCCCAAAAAGAGGACAGGGACAGCATATCCGCCCTTAGAAACGAGCTGAACAAGTGGGAGCACGAGATAAACGAGCGGTTCATAACTCTTGAAAAGCAGAGGGTTTCCGGGGGAGCTTTCTCTCCGGGAATAATAGAGGGCCTGACTGAAAGACTCTCCGAGATTGAGAGGAAGCTCCGGCTCCTTGATTCCGCGACAAGCTCGCTTGAGAAGCTCTCGTCAGAAATATCCGCCAAGGCGGAAGCGGCATATTCCGGAGGGGCGTATTCGAAGAAGATTTCCGAACTTGAAATCAAGGTCGGGTCGTTTCCCGACGCAAATGAGCTAATGAGGCGCCTCCAAGCAATTGAGATGAGGGCGGCAGGCCTCGAGATATCTGTCAAGAAGATAAATAAGCAGATAATCCTCCTCGGGCCTCACGTGATAGAGTGAAGAAAATGGCAATAAAAGACGAAAGGTTCAAAAGAAAGCTCGATGTGTCTTTCTTCGTTCTAAGCAAGAAGTTCAAGGGATTGGACAGGGCCCGACTTGAGGAGGAGACCGAAAAAGCGCTTGCGCTCTCAATAGGCCCCGACACTGATTCCAAAGTTTCTTCAATGGATGACGAGGAAATAATCCCTGTCCTAAACGACGCTGTTGAGATTGCGCGGAAGAACTATGTAATGACTCTTCCGAGAAAGAGGGGAAAAGCTCCCTCCTGAACCGGTGGTTTTCTTCCGATTCGGCACTAATAAAAAGAGCATTTTTGTTCTCTTTCCGACATACAAAATGAATTCGCAGGAAAACTTTGAAATAGAGCTCCCTCTGATGCCCGGGGAGATAGATCCAAAAGCCAGAAAAAGGCATTCCAACGAAAAAACGCATAAAACGCACCCAAAAGGGCATGCGGAAATTGCCTCATTTTCAGAGCTCAATGTTAGGCCGGAGATTTCGAACGCGCTCCTGAGACTAGGCTTCGACAAGCCGTTTCCGATACAAGCCAAGGGGAGTCTTCCGGCAATTGAGGGAAACGATCTGATTGCCCAGGCCCAAACGGGGACTGGAAAGACGCTCGTCTTTGGAATAGCAATTCTCGAGCAATTCTCAGGCGAGGACGGAATTTTCGCTCTCGTTATTGTTCCGACAAGGGAGCTCGCAGTCCAGGTATCTGAGGAGATAGTGAAATTCTCTACAAATCCCCCGAGAGTCGTCCCGGTATATGGCGGGGTGTCAATTGAGAACCAGATAGACCGGCTTAGGAGGGCGACAGTTGTTGTCGGAACTCCGGGGAGGATACTCGACCACATTTCCCGCGGGACAATAGATTTCTCAAGAGTCAAGATCCTTGTCCTAGACGAGGTTGACCGTATGCTTGACATGGGTTTCATTGAGGATATTGAGCAGATTGTCTCAAGGCTCCCGAGGGAGAGGCAGACAATGTTCTTCTCAGCAACAATCCCTGACAGGATAAAGAGGCTCTCTGAGAGGTTCCTCAAAAGGGAAAAAGTCGAGGTCTCTGCTGGCGGGCCTCCTGCCGCGGAAAAAGTCGCCCAGTTCTATTCGGACACTGAGGAATATAACAAGCCGGCCAAGCTACTGAAAATCCTCACTACCAGAAGGACTCCGGGGCTAACAATAATATTCACCCGGACGAAAATAAAGGCGCACCTCGTCGGAAGCTTCCTGAAGAAGAACGGGATAATTTCCGAGAGCACGCACGGGGATCTCTCCCAGTCGAAGAGGGAGCGCGTGATGTCCTCTTTCAAGGAAGGGGAGCTTGCAGTCCTCGTTGCAACTGACGTTGCCGCAAGGGGCCTAGATATTGAGGGCGTCTCAAGAGTGATTAACTACGACTTCCCGGACGACCTTGACACATATATCCACAGGATTGGGAGAACTGCCAGGGCGGGAGCGGAAGGCGAGGCAATAACCTTCATTGTAAAAGACAACCACCTTGCCTTTAGGAAACTGATGAGCGTTCTCGACGGAAAAATTGCAAAGCTCGAGATTCCGGTTCTTCTAGGAGAGGAAAAAAGGCTGGGGCGTTTTGAAGGGAGTAGGCCAAGGGGAAGGTTCAGATATTCTCAAGGAGGCTCGGGAAGAAGGGGCCCGCCAATTGGAAGAGGCGGAGGAAAATCAAGGAACAGACGTCAATGACAAGTGGAAAGGAAAACGGAAGGGCTGAGATGAAGGCGCTTTCCAAGAAAAGAGATTATGCAATAGAGGTGCGTGGCCTCTCGAAGAGATTCAAGGGGCGCACTGTTCTAGATTCAGTGAGCCTTGCAGTCGAGAAAGGGGAGATTTTCGGGATTCTCGGGCCTAACGGAGCCGGAAAGACGACAATTGTCAACTGCATTTGCGGTCTTGTCTCTCCTGATTCCGGGGATTGCCTGGTTTTCGGCAAGAATACGCGCTCCATGGGAAAGCGGATTTTTGAGGAGATAAATTTCGTTTCCGGGAATTCCGCGTTCCACCGTAAGGAGACTCCAATAGACATATTGTCGTTCTATTCTGGAGTCTATGAGAACCCGGAAAATACCGGCAAGTTGGTTGAACTCTTCGGAATAGCCCCCTTCCTTGACAGGGAATTCGGAAGCCTCTCAACCGGCCAGAAATCAAGGGTTCTCCTTGCAAAAGCCCTGATTAACCGGCCGAAGATTCTAATTCTCGACGAGCCGACCCTCGGGCTTGATCCAGACATTTCAAAGACTGTGCGGGAAATGATATGGAAGGTTTCAGCAGAGGGGACAACAGTTCTTCTGACAAGCCACTACATGAACGAGATAGAGGAGCTCTGCCGGAGAATTGCTTTCGTGTCGAAAGGGAGGATTCTTGACATCGGGTCAGTCTCGCGCCTGAAGAAATCCAGGCTAGGGCGGAAAGCGACGTTCAGGTTCGTACTCTCAAAGTGTCCGGTTTCCAGACGGGAGGCTGGCCTGAAAAATCTCATGAAGCAAGGGTTTTCATTTTCAAACGGAGTTGTCTCAAAGACGGGCTTTCCGGGAGACGTGCTTGAAATAATCTCCCAAATAAGAAAGTCAGGACTCTCGTTTGACGAGTTCGACCTCTCCAAGCCCAACCTCGAGGACTATTTCCTTGAAATGACGCGCATTAGCGATGAGGAGGCTCCCTGAAAATGGGCTCCCTCAAAAGAATCTTCTCGACAGTCAAAAGGTTCTTCAGAATACTCTTCAGGTCGAACTCAAGGAAAGTCGAATTAATCTATGACCCAATAGTCCTCCTAATAACATGGGGCTTTTTCTTCATAACATTCAAGGACTCTCCAATTGCGGCCGTGTTCTTCTCCTCAAGCATTCTTTGGCACCTCTCATACTCATTCCAGAGCACTTTCAACCTGATGACTTTGGAGGATGTCTGGAACGACTGCTTCAAGGAGTCAATAATAATCCCCCTGACTTTTCTCGAATACTTGGCCTCAAAGGCAATAGCTTCGCTCATCAGGAACCTGATAAAGGTTGTTGCAATGATTTCACTTGCGACATTCTTTTTCGGATATTCGGTTTTCCTGAAGAATCCGGTCGAATATTCCCTGATATTGGCCGAACTTTTCCTCCTTGCGACGGCGGTCGCGCTCTCAATTGACTCGATAATACTCGTCGCCGGAAGGGAGGCCCAGACCCTTGCCTGGTCAGCGAACAGCCTGATAATACTCTTCGCATGCCCCTATTATCCACTTGAAATACTTCCCGGATTCCTACAGCCAATTGCTGAATTCTCCCCCTATTTCGCCCCGTTCCAGCAAATGAAAGGCCTCGTTCTTGGGGCTGGCGCCGGATTTTCCTTTTGGAACCTTGTCCCAATAGCAGTCTATCTTGGAATATCGGCAATCCTATTCTCCCTTGCAATATCGAAATCCAGGAAAGACGGGAATCTTGCAAGGTTTTGAACTGCCAAATATCTGCAAGTTGCCCGCGGTATTTATCAGAGCTTCATTCCGTCTGAGAGAAGGAGGTCGTTGCTTTCCCCGATTGTATCTACAAGCTCTTCTCCCGAGAAAGCGCGTATTTTCCCTTCGGAGGCTTTTTCCAGGAACTCCCTAGCTTCCTTTGTGAGCCCCAGCCAATAGACAATTGCCCCGGCGCCGAATAGGCCGGTATAGAAAGCCAGTTGGCTCCTGAAATCCTCCTTTGCTTCGGAGAGAGTTCCAAAAGTCGCCTTGCTCTCGAGCCATTTGCACTCGTTTTCCGCTCCCGGAATCTTTTCAAGGCCCTCGAACAAAAAGTCTGGAGTCTTTCCCCCTTTATCCTGTTCTTTTTCGGTCCTGAACTTGCTTATTCCTATTTTTGCAAGGAATTTGGCGGAGAATTCCTCCCCTAGTTCCCCCTTCCTTTTCATATATGAGAGCGCCCGCGGGGAATGGAGCCAGTCAGTCCTTGTCGCTTCACACATTTCCCTATAGACTCTCGCTTCCCTTGATTCTTTTCTCGCTTTCTCGGGCGCCCTTTCGCTCGAGGCGGCGGAAGAGAGTATTCTCTGGAAATCCTTTCTCGTAAAGCCAATGTCCTGCCTCAGATGATATGCGACGGCAATCGGGAACACCCCGTATTCGGAGGCGAGCTCCGAGAAGCTTTTCCCCCCTAGCCAGTCTTTCTTTATCCGGAGATAGTTGTTCCGTATCCTGAACGAGTATTTTTTCGCCTTTTTTATCCCTTTTTGAATCAGGAGGGCGGAGAGTGCTGAATTGGAAAATCCCCTTCCGGAAAGCTTTTCAAAGTCTTCAGGGGAATTCAAGAGTTCCTCGACTGCCCTTATTTCCCCCTCTGATTGCCCCCTTGCGGGAGTCGAATCTTTCCTAGACTCTGATAAGCTCGTGCTTTACCTCACCGTTTTCCATCAATTCAATAATTGCGGCATACCCGTCGCAGAGAGCGCCCGGGTTGACAATTGTCGTTTTTCCTATTTTGTCGACTCCCCTTGCCTCGTGTATGTGGCCGCAGATTACGAGGTTCGGCTGTTCGGTTTCAATTACGTCCCTGAGGAACTCGCTTCCGACATGGCTTCCCGAGAATATTACGTCAACCTTGGTGTTTGCCGGCGGGACGTGGGAGACCAAGACCCTTTTTTCGCAATTCTTCATTTCAGAGAGGGTGTAATTGACTGCCTCGTAATTGAAAACTGGAACTCCGCCAATACTCACAGCCGAAGGGCCAGAGAAACCGACGAATCCGACGTTCTTGTGGACAACTCCCTTGTTATGTATGTCCAAATCCTTCGATCTCAGGAATTTCCCGACTTCTTTTATGTCCTCGTTTCCAGAAATTGCGAGAACTGGTCTCTTTGCCTTTTCAAGAGTCTCGAAAATGTCGTGGGCAGCCTTTAGGGGGCCGAAACTTGTAATGTCCCCTGCGACAATTATCATGTCAGGGTTCCGCTCGTCGACAATGTCAAGGAGAGCTTTCGCTTTGTAGAGTTCGTTATGTATGTCAGATACTGCAAGTATTCTCATTTCTGTTTTTTGGGGCATTTTCGTTTCCTTTTATACTTGTGCCTTTGCCTATAAATACTCTTTACCATTTAAAAGTGAAGTATTTCAAACAAACAAGACAAATATTCTCAATGTCAAGAAAAAAGCCGCCCGCACCAATTTTCCGATGGAAAAGAACCCCAAATTGACATAATCCCCGGAGACGGAAAAATGGGCGGACAGTCAGGCTTTACCAGAAAATGAAGAATGACCAAATTCTTCTCGGAACCAAGAGCTGTTCCGGGGAAGCGGTCATCTATTCAGGCAGAGTGGCGTCAGCAGTTTTCGGCTGGTTCCTCAATTTGGCAAAGAACGCCCTCTACAAGGGAAGGAAGAATTCGGCAGAGCCAAAATGGCTAGACGCCAGCCTGAACAACAGGGGCAGTTCTGTTGAGCCTCTCAGGCGCGGAGAAACTTCATTTCCCGGGGAATAGTGCCTAAATCCCTCTTCTGAATTTGCCCAGTCCCGGGCAGTTGTGGCTCTCGGGAAGCCGGTGGGTAGAGCAATGTAATTGGCCACAGAACTTGCATCTGAAAGGAAGCGGTTCCGCTTTACAGCAGAAATAGCAAAACCCAGAGAATTTCGTGTTTCTCGATTTCTCCTTGAAATTTCTTTTACCGGAAGCCCAATTTTCAGGGAACAATTTTTCAGCTTGCCTGCCACCTTTCCCGAGGAAGGCGAAACAGAAAAAGAGGAAAAGCGCAAAAGCCCCCGTCCCCAAAACAAGGAAATAGCCAGCATCAATTCAACCAGCGAAAATAGTCAAGCTTTAAAATATGTTCAGGCTAAAGCACCGAATCAAATGGAAAAAAAGGAAAATTCGCCAGCCGGTTTCTTCAAGGACTTTATTCCCTATTCGCTCGGGATTTTCGCAATTGCAGTCGCCCTCCTCTTCATTCTCCCGAAATGGCAGCCAGCCCCATCATCAATTGATTTCGTCGACGCAAAAGTCATCCAGGCAGCCCAAGGACAGACAATTGTCGAAATGACCATTTCGTGGAGCGCCCCGCATACAGGCAACTGCTATCTCGCAAACGATGTGAGGCCTGCCGGAGCTCCTAAAGGGGAGCCAGAGACTGAAGAATGGAGCGCGAACCACCTGATAAGATACAACCTCAGGAACGGCCAGACTCTTGTCGAATACTGGATAAATGTGGAAGTTCTCGAAGCCCGAAAAAGCACAAGAACTTTCAACTACATTATCGAGAATCCGCCCAATGGAGCAACAGCCCTAGACCTCTATTCTGAACTGAAATGCGACGACACTTCCCTCGGGATTGCAAAGAAGACAATAGAGTATTCAGCTCCGAACTGACAATGGAACTGAACGGAAAGCTCGTCTACTTTGCTTCTCTGGCAGTTTTCTTTCTGATAGCTTTCCCCTCGTTCTCAGTCCCAGAAGCCCCCCCATTGATTTCATCCAATCTGGTCGACCGGGCGGGAATATTCGACTCTGAGGCTTCGAGAAACTTTGAGACTGCCCTTCAGGCACTTGAAAAGGAGACTGCCGGAGTCCAGTTAGTTGTTTTCATTGACAGGAAAATGCCGGAGGGGGTGAGCGTTGAGGAATATTCCATCTCAATTGCGGAGAAGAACAAGATTGGAAAAGCTGGAAAGGACAACGGGATTCTCCTCTATGTTGCAATAGAGGACAAGGCGTATCGCTGGGAAGTCGGATATGGCGTTGAGTCAACCCTTTCCGCGCCCCTTCTCGGGAAGATCTCCAGAGACTATCTTCTTCCTGATTTCAGGGAGGGAAACTATGCCCTCGGAATACTCAAGGCAACTGACGCTGTTGGAAAAATTCTCCTGAATTCCACAGACCCGGATATTGTCCGGATGAAGGAGGATGCAAAAGCGGACCTTTCCCGGGATCCTGTTGACATCGCAATAATTGCTATTTTCCTCATTGTCATCGGATGGATGTTTTTTTCATTCGTTTTTTCGGCAATTGCCCTTGCGAGGGATGCGAAAAACGAAAAAGGCCGGAAAGGCAAGAGGAAATATTTCGACGCAGCATCCCTGATTTTCCTCCCTTCCTATGGCTCTTGGGGAGGAAATGGCGGTTTTGGAGGAGGAGGGGGTCTCGGAGGGTTCTCCGGTGGCGGAGGGTCTTTTGGGGGCGGAGGTTTTTCAGGGAAATGGTAGGAAGAAAAGCCGGCAGAGGAGGCAGAGCCAAGAGGATAGGTCCAGATCAGGGATTTTTCGGCAATGGAGTTTTCTGGAAATTGTGAGCTCCTAAGAACAAAGCATCCGGAATTCAAGGGACCCGGAATCTGGAGGATTCTCCATTAAAACGCCACCATTTCCCTGCGAAAACTTAAAAGCACTTGGTGAAGTTAATGCCCCATGAAAATGAACCAGTTCGAACCGCTCGGTTGCCCTAGATGTTCCGGCCTCTTCAAGGCAGTTATGAGGAAAATGAGGCATCCGTCAGGAGCAATCATTGACATCTGCGACAAGTGCGGGGGAATGTGGCTTGACGGGCCAGAAGTGAAACAGCTATACAAGTTCTCTGTGAGGGAAGAGATAAGGAATTCCCTTGTCCTAAAAACAGTCTCAAAGGCTACGAAGAAAAATAAAAAATGAGTTGAATAAGGAAAATGGCGAAGAAAACAGAAACCAAAAAGGCGGGGCTCTCGACCGGAAAAATCGCGCTGTTCTCAATTCTCGGGCTTGTCCTGTTGACTGCCCTATTTATAGGGGGAACCTACAACTCCCTAGTTTCCCTCGAGGAAGGGGTGTCTAACAAATGGGCGCAGGTGGAGACCCAGTACCAGCGAAGGGTTGATCTCATTCCGAACCTTGTAGCAACTGTCAAGGGCGCGGCAGCATTCGAATCCGGAACCCTTGAGGAGTTGACAAGGCTAAGGAGCCAGTGGCAGACGGCAGGCTCAGTTGACGCAAAAGTTGCGACTGCAAACCAGATTGAATCGGCAATATCAAAGCTCCTCGTAATTTCCGAGAATTATCCCAAATTGACAGCTACCCAGAATTTCCAGGCTCTCCAAGACGAGCTTGCGAACACTGAGAACAAGGTAGCAGTCGAAAGGGGAAGGTTCAACGATGCTGTTCGTGGATATAACACAAAAGTTAGGATGTTTCCGACAAATTTCGTTGCTGGAATGTTCGGGTTCTCCCAGAAGACATATTTCGAGTCAGTGGAAGGTTCTGAGAAAGCTCCGACAGTCAATTTCGGCTAGAACGGGATTATTGGAAGCCCGATAATTGTCCCGAGTTTCCATTAGCCAACTGAGAAAAACGTATTTTCAATTGGAAGGCGGAACGATTGGGGCTGTCTCGCCCGCCTTTCAGAAGAATATTTCGGGGAAATTTCTCGTTATCTGGCTTAAATCTGGCCGATTTCAAAGGTTTATTGCGATTCTTATCTTGACTTTTCCGAACTGGGAGAATCCGCCCGGAGAAGGGAGAGGGCGTCCTTTTTCATGGAAAGCGAGGGGGCTCCGGCAAACTACCTGATACTTTCCCTTGAAAGTTCAGGAGCTGTTCTAGTTCCGACAGAGGAAATTTCCGCGTTTTTCGATTATTTCGAGCTCGCCCGTCCGGGAAATCCGGATAAGCTCTCCCTCTCGGAAGCTATTCTCTACCGGGATTTTGGAATTGTCAACATTGTTGGAAATTCCCTCGAAAAAGACGAAAAATGAGTCCTGCTAATAGGCGCTTTCAATCAAATCACATTTTCGGAGAACTTCCCGGGAATTTCCTTTGAAGAGCCCGCCTTTTCGAGGGAATATGTCAGGAAATCTTCCGAATACACTGGTTTCCTTCCGGAAGGCTAATGATTGAAGAACGCTTGTTCATTCTTTTCAATTGCCCTAACAAAAGCCTCTCTTGAAATCCCCCGAATTTCGGAGATTTTTCCAATTGTCAGGGAAATGTTCGCTGGCTCGTTATCCTCCTTTTGGACTGGCCCAAGGGAAGGGGCGTCAGATTCCAAAAGAAGCCTCTCTATAGGAAGCGCTTTAGCCAATTCCTGTTTTTGCGGGCTCCGGAAAATTGACGGCGGTATTGAGAAGAAAATATTATTGTTCCTTTTGATTGCTTCAAGGGCATAGAATGCTCGCCCGTCAAATGCATGCATCAGTATTTTTCCGGAAAACCCGGACTTTTCAAGCTCGGCCAACGCATATTTTCCCGCGCTCCTCGAGTGTATTGTCAGGGGGAGCTTCAGCTCCTCGGCAAGGGAAATTCCTGCCAGGAAAGCTTTTCTTTGTAGCTCCTTTTCGGCGTCAGTTGCCTTTAGAAAGTCAAGGCCGATTTCCCCGATTCCGGCAAGCCTTCCCTTGTTTCTCCTTATTAGCTCAATGCGTTCTTCAAATTTCCCGACCTCCTTTTGGTCGTTAGAGGCAATCCCTATTGTCACAAGAACCTCTGCATGCATTCCGGCAATCTCAATGCTTTTGGCAACCGACTCTTCCGAGAGAGCGGAAGTAATGAATTTCCCAATTCCAGCTTCCTTCGCCCTTTCAAGCCTTCTTCCAAGGTCGGAAAGAAGGTCAAGGTGGCAATGGAAATCGGTCAGCACGCAGGGAGGTTTTCCGGCAAGAATTATATACTTTTACCAATCTTTCTGAAGCCAATGCCTGACGAGGAAAGGGAAGCGACAGTATATAACCTGATTTCAAAGCTCAAAAGTGCGCCCGTTCCAAAAACTGAGATTGAGAAAACCGGTTTCGAGGATTGGAGCCCTAACGAGACTGCCCAGCTTCTTTCCTCACTTCTTTCAGCCGAAATGGTTGTGGAAGACGAAAAAGGCAATCTTTCTCCCGGAAAAAAAGGGCTTTTTTTCTTCAAACGAGTCCGGAGAAAAAGGCAAGGATTTGTCTAGGAGGAGCCCCTTTCCCCGAAACAAAAAGTTTATAAAGAATTGACTACTATTAGGTAGTTTATGAAAACAGGAATAGGAATAGAAGCCAAGGACGGGGAGCTTTCAGTTTATTTAAAAGCCCAGGGAACTCCTGATGTTCCTGAGTCAAGAATCCCTCTTTCCCTCTCTCCTATTGAGCCCTCAATGGTTCCATCTGGAATGAAGCCGGTAAGGGTTCTTCTCGGAGGTCAAGGAACTTCCGAAATTAGATATGCTTGTCTTGGGGGAAAATATGCAATGTTTAACCCGAACACAGAAAATTATTGCCTTGTAAAACAATAGTTAGTGTTTATTTCTGCCTTTATTACAGCAATTTATTTTAACACTAGGAAAAT
>JBBIPP010000012.1:36701-59377 GCA_037442745.1 archaeon
TTGCGGCAGCAACAAAAAAGCCAATTGGCGAGACTGCGCGGTAGCTAGAAATAATAAGCGGAATGCTTGATAACGCTTGTTATAAGGCAGACAAGGCTCAGAAATACTGACTTGAGCCGAACTGTTTAGCAATTCACAAGAGTATGCAAGGTCCGTTCTAAAGGCTACAGTTCCTAAACTGCTCAGAATTCCTTATAAACTTTTACTAATATTTGCCACACAACTGGCGTATCAGGTTATTGTCAAAATAGTACCTAAAAAGGTCCATAGTCAGACAATTTATCACTAATAAATGATAAATATACAAGCCGAGATTGCTTATTAGTAACAAGGAGAATTAACATAGCGAAAAAACATATCTGCATTGAAAATGCCGAACTCGCATCAGGCAAGGTTCCTGTCAAATATATTCTTGAGAAAGATAGTTGTGCTTTTTCAAAGGAAAGCGTTCTAGGAGCAACAGTTCAATTGAATGGAAAGCCTGTTCCTGTTGAAGTGAAGAAAGTAGGGTTGTTTAACTATGATGAGATTTTTGCGAAAATAGGAGGTTCTATAGTTTCTGTCGGATACCAGACAGTGAATTTTGGTAATAATCCGCAAAAAGTCCTAGGAGTTCGGACAAAAGACGGAACTTTCAAGTATTGGCCTGCCCTTGACCGGGAGCTTGGAATAACAAGGCCAGATAAATGGGCTTAACTCGAGTCTGCCACAACGCCCGTCTTACCGGATGGCACGAATGGCGGGACAATTAACTATGGTGGCGTTGACATAGCGACCGGAAAACGCTACTCTCACGCCTAGAATCCTGACAATTTGAAGAAGGCAAAGGGAATTGTGGCCAATGAGCAGAGGGTTGCTTATTTCAAAGAAGGTCAGGCAATTGAAGCAATTCCACCAACAATCTATTTCAGTTATGCACCCAATTGTTAAGCAAAGAAATAACTGGAGTTTCAGCCGTTCCGATTCGTTTCAGATTTCGCCAATTTTCCGTTAGCTTCAGCAACAGCTTTGCCGGATTTCGCCAATCTATTTACTCCTGCTTCGTTCAACCCTCTCTGCAAAGAACCGCGCCAGCCATTCCGCCCCTTCTGCCTTCACCCCGTCAATATGGGAGATGTTCGATGAGGCGCCGGTGACTGTTGTAACCAAGACATCATAGAGCCCAAAAGGAACATCGAAATAGTCCTGGTCAACATTGACTGTCTGGATGTTCCTGTAGGGAATAACAATCTCACTCCAACCGAAAACGCCCTTCCTGACTGACAGGCAGGACGGATTCTCATCATACCGGTATTTCCTGTAATATTCCCTCTCATAGAGGAATTTCAGGAGAATTCCGAAAAGGATTGCCCCAAGAACCAGGAGGGACGGAACAATTGATTTCCAGTTCCCCGAAATAATTCCCGAGAGAATTGCGTAGAAAACGAGAGCTTTTCCCAAAAAGACCGGGACAAAAAAGGCGGAAATTGTTTTCTTCACAGGTTTAATCTCCGCCAAGTCAACCCTTGAGCGCAGGGATTGCCTGCCGAACGAATTGCTTACCCCCATTCTCAATAGGACTTCCTTTCTGAATTTCAAGGCGTCGGCCAGATTCAAGGAAGGAATCCTTTCAAGAGCCCCTTCCATTGGCGTCGCACGCTCCCCGTGCTTGTCGGAATAGACTTCCTTTGAGCCGGTCTCCAAGGAAACCGAGACAATTCCGAAGAAGCTCTGGGCAGTCCCGCAGTTAATCCTTACATCCTGTATTTTCTCGTATTTTATTGTCTTTGATTGGCGGGTGATGAAATCCCTGCCAATCACGACCCCTTCCCCTGTCATGTGATAGAAAAGGGCGTAGCTCTCAATCAGGGCTCCTATTGCGGAGAGAACCAAAAAGAGCGCAGTTACTCCGAGCCAGCCCGCGAAAATAACGGCAATTATCAAGCCCTCCTCCCCAATTCCTGGAATATTCCAGACAATTGCAGAGCCAATTCCCGCAACCAAAAGAAGCCAAAGCGAGAAATAGGCTGTTCCGATAAGGTTGTCTGCAAGAAACCTGTGCGCGAAAAGGCGCTTTTCTCCGGGGAGCGGTATTTTTTCCTCAGCAACTTTTACCGGAGAAATCCCTCTTCCCTTTGTTGACAAAAAGCGCCTTGTCTTTTCCTTGACAATTCGCTCGATTTCCAAAGCGTCCTCTCGCGATAGAAGCGCAAGCCTTGTAGAGAGCGCGGATTCGAATGACATTGATTTCACTGAAACTGTCGCCAGAGAGAGGAGGCGCTCAATAATCCCCTCTGTTTTCTCCACATCCTGAATGTTTCCGTAAAAGACAAAGCTCTCCTTTGGGGTTAACCACCCTGACCTGCTCTTTATTCCGTCAGCCATTACGGAATAGCTTATTGAATCAATCTCTAACTTGACGAAGAACGCTGCGACAAGGAGGATTCCTAGGGCAATCGGGACAAGGATTGCCGGATACTTGAAAATAACTGAGACGTTCAAGACAAGATAGATTACAAGGACAAGCCATTGGAGGGATGTTCCCAAGAGTTTCGCGGAATATGCCCTGCCCCCTGCCGGCTTGAAGACCTGTTCCGCAAGTTCCGGAAACTGCGCCTTTGCGACAGTCGTTTTTTCAGAGACAATGCTCCTTTTGAGAACTTTTCTCAAATTCTCCATTGCGCCGAGAGACAATCCGTCAATATGGGACAAATTGCCAGAAGTCTGGCTCGCTGAGGAGAAATGGAGGTCATATATCCCAAAAATCCTGTCAAGAATGTCCTGGTCCGAATAAATGTCGGATATTTTCTCAAGGGGAATTGAGGCCGAGTTCGGGAAGAAAACGCCCTTCTTCACTTTGAGCGATTTTCCCTCAATTGAATAATAGTACCTGTTGTAATATTCGTTCGACCAGTACCAGAGGAAGGTCAATCCGCCTATTCCGATTGCTGGCCCGAGAAGGCCAATTAAGAGGCCGAGAAAGCCGAGGCCAAATGACGCAAGGAAGGATCCTAAGCCAATTCCCGTCCCCATCAGCCAGAGTGAAAGGAAGCCGACAATTGGGACTCTTTCCAGGAATTTTTTCCAGATTTTCTTCCGGTCAAGGGGAAATTCCCTCCGAAGATTCCTTTCAGCAAGAGATGCCATTTTACTCAGTCCTCCCCTTGTGCTTTTCAGAAAGAGCGAGTAGTGTTCCCTTGAGATTTTCAGCTTCCGCGAGCTGAATGAACGGAACTGCTGTCGATGTCGCGGGAGTGGAAATCAGGAGAGTTCCAGTCCCAGAAATTCTCTCGAAAAATCCTTGGTTGAGAGAGACGTCCTGGACATTCTCATAGGGAATTAGCGTATAGCCGGGGCCTATTGTCCCCTGTTTTGTGAAAATGAATTCCTTCTCAAGAGAGAACCTGAAATTCTTCCGAAAGTTAATTGCCTCAACAAGCCCGATTATTGCAAAAGTCAGAAAAACAAGGCCGACAATCAGCCCCCCTGTTGCAAAGGAACTTGTCATGTCTAGGCTTCCTCCTGAAAAGACAAAAGAGAGAAAAAGGACAATTCCAGCGAGAAACGCCCCTATCATTAGGACGAACATTACCCCGAAGAGGAGAACGCCTGTCCGAAGGATGGTGATTATTCTTCCGGGGATTACGAGAGTGTTTGAAGCCTCTTTTTCGAGAATTGCCTGCCCCATCAGGAAGGCAAAACCCTTTTCGCTTTTTAACCTTTTTTTACAAATTCACAAATTTTGAAAACTGCTCTTTCCGGAGACTGCGGGGAAACTAGTCTCTTTCCCCCCTCAAAAAAGATAAAAAGGCCGAATAGGGATTGATTGTCGGGCAAACTTCAGAGGACCTCGAACGGTCTGACCAAAAAGGGGATTTTGGCAAATCCCCAAAAAAAGCCAGAAGTGACGGAAAGCCCAAAATGCCAACATATTTTAAGCGAAATCAGGACGGCACCTAGTCAAAAACTCGCAATAATACAAGTGCCAGCGTGACAGAACGGCCTCGCTTTGAACCCGTTTTTTCTTTTGAAAAAAAATCCGTTCACGGGAGTAAAAGAAAAGATAAAAAAGGCCGTGATGTCGGGATTGACAGTAAGAAGAAGGAAAACGCCAGCGTGACAGAACGGCCATGTACCCGACTGCAGATCGGAGAAACCCGGTTCAACTCCGGGCGCTGGCTCCACTATCATAATTAGGTTCTTTTGTCAGCGGGTTTAAAGGGAGACTTGTAGAAGTAAGGAGGTCCGATGACAAATGTCGGACCAAGGAAAACCGGAAGAAAACAACACCCAAAAAGAAAAGAAACCGAAGAATGTGAAAGACGAAATATACCAGTATGACGGGAGGCTCGCAAACCTGCGTAAGGACATTGCGGAAAGCACCGTCATAAGCGAGCGAAACAGGCAAGTTCTGCACGAGTTTGACACATACCTTGGCTGTCAGGATATGATCAAGTCAAGGGTCATAAAACTGCTGTATGTTGTAAAAATCCTTGGAGGGTGGCTTGGGAATGATTTTGAGGCTGCCGAGCGGAAAGACATTGAAGTGCTGGTAAGCAAGGTTGAGCAACACCAGAAGTTCTCTCCGTGGACAAAGCAAGACTACAAGTTGATTTTGCGGAAATTCTATCAGTTGCTGCACGGGCTTGACTGGAAATCAAAGACCTTTCCACCCGAAGTAGCGTGGATAAGAATTGGCATAAAGTTGAGCAAGCGGAAACTGCCCAGCAGCCTTCTGACGGAAGAAGAGGTGGCGAAGATGATTGACTTCGCTAACGGTCCGTTCCAGAGGGCGTTCATTGCCGTCCTCTACGAGACAGGAGCAAGGATTGGAGAAATCCTCTCAATGAACATCAAGGATGTTACCCAATCAGATTTCGGGGCTTTCCTTGACCTATTCGGGAAGACGGGCTCACGGAGGGTGCCTATTGTGGTCTCGGCTCCCTATCTCCTTGAGTGGATAAACAACCACCCGAAAAAGGCTGACCCAGAGGCTGCCTTGTGGTATTCCAAAAGCCGCTACAATCGCTACAGATATGCGACAGCGGCGAAAATGCTTGAAACGGTAGGAAGGAGAGCGGGAATTGAGAAGCCTCTCAACCCCCACCATTTCAGACATTCAAGGGCGACGAGGCTCGCAAACAAACTCACCGAGCAGCAGTTGAAGTTCTACTTCGGGTGGGTGGGCTCGTCAAAAATGGCAGAGAGATACGTCCACCTGTGCTCAAAGGACATTGAAGCGTGCTATCTTGACGTCTATGGATTGAAGCCACCCGAAGACAAACCGAGCGAACAGTTGAAGACGAGGACTTGCGTAAAGTGCCACAGGGACAACAAGCCCACCGACATTTACTGCGGATTCTGCGGGTTCCCTCTCGACAAGGAGATGGCCGACAAGATTGTCCAAGTGCATGAGAAGCAGAAAGAGAAGAACCTGCTTCTTGACAAGATGCTGAAGAACCGGGACTTCAAGGAGATATTCGAAAAGAGCCTGAAAGCCATGTTCGAGGAGGAAGAAAAGAAGGAGACGAACTAAATCGGGGACTGAAAGGTCCCCTCAACATAAACAACTAAGACTTGTTAGTCTTGTAAGAGGTTTATGTTTCGTATGTCATATTGAACTCGGGGCGCGCCCCCGCAAGCGGGGACCCCGCGGGACGGGACGAGAAGAAGCGGACCGGACCGATAAAACAGGAGAACTTCAGGAACCACGCGTTCCGTTCCGATGAGAATACCGGAAAGCTGCACCGCGACCCTAAAAAAGCCATTCAAACAATGATTCGACGTTATGTGGGCTCTGACGCGCAAATTGGAAAGGTTTATCAAAAGGGCGCGTGGGCAAAAGGCAATGGTCGCAAGAGAGTATGTGGAGGTTCTTCAAGGGCTTTGGCCAAAAAACAAAGCAAAGGGGTTGCTGGCGCAATCGAGACTCGAAGAAGGGATTGCTTCGAGGAGATTCGGGCGTGACGCCGGCGAGAAATTCATGCCGGGTTGCTGGCTGGTCTCCCCAAAAGAGCCCAACTTTCATCAATTCAGATTCTGCTTCTTCGTTCATCCGACTCATCTGCGCCCCGGCGCCAACTTCGCCATCCGAGACCTCCTTGGAAACAAGTTCAGACCGTTCAATGCGCTCGCCGAGTTCATGAACAACGCGGCCATAAAGGTAGTGTATGCTGTGCCCTTCTGCGAGGAACTTCCTCTTCAACAACTGGCTCAGAAGAACTATGGCGGGCTGGAATGGCGAATCTTCTTCTTTGAGAACGGGAACTTTGTCGAGACTACGCCCCGAGAACTATTTGACTCTTGGCCCGGAAACAGAGGGAGACCCGGACAAGGCAACCCGTGGGACGAAAGCACTATACGGGATTTCCAGACAGTTCCGGAAGAGCGCCTCGAATCTTTCGTTCTCAGCGAGGTTTTTTTCAGTGGGTTCTTGAAAGCCACACACAGAAAGCCAACCTCCGACCCCTATGATGTCGACTTCTTCTTGGTCAGCCTTTCACAAAAGCACCTATTCCCAATCTAGGTAAAGGAGAAAAGCCCCTTTGGAGACGAAGATGAGCGATTTTTCGGGATAGATGCAGGAAGGATAATGATGCTATTGCGGGTATGCCTTCCTAACGATGCGAATGCGGTTTATCTTATAAGAGAACTCAATGACAACGGGGATTTCGTTGACTGGAAATACATAACCCTCGGAGATTTGATAATGTCTGCCGGGTGGAACCTTCAAGCGGGTGGCCCTGGTATGGGAGGACAGGCCACACAAACTGTCAAGATTCCTTACGGAGAATTTCAGACTCTCGACGAGCGGGCCCTTTCGGAAGAGAATCTCAAAAGCATAGGAAACCTGCCTAAGGAAACCAAGGCAATTGCCCAGAGACTACGAGAAGGATTGGACGCGAGGTTCGGTTGATTTGACAAATGAACCGAGATTCATCGACCTATTTGCGGGAATAGGCGGGATACGAATAGCGTTCGAACGTGCCGGGGGGCGGTGTGTCTTCTCGTCAGAATGGAACAAAATGGCCCAGAAGACCTATTTCGAGAACTTTGGCGAAGTTCCTGCGGGGGACATCCACGAAATAAAGTCTTCGGAACTTCCTGAGTTCGACATCCTGTGCGGAGGGTTTCCGTGTCAACCTTTCTCCATAGCAGGAGTCTCGAAGAAGAAGAGCCTAAACAAGCCGCACGGCTTCGAGGACCAAGCACAAGGAACCTTATTTTTCGAGATAATCCGATTGTTGAAAGAACGAAAGCCCGCCGCCTTCTTTTTGGAGAATGTCAAGAACCTCGAACGGCACGATAAGGGAAAAACCTTCAAGGTTATTCGAGGCGCCCTTGAAGAACTCTGTTATTCATTCTACTACAAGGTAGTAGACGGCGCCCTTCTCGTCCCACAGCACCGGGAACGGGTATACATGGTCGGTTTCCGAGACAGGACCCTCGATTTCGTGTTTCCGGACATTCAAGACACCCATCCGAAATTCAAGGACATTCTTGAACATTCGATTCCTGAGAAATATACTTTGACCGACCATCTCTGGGAATATCTGCAAAACTACGCGAAGAAACACAAAGAAAAAGGCAATGGTTTCGGGTTCGGCCTTGCGAATTTAGAGGGAGTCACGAGGACCTTGTCGGCGAGATATTACAAAGACGGTAGCGAAATACTCATCCCCCAAATCGGGAAGAATCCTCGACGACTGACGCCTCGTGAATGCGCTAGGTTGATGGGCTTCCCCGAGACTTTCAAGATAAAAGTATCCGATACCCAAGCATACAAGCAATTCGGCAACAGCGTCGTTGTGCCTGTTGTTGAAAAGATAGCAAAACAGGTTGTTTGGACCTTGAAGGAGAAACCAAAACGAAAAACGCCCTACTCAACTCAAAAGAGCCTTTCGAATTTGTGAGATATATTTTTGTGGCGTCTTTCTCAAAGAATGCTCCCTTATTCTGATGACCTTCCATCCTGAACGCCTAAGGAGGGATGTCTGCTTGCGGTCCCGCCTAACGTTTGAATCTACCTTATTTTTCCAAAAATCTCGCCTCGTTTTCGGTAAAAGGAAGCATTTCAGACATTTGTGCCAGAAGCAACCGTCTACAAATACCGCCACCTTTTTTCGCGGGAAAACAATGTCCGGGCGCCATGTGATTCTTTTAGGGTGAGTTGAGAATTTTAGGCCGTTTTCCCTCAGAACTCACTCTTTGGAAGCGCCGTTCGAGTTCCGTCTAAGAGCGTATGTTGGACATTATCTCGCTGCGCTTCTTCTTGGATAATATGTCGACCATGACCTTTATTCTAAATCGCTGGTTAAATTCCTTTTTCTAAGATTACCTCCACGCGCTTCAGGGTTTGATTAAACGAGCGTTCTTTGGCTCTGCTCTTTGATTATTCTCGGGATGAAATAGTTCAAAACATCCCCGTTCGAGCCTCTGAGTTTCGGCTGGTATTTCACCTCATACGTCGATGCGCCCGGTTTCCTTGCGAGTTTTATGCGGACGAACATTTCCATGGCGTCGGAAACCCAGCGGTTCTGCGGTATTTGCGGAAGGCGCTCTCCGTTCTGAGCGGGGGCGAAGTTGGCCAAGGAGGCCGTGACGGCGCCGAGTTCGACCTCCACTTCTATTGTCTTCCGTCCTCCCACTTTCCTGACTTTTGGATTTTCCTCTACTTTTATTCTCTTTTCTGTAAGTCGTATTGTCTTGCCAAGATAATTCTTGTAAATAATCCCGAGGAGTTCGACGCCAATCACTGAGAAGTCATAGGCGCTAAGGGGATGGTAAAGTTCACGTATAATCTCGGCAACCGCCTGAGTCATAATTGGCGGTTTCGCAAGGATGGTCCTTGAAAATCTCGCCGTTAAAGTCATTGTTCAGCTGCTTGAAGAGAGCGTTCAACTGCGTTCTTATGTCCCTGTGCTTGGCTTCTTCCCAAGCGTCAACTATCTCTCTGAGCGTCTTCGCCTCTATTATCTTGCGGTCTTCCAATATTCTGATGAAAACAAGGCTGTCAAGAAGTTTTTGGACAACATCATTAAGGGCGCGAACGCTCAAATCTGGATTGTTCTTGTAGACATCTTTTGCGAGCTTCTCGCGCTAGGTAGTCATCTGCTCTAAGAACGCCGAGTCAACGGGAACCCGTAGGCGCCGAGAAGCAGGGTCCTTTGAGCTAAGGGAATCTAACCCGCCGTGGTATACAGTTTCCCGCGAGAACATCAACAATTTTTCAAAATCGCTCGATGCGAACCTATCAGAGCTCAGCTCAAACAGAAGGCCGACATTCGGTTGGTTGACGTTCGGTTTGAGCGATGAATCAAAAACTCTGAACTTTTTAAAATCTGTGAGAACCACAACATTTACTTTGCGTGTGTTCAAGCCGTATCTTTTCGCTTGAAATATGTCATCTGGCTTTTCCACTCCTTTCGAGGGCGCCTTTGCTTCGACAAAGAACCTGTCCTCGTCATTTACCCTAAATGTATAATCGGGGCGCCCCTTTGTGTCTCCCTTTTCCACAAGAACCTCTCTTTGTAGGGGGACAACCTTCCTTTGTTTACGAGGTCCCAGCCGAGTATCTTGAATAGTTCATCCAAAAAATCGGTTCTAAGTTGGCTTTCGAGATAACCGTTTGACTCATATTCGGATTGGTGAGCACTATACCTATCAACTAACTCTTGAATCGCTTTCTTGATAGCGTCTGTCTGCGGACTTGTGCCACCCACAGGGGTTCGAAGTTCTGCGTTTTTCTATAGCTTTTGAGGAGGATTCAAGCAGAACTTCCTTGACTGACTGCGGAGCACCCGATATTTGATTCTTGACGGAGAGAACACATCTGGGTGACTTGAATCTAATTAACTAACGTAGTTGTGCGGCAATATTCGTGCAAAGCAATATATGTGAAGAATTTATGAATCAAACTAATGCCGTGCGATGTTCCAACTCATCTGAAAAACGAGATATACAAATTGAAAGAACCTTATTTGTCAAGACTGTTTTACTATTCTCTGTTCGACATGGCAACATACGAAGAAGATTTTGTGCCTTCCTTTCCTTGGAAAACTCTGAAAAAATCTCTCAGGAAGTCGATAAAATTCTCAAGAAGAATCTCGGAGATTTTTCGAAACAATATTTGAAGTTAAGTCACGACGATAGAGAACAACAAAGGAAATTGTGGGTGTTTAGCGGAAAAGTCACACACGCCATACTTGAACGCATTCTAAAAGAAAAAGGTGTTTATGCAAAAAGCAACGCACACTCAGACAGTGAATTAGATGTAATTCTTCTCGAAAAAGGTGTGGAAATAGGTCATATAGAGGTCAAACGACTTCTATCGACCAATAACCTCCATAACGGGCTGAGTGAGCACATAGACAAAGTCAAAAGGTGCAAGGGAAGTAAATTCTATTTTCTATGCATCTTTCCCTTGCTGCCTGCAGACTCTGCCGATAGAGTTAATGATTTGACAATAGGTTATCGTAATATCATAAATGAAGAACACCAACGAATGAAACGCGAAGGTATAACATTCCTTTTAGGAATATCTCCTGAAAAGGACTCAGTTAAGCAAATAGGTGAAGCAATTGATTATCTTTGCACCCATATAGCAAAATACCGGAAATTCAATGGAAAATAATATATTTGAGCGGTATATAATACATTCAGAGGTGTCTGAATTACAATGAATTTGTTTGTTTCAAAAAGTCTTTCAGACAAGGACCGCGGCTTACTTGAGGTAATAAATAGTTTATCTGAAAGTTCGGTCTATAGTGGCGGAAGAAAAAAGCTAATGAAAGTCGTTTTCCTACTTGAACACCTCAGAGACGACCTCGAAACCTTAGTTCCAGAAGAACAATTTAGGAAAAACAGTTTCACCATATTCAACTTTGGTGTTTTCAGCACAGATGTAATGGATTCGTTATCTAAATTAATAGAATTGGGACTTGTCGAGGAGAAAAAGAAAGACTTTACATATGTTATGAAGATAACTGACAAAGGCCTAAAAAACACCGGAATGTTACAATGTAAGGACAAAGAACGTCTTGAAAAAATAGTCAATAAATTCGGAAAAAGGACAGGCAAACAGCTCGAAAACGAAACCTTAGGGATGCTTCATTTGACAAAAGAATCGAAGCAACAAAGTATGGGTGTTCCTGTGAGTTCAATTATTGTGGGACTCGGCAAGGCTTAAACGAAGAATCGGCTATAATTAATAGACGGTTCGGGGCGTTTTTTAATTACGTCTCTTTGAAGAAACCGCTATCACTTGACTCGGCACCCTGAACGGCGCCACCGAGACAGACCTTATTAAGAAGGAACCCTTCCGTTTCAACATTTCAGTCGTAGTCTTGGGGTAGAACATTGCATTATCGTAAATCATTACTTGCTCCTTCACGTGCCTATCTTTCAGGTATCCGACCATATCTTCCTGTGACTCGAAAACACCTGTCAGGTCATCAGGGACAAGGCCGTTTCTTGCCTCTTCATGAGTCGCGTTGCAGGTGATATACCAATATGCCCTACTTTTGTCGTTCTCTTGAAGCAGGTTACACAGGTCTTTCCGGCTCAACAAATCTCCGCCCACAATCTGAACGGGACCTTTCTTCGAATCCAGAACTTTGACAACTTTTTCCCACTCGTCACGACTTACAACAACTTTCCCGCTTGCCATAATGATAGAATAGTTCACTCTTCGTTTTAGGATTTACGAGACTATTTTGTAGTGAGGTGACCACCAGTCTCAGCTAACTGAAACTGGTCAACTCAACAAAATAATATTTTGGCATAAACTCCCGGGGTTGGCTGTCTATGCCACAAACACTACGAAAGGACGGATTTAATTATTTTTCGTTAATATCGGCAATTTCTACAACCAAAGCAAACAATTAAATTCTTGACGCGGTCGTCTTCTTTATGTCGAAAAAGCCTTCGCCTGAGGAGGAAGAGTCCTACTTGGCGTGGGCGGTTAGAAAGTTGTGGTTTAGAGGATGTTGGCTGGGAAACAAACATCTTGCTGTCGATAATCTTACGCAGGGAATGGCTCATTCACGTTATCCAAAAAGTGTAATTGTCGATATTTGTAGAAAACGAGGTTTAGTTTTGTTTAAACCAGCAAAATACGGAGAACAATGCTGGCTGAACACAGAAAGAAAGCAGGAAATAAAGGAGCTGATATTGAAGTATTACCCAACTTCAAATATTTGAATTTGAACTTCAAATTAGTTAGGTTTATATATATAACGGTTCCTTTAATTTTTATGGAAAACGGAAGCCTTTTGCTCGAAGAACTATCTGTCATTGGCAAAAGGAAAGAAATGAGTGTATTGGATTACTTGATAGAAAACGACATCTTCGACCACTCAATTGCCAGCATTGCCGCGGACCTGAACGTCTCACCAAACACCGTAAAGAAGGTAGTTGTAGAATTCGCTTCCAAGGGAATGGTAGTGGCGACACGGAAAGTAGGAAAAGCTCAACTTTACCAAGTGAACAAGGGGAACTTGTTTGTGAAACTGCTCATGGACTTTGCGTTTGCGCTTGGTGAGTCATCCGCATTTGGGACAGAAAAGCCAGCGCTCAAACTCGATGTTCGTTCAGAGATTGAACTACTGTCCGACCATCCAAAGGTGATTTGGACCGACCCACAAGTAAGAATGCCGCTCCAAACTCCAACGTGCACAAGTTTCCCGTGTCAGAATCACCCAATTTACGAAGGATATGTATCACCTGCTTAGTTAGGAGAAGAAAGATGGCAAAGAAACAAGAATCGAAGCCGAGAGTCATGAGGGCACCTTTGTTTTTCAAACAATACGTAACTAACGTAATAGGCGGCGTTACCGACCACGATTTCCGGTTGGAGGTCTTAAATGAAAAGTTCCAAGACGGAAAAAGCTGGGTATATGTTTCGGATGGGGTGTTGATTCTCTCCCCGATAGGCGCGAAGAGAATGTTTGTGAAACTCAAAGAGATGATTGATGCCTACGAAAAAGAAAAAGGTCCGATAGACATTGGCCCCGGGAAGAAAGAAAAGGGCTATCCACCGAACGTAGAGTAGATACTTGCGAGATTGGTAGCGGTTAAGCGCCATTTAGCCGGAAATAGTTATTAAGCGCCCTTAGACTATAATCCGATGCCTTCAGCAATCTTCATAGATGGAAAAAAGTTCATTCAAAAGACATTCAAAGACGAAGAGCAGTTCGAACAAGTTATCAAGAGTAATTCTAAACTCTTTTTCGGTCAAAGCACAATCTACATTGACTTGAAGAGCAAAATAGATGCACGAACACTCGGGGGAACAATCCCCGACGGCTTTCTCTTCGATTTCAAAGACAAGGAAAATCCAGAGTTTTACATAATAGAAGTAGAACTTGCTCGTCACGATTTCTTTGGGCACGTATTTCCGCAGATAACCAAGTTTTTCTCTTTCTTTAGGCGACCGGAAAGCCGAAACAAGTTGGCAGAAACTCTCTTTAGGGTCATACAGTCAGATTCAAAATTAAATCAAGAGTTCAAGAAGGCACTTGAAGGCAAAGAGCTCTACAAGGCGGTAAAAGATGCAATAGACGAAAGTCAGAACATTCTCTTGATTATTGATGAATATAAAAAAGAACTCGACGACATTTTCGGGACATACACAGATACTTGGGACAAACTCGTCACTTTGGAAATAATTAGACAATACGTTTCAGAGAGCAGGTCACTGTTCGTTGTTGAGCCAGACTTTGAGGACATAGGTATGATTGACCTCGAACTTCAAAAAGGTGAAGAGACGGCCTATACTGAACAATTCCATACCGAAGGCGTTATCCCCGAGGTTATTTCAGCGTATGAAACAATTAAGAAAGAACTCTTAGGATTCGACCAAGGAGTCAAAGTTAACCCTCAGAAATACTACATTTCTCTGAGGAAAACGAGGAACTTTGCATTCATTAAAATAAGAAAGAAAAAACTGCGTGTCGTCATAATGCTACCCTTGGACACGGGAAAGGAGGTAATCAAAGCCCACGAACTGATTCCTCTACCCCAAGCAGTCCAGAATTGGTATAACGGTCCTTGTTTTAGAGTAGATATTGCGGATTCTAAAGAATTAGGTGAGATAGTGACTGCTTTGAAGGAAGCGCACAAACGAAGCACTCAATCGAACGAAGCGCAGAACCTACCATAACTTCCGAGTGTGACTTTATTCTATTTACCGGAAAGGGCCTGTGTTTGTGGTTGATTTTGCCGTATTATCGTGCAAAATTTAAATTCCGTGACGATTTCTCGTAACGTATGAGATTAATTGTAAACAGCCGGGGGCTTGTAGATTTTGAAGCCCCAATTACGATGAATGAAGAACAGAGGAAAAAACTCATTGCCTTCTTCAAAGCCAGATTCCCAGAAACAGAAGTAATAGACGTTGCGGAAGTGAGGCGCTATGCCGGGGAACGCGAACGCACTTTGAAAAGCTGGTCTCCGAAAGAGTTTGCGTTAATACTTTCATCGAAGACAAACGACGAAATAGCCCAAATAACGAACCGAACTGAAATGAGCGTCCGGATGAAGCGCGGAGATTTCTTTCCGGCGTTTTTGAACTGGATGCGCAAAAAGGGGCTTTCTTACGTTCCCGACAAGAATTACGAAGATTTGATAGCCACATATCTCAAGGAGGTAGCGTAAGATGGTCACAATAATGATAGGGGACCGCCAAAACGTTGATTTTGATGCGCCTGTTGAGCTCACACCCCAGCAAAAAGAAGAGTTTGTCTCTCTTTTGAAGAGTATTTTTGATGTTGTTGAGGAGGTAACTTCTGACGAAGTTCGACTTGACCGACTCGGAGACAAGAACTTTTCCAAAGGATTGTCCGAATCAGAGCTTGAGTCTCTGCTATCTGATAGCACAACTGAAGAACTGACCCAGAAACTCGGAAGGTCGTGGATGAGTGTTGATATCAAACGAGGGTGGTTTGTTCAATATTTTCTGGAATGGCTCGGTAAAAAGAAGCTCACAATGACCAAACAGAACCTTCGCTCACTTGTTTCACAGTTTTTGAAGGAACGCGAGGAAGCACAAAAGAGCGCGCGAGAAGTCCGGCGCCAGCAAAGACTAAACAAACGAGAGAAAATAGAAGATTTGGAAGCAAAGGTCAAACAGCTTAGAAAACTGATTTCTGCGGGATTCCATAAGAAGAACAAACAGTATGAGAACGCTGAGACTGACCTTTCTGACGCGCTCAAAGAACTGAAAATGGAGGAAGAGTAGTTTTCCGCTATTTCTCGGAACGAAATGCAATTTTCCCGACTTTCGTCCCCTTTCCACGTACCGTCCCGCTGGGTCCCAGCTTGCTTGGTTCGGCTGGTTTTTCGGTCCGATCCGCGAGCCCGGTTTAAGAAAACTTAAACCTCTTAGTAGTTTAAGAAAAGTTTAAATCTTCCAGATGCATAGGAACCCCAAGGAAATCAAGATAGGGCGCAAATGTATGCGCTTTTGATTTAATTGACGCTTGGGGCGCTTGCTTCACACCAATAGTTCGTCTCAGTACCTTAATGCGGGGCAATCTTATAACCAAACTGCCCATCCAACCAAAGCAAGATGGCAAGTGCCACTAAAAAAATTTCGAAAGAACCCAGGATTCAAACAAAATATTCTCATTGCGTTGTGAATTCTGGCCCTATTGTCTCTGCTAGGATATGCTGAATATAGGAGCGGCGTCCTCCTGCCGGTTGTAGTGAAAGATAAACAAAAGCAATCAGTTCTTGCAAACTAGCTGGTAATAATGACCACTAGTCAAAATTGAACAAGTTGTCGGAGGATTGGGCGGAATAGTGACTGTCTCCGTCCTAGAAACAGGCACATATCAGGTGAAATTTCCAGTATCTAACCTAAAGGACCTTGACACGATTGCGCAGGAGATCTGGAAAAAATGAGTTTCAGTTTCCCCCGCATATGTTGTTGCGCGTGCCCCCCGGCTCACCGCAATAGCCCTGTCCGGAGAAAGCTTTTCATTCCCCATTTGGCAACAATGAAGAACTCGTTCTCAAGGCTCACTTTTTTTCAAGTCAGAGATCTTCCATTACAGACAAGCCTGCCGTCCTTTATCCAGTAGCTTGTGCATATTTTCTCGGCAACCAAGAAATAATTTGACATTTCAGACATTCTCAGGGCTCACTCCTTTCCCTAAGCTCAGGAGGCATTGGGATCTTCAGGAACATAGTATGTAGAGAAGCTTTCGAACGCCTCCGCCCGCTCAAGAATTTTTATTATTCCTTCCGTTCGGTAGAGGCTTTCTTCAAACAAAGCGAGCTCTCTTAGCTTTGCCTCGTCAAGTTCGGGGGGCCTGCCAATGAAAACGAGTTTTTTCCCGCCGGACAAGAGGGTCCCAGTTTCCGGAAAAAGGAACTCTATCTCGTTTCCCTTTCTCCAGTATTGTTCCGCCCGCTCGTAATAATCCAGAAGGAACGACTTTCTTGCGAAAAGAAATTTTCGGTCGGGATCGAAAAAGCCGATTGTCCAATCCCCAGATCCAAAGTTTTCGGAAACATGCGCTTCCGCCTCGTATCCAGGGTGGAGAGCTTCCAAGGTAACTGAGCGCACTTTATCTACGTTTGAGAACGTTCCGAAAAGCAAAAATGATGAGAAAACTATTGTTGCCGCTGGCCCGAGGAGGCGCCCTCCCGGCAACACGGCTGAAGAAGAAACAACAACAAGAACGAGCGGGATTGAGACTATCAGGAAATGGCTTATTATTCGTGGATTTGCAACCGGAAAAGCCACGACGAACGACAGGGTCAGCAAGAACAAAAGAACGAACTGAAATGCCCTTCCAGAAAGGCCTGTTTTAATTATCGCGATGGCAGAGAGAATGAAGAAAATCCAGAGGGCCCATGCAAGTGATGTTCCGCTCTCGTTTCCGAATACAAGCGAGTGCTTGGCAAGAGTCCCAATCCGTTCAATGAAATATCCAGGAACATTGGCAGGCTCCCCTATTGCCTTTTGGACTGAAAAGATGCTTGCTCCCTCAGAAAAAGGCAAGGAGAGTGCCAGCGCAAGGGCCACGAACCCTGCGCTCTTGATAACTCCCCACCTCTTTACAGAAATTACTGCCGCGAAAGGGAGGAGGAAATAGAGGAAAATGAGCTTGATTCCTATTCCGACAGCGGCAATTGCCGCGGGAAGAAAGATTCCCTTCCCCGATCTCTGCCATACGAAGAGCACTCCTGCGGAAAGAGCCACGCACAAAGTCTCGACCCAAAGACCCCATGTGGACATTTCAGTGAACAATGGGAGGCATATTAGGAGAATTCCTCCCGAAAGGCCAGCTTCCCATCCGTATTCCCTCTTCAGGAAAAGGTAAATCCAGACTGCGCCGAGAGCCGAGAAAATAATGTTAATTATTTTGGCTTCCCTGAGAATCCCCAAGGTCGACTCGTGGAAAACAGGCAGGAACGAGACATACAGGAGGGAAGTCCCCCTCCACATATACGGATGGGACGGAACATCCCCGGCAGTTGAGATTATGTGGCCCCTGACTGCGAAATCTATCTGCTCGTGCGTTCCAGTCGGTTGTGCGGATGAGAACGAGAGAAATACAAGGGCAGAAAGGGAAAGCAGAATCAGGATTGCTAGGAAATCGGAGCTTTTCTTCGCTATGCCACTCCCACCTTTCCCTCAAAATTCATCAGAGCTCGGCCTCTTCCTACTGGAGACGAACTCCATTTCTTCCGCAAGTTCAGGTCTTCCTTTTGAATACTCTTCGCGCGCCTGAACGAGCGCCCTTGCCCAGACTTTTGTCCATTTGGGGTGCGCGCGGTAGCCTGCGCCAATTGTTGTTATGAAATCAACCAAGCCAACAATGTCAATTAACGGCTTCAGGCCACCTGAGATTATTGGACAGCACTTTTTCATCCCGCTCAGTCTGTCGTCTTTCAGTATCAGGTGTCTTGCCGAATCCTCATCATTTTCCGGAATCATTCCCAATCCTTGCTCGAATAAATGATTTTTTCCCTTGAAATGGAGAATGTTCTGAGCGGCAGAGACTTCCTCTTCAGGGCTGCCTTTCATTTCCCGGTGAAAATGAGGGAATATTCCCGGATATTTCCTTCCGAGAGCCAGGACTGCCATCCAACCTGCGGTTATCCTGCCAATCAAAAAGCAATAGCTTCCCGGCCTAAACCCTGCAGACCTTGTTATTTCACACCGTGCCACGATTGTGTCATAGTCGGGGGCGGAGACGCTGAACAAACGGACATTCTTCTTTCCAGTCTCCTTTACTGCCTTGTCAATTGCCTCCTTCACATTGAGAACTATTTTGTCATACTGGCAGAAATAATTGTCCGCCCGGGGCTCGTTGTTCTTGACAAAATCCACTTCCAAGACTAGGAAAGCATAGCAGACCTCGGCATATTTGGCGGAGGTGAGGCCATTTTTCTGTTTTACTATTGTCCAGATTGTTTGTTTATCGAAGACTCTGAGATATTCCCGAAGGTCGTCAAGAGCGTAGGACTGGCCGTCGTATTTCTCTACCATTGACGGAGAAAACTGGATGTCAAGGAGCTTCAGTTCGGAGACATCCTTCATTCCGAGGATTTTTCCCACGACATATGTCAGGATTTTCTGCATATTTCCTCTCCTGTCAAAAAGGCGCAAGGTGCATGCAATCAATACTAGTGCGTTCATTTCCCGGGAGAAAGGGGTTTCCGTCGATAATTCCGCAGCAACCTTTGTCGCTGCTTGAATGAGCGAGAGTCTTTTTTCGGGAACTATCCCGAAGACTGGGAGCAGGCATTCCCCGTTTTTTTCGTCCGGAAGGGACAAGTTGACATTTGCTTTTTGCTTGTCATTCGGCGATGGAACAAATTTTTCAATTTCAGTCCCCTTTCCAGCCATTATTGATGGAAGGAGTGGGAAATATTTAAGCAATTCCGATTGGGAGAGATTCTACAGGACAGTCCAATTGAAGGGAACGAAAAAATCCCTCAATTACAATGCGAGAGGAAGGAGCTTCCCTGCAGTCTCAGTCACAGCCCCCAATTGTCGGAGCAGTTGCATTGCCAATCCCTTGATCCGCATAATTCCCTAAGAGTAAATACTTATGTGCAAATATAAGGTCAAATGATTATTTTAAATTGCTGATATAGTGTAAAAAAAAGGAACAAAATAAAACAAAAAAGAGAAAAAAAAGACCAATTTTTAATTTCCTCCGAACCACGACAGGAGAACTGCGAAAAAGTTCCCAGATGGCATGCTGTTTGCAGGTGGATTCGCCTTTAGATAGCCTGACTGGCCAACACTTCTGCAGTCGGCATATTCATTGTTCACCTTGTCAATCGCGTTGTTCAGGGTCGTTATTGTGATCCCTCTTGGAAGGTAGACAGTCCTATCCGCTCCAAGAGCGCTTTCTGAGAGATCCAAGAGATAGCGGACAGTCTTTCCGGCGAATGGACCGTACTGGATATAGAGGTCGCCTATTTTTGCGCCTCCAGTTTCCTTTCCGATTCCGGCGTCCGACGCAAGAACGTTCAGCTTCAGTGCAGTGACTTGCCCTCCGAAAACTCCTGAATCTGTATTTGTCGGGTTAGCGTAGGACTTGTCAAGGGGCCTTGCGCGCCCTCCGGCCGGAAGATAGTTAGCGACTGCTGATGCGCTGGAAAGGGTTATTGAATATCTTCCCTTTCCTACCCTGAGCGTCCCTCCGGTTATCGTCTGCCAATTGTTCGAAAGAAGCGCTCCTATGTTATGCCCTGCCGGATTCGCCCCCCATCCCCCCTGTGTTTGTGTGCAGTAGAGAGTTGTTGAAGGAGGGCTCGTGGTTGTAGTTGTGTTCTGCGGAGCCGTTGTGGTTGTTCTGGGAACGGTTGTAGTTGTTGTCGGAACTGTTATCATAGTTACTCCGCAGTTGACCTTGACTGTCTTGTTGCACTGGGGATATCCCGAAACTCTGGCAGAAAGCGTGTAAACTCCCTCGACTGCGGGGATGTTTATTCTTGCTGGTGTTGTGGGATAGGTAAAGTTCAGGACATTTGATGCGTTCTTCACTCCAAGAAGTCCTGACGAAGCTGTCGGAGTCCAAGAGAGAGTTCCTGTTATTGTGTAAGGGCTTGCTGGATACGGGCAGTAGAACATTGAGGCGGACGCCTTTGCGCAGAACAACTGGGACACTCCCGTCCTGTTCGTGCTGTTAGTGCAGAGCCTTGCCGCCCTGTAAGCATTCTTACAAGTCGAGCAATACGCGTCGCAGAAAGTGGTCTTCTTGCATCCATTTACCCCTTCAATTTCGCACTCTACAGTCCCAGCAGGGCAGGGTGGCGGAGTGCATGCTGAAATGATGTCGTCGCAGTCGTCCCTTGGGACAAGTATTGCGTTCGCAGTAAAGTTGCCGTTCCTCTGTATGGGGGGGTTCCTCAGGACAATTTCCCTCTGCTCGTCAATGCTCTTACAGGTGCAGACTCTTCCGTTCGGAGTCTCAGATAGCGTTGTGCACCATGCGGTTTCGGGCCAGAAACAAGTTGTTCCGCCGCATTCTCTGCTTGCAGTGCAGGCGGAGCCTGTCGGAAGCAGGTTTGCGGTTGGAGCAAGTCCCGTTGTTGCAGCTGCAGTGGCCCCAAGAGTCCCAGAAGCCGACGCAGCGGGAGCGTTGACTTGCTTAGCTTGCTTTTGAATTATTGAAGCTTGTTTGTCCTCGTCAAAATTTGGTTCCTTTGCTGGAGGCTTGAATGATCCTCCGTCAAGCTTCACCATCATTATCCTGACATAGAGGCTCCTAGCTGATTCGGGCGTCGTGAAATAGGGCCGGAGATTGAACTCCTTTGAGCATTCTAGGCCGTTCTCGATGAAGCCGTCGTCGTTGCAGAGCGTCTGCCATCCGGAGGGCGTCTTCACCTGAATTGTCATCTTTCCCCAGAGATAGGAACCGGTGGAATTCTTCTTCCAGAAGCTTCCGTTTCCGGAGAATGAGCTGTAGAGGTTTGAAAATGAGAGCTCTGAAAGATATCGTTCATATTGCGAGGTCGGGACCCTTCCTAGCCAGTCTCTGTATGAGACATATACAACCCTTGTGGCGAGCCTTCCGTCAGGATTCCTCGCATCAAGGTTGAATGACGCGCTCTCGGCGGAACAGGCTTTCAGCAAATCATTTATCAGGCGCCCGTTGTCATCGGAATTTTTCTTCGTATAGTTGTTGGAGTTTTCGTCGTTCTTCTCCTCATAGAGATATGCCGCGCCCGGGCTGAGCGCAAAAGGAGAGCCGGGGAAACTCACGTTTGAAGGACAGACGAATGCCGAGCACTTGGCGTTCAGGTTTATTGAGCAAGCAGAGGGAAGCGCTTCACAAACAACCTGCTGTTGGGATTGGCACCCGGGGATTTCTGCCGAGCCATCCTTTACAATCCCCTTGACGGAGAATGTTTTCGAGGAATATTGGGCCGGGGTTGTGAATTGCACCTTTACCGGCGAGACTGCGCTCGAGTTCAACCTTCTTGTTTCGTTGCCGTCAAGAACAGTTATTGTCCCAATGGCCCTGTCATATCCGGAAACTGAGAAGGTCTTGTTTCCTGTGATTATCCAGCTGTTTCCGGAGGTTATGCACTTGGCAAGAACCTTTGACTCGCAGGTTTTCTGAAGATATTTGCAGGTGACCGGCTTTGTCTGTGTGCATCCGGGAATTTCGCCAGTAGAGTTTTTGACAGTTGCAACCAGCCTGTATTGGTTGTAAGCGCTCGCGGTCTGGTTTATCTGCGTTACTAGGAACGGGTGTGTAGAGTTTATTTCATGGATGTTCATCCAATTTCCGTCAATGTTCTTCTCAATTTCAAGGAACGCTATTGCTCCGGAATGCCCTGTCGAATTCCACGTGGCGTTTCCGGAAACAGCGAAAATGTTGTTAACGGCGTCAGAAGAGCAAGAGGCGGACACTTCAACGGAGCAGGTCTTTGGAGGGATTGTTGTTGTTGTGGGAACAGTCGTCCCGGGGACGGTTGTTGTGGTGCTTGGCTTCACTGTCGTCGTTGTCTTGCAACTAGGGCAATCGTTGCCAGTGCATTTGCAGAGCGTTTCGCAGTTATCTCCGCTTCCGATTGTGGTGACCCCGTTGCTGCACGTGCATCTCATGTAGCCTGGGGGAGTTGTTGCTTGGCATTGGCCATAGCATTTCTTTCCGTCATATGTGTAAAGACAGGTGTTGGTTCCGGGTATTGGATCGCAAGAATCGTAGTTTCCGCCAAGGTGGCAGGTGGCGTATCCGGAGCACCCTGCAGTGTTTATCGGGGTGCAGCTGTAGCTTTTTTCAACGCCCGGAGGGCAGGCTCCGATTGAGGTAGTTGTAGTTGGACGGATTGAAGTTGTTGGACGGATTGTGGTTGTGGTTGCAGGGGCGCAGCCCTTGCAAGGGCCGGCTGGCTGGTTAGGATTTGCGCATCCGCACTGGTCCCAACAACGGTCCTCGCATGGAAGTATTGCAAAGCCTTTGTCAGCAAGCATGAAGAAAAGGGAGAAAAGCCCGAGAAGAAAAATTGTGCTTAAAATTAACTTGGAGTTCCCCATAGCCATATTGGAAAGAAACTACTCACAAGTATATAAATATTTGGACAAACTATTGGTCTGTTGAAACCCTCCTAGAAAATGACTGAAAGGAATATCCGGCCGAAGCCGGATATTGGTTCATTTTGTAATAAACAAACCTTTGTTTAACCTGTTCAGGAAGTATTTATTGAAAGCGGGCATCCCG
>JBBIPP010000013.1:0-44613 GCA_037442745.1 archaeon
ATTCCTTCGTTAAAGCGGTCATTGCGGCAAACGAACGGGGTTTTGTTGTCGGGGCAACGTTCGTCAAGCTACTTGCTTTCAACTTCGAGAAGGTCAGGATTGCGGATTTTTCGCTAATCTTTGTCAAGGGTTTCAACAGTCCATAAACTATTTTCCATCCGTCCGGCCGGGATGGTGCTAGCTATTTCTTGTCGAATTTCTTTTTGTAGAGCTTGATGCTCTCCTCAATCACTTTTTTGGCTTCAGACGCACCTTTCCAACCGGCAATCTCGACTTTTTTGTTCTGGAGGTTCTTGTATGTTCTGAAGAACTCGGATATTTCCTTAAGAGTGTGCTCCGGGACATCCTCCAAATCAAAAACCTTTGCGAACCGTGGGTCTTCTGTTGGAACGAAAAGTATCTTGTCATCAGGGTCGCCCCCGTCAATCATTTTCAGGACGCCAATTGGCCTTGCCTCTATCAGCACTCCCGGGAATGTCGGGTTTGTCACTAGCACAAGGCCGTCTGCAGGGTCCCCGTCTTCCGCCAATGTCTGGGGAATTATTCCATAGTCCCCCGGATAGAAAACTGACGAAAATAGAACTCTGTCAAGCTTGACTAAACCCGTCTTCTTGTCAAGCTCATACTTGTTGTTCGAGCCCTTCGGTATCTCGACAATAACGTTCATTTTCTCAGCTATTTCCTCTCCTGGCTTAATTCCGTGCCACAAATCAACTGACATTTTGCTCAATCACTTGCCCGAATGACTGGGCGAGCATATTAAATGCTTTTTCCCGGAAAAACTCTTTTAACTTTGCCGGAAATGTCAGTTTAAAATGGCTCGCGGAAAGAAAGTCACATTCCCAACCCCTGTTGGATTGAAGAACCCGAAAATAGTTTCCGACCTCTTCGAGACAACGAACTTTTCACTTCTCTGGCTGGCACTCCGCATTTGGCTCGGATACACTTGGCTTTCGTCCGGCCTTGAAAAACTGTTCAATCCGGGTTGGGTCTCAACAGGGGATGCTGTCCGTGCTTTTTGGGAGATGGCAATAATTGTCCCGGCACCTCCGGCAAAGCCACCAATAGCTTTCGATTGGTACCGGGAATTTTTGTCATTTCTCCTGAAAGAGGGACACTATTCTTGGTTCGGGAAGCTTATTGTTCTTGGGGAAATTGCAGTCGGAATTGGGCTGATTTTCGGGCTTTTCACAGGTCTCTCCGCATTCTTCGGGGCGTTCCTCAATTGGAATTTCATGATGGCCGGAACCGCAAGCATAAACCCAGTAATGTTTCCCCTCTCAATTCTCCTGGTTGTTGCCTGGAAGGTCTCTGGTTCAATTGGCCTTGACAGTTTCATTCTCCCATTTTTCGGGACTCCTTGGCAGCCCGGCCAAGCATTCAAGAAAAAAGGAATATCCTAGGAACAGGAGAGAGGAAATCCATCATAAATTGAGGAAGCTTGAAGAGGAATAGTTTCCCCCGGCAATTCCGAGGAGATAATGGAACGGCGTCACGGAGAAGCTGAAATATGCGCCTGAGAGAAATGTCGCGGATTTTTTCCTTTCCCAGAAAGCGCCTGAAGGAATAACGAACAGCGTTGCAAGGGAGAAAGTGGTTGACAGAAGGAAAGCAAAAGTTCCCCCAGTTATTAGAGCAAACGGGACGTTTTCCGCCAATTCTTTCATTAAAAAGCTCCAGAAAACGAATCCGAGCGCAAGTGAGGGAATTCCCATTCCGATTATTTTCTAGAGTGCTTCGTTGTTCCTCTTTTGCCAGCTTTTCTCCGGTTCAAATGCGAATAACAGGGCGGTTGCAATATGCCCAGCGGAAAAAAGGAAGGTGGCTGAGAATATTGGCAGAATTCTTGTTGAATAGGCGAGTTAATACGCCCCCTAACTATGTTGCCTGCAAGAAATGTCCCGGCGCTGAGGACCAATAGAACCGCCCTTTCCTTTCCTGAAAATAATAGGACTAGGGCCGGACAGAGGCAGAACTATGCAGAAGCAAGGTGGACAATGTTCCTTGCGTTGAGAGGATTTGTCAAGTGGAAAACTGAAAGAAATTGGACCGAGAAGGAAAATTGCCCAGAAAAAGTGCTTGTATGCAATCTTGCTGAAAAGCAGTTTTCACATTTAAGGGAATTTTTCCGTCGGCCGTCCTATTTAGAGTTTTCAGTAATTGACCTTGACTCTCTTTACGTGCCACTCTTTCATTATTGGGAGTATTTCCCCTCTGCCAATCTGCTCGGTAGGAACCCCTCTTCGTTTCCCAGTGAGAATGTCATAGAAGAATTCGTCGTCAAAGCCAATTCTCGCGGCATCCTTCCTAGTTGCCCCGAAATGAATCCTCTCAATTCGCGCCCAGTGTATTGCGGCAAGGCACATCGGGCAGGGCTCGCAGGTAGAATAAATTTCGCATCCAGAGAGGTTGAAACTTCCGAGTTTCCGCGCAGCCCCTCTTATTGCAACAATTTCAGCGTGCGCTGTCGGGTCTTTTGAAGAGGGGACTCTGTTTCGCCCCTTTGAGACAACCATCCCTTTTCGGACAATTACTGCGCCAAATGGCCCGCCAGAACCTTTCCGCACCCCGAGTTCAGCCTCCTTCAATGCAATCTTCATGAATTTCTCTTTCATTTCCATTCGGCACTAGGCGGAACGGCAACCCTTTTATCTAGTTTTCCCAGCGTTTCCGGTCAATACCAAAAATTGTCCCTGTTTCGGGCTCGAAATACGCGCAATTCCCGATAGCAGCGAACCCTTTCCAAATTTTTTGACTATTCTTCATTGACTGGTGGCTTGCGCCAATCCTTTTCCTCTATTGGCTGGAATCTGGAATTATTGGATTTTTCAACATTCTGAAAATGGCGGTCTCCTCATCTCCCACCATCCCTCCAGCTCCCTCACAACCTTCCAACGCCCGGATGTTTTGGAGGATTTTTGCGGGCTTTTCAACCCCTTCTTCATTATTCACTATTCAATTTTTCTATCAGCTCACCTTATTTTCTTGCTGATTTTCTTCGGCCTGTCAATCGACTTGAAGAATTGCCGAAATACTACTCGGCACAGCCCTCCAATTCTCAAGCAATTTTCCTCCTTTTCGTCGAATTTCTGGGAGGGGACTGTCGGCTCAATTGCTTTTTTCAGGAACAGCCGGCCAGAAAAACCCTCCCCTCGGCGTTTCATGATACGCTCAATTGAGGGAAAAATCGACGACTTTGCCTCAATCAGGAGGTTGTTCTTAGGCGGTACTCGCGCATTGTATCGGAAAATTCCACCTTCCGGACCTGATTGTAATTGACAGATTGGCCGGACAGCTCTCCTCCGCCAAAAAATCCCTTGAAAAATTTGGAATTGAACTCCAGATGGTTCCTTCGCCAAAAGAGAGGAGGAGATGCATTTTCCCGGAGGCGGACTCTCCCCCTTCCAAAGAATTCTCCGGCCATTCAGCTCCCCCGTAGGGTGCAAGGCTAGGCCAAAAGGTTCGCAATCTCCTACAACGGCAGGTTATCTGGAAGAAAAGGAAAAATAGATAATACCTTGCCAATTTGTCAATTGAATGGTTTTGGTCGCTTCAGAAGGATTTGCTCTCTCTCTGATATTCGCCTTCCTTGGGATAATTGCAATAGGAATTATCCTTCGTCTCCTCCGTCAGCCCCATGTCATAACATACATACTGGCGGGAGTTCTCCTCGGGCCTTTTTCCCTTGGCCTTGTGAAAGATTATGAAATGATAGCTTCCTTCGGAGAAATAGGGATAATTCTTCTTCTCTTTTTCGCTGGAAGCGAGATATCTGTGAGGAAGCTTGCGCGAAACCTAAAAATTCCTCTTTTCGGCACCCTTCTTCAAGTGGGGGTGAGCGTGATATTCGCGACGCTCTTGGGAATTTTCCTAAAATGGTCTCCCGCGAAAATAGTCCTCTTCGGATTCATAATATCCCTGTCAAGCACCGCAGTTGTCCTCCGTCTCCTCGACGAATGGGGAGAGCTTGACACAAAGGTTGGGCAGACTGTCCTTGGGGTTCTTCTTGTCCAAGATGTTATAATTGTCCCGATGATTGTTATAATAGGGCTTTTTGCGGGGAATTTCGAGACAGGAACATTGGCACTCCAGGCAGCGGGCTCTGTGCTGGTCGCCCTATTCGTCTACTGGCTTTTCAGGGCGGAAAAAATAGCTTTCCCATTCCGCGATCTGATAAAGCGAGACGACGAGCTCCAGGTGTTCGTGGCAATTGTCCTCTGCCTCGGGTTCTCCCAATTGACTGCGTTCTTCAAGCTGTCCTCCGCTCTCGGAGCCTTCCTTGCAGGCTTATTTGTTGCATCAATTGAGGAGACGTCCATTGTCCACAAAATAATGCACCCTTTCCGCGTGATTTTTGTCGGAGCCTTCTTCGTTTCAGTTGGGTTAATCATAAACCCATTCTTTGTTCTTGAAAATCTCGGCAAGATTGTCCCTGTTGTTCTGTTCGTTTTCCTGATAAACACTGCAATAAATTCGGGAATCCTCCTTTACCTCGGAAACCGCTTCAAGGAATCTGTATATGCGGGCGCTCTCCTCTCTCAAATAGGGGAATTCAGCTTCGTCCTTGCCGGAACCGGGCTTTCTTTAGCAATAATAGATTCGGAGAGCCATGACTTTTTGATGTCAGTTATTGCGCTTACGCTCCTTGCGACGCCGTTTTTCATATATGCAATAAAGAGGATTTTCGGGATAACGGGGCAAAACTACAATTTCGAGGCAAGCCATCCCTGAGCCCACAAGGGAAGAGAATATTGGCGGAGTTTTCGCCCAAAGTGTTTTAAAACTGGTTTAGGGAGTTCCCGGAAAATGGCTTCTCCCGAAAAAGTCAGGCAGGAAAATTGACCTGAGGCAATTGAGGCAGTTCGTCCCAGATGCTAATGGACGAATCCTCCTCCGGGACGAGCGGAGCCTAATACAGACAATCTGGCCTGACGCTCGGAACATAAATTCCCCGGTAGTTCTCTGTGCCGACCGGGAAACGGCGTCAATTAACTAGGCTCTTTCGGAGACTGAATGGAGAAGGAGGATGCAGGCGAACTACAACGCTCTCCACAAAATAAGGCCAAGGATAATTGTCAAGCCAATAAAGGATTCGGATGTGCGGAGAATCAAGGATGTAAAGCACATTCCCAAGGCGGAAATACCGGGGATTATCCTCGCCCTTGAAAGTGAGATGAACCTTGTGGCAGAAAGGCTAGAGTTTGAGGAGGCGATTTCCCTCCGCGACAGGATTCTCAATCCCAGGAAACTCATTGGCTAAAGACTCGGCCGGCTCAAATTTTCCCGGGAAGGGTGAACCGCTCGCCTATGAAAACGTTGAATTTAGTCCCATCCCCCTCTTCATAGATTAGGCGCGCCCTCCTTTCCAGCAATTCAGATATTTGGGCAATCTCTTTTGCGTTTATTTCCCCGGAGTAATGCCCTTTGGGGAGGATGAAGATTTCATCGGAATACGAAAAATCGTCTTCTTCCGGGACAAGAAGGCCGTACTCGGGAGCGTTCATTCCGATGGTTTTTGAGAAAATTTCCCTAGACCATTTCCGCTCAAAGCAGAACGCATAATCTGGGTCGAAGAGGACAAACGACCTTCCTGAGTTTTTGAGGTTCTCCGAAAGATAGCTCTCCACTGGATGGCTTCCATAAGAGAATTCCGAGAGCCCTACATATCTCTTGTCCTCCTTCAAGAAAGCGCTCACTGCGAGGAGGATTGCGATTCCGGAGAGCGCTGCCAAGAACAACTGGTTCTTCCTGAAAATCGAGAAAAGAACGACTGAAAAGAGGGGCGCAGTCGGTATCATGTGGCCGGGAACAACCCATGCGACCGGCGCGAAAAGGAAAAGGATGCTTGCGAGCCATGACAGGAAAAGGCCCCTTATTTCGCCCTTTGAAGAAAGACCCCCGAGAAGAACTGCCCCGAAAAGAATGTAATAAACCGGCAGAAAACTTCCCTTGTAGGGGTATCCGTCGAAAGCGTGCAGGAAATATCCCCCAGAAACTATTGTGTAGAGCCTCTCAAGGAAATATGCGCGCATTGAGCCAAAGTCTACAATTCCTGAAAGGCCCTCGAATGAAATGTTCCCGAACGCCGTCTGCATTCCGACTGCAATTGCCGAAACAGCCGAAACCAGCATAAATCCCTTGAAGGAAACCTTTCCTTGCCTGACTCCATAGAAAATCACGAACGGGATAAGGAAATAGAGGAAAATTAGCTTTGAGCATATTCCGACCCCAGCCACAATCCCTAGCAGGAGGGCGTTTTTGGTTATTGAAAATGCGAAAAGGAACATGCAGGCGAAAAAGGCCACAATTAATTCCGGCCAGACTCCGAATGTCGCGTAATTGGAAACAAGTGGGAGGAAGTACATTAGCAGGGAGGAGAAGAAAGCCCACTTTCTAGGGAGAAGTTTCTCCCTGGTCGTGAAAATATAGAGGAATATTGGGGCAAGGGAAAAGAGCGCCGCAGTGACAATTCTTGCGTTTATTATCATCCCGAGATTTCCCGGGGAGAGGATTTCAGAGAAGACCGCATATATGAAAATTGAGGTATACCAGGTGTGGTGGATTGCCGGAGCTTTTGGCATATCCCTGGCAAGCTCTCCGTTTATAGCAATCCACGCCTCCTCAGACCAGTGGCCTGACGGGAGGAGGATTTCCCTTGAAACGAACGCTATTGCAAGGAGGAAGAGAGCGAGGAAATGGATGTTTTTCGAGCCGGATGCTTTCCAAATAGCCTTCATTGTGTTTTCGATAAATGCGCCAGGCTTTCTTCCCAGAGATGTGCGAGAAAAGTTCGCGCGCACGTCAAGGATTCTCATAGTTCGACGCGTCTCCCGAATAGAAAAATTACAGCCGTCCCGAGAATTGCCGCAAAAAGCAGAATTTCTGGGGGCGTTGGGAACGCCCCATACACTCCCGCTGTCCGAAGGGCGCCTGAGAAAACGGCGAGAGGAAGCCTTGTCGAAACCGCTTTCAAGCCCTCTGGAAGGAATTCAAACGAGGTCAGTCCTCCAGAGAGGAACAGGGAAGGAATTGAGAATCCGACAACTGAGAGGAGCGCGCTCGACTCGTCGTTCGAGAGGAAGCCTATTGCAATCCCGAAAAGGGAGAACACAAAAGAGCAGGAGAGCGCAATTGCCAGGAATGCGGGGAGATTCTGTATCTCGAGCGAGAAGAACAGCTCCCCGAAAACTGCCATAATGACTGTCTGCACAAGTCCGAGGAAACCAAAGACTGCCAATTTCGGAGCCAAAAGGCCAAGCGCCCCCTTTCCGGAAAGGGTTGCCCGGAGAAGCGTTCCAGCCTTTCTCTCAAAGAGAATTGAATTGGCCGATATCAGCATAATGTTGAACATTAGGACAAGAGCAACAATTGCAGGGAAGACGTAGGAGAATCCCCTAGAGCCGAAAACCGCGCTTTTTTCAAGTCCGAGCGGGCTTATAACAGTCTCAGGCTCCCTTTCAGAAATCCTCCATATTGTCTCTTTAGCACTGGAGAGTTTCGGGAAAATCTTCTCAATCTCTCCTTGCGTGTTTCTGAAGAGAATTTCCGCTTCCGAGAGTTCAGTCAGCGCGTTATCCCGCTCCTCCGAAAAGAGGGAAAGCGCCATCTTCATTTCCAAGAGAGCTTCCTTTGCGCGAGAGAGCTTTTTCAAGGAGTCCTCTATTCCCTCCTGCGCGTCCGCCCCTTTGGCTGATGCGTTAGCGAGGTCGTCCCCGAGAACAGTCAGGTTATCAGAAATCCTCGATATTTTGCCCCGCATCTCCTCTTCCCGCTCGATTCGCTCCTCGAGGGGGGAGACTATCTCATCCCAGAATGAAACATTCGGACAGGGAACTGCAAGGCAGGCAGGGTTCTTTGGGGAGAAAAATTCCTTGAACGGCAAAATTGCTCTTAGGATTTCCTTCGAACCGTTTATGTCCTCCTCGAGAAGGAGGTCGGCTTCCTCAAGGAGAGCCAGCGATTCCCCAAGAGTCCTGTTTGCGGAAGATATTTTTTCGGAAATTCCCTTGGAAGTGGAATTCGCGGCAATTAGGCTAAGCCTCTGGGAATCGAGAAAGCCCTCCATTTCAGCGACTTTCCCCTGCATTTCCCCGACAGTTGCGTTTCCGAGCTTTCGCTTGGCTTCGGAGATCTTCTCCAAAAGACCCGAGAGGCGACTCCTTGCCTGGATTAGCTCAAGGTCTGCGATTTCAAGCTCAATTCCGATTTTTCCGAGGCCTTCCCAGGCGCCAGATATGAATGACTCGGAAATGTTTTCGGATATTTCCCTAGTTATCCCGGAGGAATACGCAAGGACAATTCCGGAGACGTCCTCCTTTGAGTTGTCGTGCAGTATTCTGACTTTCTCCCCTATGCCCTCCGAAATCCGTTCCTCAATTCCCTCAGGGACAACTATTACGGCGGAAAGCAGTCCTGAGGAGAGGCCTTTCGCGCCATCGTCAGGGCAAGCTGGGGCGCCAGAATACTTTACAATGAAAGGGCCTTCTGAGAGCGAACTGTAATACGCCTTGCCGATTTGCGAATTCTCCTCAGCGCAGATCCAAATGGAGATTCCGGAGGCCGACTTGTCGTTGAAAACGTTCCCGAGTATTGCAACAGTTAGTAAGGGGACTAGGAAAATCAGAAGGAGGGCGTTTCTCGAACGGAGGAAATACAGGAGCTCCTTTCTAATTCCTGCGAGCAATTTTCAGGAACACCCCCTCCAAGTTCTTCTCATTGTGCCTGTTCATCAGCTTCTTCGGGCTCTCTGGAAGAGTCAGTTTTCCATTCAGAAGAATTGACACCTTGTCGAAATCCTCTGCCTCGTTCAGGTGATGGGTTACAATCAAAAGGGACTTTTTCCGTTTCCGGAGGGAGCGAAAAAGGTCAAGTATTTCCATTTTGCTTATTGGGTCTAGGCCAACTGTTGGCTCGTCAAGAATGAGGAGGTTTTCCTCTCCAGAGAGCCCGACAAGTATTGAGAGCTTTTTCTTCTGGCCCCCGGACATTTTCCCGGAGATTTTTTCCGGGTCCAGTCCGAAGAGCTCCTTGTCCGGCTCTTTTCCGTAGAGAGCTGAGAAATATTCGAGGTTCTCTCTCACAGTCATGTACGGGTAGAATGAATCCGCCTGCGGGATATAGCCAATTTTTCCCTCCCTCTCAACAGTTCCTGAATCGGGGGAAGTTATTCCGAGAAGAACCCTGACAAGGGTTGATTTCCCCCCGCCGGATGGCCCTATTATTCCGACAATTTCGCCGGAATTAATTGAGAGGGAGAGGTCTGAGAGTATTTTCCTTTTTCCAAAGGACTTGGAAATCCCCCGGGCATATAGAAAAACCCCCTTTTCAGCCAAGATTCCGGATTTTCGCAATCAACACTTTTAAATTGCTCGTTCTGACAGACGGCTCAGCCAAGGCGTCCGTTATTGTGGTGCTTGAGCAGGTGCTTTGCGAATTGCCACGCGACCTCTTGCCCGACAAAAGTCACCAGTACGGCGGCAAGGGTTGCTTCATTGACTTGTCCGCTTTTTGAGACTTGCTCAAGAGCAATCGCGGCAGGGCCGACTAGTCTTGGAGATATTTTTCCAGCTCCGGCAAGGATATTTAGGTGGGATGCGTAATCCCCCTTCCTCCAGGATTCTACCTTCCCCCGCTTTTTTTCCCGAAATAGAGAACATTTTGCGAATATCCGGGAGCTTTTGCCATATCTACATAATCGACTTGGGCGGACGCATATGCCGGGTCGGAATAAGGGCCTCCGAACAGCTTCTGCCCAGTTATTCTGGCGCCTTCCTTGAAAGTTCCAAATTCTTCTTTCGCATATGTCTTGAAGTTGGAAATGCCGGAGCCCACATTTCCAATCAAATCAAGATACCTTTCGGAAATACGTTCGGTTTTCATAATTTACTTCCAACAGTCCCCTGCTTCTCTTTTATAAAAATTACTATTGTCTAATTGGTATATAATTGAAAAATCAACTTTTTCCTCCATTTTCCAATAAACCAAACCCCTTTTACTCCAAGATTCCCCCAAAATTCGGAAATGTCAAAATCCCAAATCCCGATATACTCCAATATTGACAGGCCAAAGACTTCCCACAAAATTCTCGGAAGAGCCCTCCCCACTATTTTCAGCCTTGCATATGACCTTGACACATATTCGGCGTCAGAGGTTCCGGCAGGCTCCCTTGTTGTCGCAACAGGCCCCCACGAGACTGCAATTGATGTCGGATACGCCCTTTTCAACCCCGCGCTTTCCGGTAGAACGAACGATTCGGCAATTGTTGTGAAGGAAACTCTCCAGATGCATCCAGTCCTCCGGCTCTTCCAGCAGATTCCGGCATACCGGGAAAAGGCGGAGGAAGGGGTTGCAAAGGAAGATGATTTATACTATTTGAATCCTCAGGAATGCGAGATTTTGGGAATTCCCTTCACAGGAAAGGAGACTCTAAACTCCCAAAACAGGCCAGCTCTCCTGAGATCGAACACGTTCAAGCCGGTAAAGGACTGGCTTTCCGCAGGAAAAACCGTTTTGGTTTCAGTCGAAGGGACAAGATTTCCGAAATATCTGGAGGGCGCGCTCGAAAACGCGGATTTGGCAGAATACCAAAGAATTGGAATACCTGACCCTCGCTTGGACATTTCCCAGTTCTTTGAGGGACCTATTGTCTTTGCCCGCTCGGGAAAGGCACGGATTTTGCCGGTATATACAAAAGCCCTTCAGGAAAAGGGAAGTTTCAGGCGAAAAAAGCTCGCAGTTTATTCGGGGCATCCGTTTGAGCCGGGAAATGACAAGGAGAAAGACATTGCACAAGTCCGCTACCAGCTCCTCTCCCTCGAAGCAGGGCTTTTTCAGAACGGGACTTTTCCCGATTACTTTTCGTTCAGCGATTTTTTCAATTCCGCATGGGAGAAAAGGAAGGGCAGGAGTTCCTCCGGCTCGCTCCTCCCAATTCTCCCGGCTTTCCCAGAAGCTCTCGCCTCCTACAAGGGGTTTGGATAGAATGCGAACAATTTTATAATTGAACGCCATCCTGTTTTTCCGACAATGTCTTTCGTTGCCGATTTGGCTTTTCTCGTTCTTGCCTTGGTTGCCCTAGCTTTTTTCAGCGAATGGGTTGTCAGGAGCGGGATAAGGATTTCAAGGCTCCTTGGAATCGGGGAGCTGACAATAGGATTCATCCTAATATCTGTCCTAACAAGCCTTCCTGAGCTAATGGTTGCCGTGACTTCAGCCGCGAGCGGGACGCTCGCTCTCTCGGTCGGAAACGTTTTCGGCGCAAACGTAGTTGATATCGCCCTTGTCCTCGGGCTCTCATTCTATCTCTACCCGAAAAGTTTCAGGAACAGGGGGGCTGTAAAAAAGCTATCGACAGCACTCCTAATGTCCTCCGCAATAACAATAATATTCCTCCTTTTCGGTTCAGTCGGCCGCATTGCCGGATTCTTCCTGATGGGCGCGTTTTTCGCCTTTTGTTACTTCCTTTTCAAGGAAAAGGTGAAAGTCAACGAAACTGAAGCTGTGTATTCATCAGACAAGCGAACAGTAATATCGAGAATATCCCGCCTGCACATTGGGGAAGGGGCGATTTTCTCAGGGGGCCATGTGCGAAAGAAGGAGCGAACAATTGCGCTCTCCTTCCTGAGCCTCCTTGCCGGAGTTTTTCTGGTTGTCCTCTCCTCAAGCATTGTTGTCCGGTCGGCTTCCTCCCTTGGGGCAAAGGCAGGAATCTCTCCGGCAATAATAGGAGCAATTATCCTGGCTCTTGGGACAACCCTTCCAGAGTTTTCGATCGGGCTATCAGCTTTTCGGCATGGACATATCGGCCTCGCCCTCGGGGATGCTCTCGGAAGCACTGTCACTAACCTGACATTGGTTCTTGGAAGCGGACTTTTGGTTTCAAGCGCAGTCCTGAACATGACTTTCTTCTCTACTCTTGCCCTCTTCTCGCTTTTGACAAACGTCCTGTTCTGGTACATAATAACCTCCCGTAGCGAGCTTGGGAAATCCGAAGGAAAGCTCCTTCTCCTTGTTTACGGGGCTTTTGTCGCAGTCCTAGTGGGCGGGCAAATCTATCTTTTGAAGGAAGAAATTCTCTCCCATTTCCTTGGGTTTTTCGGGTGATTGGATTTGGAAATACCGAAATTCAGGAAAACTGAATTGGAGCAGGCGGTCAGGATAACGGGAATACCGGAAAAAATAGTTGCCAAATAGGGGCTTTCAGAGGGCATTCTCGTTGTCTACTGCCCTCACACTACCGTCGCAATTGCGATAAACGAGGGGACTGCCGAGACATTCGTTTTTTATTCGTTCTCTTTTCTGGAAGCGCAAGAATCGGAAATTCCCTTTACCAACAATTCTAACAACAAAGCTCACCTGAAGGAGGCGATTATTGGAAATTCGAAAACAATCCCAATATCTTGGGAAAACTCCCTCCCAACTCTCTGAACCCGGGAATCAGTTTCCTCCTTGATTTCGACTGGCCAAAGGAAAGGAATGTGTTCGTCCAGATTATCGGGAAAATCGGATAAATCAATTCCTGAATTTTTCAACAAGTATTCTCTCCCGTATCCCTGCCCGTTTGGCTCCCCAAAGGTCGACTCCTAGCTTGTCCCCTATCATTGCGGTCTTTTCCGTGCTAGCCCCAATCTGGCTTGCCAGTTCGAGAAAGCCCTCCGGATTGGGTTTCGTGTTCTTCTTCCCTACAATTATCCCGGTTCCCGAGAAAAAGCCCTCGAGCTCCTTCCGCCTCCAATATGTGCAGTTGGAGAGAATTCCTATCTTGAACTTTCCCTTGTTCTTCAGATTCAGGAGGAATTTTTTCATTTCCAAGGAAAGGAGTCTCCCGTCCCTCGCAAGAGTGTCGTCGAAATCGAAAATCAGCGCATTAACCCCTTTCCTTCTAAGGGCGGAATAGTCAACTGAGCGAACGGAGTTTACCCTTCCAGTTGCAATCCACCCTTTTATAGGAAGGATGGCGAACTTGAGATATTCGACAATGTCTATCATTTCTTGGTGGAAGAAGCTTTCCCTTGCATATTATCCTTTGCATTGTTGCTGAGAAGAAGTTCAATTGCCCTTTTCTGCATCTCGGAATTGTTGACTGCGAGGAGGTTCTTTTCCTCAATTGTCCACTCTTTTCCGGAAAAGTCCGTAACAAGCCCCCCGGCTTCCCTGACAATTGCAACCCCCGCAGTAATGTCCCAGAGGCCCCCGAATCCTATTGTGAAGAACAGGTCGTTTCGCCCGGAGGCAACCCAGGCCAAGTCAAGAGCCCCGCTCCCGAGCCTCCTGAAATCCCGCCCGGTTGTCTTCGCCAGTTCATATATCCCGGCAAGCTGTTCAATCTCTTTCAGCCCCTGCCTGTGGCAATAATTAATCAGAGTCTTGGAAATTTCCGTATTTTCAGAAACCGAAATCCTTTTCCCGTTCAAATACGCCCCCTTGCCCGAAAGGGCGCTGAAAAGTTCTCCCGTTGCTGGGTTGAGAATTGCTCCTCCAATGGGCTTTCTGTCCTTGAGAATTCCTATTGAGACTGAAAAGAAGGGGAATTTCATTGAATAATTGACCGTTCCGTCAAGGGGGTCTACTGCGAAGCAAAAGCCATTTTCAGGTATTTCCGTCGAGTTTCTCGTCTCTTCCGAGAGTATCGGAACCCCTTTCGCCCTCGAGAGGATTTTCAGTATCGCCCTCTCGGAGGCAAGGTCGGCTTCAGTGACGACTTCATAAGTTGAGAGGCTCCCCTTCTCCGCGATTATTCTGGCTTTTTCGTATTTATTGAGGAGGATTTTTCCCGAAGACCTTGCTGCAAGAACAGACAGCTTCAGGAGAGCTTCCTCGATTTTTCCGGGCATTTTCAGGCAGATTTTCAGGGAATTTAAAGAGGTTGCCTGTTTTCATGCCTTGTGGAGCGAGTAGAGCCAGAGGTTCAGTTCGCGGTAGAATTCGCTCCTCTTTCCGTCCCTGTTTCTGCTCTCAGACAGGTACTTGATTCATTTTCGCTGGCTCTCAAAAAACCTTTTGTCGAGATGGTTCACCCTGCAAGGCGTTCCTTCGAGAAAAACTCCAGTGCCGTCTTCTCGGCAATAAGGCTCGGACGAAACGAATCCCACCTTGCCGAGGGCGGGGTCCCAAGTGGCATCGAGTGTGGCTACTTTTCCCGGAAGAATTTTTCCGTTGCCGGAGTACTCTAGGTACAGGTGCATTGTCTGGCCGAGGCATTCGGCGAGGGACCTTAGGCTCTTCGGATAATCCACCTCCAAATCAGACCACAGGAACCTTGACGCAACGTAGACTGCTGAATCCCCCAAGGCAGCCCAAAGGGAAATGTGCTTGGGCGTGCAGGAGCCCTGTTGCGATGATGCGAACCGGCTTATGAGCGCCTCGTAGTCGTCCGGCTGGCGGACTGCCACAAAATGGACGCCTTGGACTGCCCGGAAAGTCTCAATTATTTGCGCGCCAGGATCAGTTATGCCGAATTTTCCTGCGAGCCAGCCTTTCAATTCTGAAACCGCGCTCATGCGGGCGCCCTCTTCGGCCCAAAAACAAGCTCAGAGAGGGAAGATATTTCTATCGTGTCCGGGAACGGGTTATCGGTTTTTCCGTACCGGTCTATCAGGTAGGTAGAGAGCCCCGCCCGCCTCGCCGGGGCGATGTCGTTCTCCGGGCTGTTTCCAACGACCGCGCAGTATTCGCATCCGCGGGCAAGCTCCTCCAAGGGATAGTTCTCCTTCTCCTCGGCCAGTATCTCAATGTCGAAGAGGCCGTTGAATTCCACCCCCAGGGAATCCAATTTAGCCCTTTTAGGGCCGACTTCCCCTTGTGTCCAGAGAACCAGGGAATATCCGTTTTCCTTGAGCGACTTGAGGACATCGAGGGTTTCTTGGTAGAAATCCGGCCTCCTGAATGCCGACTTGCCAATCTCAAGAAGCCTTTTTTCAATTCCCGCTGAATACTCCCTCCTCGCTTCTCCGCACAGCAAGGCATAGGTTGCAACGAAGCTTCCGGGGAGGCGGGTTCCGTAGGGAACGGGCAGGCTTTTCCGTTCGGAGTAGATTTTTCCGAAAGCTTCCAAGGGGTCTGGCAGGCCTTCTGAGAGAAGGAGCCTTCTGAATTCTTCCTTCGCCTCGTTTTGGTATTCCTAGAACTTCCAGAGGGTGTCGTCCCCGTCGAAGATTATCCTTCTCACTGCAAGGGGGCATTCGAAGCCTTCCTTTTAAAAGATTGCGCAGTTTTACCCCTCTTTTGTGGTTTAATCAAGGTTAAAAATGGGCAAGTCCTCCTTTCTCCAAAAAGCCAATGGGCCAATGGGATGCCATATACGAGAGGGGGTGGGCTATTCGTATTACGACGTGGAAAAGCCCCATGAAGACTTGGGAAAATTCGCGAAAGAGTGCGCAAAATCGAAGGCACGGCGCATTCTCGATCTTGGTAGCGGGCTCGGGCGCAACGCCTTTCCCCTGATTGCCGCCGGATGCTCCGTGGCCTGCATTGATTCTTCGCCCAAGGCAATTTCAGCCTTGAGGAAAAACGGCGTGAAGGGGGCCGTCCTCGGGGACATTTTCGCGCGCCTTCCTTTCAAGGATTCCTCTTTCGACGCAGTAATTGCCGTTCAAAGCCTCCAGCACGCGCGGGATGGGAGAATACTCCGAGCCCTCTCGGAAGTTAGGCGGGTTCTCAGGAAAGGCGGGCTGTTTTTCCTCACCGTATGCGGGCGCCATTCGGGAGGGAAAGTGAGATATTGCCTTGTGAAGACGGCTCGCAAGGTCGCCGAGAGGACATATGTCCCGACAATAGGGGATGAAAAAGGTCTTGTCCATTTCATTTACGACAAGAGGACGCTTTCCCGCCACCTATCTGGATTCAGGACTTTGGCGTCTTGGAAGGATTCCAAGGACTATTACTGCGTCATTGCCCGGAAACATACTCCCTGAAAGTCCGCGCGGTTTCCTTCAGGTCGTTCGGCCTCGCCGGGTCCCTCGGGCCCCCAAGGGCAATCCTTGCGTGCACGAAATTCGGGCCCGGGAGGCTTGCCGATTTCTCGATTGCATGCCCAAGGGCCTCGGGCGAGTCGACGTCGAAGCAGTTCCGGTAGCCGTGGGCTCTGGCAAGCTCCGCCCAGTCTAGTTTTCCTCCGGGAGTGGGCTCCTCGCTGCATGAGCCGTACGCCTGGTTGTTGACGACAATATGGGTGAGCTTTCTGTCGGGGAGGCTTCCTGCGGTTATCATCCCGCCTTCCATCATCGATATCGAGGCGTCCCCGTCAACTACCACAACCCCGTTGTCCGGCTTGGCAATTGTCGTTCCCATGCCTATCGGGAGGGCGAGGCTCATTGAGCCAGTCATGTAAAAGTGCCTTCCGTCATATCCGTTCCTTTCGTAAAGCGTCCTGCTCATTATCCCCGTGTTCGAGACTATTGGAAGGCCGTATCCGCGAGTGACCTCGTCAATTACGCCGAGGGCCTCGTCCCGAAGCATTGGTCTTCCCCTGATGTCCCTTTCGACCGGCCCGCTTTGCGAATGCGCATTCCCCTGCCCCGGAACCTTGTAGTCCCATTCGGCTCCGCTGTCGGGGCTCTTCATCTGCCCCCTCTTTATGAGCATTGCAACAGGCCCCCGGATTTCATCCATTTTCCCGAGGAGCTCAGTCGCAGTCCCCTCGTCCTTGTAGACCCTGTTCGGTATGCCTGCGATGCTCAAGAAAGGCCTTGTGGCCTTGCCCGTCGCGAAATGCTGGCTCGCGTCCTCCCCGGGACAGCCCCTCCACGTGACTGCCATGAAGACAGGCATTCCGTAGGCCTGCTGGAGGGACAGGGCGTCGTTGAAACTGTCCATTAACCCCGAGTTCTGCATTGACACAAGGGGCTTTTTCCCCCCTAGCCACATTCCCGCCTCAATTCCCAATGCTTCCGATTCCCTAGTCGCAAAGACAAACGGCCAATTGGAAGAGTAGAGCCTAAGCGCGTCCTTCTGGACGCCGCAAGGAACCGCCGCTCCGCAGGGATTCGACTTGAGAAAATACGTCAAGGGGCAATTCGGGTCGATGGATTTGGGGGTTAGAAAGCCAAACCCACTGTGCTACTCCGAGTCTGCGTCGAGAATGGGCATTTCCCCGTCTCAAATACTGTTCATAAGCCACGAGCTGGATGAGCTAGAGGGCACGCTCGAAACGGGGATGGGCGCTCTAGCCCTTGTCGGAGGGCGGAGCGATTTTTCATCTGAGACTGACCCTGCCCTAGCGGAGTTGGCGTTGAGGTATCCGGGAAAGGTCCTGACATACTCCGACTTTTCTCAGATTCCCTCTTTTTTCGGGAATTATTCCAAGTAAATTCTCTTCCCGTCTGTCCTGATTGTTATTGTCCCGTTCTCGTCCGTCCTGAGAACCTTGCTCCCAAATTTCTCGAGCCTTCCGATTGTCTCGTTCGCAGGATGGCCGTAGGAATTCTTGCCGACAGATATTACTGATAGTTCCGGCCGGGCCCTGCCCAAAAATTCCTCTCCAGTAGCATATTTGCTCCCGTGGTGCGCCACTTTCAGTATGTCGATGTCTGGGACCTGTCCAGTTATCGCCCTCTCGCACCCCCCCTCACAGTCGCCGGTAAGGAGGATTTCAATTTCCCCGTAAGAAACTAGGACAACAATCGAGTTCTCGTTCTTCTCCCCCAAATTACCTTCCCTCGAAGGATTGAGAATTGTGAGGATAATCCAGGAATAATTGAAGCGATCTCCAGCTTTAGGATAGGAAATCTTCCCTTGCTTTGAGATGTTGGAATATGCCAGATATGATTTTGTGTCTTCGCTTACCTCCGAATCCCAGACATCAGAGAAATTCAGAGCTTTCATTACCTCAGGCAAGCCCCCAATATGGTCGGAATCCGGATGAGTTGCGACAATCAGTTCGAGAGAATTGTCTCCAGTTGCCCTAATCTCTTCAAGAACAATTCCGCCTGACCCGGGCTTTCCCCCGTCAATTAATACCGAAAAATTCCCTCTGTTCAGGAGTATTGCGTCCCCCTGCCCGACAGAGATGAAGAGGATTGTCAGGTTTTCCCCTTGCAACCCCCCGCCAGTTTTCGGCAAGTCCTTTCCGTTGGGCGGGCCAGCCAGTTCTTCGTCAGTCCCGTCCTCAACGAACGAGAACTCCTTTGAAACGCATCCGGAAAGGAGAATCAAGGAAAGCAGAAGAATGGGAAAAACCGCTGGTTTTTCACTTTTTCCGGGCATATCCTTCGGAATCCAACCAAATAACATATAAAAAACCCGCGCGCGTCCCCCTTCCCAGATGGCACGCCTTCTCTCCCTCTCAATGAAGGGCTTCAAGTCCTTTGGGCGCCAGACTACGATAAATTTCGAAAAGGGATTGAACGGAATAGTTGGAGCTAACGGAAGCGGAAAGAGCAACATTATGGACGCAATTTTCTTCGTAATTGGTTCAAGCAGGCTTTCGGCAATGCGGGCAAAGCGGGGCGGGGAACTGATATTCAATTCAAAGACAGTCAAGCCGGAATACGCCGAGGTCCGGCTCGCACTTGACAATTCCTCTCGGGAATTCGGGGAGGATTGGGGTGATGTAATGACAATTTCCCGGCGCGTCCGGGCGGACGGAATGTCCGCTTACCGGATAAACGGCAGGAGAATGACAAGGTTCCAGATTGTCGACGTTCTTGCGAGAGCCCGGATTTTCCCGGACGGCCATAACATTGTCCAGCAAGGAGAACTTATTGCGCTTGTCAAGAAGAACGCTTATGAAAGGCGCCAGATGATAGAGGAGCTAGCGGGCATAAAGGAATATGACGAGAAAAAGCACAAGGCATTCATTGAGCTCGGAATTGTCGAGCAGAAAGTCAACGAAATAAACAGCATTCTCAGGGAGCGCCAAAGGAACCTCGAGCGCCTGAAAAAGGAGCGGGAGCAGGCGGAGCGCTACGAGAAACTGAAGGAAGTCAAGGGGCTCTTTGAGGATTCCATTGTGAAGAGGAAGCTTGAGGAAAAGGAGGATGAGAAAAGAAAGCTTTCAAATGAGAGGGAGGTTGAGGAGAAAAGCCTCGCTTCAGTTGAGACTGAACTTGCCGAATATTCGGAGAGAATCGATTCTCTGAGGAAGGAAATAGCTTCCCTCGATAAGGAGCTCTCGAAAATGCAGTCCGGGGAGAATCTCGAGCTTGCAAAGGAGGTGGAGCGTCTCTCTTCAGCCCTCTCTGGCAGGCGCGCAAGGAAAACCCAGATTGCCGAGCAGATTGCCTCCGGCGCAAAAAGAAGAGATGCAATAATCTCAAGGGAAATTCCTGATCTCTCAGAACAGGCGAAAAAGCGCCTAGCGAGAATTGGGATTGCCCAAATGGAGTTGGGGGATGTTGAAAGGGCAATCTCGGAACTCGAGAAGAAACGGCTCGATTTTCTCTCGATTTTCTCAAGGGAAAGCGAGATTGAAAAGGAGTTTGAGGCAAGAAAAAATAGCGCCCAAAAAGCACTTGACGAGCTGGCAACCCTCGAGCGGAACGCGACTTTCGAGCTTGAGAAGGCGTCTTCAATTGCCCGCCGCGCGGAGGAGGACAGGGAGTACTTCGAGAAAGCGCTCTCAGACCTTAAGAAGAAAATGTCCCTAGGCCTCTCAAAGGCCAAGTCTCTTGAGGACAAGGAGCGCGTTCTTCTTGAGAAGGAGAAGTCGCTTTCAACTGAGCTATCTGAGAAGAGGGCAGAGCTGGAATTTCTGGAAGCTGGGATTTCTGAGGGAATCTCCAGAGTTTCCTTCATTTCGGGAAAATTGGGAGAACTTTCCTCCGGAGGAACTTTTCAGAATGCATCCGCGTTGGAATCAGTTCCCGGATATCTTGGAAGGCTCTCCAAATTTGTCGGAAAATCCGGGGTTCCGGAAATACTTGGAGCTTCCCTCCTTCAGAATTCAATTGTAGTTGGCTCTAGAGAATCGGCAATTGCCTGCGCGAAAATAATACGCGATCTATCCCTTGCGCGAATGACAATCCTGATTGCTGATGAAATTTCCTGGAAAAAGAATTCTTCGGATGACAAGACTGTCTCCCAATTCTCAAAGCTCCTTACAATATCGGGAGGAACGCCTTCCTTAGAATCCTCGATTTTCTCCTCACTTGACAGGTTTTCAGTTGAACCTGACCTTGAGACAGCACTTGCAAAGGGAAAGGATGCGGTGACTGAGGAGGGGGACATTGTCTCCGGAAACGGCCTGATAATCGAGACTGGAAAAATCGTCCTCCGGGAGAAGCTGGAGGAAGATCTTGAAAAGGAAAAGCGCCTCCTTGAGACTGAAAAGGAGAAAAAAGTCCGCCTTGCGGAAGAGACCAAAAAAATTGTTTCGGAGGTCTCTGACGTTTCCCAAGCGCTCCGCACCCTCTCAATTGAGCTTGCGTCAATCGTCCCCTCCAAAGCTGATTTGGCGGAGGAAAAAAGGCTCTCTGAGCGGATTCTCGCTTCAGAAGCTCTCAGGAACAAGTCTCTCCTTGAAAAGGAACGCATTTCCAAGGAACTTTCAGGGATTTCCGCGAGAAGGGCGGATGCTGAAGGGGCTTTTGCCAAAATTGTCCCAAAGGAACCCTTCTCTTCGGATGAAAAAAAGATAAATTTCTCGGAAATTAAGGAGCTAGAAGAGCAGGCGTCCTCTCTGAGGAAGAGACATTCTTCCCTGGCAATTGAGATTTCCGAAGCAAAAATGCGGGTGAAAAACTACATTGAGCCCGAAATTGAGAGCCTCTCTCGCCTCGTAAAATCCCTGGAAAAGGAGGAGGAAAAGCTGAAGAAAGAAGGCAGTTCAATAGATTCGGAAATTTCGTCCCTCGAAAGACAAGTCAAAGAGGCTGAGGGAATTGTTGCCTCGAAAATGGCTCTCCTGAAGGAGACCTCATTAAAAAAGTCTGAGCTTGCGAAATCACTCGAGAAGGAGGAGAGGAAGCGCTACGAATTCCTTGCGAAGAAGACTGCAATTGACGGAAAAATAGCGCTACTTTCAATGAAGCTCGACGGAATTTCCGTCGAGATTTCCTCTCTCTCCCTCAGGATAGAGGGCAAATCAAAGTTCATTCCCGGGACAATAAAGAGGCTAATGTCCCAGCTTGCGACAATAACTGACAGGATTTCCAGACTGGGCGCAATAAACCAGCGCGCTCTTCTAGAGTTCGAGGAGGCTGAAGTCGAGTTCAAGGATGTTGAGGTGAAAAAAGTGAAGCTGGAAGAGGAGAAGCAGTCAATTGTCTCCTTCATGGAAACAGTCGAGAGGAGGAAGAAGGACACTTTCCTCGAGCACTATAATTCAATTTCCGCGAACTTTTCAAGGATTTATTCAAAGCTCTCGGGAGGGGAAGGTGAGCTTTCCCTCGAGAACCCTGAGACGATTTTTGACGGGGGGCTGATAATAAAGGCCAAACCACTGGGAAAGGAGGTTTCCCGGATAGACCTTCTCTCAGGAGGAGAGCAGTCAATGGCTGCCCTTGCGTTCATTTTCTCAATACAGGAACACACGCCGGCTCCCTTCTACATACTAGACGAGGTTGATGCGGCTCTTGACAAGACGAATTCGGAGAAACTCGGGGTTCTTATAAGGGGATATTCGGAGAATTCACAGATAGTGATAATAACACACAAGGACGCGGTAATGCGGTTCTGCGACCAGCTAGTTGGAGTCTATCTGTCCCCTGAGAAAATATCCAAAATAATTTCCCAGCCAACGGAGGACTTTTTGAGGAAAGCGACAAGCAGGCAAGTTGACCGGGGCGATGTTGACGGCGGGGGCCCGTTCTTTGAAAAGCCCGGCCAAAAGGAAAGTGTGTATGGGGAGGAAGAAGAGCCCTCTTCAGAGGAAGAATTCAATTCTGAAGAATAGGGCAAGGCCCCCAAAATTCGGGCCAAAAACAAGCCGGACTAATTATTCGCTTTCAGGCTCTTCCCCGAAATCGTCCGATTCCTCGTCTTCCTCGGCTTCATCGAACTTGTCGCCGTCGTCTTCCTCGAATTCGCCCTCTTCCCAGTCGTCGTCCTTTTCGTTTTCCCAACTTGTTCCAGAATCTTTGTCTTTCGCCATTTTCCGAGTCCATCTCCGTAGGATTTGTGTTGCTTGTTGATTTTTCCTCAGCCAAAAATACCCCCTTTTTAAGGGTTTCCACCAAATTCCTGCCTCCCTTTCGCCTCACGCCCCGCTAATGGAAAAACATTTATTTCCTTCTTGTGCATATGTGTTGAACAGGGCTGTCGAGATGTTGAGAATAGAAATAATCAGACGAATATCCCTTTCATCCAAGTCCCTGGCAGAAGAGGATCTCCTCAAGCTAGTTTTCGGCCTTCGGGAAATAGAGGTCCAGGCATTCAGGGCGCTCTCTGAAGCAAGACGCTCATTGGACATTGGTTCAATTGCCGAGAAAATAGAGCGGGACCGGACAACTGCCCAGAGATCGCTATGCAACCTCGTGTCAGCCGGGCTTGTAATACGCCAGATAAAGCCGCACAGACGCCTCTACTACACATATGAGGCTGTCTCTGAGGAGGAAATAAGGCAGGCAGTCAGAGAATATGTCAGAAGGCTAAACGAGTCTCTTGAGAGGACAATAGAGCGCTCTTTCTGACCCTAGTATTTCTCGTCAATTGATTCCGGGGCTGTAGTCTCAATTTTTTTCCTTATTCTTACTCCTCTTCCTTCTCCCTTCCGGTTAGCTTCCTCGTTACCTATCGCCTCGTTCTTCACTAGTTCAAGGACGGCTTTCCTCTCATTTGAGAAAAGGTCGAAGAATATTATCCCTATTGAGGCGAGGGCGGCGAGAACAGAGACTGCCGCAATCAAAGTCTCAATCTTGAACTGGGCAATCCTGTATTTCGCAGCCCCTATTGAGAGCTCAAGCCGGGCGTTTGAAACGCGTATTAGCGCAAGGTTGACCTCCTTTCTGACCTTGCTGTGTGTTGTCGCATTCTCCGCAGCCCAGATATTTCCCTGCGCCTTGTCAAGGAGCGCCCGCGCCCTCCTAATATTGTCGAAAATACTGGAAAAATCCTTCTTATTGACCCCTTCAACGGAGGCGGACTCTTTTACGAACTTTTCGAAATTGTCCGCCGACTGGGACCCTTGGGAATGGGAAACTGTTGCTATTTTCAGGAGCTCTGTGTAGACGCGCTCGAAGGTTTTTTCAATTGATTCCTTTATTTTAAGGAGAATTTTCTGCGCATCTTTCAGGAGAGCTAGCGCCTCAGAATCTTTCCCTTCCCTTGCGAGAGCCTCCGCATCGGCAACCATTTCCTTTGCCTTGAGGAGATCCCCTTGCCAGGCGGCAATGCTTCCTCCAAGTATTTCAGGAGCCGCATCCGCACTCGGCTCGAGCGAATTGATTAGCTCCTCAATTTCATATATCATTATCCCAGTTGCGTTGACATACCATCCGAGATATTCCCTGACACTGGACGCTCCAGAATAGACAAGGCTTGAATATGCCTCGTTCGCAAGAGCCCTCGCGCTGTTCGCAAGAGCCTTCGCTTTCGCAGAATATGAGAAAGCGTCCTGGAAAAAGGCCTGGTCGAACGAATAGGACGCGCCCCCGTATTCAATCATTGCCTCGTCAAGGAGTGCGTTCGCCTGGATGAGCCGGTATTCGGCAAAGGCAGTTTCAACCCCGCTTCCGGCGGAGAGTACCAGTGCCTCCGCCTTTTCAATGAGTTTTCTCGCCTCGCTCACAGCAAGTATTGCCTCCGAAAGGGCGCTTGACGCCGAAAGCTTTTCTTGCTGATAAGAATATAGCTCCTCATTCGTCGGATATTTGTATATTGCCGAGAATTCCTGGCAGGATGCCCCGCACCAGAGATGGTCCGCTTCAGGGGGCGCGCTTGCGTTCACTATCCTTGCCGAGCACCTGACTTGGTACGAAATAGGGATTATCTGCTGATAGCCGGGATTTTCCTGTGGCGCCGAGAAGGATTCGTTCGCAATAAGCGCCCTCTCCCCTGAAAGAACGGGGAAAGGGCCCAAATTGTCCGCTCCAAAAGAGGTGTATGCGCAGTAAAGTGTAAGGTTGCTTTCCAGATTCTCGATGAACAGTTCAGAATGCGCCCCCTCTCCCGCGAAGAGAAGCCTTTTAGAGAGATTTGCCGAAGAGACAAATGAAACCGGCTCGCATATCGGGGTGCCGTTCGCTTTCGGGCACTTTTGGTCGCATCCGTAGGAACACACTTCCGAATAGCCTGATATAACAAGGACGAGCGCGAGAAAAATTCCAAGGAAAATCTTCCTCAGTGTGTCAGACTGGAGCGGCCAAGTCATTGCCAGTTTGCCGGCTCCTCTACCCTGAAGGGGATCATCATTCACTTGCGAATGGAATTGCCCCTGCTAATTAAAACTTTCTAGTTCCTTGAGAAACTCCCTTTCGGTCAGGGAATAGAGCGTCTTGTTCCGGCCGAGCGCGCCCGATGTTATTTCGGGGCCCATCCAGGCAGGTTTTCTGAATTTTTTGGCTTCAGTCTCGCTCCGGAAATTCGCCTCTGCCCTGACAAGCCCGCTCAGCTTTCCCGAGTATTCCCTAACCGTTATTGCCGGAGATCTTCCGGGAAGATAGTGGAGACTTCGCCAAATTGCCTTCTTTTCGCCCCCAACGAGTTCGAGGAGGGCCCCGAAAGTTTCAGTTGAAATTTCCGCCCTTGTCCTCTCCCGCGATAGGCGCGAGCTCTTCCGCTTCACCTCAATTATGCATGCGCCCTCCCTGTTTTGCACTCTTATTTCCTCCCCTCTTCCCGAGGGAAGGTAGAACAATACTTCCTTGACGGTTCTCACGGGCTTTGGGAAGGCCCCATTTACAAGGAATTTTCTCTCAATTTCAACATCGGTTTCTCCCATTCTTCTCTCGCCCCAAGGAATTATTCAAAAACAAAAGTCGCAATCCGCCTTATTCCCTTTAAGATGATGCTCTCGGGGACTGCCCCGACATTCAGTATTGCTAGGTCCTTCCCCGCGCCCGGATTTTCCGGGAAAAAGGCTGCGCCTGTCAGGAAGTTGACTCCCTCCTTCCTAGCAAGGGCGAGAGCTTCCCCGGAATCCTTTATTTTCAGAGGGAGCTTGAAGCCTCCCGTGGGCCTTGTTGAGAGGGCTCCTTGCGGAAATTCGCTCTCAACCAGCTCAGTTGTGAGCTCAATTCTTCTCTTGTATTCTGGAACCGCCTCGTTTCGGAAGCTCTCAATTCCCTTGGAAATAACCCATTCCTGGCAGAGATGGCGCGCGAGAACGGAAGGCGCGGAGAGCGCCCGCACTCTTGACGCGACCGATTCCGGCCCCGAGAATATGCCAAGCGAAATTCCGGGAAGCAGCGTCTCTGAGAAATCCGAGACATAGATTGTCGACTCCCCTTCCTCGTCAAAGGATTTTATCGGAGGGAGGGGGTTCTTCAGGAAAGACAGCTCTCTCCCCGACCCGTCCTCGAAAATAATAAACCTGTGCTTCTTTGCGAGTTCTACTAGCCATCCCCTCTCGTTAACTGTCATGGACTCTCCCAATGGCTCGCTCACATCCGGCCTGACAATGAGCGCCCCTAGATCGGGAGCTCCGCTAGAGAGATATTTCTCAATTTCAGCCAGGCCTGAAAATCCAAGAGCTCCCTCGACTGAGACGGGAGACGGCCTAATTACTCCGACTTTTCCCGGGAGAAACGGCAGAATTTTCGATACTGGGTCAAAGAGGCTGGAAGTGAGTGCGAACTCCGCTTTCCTCGCCCTGAAAGGGAGAGTTGAGAAAATTTCGCTTGGGAACCTTTCTCTCTCGGACATCTCCTTTTCAAGGGAGAATCTCAAGAACGCCTCCTTCACGAACCCCTCCGGGAAAAACCTAGGATTCCCTCCACTTCTCCCGAAATCAAACTCGTATTTTTCCATTTCTATTTCGCCCCTTTCCTTGTCCTCTCCTGCAGTTCATATAAAGAACGTATCTCGGAGACTGTTGTTGCGTCCATTGCTCCCTTGTCCTCACGCACGAATCCCTTGATTCTCGGGAATCTCAGGGCAAGACCGTTCCCCCCTTCTCCGGAAGCGCCTGCCGAGTGTATAGGGCTTTCAGTTATCTCGTCTGCAGATATTGAAACAACGTATTTTGGCTCCGTCCAAAAGTCAGGAACAAGCCGGCTTTCAACCAATTTGGGTCTCTCCTTCGAAGAGCTTTCCTCAAGAAGCTTCCCGAACCTCTCCATTGCGTCCTCAGAGAACCCGGTCCCGACCTTCGCAATGCTCTTGAATTTCCCGTCTTCCTCGTCAATGACAGCGACAAGAAGGCCTCCGAACCCGAATTCCGTCCTCTGGCCCTTGCCCCTGAAATACCCGATTATTGCGCAGTCGACGCTGTCCGCAAGGCCAGCCTCCGTATATGACTTTTTGAGTTTTACCCATGCGAACTTCCTTGCCCCTGCCACATAGCGCTCGTCCAATTTCTTGGCAATTATTCCCTCGAGGCCTGAAGAGAGAGCTCCCGAGAAAAAGTCGTCTATCTCCTCTCCGGTGCTCGCGAATATTCCGTTGCTCGGCCGAATTCCGACGTTTCCACGGACAAGCTCCTCTAGTTTTTTTCTCCTCTCCTTGAAAGGGAGTTTTGTGCAATCAACCCCTTCGAGATAAAGTATGTCGAATGCAAAGAGGACCAATGGAAGGGCTTCTCTTGCCTTCTCAATCCCGTGCTTCCTCTTCCTCTTTATTGTGTCTTGGAACGGCAGGAATTTTCCCGTCTTCTGGTCAATCCCTATTGCCTCGCCCTCAATTATCAGCTCCCTCTCAGGAAGGCGCCTCACTGCTTCGGAAATTTCCGGAAACATGTCAGTTGTCCGCTCAAGGGACCTTGAGAATATTTCCACCACAGAATCCTTCTTGTGAACCTGTGCCCGGAACCCGTCGTATTTGGCGTCAACAAAACAGGGGCCTATTTTCCCAATTATCGCTTCCCCGCTCTCAAGCCTCTCTGCAAGGGCAGGCCTTATCGGGTTCCCCGGAGTTATTTCTATTTCCAAGAGGCCTTCCTTTCCTTTCAGAAGGAACGTCTCCGCTACAAGCCCCAAGTCCGAGCAGAGGTTGTAAGCGCTTTCAATTTCAGTCCGCAGGGTCTTGTCCTTTGCTTTAGAGACCGAGAGCGCGTCAAGAATGCTATGGTCGCCAATCCCTAGCCGGAGCTTCGAGAGAGGGATTCTGACAAGGTGCTTTGCTTCTCCCGGCTCCTTGCACCTTCCCACAAGGGCGGCCAAAGACCTAACCTTGTCCTCCTGGCTTCCCGCTCCTGAAAGGGAAGCTAGCCTTCTTAGCTCGGAATAGACTTCCGAGAGTTCGAGGGGTTTGCTTTCAAATAGCTTGCCTTGCTTGCCAGCTTTCGAGAAATTCTCGGATACAATTCCCAAGTCCCCGGTTTTCTGGTATTCAGCGACAATTGTCCTTTCTGGCCGGCCCGACGATATTGAAAGTGCGCGCATCAGGAGCTTCTCCCCTATTCCGAATTCAACTCCTTTGAAAGGTGGCTCAACAACCCCCTGGAGAAGGTAAGTTGTCCCGCGTATTTCCTCAGGTGAGAGGGCTGAATAGAGGCTGGCGAGACTCCCGACAATCGAATTCCGCGAAGGCTCCTTTTCAATTGCCTCAAGAATGTCTGAAAACTCTGAAAATCTCATTGAAACGGGTGATTATAACAGCCCTTATTAGTTTTTCCGAGAATTTCCCCGCCTTTGCTAAAAGACAACTCCGGATTTGCCCTCGTCCCCCATTGAAATGACGAGCTCCCGCGCTCCGTCCTCTCCCGAACCTTCCCTGGCTTTTGCCCTCGGGGGCACGCGTATTCTGACTGATTTGTGGTGCCGGAGAACGTCTTCCAAGTCAATAGTGACCTCTTCTTCGGAATCCTCCGGGAAAACCTCCTCGTCCTCGCCGGAATCATCCTCAAGCATTGGCTGGAATTCAAAGTTTTTCTGGAATCTGGAGCTGTCTAGCATTTGTTTTTTGAAAAAAGTCCTGCCCTTTTTAAGCCTGTTTAAAGAGCCGATTTCAAAAAAGAATATATCCTGACAATTTCCACTTCTCTGGTATGGGAAAGAAGAAGAAAAAACGCCACTAATTCGGGCTGTCTGAGAAGCAAGAGTGTTCCCAGCACCCCCTTATTTTGAATTCAGGGGCGAGAGTAGGCTCACTTTTTTTTCGGGGAAATTTCCGGGCAGGCCGGGTCCGATTCAATTGACGGGAACTTGACCTTGAACTTTTGGTTTTCGCAAAAAGAGTTCCTAAATGAACCGCAGTCTCCGCAGACCATTATTCCAATTGAGCGGTTCATGTCAGCGAACTTGTTTTTCGCCATCCGTTCATCACTTGGCAGTCCATACGTGGTGGAAGAGTTCTTTCATTGCCTTTACGAAATACGGGGAATGAACCCATACCGCAGTGTCATAGATTGTGTGGACATCTTTATTTGGAAAAAGCGAAAAAACCGCCTCCTCAGAGTCCTTCAGGATTATTCTCGCGTTTATTGTCTTTACTATCTTCATGTCAGCAAGTTTCGAGAGCTCCTTGTAGTATGTCTCGCTTTCCTTCAACGGTCCGGCAATCCTTATTTTGACCCCTTTTCCTGATGCGAAAAGGAGCCTCTCGGAATGGAATTTCGCCAAATGCTCCGCTTCCTCAGGGGTCGCGAGTATCTCGATTGTCCTCTTTGCTGTCCCAAGGAGGCTGTCTATCTGGTGGCTTATTCCGCGTCTGGACCTTATTATCCCCGCCTTTTCGTGCTTTTCAACAAGGGGTTCGCCCTTTTTGTGGGCGTCCGAGAGCTTGCCAGCAACTTCAGAGCTCTTGAGCTTGTCAATTAGTTTTGCCTGGTCCTCCATTTTCTTGTCATAATTGATTTTGACCTGTGAGAGGATTTCGCTCGGTGGGAGCGCAATGTATTTTACCGGCCTTTGCTCCCTTTTTGCGCTGATTAGCTTCTTTTGGAGCAGCGCTTCCAGGACATCATATGCCCTGGATCTTGGGACTGCGGAGATTTCAGAGAGCTCGCCCGCAGTTGAAATTCCCCTTGAAAGGAGGGCTAGCCAGATCTTTGCCTCGTACATGTTAAGGTCGAAAATCCGCTTGACGTCCTCAATAATCTTCTCGTTATGTATCATTTTTCCATATCTTCTCCTTTTTCCGGGGCAATGGCCTCTGCCAATCTGCCCTGTTGTCACTGGAATTAGTTACTATTTATAACCTTTCCCAAAAGGAGAGGTTTAAATCCAAAGTCCGCTTTTCCCAAGGCAATGGCAAAGACTCGGGCTAAAACAAGGGAAATAAAAGAGCCAAATGACCGAAAGGCGTCCCCCAAATCAACCGCAAAAGCAAACCTCCTGACAGGGCTATTCATGCTAGTAGCAGGAGCCGCGTTCACAATAACCGGCATTGGGGCAATAATAGGGATTCCCCTCTTTCTCGTTGGTCTAGTATTCACAGGCTTCTTCCTGATGAAATTGAGGCGGAATTCCCGGGCCAAGGATTCCTTTTAAAACAGGGAAAGCTATCCTCCTTCAATGCCTGAAAAAAGAATTTTCAAAAGGACAAAGATAATTTGCACAATAGGCCCCTCGTCAATAGAGGTTCCGATACTTTCAAAGCTCTATTTTTCCGGAATGGACTGTGTGAGGATAAACACTGCGCACGGTGATTTCGCCCAATATGAGAAGATTGTCGCTAACGCCCGGGCGGTTTCGTCAGGTCTTCCGATAATGGTCGACATCAAAGGGCCAGAAATAAGGACGCGCCTTGCAACCGAAGAACTAAAAGTTTTCGAAGGGAATGTGGTGGACTTTTCATTCTCTGACGGGTCCCCCTTCTTCTTTTCCTACAATTTCCTGGAAGAGGTCCCGAAAGGCGCGAGAATCCTAATTGAGGACGGCAACCTCTCGGCAGTGCTCTCAGAGACTGACGGAAAGAAAAGAGGGAAGCTTACATTCGAGGTCTCCGGGACAATAAAGCCCAACAAGAACGTGAACATTCCCGGATTTGAGATAAAAGCCCCCCTCCTCTCAAAAAATGACAGGGAGGCGATTTCCTGGGCAGTAACAAAGGGACTGGATTTCATTGCACTATCATTTGTCCGCTCGGCATCAGACGTGGAGAATGTGAGGAGGCTCATTCCGAAGGGATCCCGGATAAAAATAATTTCAAAAATCGAGGACAATTCCGGAGTCTCAAGAATTGACGAGATAATACGGGCGTCAGACGGGGTGATGATTGCCCGGGGGGATTTGGGGGTCGAAGTCCCATCCGAACGGATACCGATAATACAGAAAGACATTATACGCAAGTGCAACCGGGCCGGAAAAATTGCAATAACCGCTACCCAGATGCTCGACTCGATGGTTTCGCGTCCGAGACCAACCCGGGCGGAAACGAGCGATGTTGCGAACGCAGTCCTTGACGGAACGGACGTTGTGATGCTTTCAGGCGAGACTTCGACAGGAAAATATCCGGTTGAATCCGTCCGGGAAATGGCAAAAATCGTAAGGGAAGTCGAGGGAAAAGTCGAGCACTGGATAGAGAACTGCCCGGCTGAAAGCGTCTCGGTCGCAGTTAGCGCCGCAATAAATTCAATGCTCTCCCAGCTCCCGATAACGAAAATTGTCACAATAACCAGTAGCGGGCACACTGCCCAGTCGATTTCAAGATACCGGCCTAGCCAGGAAATACTCGGGGTGACGAGAAACGAGACAACCGCCCGCCAGCTAGCCCTTTCATGGGGGGTTTTGCCAGTTCTTTTCGCCGGCCTTGACCGGGAGCACAGGATTTCCTCGACAATCGACTTTCTCCTTGAAAACAAGCTCATTGTTAAAAGCGACCTTGTTGTGTTCGCTGCCGGAACAAGGACAAAGCGCCAGCATTCAAGCAACCTGATAGAGCTCCATTATGTCGACGACCTGATAGATTTCCTGAAAAGCTAAAAAAGGGCAGGGGGTCTAAGGGGAAAATGGAAGAAAAAATCAGGGACGTTGCGATAATTGGTTCTGGCTCCGCCGGCCTAACTGCCGCAATCTACTCCGCTCGGGCAGACCTCGCCCCAATAATAATCACCGGATATGAGGAAGGGGGCCAGTTGACCATGACAACCATTGTCGAGAATTTTCCCGGCTTTTCCAAAGGGGTTCTCGGACCTGAACTGATGAGGGAGATGCGCACCCAGGCCGAGATATTTGGAGCGGAATTCGTTTTCGGAAAAGCGGAATCGTTCTCCAAGGAAGGAAGTTTTTTCAAAATTGGCCTTGACACGGGAGCCGAGATTCTTGCGCGGACAGTGATAATTGCTTCAGGCGCCTCGGCGAGGTTCCTCAATGTTCCCGGAGAAAAGGAGCTTGTTGGAAACGGGGTCTCGACCTGCGCAACATGCGACGGCCATTTCTACAAGGGAAAGGAGGTTGCAGTTGTCGGGGGCGGGGATTCCGCCTGCGAAGAAGCCCTTCACCTGGCCAAGTTCGCGTCAAAAGTGACCCTAATACACCGGAGAAACACTCTTAGAGCGAGCAAAATAATGCAGGAGAGGGTTCTTTCAAACCCAAAGATTGTCCCAATCTGGGAAGCTGTTGTCGAAAAAGTCGAGGGAAAAGATGGAAGGTTCAACAATCTTGTTCTGAAAAACGTCAGGACAGGGGCAGTCTCCGAATTCAAGGCAGACGGCGTCTTCATTGCAATTGGCCATATCCCCAACACCGATATTTTCAAGGGGTTCCTTGAAATGGACGAAGCCGGCTATCTTGTGACTGACAAGTTCGCCCGGACGAAAATCCCCGGAGTCTTCGCTGCAGGGGACGTCTCAGACAAAAGGTACCGCCAAGCAATTGTGGCGGCAGGCGAGGGCTGCAAGGCGGCACTCGAAGCCGAGCGCTATCTTTCCGAAAGAAAAATCTAGGCGAGGTCCGTGCAAAGGGGGCAATCGGCACGGGCAAGAGCGCTATCTTTCCGAAAGAAAAATCTAGGCGAGGTCCGTGCAAAGGGGGCAATCGGCACGGGCAAGAGCGCTATCTTTCCGAAAGAAAAATCTAGGCGAGGTCCGTGCAAATATGTTACTTTTGCAATTACCGGACTCTTTTCCGCAATCTCGACATATTCGGCACGGCAGTTTTCTTCCTTTCGGACGAAAACCTCGACCTCTTGAAGAGAGTCCGGAGAAACGCAGTTCTTCTCAATTGCAGTTCTGATATGTCTGTTGTGGTATTTGAAAAATCCTTCTTCAAGCGCGCCTCCACTCTCCTGTCTCGAGAACTTTCCTCGCCTATTAGGGGCTTGTTGACTGCTGGGGAATAGTTTCCTTCTTCCCTTGAATGCCTGCCAATACTGGCGGAGGATGCAAAAAACTGTCCGGTTGTTGCCGGGCTGTCGGCAAACGCATTTCCAAAGCCATCTCCCGGTTTCTCAACCAATTGCTCCCTTGAGGGACTTTTCTCATACGTTGTCAGAACATATCCGACACATTTTTTCCCCTCTAGAGAAAAGTCTCAACAATCCCAGTTTCTTCGAACCTGTTAGATGTCAAAATAACTGTTCCGTCCGAAAAGCGCAATACTATTTTCAGTTCAGTTTTGAAGAAAGATGACAACTTTATAAAAAGGCACTATTCCTTTCTATTGTGGCTTGTGTGGCCAGCCGAATGGCTGATGGAATGCCCGCCATATGCGAAATTCGCCTCATCCATCTCAACCATTCTATGTCCAGCAACATGCCTGCGGTCAATGTGGAGCTTTGTGCTATCAACCGCCTTTTTAGCGAAGAATGCGACAACCGAAATCCCGACAACGAAAATTCCAACATATATGGCAGTCTCTAGGAAAACGAACGACACTCCTTCTGCAACCATCCCTAGTAATCCAGTTTCCCGGTTAATAATCTTTCTTTCCCCGTTCGGCGAAAGCTAGCTTCCTGTGAAGGCTTTCGACGTTCCCTTCAGTAACGTGGTTTCCGTGGTGTCTAAAGCCCCCTCCAAAGCTCGCGGGGATGTGCATTAGCTCGTGGACCAGTACCTTGTCCTTCTCATCTTTTGATAGCCTGTCGAATCTCTCGCTAATTACCTCAATCAGATAGACTGCCTTTCTTTCGAGAGCAGTCTGCCAGATTCTCGGAAGCGCATAACAGCGGGCAATTGTCCTTCTTGATTGGGACCCAATTGAGCGCACAGCGACAACCCTCTCCAAATCAATATGCCTGAGATCCAGGGCTCTGACAATTTCAGAGAGCCTTCGCTTGATTGTCTCGTCCCTGTAGAACTTGATTGTCGGCACAATGCCCTCCCACGAACCCCGGATATTAATGCGTTTTTAAATACCGAAACATCACTATTTTCAGAATGGCAAGACTCATTTTGGATGTCACTTGGGGAACCGGTCTTGCCGAGGACGGGACTCGCTCAGGGAAAATAACAATCCTTCTTCTCACAAAAACCGTTCCAAAAACTTCCGCACATTTCCTGAATCTGGCGAAATCCGGAGCATATTCCCAGAATGCTGGATTCTACAGAATTGGAAGAGAGTTCATGATTCAGGGGGGCTTGGGGAAGGGGGCGGAAAAAATTGCGCCAATTGAGGACGAATTCACAACGCCTCTTATTGAGAACAGGGCCGGAACAGTCTCTGTTGCTAACAGGGGGCCGAATACCGGGTCAAGCGAGTTCTTCATCAACATCCGGGGATGGGGAAAATCTCCCGAGAGCGGTTCTCCCGAACCTCCTGCCTTTTCAGAGGAATCGGAATCCCTGAATTTCCTCAAATCCCCGAAAATTGAAAAGAACTGGAACAATTGGCTCGACGGCAAGCATCCTGTGTTCGGGGTTGTCTCTGACGAAGAAGAGCTGGATTTCGTAAAAGAGCTATCCGAAATCTCCCTTCGGACTACCGGGCCTGCGGGGGCTCCTCTCGGAACAATCTCAATGCGAGTCTCCTTTTCAGAAGGGAACGACGATGTTGATGAGAAAAAGGCGCTCGAATTTCTCGGGCTTTCTTTCGACGCCGACGCCGGAAAAACCCTCCAAACAAATACTGGAAAAAAAGAGGCGGGAACTGGAACTAGAAAGGAAAATGAGCCCGCCTGGAGAAAATTCTTCTAGATTGACTCGACGAATTCCTCGGGAGTTATCGAGAGGTCAAGGCCCGACTGGAGCTCGCCCCTTTCCCTTAGCATATATGTCGCAAGAGCCCAGTAGAGCATTCCGATTGATTTCTTTCCCTTGTTGTTCCCGGGAACTACCAAATCAACGTTCTCTTTCGTGTTGTTAGTGTCGCAGAATGCTACAATCGGGATTCCTAGCTTCTTCGCCTCGTTCACAGCCTGCCTGTCGACAAGGGGGTCTGCAACGACAATTATGTCAGCCTCCGTAAAGTCGGGGCTCTCTGGATTCGTGAATGTCCCAGGCATGAACCTTCCGACAATTGCCTTTGCTCCTGTAACCTCTGCGAACTTTTTTGCAACTCCCTGCGCATAGTCCCTTGCGGCAACTACGAGAATCCTGTCAGGAGAGTATTTGGCTAGGAATTTTCCAGCAACCTTTATCCGTTCGTCGACTTTTTGGATGTTTAGGACCGCAAGGCCGTCCGCCCTTATCTTGTAGACGAACTCTTCCATGTCCTTTCTTCTTTTTTGAGTGCCGATATGGACTCCGAATGCGAGGAATTTGTCCTGTTTCATTTTTCTTCCAAATCGACGCGTTTGCACGGCTTTTTAACCTTTTTGAAACACCTCGGAAACCATCATAGAAGCGCAAGAACAGCTGATTTTATTTGGCCGGATTTCTCTCTTGGAAGAAAATGCACAATGTGCTGTTTTCCAATGTTCGGAAAAACAGTTAAGAAATTTCCAAAAGGAGCCCCCTCTTGGAGGCCCCCTCTGGAAGCTTGAGCTCACCCTAGCCTTTCGGCGCTGGAAGCAATGTTCTCAGCTCACTTGCAAGGCGGACTCCTTCCCCGACAACTTGCATTATCTCCTCGGGCGAGAATCCAGCAACCCCCCCTTTCTGTATTGCGCAGATTTCCCCGTCGTCGTTTATCCCGACAGTGAACCGCCCGGACATTACCTCCTCCTCGCTCTCGGTCGGGTCGCAGACGAGTTTCGTCCCGATTTTTCCGAAAGTTATCCCAATTGGCCTCCCGTTTATCGGAAGGGCGCCCTCAGAGTTCTCGAAATCAATCTTGTCCTTTTCAATGTCGTATTTGGGAAGCTTTGCCGTGAGAAGCGCAGCCATTCCAGCGAGGACTCCCGCGTCAATCAGGTTCCCGTCCATGTCAAGAGCATAAAAGTCGAGGTTGACAATCCAGACCTTCTCCCCAGTCTTTATGCAGAGTTTTTTCGTGTCAATTGCCTCGGACTCCCTTATTACCCGGTCGACAACGCGCGCGAGCTCGACGCTCTGGGCGGAGGGAGGTCCCCTCTCGAAATTGGGGCTCGCAATCGGTGCCATTTCTGCGCCGGTAGAAAGAACGCCCTCATCCATCTTGTCTGGATACGGAGTCCCGACAGAGAGCTTCACTCCAGCCAGGACCTTTGTTTTCCCGAGTTCAATCAGGGCAGACCCTTGGGCGTTCGGAATTATCCCGGTCTCAATTCTGAATTTCCTGAACTCGTTCAGTTTCCGTCCGTCAAATCTGGTCCCGTTTTCAGCCAAATCAATTATTGTCTTCCTGTTTATTTCGCTTACAAGCCTTTCAGTTATCATTGTTCAAACCTCCTTTTGAGAGCAGCTTTCTGCATCTCGTAAATCTCCTTGCACGCCCTCCTTGCCATCTCGAGCCCTGAGCGCATCTCGGAGACAGTCAGGTTCCCGTCCATTTGCATCAGGGTGAATTTGTCGAAATTCGGCATATATGCGACCGCGCAGTCGGCCAAGCCGAAATTGTCCTCAGGCTTGTCCATATCAACCGCAATTACTTCCTCCCCGTCCGCGCCATAGAGCTTTCCAAAAGAGCAGGCGGAAACTAGGTCTTTCATCGGAATGCCTGCGTCAGCAAGCGCGACCGATGCCGCAGTCAGGGCAGTTACCCTTGTGCTTGCATCGGCCTGTATTACTTCCATGAAAATGTCTATAGCTGTCTTTGGAAAACGCTCAACAACTATAGCTGCTTCGAGGGCGTCTGAGGAAACTTTCGATATTTCTATTGCCCTCCTGTCCTGCCCGGGCCTTTTCCTCTCTCCGTCGACCGAAAATGACGCCATGTCATATGTGCACCTGACAATTGCCTTCTCAGCGTTCTCCTGGTGCTTTGGATGGACTTCCCTCGGCCCGTGGACTCCGACAACCACTTTTGTCTTTCCGCATTCAATGTAGCAGCTTCCGTCCGCCTTTTCAAGAAAGCCGGCAACGATTTTCATCGGCCTAACCTGCTCAATTGTCCGTCCGTCAAGGCGGATTCCGTTCTTTATCAGATATTCAGGCTTTTCTCCCATTATTATTCAACCTCCATTTCAGGGTCGGACTGGGAAGTCCCGTCAAAAGAACTTCCGCTTTCCTCTTCTTCAGGGGGAAGCCCTAGCTCGGAGCGTATTCTTTCAGTGAGCCCGCTCGTGTGCGCCTCCTCCTCAATTTTCTTTATTGTCCTTATTGCGAGCGCTTCCTTTTCCCTGCTCGGGCCTTTCAGCCAAACCCTTCCGTTCTGCCCGACGAAAATGCTGCATCCTGTCGCCTCCTTCAATGTCCTGACCATGCTTCCGCCCTTGCCAATTACTCTCGGGACTTTTGCTGGCGCAATCTCGAAAACCCGTCCGCCCATAAGCTTCTGGAGACCCTGGCCCCGCATTGAGACATTCACGTTCATCTGGTTGTCCACAAGAGAGACTTTGCAGAGTATTGTGTCCCCTATTGCGAAAAAGTCAGTCATGTCGTTCCTCCGTGTGTCAATGTATGACTCGGACGCCTCCGCAATCGGGAGGGTTGCCCCGTAGGGGGAGTTCACCTCAATTGACCAGTTGGAGAACCTGACGCCGTCAACAACACCTATTATTATGTCGTCCGGGTTCGGGATGTATCTGCCCGCAAGGGGGATTACTTTCATCATCCGGGCCCTGCTGTCAAGAAGGCCGAGTACTGATGCCCGTATCTCATCGTTTATCCTATAAGTTCCGTCTCCCGGAAGGCTGTCTAAGCCCTTTGCGAGAGTCTCTCCCGGAACAACAACAGTTCTTCCGGAATTGTTCGTCTTTTCCATTTTTCATTCATCTTTCCTTCGTTTTTTCGTTTCATTGAAACAATTGCTTCCTAGACCGGGTTCTCAAGAACCTTCGTCTCAACTTCCCCCCTGCTTTCCCTGTTTATTGCGTCAACGAACTCATGCATCAGTCCAGCAGGCATTTCTACTTCGCAGACCCAAGAACCGTCATTGAGCCAGCTGTCCCGTTTGACTTCGGCGAACCGCTTGACAAGCCCTATTGCCCTCGGGGCGTGCACCGGAGGGAATCTGCAGGCAAGCCTCCTTTTCTCAAAGCGTATGGGAATTATTGGCCGGAGGAGCTTTAGGATGTCCCCCACCTGCTCGTCTGCCGATTTGTTCGGGTCAATGTGGACTCTCGCTTCCTCCATTGCAGCCTCTATTCTTGCGGGAGGATGGGGAAGGCCACTTTGGGGATTGACTGCGTTCCGTGCAATTGTGGAAATTACCTGCTTCCGCTTGTCTTCCACAATCTTCCTCTTCTGCTCGACAGTAAGGGAAAGCTCTCCTTTTGCGAGGATTTCCTCTGCCACCATGAAAATGTCCTCAGTCCCGAAAGCGGACTTTATGTCTGACGTTCCCGCTTTTTCAGCGGCTTTTGCGTCCTTGAAAATCTCGTTCACTGCAAGCATTGTTTCCATTCCCCATTTTTGGCCCTGCTTGAACGAGAGTGCCTTGTCCGGGTCTACCAGAATCTCGAATTTTTTGCCGTTCCTTTCCAGGCGAACTGTTGTTGCCCTGTCAACGCTTACCATTTCCAGGCAAAATGGTTACTTTTGTCCCTTGTCTTTTCCTGAGAGTTTGTCCGCTGACTTGTCCGCTGACTTGTCTCCAGGCCTGTCAGAAAGTGCCTTTATTTTGCTCTCTGCCAGTTTCTCAAAACCAGTCTCCTTTGTGACATAAACCAGTTCTATTTTCTCGGAATCAATTTTCTTTTTTGTTGTCTTTGAGAGTGCGCGAAGAGCTAGAGCCGCCGCATCGTCAATTGACATTTCTTCGGAATACTCCTTTTCAAGGATCTCCATTATCTCCGCACGGCCCTCCCCAAGAGCTGCTGCCTTCCATTCAGTTGGCGTTCCTGATGGGTCTGTCTCAAAAAGCCGGGGCTTGCCGTTGTTAACTCCTCCAATTAGTATGGAAACTCCGAAAGGCCGGAGGCCCCCGTATTGGGTGAAAAGCTGGCTCATGTCGCAGACATATCTCACGACGCTTGTGACATCAATCGGCTCGCCATAGACAATTTTGTTCCGCTGGCTCTCTACTCTTGCCTCGTCGACAATTTTTCTTCCATCAGCGACGAGTCCGGAGGTCGCAATTGCAATGTGCGCGTCTATTTTGTAGATTTTCTCAATTGATGTCGGGACCATCATAGGGTTCGTCACCCGCTTGTCGGCGACAATAACAACTCCTTTCTTTGCGACAATCCCTATTACTGTCGCGCCCCGTTTCACCGCCTCCATTGCATACTGCACTTGGAAAAGCCGTCCGTCCGGGGAGAAAACCGTTGCAACTCGGTCATAACCCATTGTTTCAGGGCTCATTATCTGCATTTTTCTTTTCAGCCTCTTTTATTTTTCTTTTCTGTTCAGGACGGAGGAATGATTGCCTGTTTATAAGTTTATTTTCTGTACTAATTCCCTAGCTTTTCGGGCCAAGTATGCCCTTTAACGTCCCAGATTTGCCTAGAACAACGAGCCGTGCGGGAACTCCTGAGATGGCAGTTACAATTGCCAGAGCGCCCCTGAAAACTCCCTGCCCGGAGACGCTTGTCCTTATTACTGAGCAATTCTCCGGGATTTTGGCGCTTCCAAGCCTTCCCCCGGAAAGGCCTTTCCCTTCCCTGACAAAAGAGGCCTCAGTTGCCCCGAGCCCGACGGAGCCCAACAGCTTTTCTAGCTCAATTAGGAGTCCCTTCTGCCAATTTGCTGGAGCCGTTCCCGCGAAAATTGCCTCAATTAGGAAATATCTCTGGCCCCTCTTCATTTACGGGATTCCTCCACTCCTTCCCCCTCCAACTCCCCATCCCCCCAATCAACAATCCTGATTCCGGGAAAAATCTCGCCCCTTTTGCCTTTAATTAGTTTGGAAGATAGCGAGAGCATTTTTCCCGGGTTTTTTGCTCCGAGAATCTCAAGAACGCCCGCCAAATCTCCCTTGTCCCGGGAAAGGATTTCCTTCTCTGCGAACGTTGCGAAAATTGATGGGGCGTTGTAGTAGTCAAGGATTTCCACTGCCTGCTTCGCCCGCCCAATCTCCTTCCTTATCTCCAGCGGGTTTGAGACAATTTGCGAGAAAGATATTGCTACTGGAAAGCCGTTCTTTTTTGCAAGGGAGGCAATTGATTTGTCAATCCATACTCTTGATAGGTCAGGAAGAAGAAAGTCGGCAGAGTTCCCGGAAGAAATTGCCTTCAGTGCCCGCATCCTGTCGGCAGTCTTTATTCCAACAAGCGACACCCTCCCCAATTTTGCCAGGGCCGCGCCCTTTTCAAGCGAGCCGTCCGAGTCTAGAACCAAAGCAACCTTTTCCTGAAAGCTTTCCTTCGGCTCGAAGAGAACGAGGTCCTTGAAAGTCATTTTTTCCTTCTCCCTGCCTTCTTTATTATTTCCTTTCCGCTTCCCGAAGGGACTATTTTCCTTTCCCAACCGGGGAATTCGTCCGGAATTTTCCCGCAATTAAGTTTGTAGAGAAATAGCGCGAGAGCGGATACTTCGCTATGCGGCTGGCTCGTTACTGCAATGTTTTTTCCAATTGAGTAGTATTCCCTTTGGACTTTTGGCCCCCCGACAATTGCGAGCAGTTTTGTCGACCTACCGCCCTTTTCCGCCCCGAATTCCTGGAACGGGAGGCCGTAAAAAGTAAGGTGAATTTTTTCCCCCCTGAAATTCTTCGCGAACGCAAGGGGCTTTTCAACATACCTTATCCTGAATTTTCCGCCCCAGGTTTTTGCAACATTCCTGACGCTCTCTTCCAATTTATTGTCTTGTTCCCCGGAATATGCAAATTCCACAGCCCCTAGAGCCCTTCCTGCAAGTGCTACATGGGTAGTTATCCGTTTGTCCCTAACTTTCCTGTGGTCTAGTCGGAGTATTGTTACTTTCATTTGGATCAATCCATTATTCCTCGCAGATATTCGGAGACATCCCCACCAGAAAAGACGCAAAAGGACGCCTCAATATTTACCGTCTGATTTTCTGAAATGACTGGCTCCTCAGTTCTCCCTTCAAAGAGGGCGCTTTTAGAAAGCCGGAAGAAAGCCCTTTTGTTACCCTCAATTTCAACTGGCAGGCCAGAGAGATTTCTGATTAGCCCGACAATCTCCTTTTTGTTCTCAGTTCTGTAGCTGAATTTTATTATTGGGTTCTTGTAATGGCCGAAAAGCTTCTCTTCAGTTATTTCCGCCCCTTCCCTGAAAATTCGTAGGAATAGCGCCCTTACGCTTTCCGGGTCTTCAGTAGAATGGCAAAAGACCTCGGCCTTGAGCGTTGCCGGCTCTACGCTATTTCCTTGCATTTCCCCGGCAATACTCCGGACCCTCTGTTTAAAAAAAGCGGTGTTTTCGGGGCGCGCCCACTATTCTGCTACTTGCCCTTTCTCCCGTGCGCCGAAATTGACGGCCTGACTTTCTCTGCCCCGGTCCCCTTGTTCAAAAGGCCCCTTCCCCGCTTTCCTGCGGAAGTGAGTCCCCGGTAAGCCCTTCCGGAAGCTTCTGTTGCTCGCGAGAGCCGTTTGTCCGAGATAACTGAGGGGCTCGAAGAGTCAACCATTATTACCTCATACCATGTGCTGACAGAATCGTCCCCAACCCAGTAGGAATTGAGAACTTCCAAGTTCCTGAATTTCCTCGATGCCCTCTGCTCGGCAATCCTTTGGCGAGAAACTTTCGCAGAATACCTGACCTGCCCGGATTTGGAAGGCTTTCTTCCGCGGTTGGGCCTCTCCCTCTTGCTACCCCCTTTTCCGATTCTTACCCGGACAAGCACAACGCCCTGCTTTGCCAAATATCCGGCTTGCCTTGCCCTGTCGAGCCTTGTCGGACGCTCTATTCTCTCAATAGAATCCTGACTTCTCCATTCAATCATCCTGACTTTCTGGGCAGATTCAGCATACATTGCCATTGCGCAAGAGAGCCCCTTACGGGGCTTTAAAAACGTTGCCCTAGCGGACCGGATGCGCCCTCAAGAAGAGGTATTTGGCACTTGCAATCCATTCGGGTTCAGAGAAAGCGCAGAATCGAAATGCGTTAAAAGCATTGTGTGCGCAGGAGACTTTGCCTGAGAAGGAAGCCTCCTGATAATTGACACAATCAATTCATGCTGTTCCCGTGAGTTTGAGCAGACAAAGAGGAGAATAACTTTCTCAAAGATACTGAAAATCGTTCCCGGACTGGAAAAATACTTCTCCTCCTATAGGAAACTGGGCGGACGCGTAATATTCTTTGCATGCGCCCAGCGGACAAGGGAGTTCCTGCCTTGAAACATAAGGGCGCTCTATGAAACTTTCCCTCCTTCAGATATTATTCCAAGGACAAGACAGGAAAAATGGGAGAGGGTTTTCAGGAAATCAAACTATGAAGCCTTCACGAACCAAGCTCTCGGAAAATTCCTGCGGAAAGCGTGGATTGAAACTCTCCAAATTTCCGGAGTGTTCCCAGATTCATACGTTAAAGTCACCATAAACAGGGATTTCTCAAGGTGATATTCGATAAGGATTCTGGGGATTTGGCTGAAACGACAGACTTCCGGACAAGGCAGCGCCTCCAAAAGCTCCTGAATGAATATTTCTGGCCAATTTTCCACTGCCAAGTCATTTCTTCGAAAGTTTTCTGAGAATTTCTTTCAGCGTTTCCTCAGCCTTTTTCGGGTTCCCCCTTCCGACAGGAAAGTAGCACGGATAGATTGGATACTTTTTCCCGGAAATGTCCACTGAAAACAGTTTCCCTGAGCTCTCTTTCAGTTTTATTTTTTTGCCGGCAATTGCCTCAAAGGGAATAAGACCTATTGCAATAATTGCCCTTGAGCGCATTCTTTCTATTTCGTGGAAGAGCTTTTTTCACCCCCTCCTAATTTCATCCTTTCCGGGATTCCTCCCATAAGGTTTTGTCTCCTTGCAGAGGTTTGTCAGGGCGATTTTTCCTTTTTTGAGGGTTCTCTCAAGGCCCCTTGCGAATCCTACAGTCCAGTCATCCTCTCTTATACGGGAAAACTCCCCTGAAACAAGCCCTGCATTCGAAAGGACTTTCCATACCGGCTCGTCCCGACGAACGGAAATCTTGGCCCCTTCTAGGATTTTTTCGAGGAAATGTTCCTTGCAGTAGGGTTGATGAAAACCAAGACAATGTCCGGACGTTTCAGGCACCCTCCGGCGGGTATTGGAAGTAGCCGGCCCATTCAGATTCTCCTGCCAATTCCTACTAGAACCGGAACTGTCGAGTTCTCATATATTACGAAATTGGCCTTCTTTTCATAATATCCTTCAGCATTTATTGTGGCGAAATATCCCCCTACAGGGAGGTTGAAGAGAGCGGTTCCGTTCTCAATAGTATCCTTTGTCAAAACAGGCCTGCCAATTGAATCTGTGATGTGGACTGTTGCTCCGGCAATCGGGGACCTGCTTGAAGCATCAATTACCCTGACTTCAGAGAAGCCCGAATTTGGAAGTGGTTCTGCTTCTGGAGCAACTGGCTCAGGAGCGCTCTTACGAAGGTGAATTGCCAGTTCGGTTTCCCTTTCGGGGGAAACTTCTGCGGAAACCTCTTGCCCGAAGAAGCCGTTTGCGCTAACCCTGACAAAATAGGTCCCTTCAGTTATTCTGTAGAACTCGACTTCGCCAAGAGTCCCTGTCACAAGCTCGAGGTTCTCGACTCCCAATATTGCGACAGTTGCCCCGGAGACTGCTTCTTCAGTTCCTTCCGAGAGAATTTTGATTGAGAGTTTGCCTTTTCCTAGCTCAGTTGTTGTTGGTTGGGTTGTGGCCGGAACCGAACCAGTTCCGGAGGAAGTTGTTGTTTTCTCTTGGTTGGCTCCCTGAGAATTTCCGGAATCTCTGCTTCCAAAGAAAGGAACTGCCAGCACAAGAACCGCAAGAATTAGAACAACTGCCCAGAAGAATGCTGGGATTTTGTTCGGGGATTGGGTTTCCCTTGTTTTTGTCATTTTCAGGAATATCCTCTGCATTCTTTTTAACTTTTCCAGAAAATACGGGATTTGGCCTATTTGGGAACTGCTTTGGGAAAAAATTTAAACAAAAGTCAAGATGTAACTGCGACATAAAATGAAAAGCCTCACAATTTCAGTTGTTTCTGATTCAAAAGATTTGCGGGAGAGAATATGCCGGGAGCTCGGGAAAAAGAGCCCGGGCGAGGATGACTTGAATTTTTACAATTCCAAGTACTCTGAGCTAATACTAACTGCAATTGAGGCGGCCAGGTTCCCCGAAAAGGTCCAAAGCATCCTATATTCTCTCGCAATATCTGATTTTGTTGTACTTGCCGTCGAAAAAATCACCTCGGCAATTGGCGAAGCAATTGTTGCAACAGCTCTTTCGCGAAAGCAGGGCCTGATATTCACTTCCCTTCAGCCGGAAGAGCTCATTCCCCTGACAAAAGACACCCCTCTTGCACATTTCCCGGTCTTTTCGGAAATTCTTCCAATGAGGACTGCTGTTCTCTCATTTTCGCCCGGGAGAATTGATGGCGCGCTCAAGGGGATAATTGACAATTCCTTTGACGTCAAGGGAGTCGGTGCGGTTGCCCTAGGATTCGTTTCAAGGGGAACTTTGAAAGTGCACGACAAGCTTTCGGTTTTTCCGTCCGGAAAATCGCTCCAAGTCCGCTCAATACAGATGCACGACGACAACTATTCCTCTGCCTCCGCAGGGGACCGCTTTGGGATATCCTTCAGGGGCGTCCCGGCTGACGAGCTCTCAAAGGGGGATATACTGTCCTTTCCGGGGAGAATTCAGGTGTCAAAGGGATTCTCCGCCAGAGGGACTCTCTCCAAATTTTCGAAAAAAGCGCTCTCCGGAGGGGAGAAAATACACGTCTCAATCGGCCTCCAGTTCGTTCCCGCGAAAATAGTCTCTGGCTCAATTGAGCCTGGAAAGGAGGGGTCAATTGACTTGGCTTTCGAGGCGCCCGTTGCATATGATTCGGACGACACTATCTACTTTGTCCGGATGAACGAAAAGCTCCTCCGGGTTGTCGGAGCGGGGAAAGCGTCCGCCTAATTGAGCTTTTTCCTGTAGATCAGCCGGAAAACGCCGAACTTTTCGCTTTCATATTGCGCCCCTGCCAAGGAATTGTCCTCTTTTACCTTCATTGAAATGTAGGAGAATCCGGATTTTTTGGCTTCCGAAATCTCTCTTTCAAGAAGGCGCCTTCCGAAGTTTTCATTCTCTCTTTAGAACCTCTTTGAAGATTATTGGGTTTTCTTTACGCCAGTCAACGGATTTTTCTTTTTTGAAAAGAAAAATTGGCGAG
>JBBIPP010000014.1:0-11427 GCA_037442745.1 archaeon
CGGCTCCGCCTCGCGTTCCCGAGAGACTTCACTGATGTTCAGCCTCCTCGTCCGCCAAACTTTACGAAAGTTTGACCAAAAAGGGCGTTTGTCGCAAACGCCTTGGCTTTTACGTGAATGTTTTGTTATAGACAAAAGGCGTCGTTGCAACTCCTTCATTGTAAACTTCGCTCATTCAGAGATTTCGCAAATCCCTATTCTTTCTTCAGCCTCCTAGTTCAAGGCTCGCTCCCAATCTTCGGAACCCGGACTTTGCTTGCCGGCTCGGCCGCTTACTAGGAAACAATTATAGCTCCCCTTTCCTGAAATGTTCCGGTATGGACTATCAGATAATCCCCCTAAACAGCGCGTTCTCAGCTGCCAATTCCGTTCTCTCTTTCGTCTACGCTTTCTCGGCCCTGAAATCCGCGACAATTCTCTCCGACAAAAAGTCTCTCGCCAGGATGAAGGCTGGGTATTTCCTCTCAATAGAAAAAACAGTCATTTCCTGGAAGCTGATTTTTGCGGCAAGCGCGGTTTTCTTCCTCCAATATTTCGCGACAACCCTCTTCCTCCTTGGAGTCTATCAATCCCGACATTCTACGTCCTCCTAGGGATGTATGTACTGGAGGCAGTCTTCATTCTCCTTCTTGCGGCAGCCTTGTCCCCAACTATCTTATAATAAGGAAATATTCCGGATAGGGAATTATGGAGAATATCCGGGCGGACTCGCGCTTTTCACGGAAGGCTTCCTCACTTTAGACATACAATCTGTTCTCAATTGGGGAATACGGCTAACAGAAGAACAATTCGTTCGGGACCTCTAGGTCTTCAACGACGACTTTATCTTCCCGTGAACAGGTTTTCCCTTCCGCCCAAATGCGAATTTCTAGATATTGACAATTGTTGCGGACGGAGCCCTAACGCACTCTGATTCGGAGGGGAATTCGAGACAATATCGGCCGGAAACTCCCAAAGAATGTCCGCCTGAACGGGAATTGTCCACTATGAATTCAACCTCCCGGAAAAGCCCGTTCGCCTCTTCCAAATATTGTTCTCCCCTCTAAAGAAGAACGTCCAGCAAGCCTACAAGACTGGAAATGGGGTTTTCTGGAAGAATTCGCTCGCCCCTTGCACGGTTCCGGAAGCGGAACTTTCCTCCGGGAGGAAAAAGGAGAAATCCAAAATCTCCTTGAACGCGAACGCGCGCATTTTCGCCCTAGAGCTCTCCTCCGGAAAAACCCTTTCCCTCGGAAAAACCCTGACTGGACGGACTTTTGTCCATCTGTTCTCGGGAAAGGCGTCAATAGGAAATCTTGCGCTTTCCCCCTGAGACCGGGCAAGGATAACTGGGGAGGAGAACATTCCGATTAGTTGGCTCCCTGCGCGCCCAAGGCAATAATAATCAATCTTTGAATTTCATCCAAGAATAAAAAATGCTCTGGTGCCAGTGCTATCGCACGGATCTCGGCCGATTCCTCGACGACTGTCGGGATTTCCCCACCGGATTTCGCTCGCATTATTGTTCGCTCAATAACCCGAATTTTCCTTTTCCCCGAAAGCTGTTTTCTTTCCGAAAGAAAAAAGGCTCTGGTGCGACGGTCGGGATTTGAACCCGAGTTTGTGCGTTGGCAACGCACGATCCTAGACCAGGCTAGATGACCGTCGCTTGGTTTTTCCGTAATTTGAGGAGGTTTTTAACTCTATCCTCGGAAAAACTTTTCAATAAAACCAGGTTGAGCGAAGCGAAATCCGTGGCAATTAATATAGAGCCACGGACTAGATGACCGTCGCTTGGTTTTTCCGTAATTTGAGGAGGTTTTTAACTCTATTTTTGCAGAGAGACCTTTCTGATAGAACCTACTTGACCGGTGTCGATAGCGACCCGACAAGGGGAAAATCGTGCCGATAAAGCTGGCACCAGAGCTCGTTTTCCTTCCAGAAAAAAGCCCCCTATCCAAAGATAGAAACGCACTTGCCCTGCAAGCAGTCGACTCCTGCCACTGCCCTGCACTTGTAGACGCAGTCGCTCTCATAGCCTTCGACAATCCTCTGAATCTCGTTCGCCCTGTCCTTCCGGACAGCAAGACCGCATCCGAACGGGCATTTCGAACCAATTGAAATGCAGTCGTTTTTGGATGAACAGGCCTTTGCGGAACTTAGCTTTTCAGATATTTCCTCAGGGGTTTTTGGTTCTGGCGCCTTGAAAAAATATCCTGAAAGAAGAAAAATCCCAAGCAAAACGAGAACTCCGATAGAGACGATTTTCCCGTCAATTTCCATTTTATTTGCCAATTTTGCTTCTGTCATTTATTAATTCCTGCCCCTTTTCATCCAAACAAGTTCCTTTTGCTACTCCTCTGCTCTGCCGAAAGGGACAATTCCGTCCAATCCCCTGGAACAATTTTATCCAACAAAAGTATTTAACAACACTATTCGAAAAAACGCTCCACCAAAATGGAGACTGCTGAAGGAAAAGAAGTTTTCTCGTCCTTTAGCTTGAGCTCAATTATTTTTCTTGGTGGCACCCTCGCCCGGATTATTTGAACCGGGTCTATAGGACCGCCTGAATTGTGACAATAAGGACGGACCTCCAAAATTGCAGGATTTTTGTGTTTTTTCGAAAAACAAAAAAGTGAAAATAAAAAATGAAAACAACAATATATGGAATGATTGATAACCAGAACGGTTTCAGATACTCCACCGACCAATTGCGTGGACTAAGAAGATACGGAAGGGCAATAGTTGGAGGTTCCCCCCATTTGTGGAAAAGTTTTGTAGGAAGAGCATATGCGAATAGCTCTGGGGCAAGTGGTTCCGGGAGTTCCGATTCTGCTCCTGCTCCGGCTACCAAAACAGTTGCCGAAGTTGACCTTGTTTCGGGGAATGTGACTCTGTATGAAGTTGCTGTCGAGCCGGAGACGTTAGAAAAAGTTTCTTTAGGGGTTGTTGTGACGCCATGAGTTCAATCCTCACAGCGCGTTGGCAATTCACCGCATATTCAGAGGAAGAGGCAAGCGCGTTAGGGGTGACTCCCAGAGATGCTCCTGTAGTTGGCGCATCCGACCTTGCCAATAATTATTCTCCCGCGAAATTCGGAGAGCATGAGGAGGTTGTCGCATATGTCCCCTTGGTTGATCTAGCCCCTCCCGGGCCTGCTGTATATGTTCCAGTAAAGGCGGGCGCTCCCGAGAGGTTTTCCTCCGAGCTATTTGGGGTGTAGGGAAAAAAAGCCAGTGCATATTTAGCGAAATTGTACTTGATCAGGCTCTGCTGGACTTGAGTTTCAGTGCCAGCATCCGGCTTTGATGAAGGGGAACGTGGGTATACAAAACCCTTACCTCCATTCCGCAACCCCAAGGACGCTCAATGGAGAACCTATGGTTGCTTCCTTCCGGATCTGGCCCATTCAGTTTCCACAGGCTCCGTTGGGACGAAACTTCGCTGTTGGGGGTGTGTGCAGGGACCCAAATTCCACCCAAACCTAGTACCGGCTTGTTCAGCCTGCCGTAAAGCCCGTTTGCAGTCCCCCTTTCAGGTTCAGGTCAGGGCTAGCGACCCGCCTAGCTGGCAAGATGTGAGAATGCCTCAATGTTTTTAAGTTTTTTTATAAACAGCCGATTTCCGGATTATTGCAACAATGCCAAAGGAGGGCCTCGAACTGCTTCCGAAAATCCGCTCAGTTATTGCCAAATCCAGGGCGAAAAGAATTCTAATACACCTCCCCGCAGGCCTCTCCCATCTTGCATTCGAGCTAGAGTCGGGGAGGCCCAAAGGAAAATCATTGGTTTTCTGGAGCGAGGGGTGCTACGGCGCCTGCGACATTCCTCACATTCAGGCCAAGTTCTTCAAATGCTCTCTGATAGTCTCAGTCGGCCACTCCCCGATGCGTCACTGGAACAAATTGGCTGTCAAGACAATTTTCGTCGAATATTTCAAGGGAAAGCCGGAGGATTTGAAGCTACCGGAAATCCCCGGGAAAAGAATTGCCATAGTTTCTTCAAACCAGTTCCTCAATCTCCTGCCTGAGGCGAAAAAACAGCTGAAAGAAATTGGGAAAATCCCCCTTGTCGGGAAATCAGGGGCGATGTGTTCAGTCGACGGTCAGGTTACCGGATGCGACTTTGTATCAGCAGTCCAGTTCAGGAAGAGGGCGGATTCCGTCCTGATTCTTGGGGAAGGAAGCTTCCATTCAGGAGGCTTGGCTGAGGCTGTCGGAATCCCTTGCTATCAGGTCGACCCTGCCGAAGGGGTTCTTCGGAAACTAGAGCCAGATTTGAAGAGGAAAAACCGCCTAAACTTTCTCTACTGGAGGGAAGTTTTCGGAATACTGGTATCAGCAAAGCCGGGGCAAGAGCACTTGTCCCTTGCTTTCTCTGTAAAGGAAAAGCTCGAGAATCTTGGGAAGAAGGCAATAATTCTTGCTGGGGACACTTTTTCGCCGATGACAATAGGGAATTTTCCGGAAATAGAGGTTCTGATAACCTGCGCCTGCCCAAGAATTGCCGACGATTCCGAGAACTATTCCCTTCCAATACTCTCGGCCGAGGAAGTTTTGAAAAGCTTGGCTATATCGGAGAAAAATGACAAGTTCTTCTCTCAGTAAATTCCCTTCTCACCAATTGAGAATTCAAGAGTTCTCCCCTCTGGAAGGCTCCTCGATTTGATTATTGTCGCCCTCCTCTTTCCCGGAGCTTCCAGCTTTTCAAGGAGCACTATTGTCTTCGGGAGATAGGACATTACGTTTCCACCGGCAATTCCTGTTTTCCCGTCCTTTTTCCTATATGTGTGGCCAGTGACAATTACAGGGATTTTCTTCCCAATTGAGAGCCTGTTTAGTTCCAATAGCTGTGCCGAGAGCCGGATATTTGCTTCCCTTGCAGTAGAGTCCCTGAGAAGTAGCCGATAGTTTCCGACAATTGAATCGACAATTGCCGCTGAAAGGCCTCTCTGCCGTGCAAGAGCGAGTATTGCCTCCTCCTGGCTTCTGAAATCATGCGCCCGCCTGAGAAGGACGTTTTTCAATTGGGATTTTCCGTCAAGTTGGATAATTCTCTCGGCCGAGAGCCCGCCCTCCGTGTCAATATATGCGACTTTTCCCCCCTTTCTCAGGACTGAGATTGTCAGAAGGGCTGAAATGAGGGTTTTCCCGCTTCCCGCTTCCCCGACAATTGCGGTAAAGCCTTCCCGCTCAAAGCCCCCGCCAAGGAATTTGTCGAAAGAAGGGGATATTCCAACCCGTTCAATTGGCCACAGTTCAGTTTCAGCCATCTTCCTCACAGCCCCCTGTTCCTAGGTTTAATAAAAACCACCATTCTTTTTATACTAAAAGAACGCCACCAATCCAATCGAGGAAGTGAGTTCCGAAAAATGCCGGGAGAATCAAAGAATCCAAACAATAACGGCTCTGACAAGGGCAATTCGGGGCCAAAGGCGGAGGTCAAAGTCGCTGAAATTCCGACTGGACGGCAAGACGATGTCGGCCGCGGGATTGTCCGAATAGAATCGAGGACAATGCGGGCAATCGGCGTCTCTCCCGGGGAAGCAATTGAAATTGAGGGGACTAGGAAATCTGTCGCAGTTGTTGACAACGCATACCCATCGGACATTGGTCTTGGGATAATCCGGATGGACGGCCTCACTAGGCGGAATGTCGGGACAAGCGTCGGGGAAGCTGTTTTTATCAGGCGCGCCCAGGCAACTGACGCGAAAAAGATTACAATTGCCCCTGCGCAGTCGGGGATGATGGTCGAACTCCCTCCGAAAACCCTCTCAGCAGTTCTTATGGGGAGATCAGTCGTAAAGGGCGACATAATCCAATTGAAGGGAATAACTTCTAGGAGCCGGGGCTGGAACAATCCATTCGACGAGGTAATGGACATATTCGACCAGAACGCGTTTTTCGGATTGGGAGAACTGAAGTTCGTTGTAACGAACACAACCCCTTCAGGGGTTGTGAGAATTACCGAGGCAACCGAACTAGACGCCCTCTCTGAGCCGACAGAAGTTTCAGAGGAAAGGATTCCCGAGGTCACTTACGAGGACATTGGCGGGTTGGGAGATGAGGTGAGAAAGGTCAGGGAAATGATAGAGCTTCCTCTGAAGCATCCTGAGCTCTTCGACCACCTGGGGATTTCCCCGCCGAAAGGAGTTCTTCTCTACGGTCCGCCCGGAACCGGTAAGACGCTTTTGGCAAAGGCAGTAGCGAACGAGACGAACGCGCACTTTGTCATAATTAACGGGCCTGAAGTAATGAGCAAGTTCGTCGGGGAAGCGGAGAAGAAAGTTAGGGACGTCTTTGAGGAGGCGACAGGAAACGCTCCGGCAATAATTTTCATTGACGAAATTGACGCAATTGCCACGAAGAGGGACGAGAGTCAGGGAGCCGAAGGGCGCGTTGTCGCGCAACTATTGGCTTCAATGGACGGGATGAACAAGCGGGGGCAGGTAATGGTAATTGCGGCAACGAACAGGCCGAACGCACTCGACCCTGCCCTGAGAAGGACTGGAAGGTTTGACAGGGAAATTGAGATGGGCGTTCCGACAAGGCAGGGAAGGAAGGAGGTCCTCCTCATCCATACGAGGAACATGCCTCTCTCAAAAGACGTCAACCTTGACAAAATTGCCGACACTACCCACGGTTATGTTGGCGCTGATTTGGAAGGGCTCTGCAAGGAAGCCGCAATGAACGCGCTCAGGCGGAATCTCCCGAATTTCAACATGACTGACGACGAGGTAATCTCAAAAGAAGTCCTCGATAAATTGGAAGTGACAATGGACGACTTCAACGATGGCAAGAAAATGATAGAGCCTTCCGCAATGAGGGAAGTAATGGTGGAGATTCCGAACGTAAAATGGGCTGACATCGGCTCCCTTGATAATGTAAAGGAGGAACTGAAAGAGTCCGTTGAATGGCCTCTCAAGAACAGGGAAATGTTTTCCAGAATGGGAATAAAACCGCCCAAGGGAATTGTCCTATACGGTCCGCCGGGAACTGGAAAGACCCTCCTTGCGAAAGCCGTTGCAAACGAAAGCGAGGCGAATTTCATATCAGTAAAGGGTCCTGAGGTTCTCTCGAAATGGGTCGGAGAGTCTGAGAAGGCAATTAGGGAGATTTTCAGGAGAGCCCGGCAGGTTGCTCCCTGCATAATCTTCTTCGACGAAATCGACTCTATTGCTCAAATCAGGGGAACTGAGACTGGAGGAGCAAAAGTGGGAGAGAGGATAGTGAACCAGCTCCTGACAGAAATGGATGGCCTAGAGGAACTCCGTGACGTTATTGTGATTGCGGCGACTAACAGGCCGGACCTTGTTGACGCTGGATTGATGCGTGCTGGAAGGTTCGACCGCCACATTTATGTCCATGTTCCGGCAGAGGAAGACAGACTGAAAATTCTTGAAATCCACACGAAAGGGATGCCAATTGCAAAGGAAGTTGACCTGAAGGAAATTGCGAAAAGGACTGAGAACTATACAGGAGCGGATCTCTCGGGAATCTGCAGGGAAGCCGCAATGTTTGCGCTCAGAGACGACCAGAAGGCGACCGAGGTAAAGGCAAGCCACTTTGAGAAAGCTCTTGAAAAGGTGGGACCGACGGTGACTGACGACATAAAGAGGTTCTACGAGAAGGTCCAGGACAATTTCAAGGCGGCCGCATTCAAGCAGAAAAGCAAGGGAGAGTATGATCCGTTCACAAGGTGAGTGCAAGAATATTTCGCCTGTGAACACTTTTCTCTTGCTCCGGACTTTATCCGATAACTGAAGGTAAAAGACTTCGGCAGGCATCAGCTAAAGCCCTATTTCACTTACTAGGGACAGCCAACTGAATTAAAAGGGACTTGCCTTTTTCTTCCAGATGGCGGATTGGACTTGAGGAAAAATTGAGATATTCCTGTTTTCTTGAGGAAATCCCCTCTCCTGTGGAAAAACATCCCCCGATTCTCTCCCCAAAACAGCGTTCAGGCAAGGAAAAGAGAGCCCCGACAGCAGTCCAGACTGAAGAATTCTCCAGCTTTCCCCTGTCTAACGGGTTCTCAGTTTCAGATTTTCAGGTCATTGTTCCTGAAACGGGAAATGGCAGGCCATTCTTCCGCACTATTGCCGAAAAAGAATGGTTGGGCAAAAGAGGGAGGCTTCACAGAGCAGAATATTCCCTTCCGGACAACTTTGCAGAGTCCGAAGGGAAAGTTTCCTACAGGACAATATGCTTTTCCGGATATACTGACTTTCTTCCCGAACCCTAAAAATACTCTCCGAACAATCAATTGAGCCGACTCTTGGGAACTATCCAAGCAAGGGCTACAAAGTCGCCCAATGCCAATAATGTCTTGCCGGAAATGAGAAGAATTTGCTCAAGACTGAGACGCTCTCCTATTCCCAATACGGCGACCTCCTATCATTCGAGGTTGACGGCAAGGCGATTCCTGACAATTCCCAAACTGACAAGGCGCAGGCCAAGTATTTTCAATCAAGGCGGAAAGTGAACTCTTCAGAAGTTCTCAAGAAACTCTCAAGAACATTCTCCCGGGAATTGGAAATAGCCCAGATACTGGAACTCGGGAATACAAGGCTCAAATTAACTGAATTATGAAGCAATGGCTTTGTTTAACGGGATTGGCCCCAATTCAAGCGAACCAGTCCCCCTTCCGGGAAATTGACAAGAGATTCCTTCGGGCTCGCAAATTCAGCATCAATAGGTCTTCGGCTAGCGTCCGTTGCAAGAGGATTTTCCGAATATGCCGAAATCTTCCCGGGAACCCTTGGGAGCTCCTGAAGCAGTTGTCCTAGCGTCAGGAAGTGTTGCCGAATATTCCGGGGAACAATTCTTTCCTATTCGGGAGCGCATTTGATGGGGCCTGGAATTTTCGCCTCCTGAAACAGGGAAACTTGAAAGCCGCCGGAAAAACTGGCCTATGGCATTACCCTTTCAGCTTCCTCGTCAACCTTTCCGGTGACGGCGTCAACAACAATCCTTCTCTTCTTGCTTGTTCGGAAGACCCAGTATGGATAGTAGCAGAGGGAAGTTGACGATATTCTTATCGAGTTCCCAAAAAGGCTTGTGACAATTTTTTCGGAATCAGTTTCAGTCAAATCCGGCTCAAGAACCCTTCCTTCCGGAAAAACCCTCTCCCCCGAAATGTCAATTTTCGGAATTACCAAGGGAACAGTCCTCTTCGCTTTCGCCGAATAGAGTATTTCCCCGTCTTTCCCTCTCTTCGACGTGACAACAAGCCTTTCTTCAATAAGCCTGTTCAGGTATTTCTTGGCAATCCGCTCGTCAAGCCGGAGGCGCTCGACAATCCGCCTTATCTCTGACTGCTCGTTTAGGAACAAAAGGAGCTCCCTTTCCGCAGGGGAGAGGTCAATTACTTCCGTGACTCCCCTGGATTTCCCGTTCTTGATGAGGATTTCCCCAATGAACCCGTCCACATAGACAATCCCGGACTCTCTAGTTGCGGGGTTTTTCGCCTGGATTTGCCAGAACGGGTAATAGACCTTTTCCTTTTGGAGGAAATGCTCGGCTGTCACAAAGAAGAGAATTCTCCGGAGGACTTTTTTCGCCTCCTTTGCAGCGCTGTCTGAATCGATTTTGGCGGGAATTGAGAATATTCTCTCCTTCCTCTTTGCCGAGGAAACGTCCTCAACTGGCGCAGGAATTGGGGATTTCGCCGAAAGCTGGCTTTCCCTCTCCTTTGCCCTTCTCTCAAGGAGTTCCTTTGGTATTTTCCGTTCAAGGGCCAATGCGCTTCGCCCCTCGTGCTGAGTTCTTCTTGGCCGAATTGTCATTACGAACGCCCGAGTTGAGCCCTCCTCCCTGTCGGCAACGAGAGCCTCCCCAAGGGGAAGGGAGCGGATGAACGAGATGTCCTCCATTTTCTTGTCAACATTCTTCGGAACTCGCCGAAAAACGCTTTTAATATCGTCATAGAAAACTAGCTTGTGGGAAATCAGGAGATCCAATTGGGAGAGGACTTGGGAATCAATTGCTGAAGGCTGCTGTGTTGCGAGAACAATTGAGCATCCGGGCCTTCTCCCCTGCTTTACATATTCGACAATTGCCTCAGAAGCGGCAGTCCTCCTGCTGTTGGGAATTAGCGTGTGCGCCTCGTCAATCACAAGCCAGGTTGGCGGAACTGTTGTTGTCACCTGCCCCAAAGATTCCCCACGTGCGGCAGTTTTCCTTATTTCAAGTACTTTTCTAGCAATAATTCCGACAACAAGGGCTGAGACACCCTCTTCAAGGAAGGAGACATCAATTACTGTGACTTTGCCAGCCGAGCTTATCTCGTCAATCGGGGTCGCTCTGTCGGAGAGCACTCCCCATTCCTTTGCGGATTCAAGGCGGGAAATCAGGCCCCTCCGGGTGACTTTTGAGAATCCCTTGACCTTGCTTGTGAGGTCATCGTCCTCCTCCAGGATTTTCGCAAGTTCAGATATTGTGTGGCTTGCTCCCCCGGAAACGTTCTTTCCGGCTTTTGCAATTGCTCTCTCAAGAGCCAATGCAGCCGGGTCGAACCTCTCCATTCCGAAAGTCAGGCACCAGTCATCAACTGTCAAATCAGCGGTTTTCAGGGAGAAGACGCCGTCATATGTTTCCTTTGGAGCCTTGCTCTGGGCTCCTTCAGGTATTAGGACTGACACATTCTCAAGGCCGTCCTGGGTGAGGCCCCATTCCTTCAGGCGGGAGACCTCCTTTTCCTGGGAATTCGCCTTCTTTATGCTCCAAAAAACCCCAACAGGGTCAATTACAATTACCCCGACATTCCTGTTCTTTCTTGCAAGCTCTTCCAATATTACCCCGACAGTATAGCTTTTTCCTGAGCCTCGGGCCCCGCATATGAAGACAACGTGTGGGAAAATCGAGTCTAGGAGGACTTTGGAATTCTTGTATTTGCCCTCATCCCCCACTTTTCCGAGGAAGAGAGCCCCTTCCAAAGCGAACTTCTCCAAAGCCTCCTTTCCCCGCCCAATATGCGCGTTTCCGGCCTTGTCTGTAAGGAGAGAGAGCTCGCTTATTTCGGATTGGCTTGAAGAAGAGGGACTAATCCCCCCCTTTCCTCTTTCTGGCACGTTTTGAACACCAAAATTCCTACTATAAATAAAGTTTGCAGGCCCCGGCGAATGTTTATAAAGAACTTTTCGGCTATTTTATTTCAAGGGTCCGTAGCTCAGACTGGGAGAGCGGCAGACTGAAGATCTGTAGGTCAAGGGTTCAAATCCCTTCGGACCCACCAGTTTCGGATAACTTGTTTAACTTCCGAAACTGGTGACTTCACTAATACTTCATTCAGCCACCCTACCTTGTCCTCAGATTTCGCCTCCGGGCTCAACCTTCCGCCAAGGCTCCAGACATCCCTCCGGTCGGCCTTCTGATCCCCTCCCTTACCCAGACCTCCCTCCGGTCGGCCTTCTGATCCCCTCCCTTACCCAGACCTCCCTCCGGTCGGC
>JBBIPP010000014.1:11527-32302 GCA_037442745.1 archaeon
TCCGGTCGGCCTTCTGATCCCCTCCCTTACCCAGACCTCCCTCCGGTCGGCCTTCGGACAAACTTCTCTCACCCAAAAGACCGCTTCCTTTGGAAAAACCGATAAATACTCCCTTCAGAGTTTCGGCAATATCCCGGAAAACACAATGCCGAAGAAATCCTCTAAAAAAACCCCCTCTCCCCTCCCCGCGCCCCACCCCTCTCCCAAAATCCAGCTTTCAGTTCTTGCAAAAAGCCCGTTCTGCAGGGCAGTTCTTCTACTTTCAGTGGTTGCTGGATATTTCCTTGTTCCAAAACCCCTCTATTCCTCAAACCTCCTTCCATTGGCTCTCCTCTTTATTGCAACATTCTCCCTTACAATAACCTGCATTGTTTTCTCGGCAAAGGAGAGGTTCCTTACCATCCGCTCATCAGGGGAATCGATTCTCGGGGCAGTAGGTTCCCTTGTCGGAATTGTCTCAATTGAGCTATGCGGAATTTCTGCAACTTCCTGCTCAGGGGGGCTCGCCCTCTCAGCTATCGGCTTCCTCCTCCCAGCAGGGGCAATACACCTGCTCTCGAATTTCGCAGTCCCTCTTTTAGCTCTCTCAATAGGGGCGCAGTTAATCTACCTTTTCAGGAATTGCCGGATTTAGTTAACAATAATCTCTTTTATTTCAACGCCTTTTCCCTCATGGACCAAGAGCTCGACTTTCCTGCATTTCGGGCACTCGGCAACGACTTTTCCCTCCCCGACCTCAAAAACTGTCGGCCTTCCGGAAAATCCGCAGATGCATTCAACAACCCCGGGGCTTGTGACAACCTCCAATTCCGCATTGTCAATCTCGCTCCCCTCTATCAATGTTGCAAGGACGTCGGCAAGCTCGTTCACTTTTATTGGGGAAAGTTCCCCCAATCCGATTAAAATCCGCCTGACTTTTGCTTTCCCCTTGTGCCTCTTCTTCACCCCGTCGAAAACAACTAGGGCATCGTGCATAATCTTTTCAGCTGCCTCGTAAACATCCATCCGGATAATTTCACCCAAGACTTTTTATTGTTTCCCGCCCAATTGCCTTCCGAACTGCTCAATTTCCCTCATAACTCCGGTTGAATACTGGATTGCCTTTTTAGGTTCGAATGCGATTTTCTCCGGGATTCCAAGGGAAATTGCGGCTTTTCGGAGTATTATTTTCCTGTTCTCCCTGTCAGCAAGTTTTTCTCCAATTTTCAGCCCAAGTGCGAAATTCACAATTTCCCTGTCGAGGAAGGGCTGGCGAAGCTCCTTTCCGAACTTTCCAGCAGCCATGTAGTCTCTCTCGCAGTTTTTCTCCCCAATTGAGAAAACGTCCGCCCTATGGAGTTTCTCCGCTTCCTCTTCGGGGACTGAATAATATTTCCTGTATCCGCAGAATAGTTCATCCGCTCCCTGGCCGGTCAATATCACATTTCCCTTGGCTTTCTTTGCAATTGAATAGGGGGAAAAGGCAATTCCTATCTGTACCGGGTCGGCAGTCTCAATTGTTTCAGAGACCTCCTGAAGCGTCTTTTCGTTTACTTTTAGGACAATTTTCCTCAGCTTCAGTCCCAAGAGATTTGCCGCATTTTCCGCTCTCTCGAAATCTTGGGAGCCGGGAATTCCTGCGACAATGCAGGTTGTCTTTTTCAGGCGTTCTGAAGCGATTTTTCCGACAATTGCTGAATCAACGCCCCCTGAGAATGCGACAGTTGCCCTCTCAAGGCCAAAAACCATTTTTTCAACAGCCAGCTCAATTAGTTCGGGCAGACTGCCTTTTGGTTTTTGGAACTTGAAAGGAATTTTTGCGAAAAATTTTCCGTCCCGATAAATTGTCCCCGGCTCCTGCCTACTTATCTCACCCGGAGAAACGCCCGCTTTCAGGAGAGCCTTTCCCTCGGAAGCGAACATTCCGCCCCCAAGGAAAAGGGGGCGCACTCCGAGGAAATCCCGCGCAGTGTAGAGGTGCCCTTCCTCAATCCAGGCAAGGGCGAAGGGGCCGTCAATTTCAGAGAGCGCCCGCGCCCCTTCCTTTTCAATAAGGTTGGAAATTGCCTCGCTATCAGTTCCTGTCTTTCCCGAGAGATCTTCTGGAAACGAGTACCATTCCCCGTTATGTACAAGGGAGACTTTTCCCCTCTTTGAAACGAAAGGAGGTTTCGCCTTTCTTTTACCAACAATCAAGAGCCCAGTTTCCCCTATTGAGAGCTTGCCGATTTTCGAAATTCCTGACAAGTCCGGCCCCCGGTTTTTCAGGGATTTTTTCAGGAGAGCGAGTTCCCTTTTCGAGGCCCCATTCCCTCCGAAAATTCCGCACACGGGGTTTTTCTGGAAACTAGTGTTTAAAAAGAAAGGAGCCACTTTGTTGGCTAATGGTCTCAGACATTGCAATTCTCGCTCTCTCTTTTATTGCGTCTTTTTTCACAACATTCTTCCTGACGCCGGTTGTCTCAAAGGAATTGGTAAGGGTCGGGATTGTCGGAAAAGACATGCAGAAGAAAAAAAAGCTCTTCCTCGCCGAAATGGGTGGCCTCTCGATTGTCGCTGGAATTGTCCTTGGAATCTCTGTCGCAATAGCCCTTGCGAAGAACACATATCCTTTGGAAATCCTTTTCGGAGCCCTTGCATCAATCCTGGTTGTCTCAATTGTCGGGATTGTCGATGACTTGTTCCAGCTTCCCCAGCTCGCGAAAGCGTTTCTTCCGGTCTTGGGCGCCCTCCCCCTAATGGCGCTTCGGGAAGGGGCAAGGACAGTCGCCCTTCCGTTTTTCGGAGCAGTTGATTTCGGCCTATTCTACCCAATCATCCTGATTCCCTTGGGAATTACCGGAGCCGCGAACGCAACGAACATTCTTGCCGGACTAAACGGCTTGGAAGCTGGTCTCGGAGTCTTGATGCATGGGACAGTCTTTCTCGTCTCCCTGTTGGTTTTCTCAAGCCAGCCGGAGTCGCTCTATTCAGCGTTGATTTCAGGAATAGTCCTTTTTTCCCTCTTGGCTTTTCTCAAATTCAACATTTTCCCTGCAAGGATTTTTCCCGGAGATATCGGCACCCTTGTGATTGGCGGGAGCCTCGCAGTATCTGTAATAATCGGCAACATCGAGAGGGTCGGTGTAATCCTGATTTTCCCCTATTTCATTGAACTTTTCCTGAAAGCGAGGACCAGATTCAAGGGAACTAGCTTTGGCATTCTCCAAAAGGACGGGACTCTTTCCGCTCCAAAGGGCTTTCCCCAGTCCCTGACCCATGTTGTAATGAAGGCAGGGAAGTTTACTGAGCTACAGGTTGTCCTAATAATTCTCCTGATTGAGGCTTTCTTCGGAGCCCTGGCAATACTCTCTGTTATCTGAATTAGTCACGAGGCAGCTTTCCCGTCCCCAAGAGTTTTATACCAAAACTACCCAATTCCCTGAATGGATGTCATTTCAGCAATCAAGGCACGGAGAAGCGTCAAATCCTTCAAGCCCGACAAAGTCCCGATAAAGACAATCTACCGGCTGATTGATGCCGCAAGATGGGCGCCCTCTGCCGGAAACCTCCAGAGCTGGGAATTCATACTAGTCGAGGATTCGACTGCCAAAAAACAGCTTGCCGCCGCCGCCCTCTCACAGGACTTTATTTCTAATGCCCCATATGTAATTGTCGCCTGCGCTGACACTGAACGGAGCGCAGTCAAATACGGCGCCCGCGGGAAATATTTCTACAGCATTGTTGACACCTCCGCAGCAATTGAGAACCTCCTTCTTGCGGCAACGGACATTGGCCTTGGAACTTGCTTGGTCGGTTCCTTCAACAACAATATTGTCAGGGACATTCTCGGGCTCCCCGAGGGAATTGCCCCGGTTGCAATAATCCCAATTGGCTATCCGGCGGACGAAGGGGAGCGGACAACAAGGACTAGCATAGGAAACATTATTCATTTCGAAAGGTTCGGGAAATTCCAGAATGTAAAAACAGGGGATTCCGACGAGAGCCCTCCAAAAAAGAATGACAAAAGAAGGAACCAGAGGGACGATTCAGGGCTTCTCGATATTTTCAGATAATGAGTTTTCTAAAAAAGCCTCTTTTGGCTCCCGTCTTTCAATTGGTTCTTCAGCCCTCCCTTGACAGCCGGATTTGAAACAGAGGATTCAATTCTCCCGATGTCGAAGAGGAGTTTTTCCCTTTCTTCAAGGATTTTTTTGACCTGTTCGTTAAGTTCTTTCAGTTCCTCTTCAGTAAGATTTGCCAATTTTATCCCTGTCCCCCTGAAAGTGCTCTTCCTAATATGAAATTGAACAGACCTGAAAATAAGCTTGCTGTTCCTTGGCCCATAAAAAGTACCTTTTCAAAGGCAAACAAGAACAATCCGGTTTTCCAGAGGAAAAAAACAAGGCCCCCGAAAGAAAGCAGAGTTAATGCAATTCTTATTGGAGCGGTTATTTTTTGGAAAATCGAGAGAAAAACAAGAACTAGGACAACTATGACAAGAATGAAAATGTTCGTCCAGCCAAAAGCCAAATCCACGGAAGAGCAGTCCCATTTCCGAATATAAATATTCCCAAAAGTAAATTGTGGAAAAATCAACTGGTCTGTTGAAACCCTCCTAGAAAATGACCGAAAGGAATATCAGGCCAGAGCCCCGGATATTTGTTCATTTTGTGACAAACAAACCTTTGTTTAACCTGTTCAGGAAGTATTTATTGAAAGCGGGCATCCCGGAGAGAAATTCCCGGTTCTCGAACAGACTTTATTCTGACAAAGTCCACATCTTCTACCTCGTCAAGACAACGGAACGCTCGTTCCGGAGAAAGGCGAGTCGCCGCCTCTATATTGACGGGACGGGATTCTCCCAGCACTATTCGAAATACTATGCCCTCAGGATAGACAGCTTAATCTCCCGCAATTCCTTCGTTAAAGCGGTCATTGCGGCAAACGAACGGGGTTTTGTTGTCGGGGCGGCGTTCGTCAAGCTACTTGCTTTCAACTTCGAGAAGGTCAGGATTGCGGATTTTTTGCTAATCTTTGTCAAGGGTTTCAACAGACCCAATGCTCGGTTATATTGGCGAAAGCGAAAAACAGACTTCTAGGAAAATAGAATTCTCGAAAAGCTTGGGTCTTTACTTGGCAGTGTTCGCCCCGACAACTCAATATCTTGGAACCGCCCTATATCGCGAGGCAGTTGAGCGCGGATTTGTCAAAGGGGACTATTTGGCTGATTTTACGAGGGCGGAAGAGGAAGGGAGACTCCCGTTTTTCAGGGAAGGTATGGAAGAATGGACACGGCGCGCGTATTACGCATTCTATTTTAGGCCTTCAGTCGCAATCCTTCTCGCCTCAAGAATACTCCCTCCTTCTCAGATATGCACCCATTTGAGGTGCCTTCGCGCCCTAGTTAAGTACAGATATTTCTCGAAAAAACCCCGAAATTGACTGGAGCTTCCCGGTTTGGCGGAGAAAATAAAATATAAAAGCTCGAAGAAATTGTTCTCTTTGGGATGGCTGGAAAATCAACTCTCCTTGGGATATTGTTATCTGAGGTTTTTGCAATTTTATTCCTTATTTCGCCTTCGTTCTCTCTCGAATGGCACGACTGCTGCAACGCAATTGTCCAAAACGACCAACTAATCGAGAATTATCTTATTTACAACAAGACTAGGATGAACGCCCTAGGGGAAGGTCTCTCCCCAGAAAGATATGCAAAAGCGGTCTTCTACTCTCCGGTTGAGACCTGCAAAAAGGAGAGTGAAATATACAAGGCAGAGTTCTTGAAGCGCGTGGCGAAAACTCCTTCCGCCTTTACAGAGAACGATGCAGGGTATTTTTCGGATTCTGGCGCATATTCCTCCCTCGGGGGGTTCTTTGACGCCATCGCATACCAAAGTGCGTCCTCGACTTGGGGTTGGGAAGCCAACTATTATTCATATGACCTTCATGATTGGCCCGGGAGGAAAAATGTCCCTAGAAAAGGTGCCTCTTCTGTAAGGGGAAAATGGAGCTTGCCTAGTTCCCCCTTCTATTACCTTTCCCCAAAAAGTTCGTTCTCTTCATTCATAGAGAGATATAATGCCCTATACCATAAAGCGCTCTCGGAATGCTCTGCACTATATCCTGATTATGCGCCAGAGGGCTATTTCGACAAAGAAAGCTCGAAAAAACAGGATGATTGCGTCTCAGGAAAAATGCTCGCAGATTCAGTGATAAGGGATAACATTGTCATCTATTCTGGGGCTGGCTCAAGCTATGTAAAAGGGCTAATAATTTGCGATGAGAATCTGGGAGACCAGCACCAGTTAGGAATATTGAAGTTTCCGGGGGAGCCTTCTGGAGGCGCCCCAAAGGAGGGAAAATGCTTGGTCGGTTATCACTTGACTGAGCACTCTGTCTGCTGCCGGGACGGATTTGATTCGAAGAAATCTGCCTCCGGGGAAATTGCTTGTGTTGCGATTGCCGGACAAGACGGAATTTCCGATGTTTCAGTTTCACTTGACAAAAGGACTTTTCTATTGGACGGCAAGGATTCGATAATCGCCACATTCTCCTTTTCCGGCTCGGATTCTTCAGGGAAGCCAATTCCTTATTCGGACAAGAAAGTGATTCCTTTGTTTGTAGCGGAATCAGAGACAGGCAACATGAAATTTCTTGCAAAACCTCTCTCGGAAAGGACGGATTCTTCCGGAAAAATAATTGTCAAAATAACTCTTGAGAGCGCGATAAAGGACCTCCTAAACAACCGGAATTCCAGCAAGGTATTTGTCTATTCCCTTGACTCTCCTGTGGAAAAAAGAAAGCAGGTTTTCTTCACAACCGAATACGCCGAAGGGTTGAAGATAACTTCCGTTGCCTTTGATTCAGGCTCATCTGCCTGGAATGGGGGCGGGGCAAGAATAAGGATAACTGTTTCTGATCCCCTCTCGGAGAACAAGAGATACACTATCGACACCCCGACAAGGATTGCTGATGATTCCGGAAAACTGGTCAGGGCAAGTGAAGGTATGCGGGTTTCGGGAAAGCCCTCCGATTATGTCGGCTATGTGACGACAAGGGACAATTCAATTGTTTTCGGATGGCATCCTCCTAGGATTTCAGATGAGCGAAAAGTGAAGTACGGGGTGAAAATCCGCGACTCTCTCAAGAACGCGGGGATAACCCTTTTCACAAGCTATGCCGAGGATAAGCTGAAGAAATACAAGGAAGCAGTTTCCGACACTAAAAACGCCGTGGAATCGGGAAGCCTCCTTGAAATAACGAAGCTCGGGAGAGATGGTCGCCTAGTTCTCCCAAGTTCGAACTATGAGCATTTCTCTGGCTTGGACAGGTTTTATGAAAATTTCGGGAAACTTGTGTCCTTTGGGACCCTTTCTAACGATTCAATAAACCTAGGCAAAACTGCCGGAGGCTATTACAACGGCGAGAACAAGCCACTTTATCAGAAGATAAACGACGGTTTGGACGGCCTCTTCTGGATGGAGGGTGCAGTCAACCTAAGGTTCCCTGACGCAAAAATTCCAAACAGATACAAGATTCCGCTTCAAATGGTGAAGGATTGGTATGCGGTTGTCGCGGAAATGGAGGAACTTGCCTCAAATGAGACAATGACTCTTTCCGTTCCGATAACTGTCACTGTCGAAGGCCTGGAATCTGGAGCCACAGACACATTTGTAGCAACAATTCCGGTAGAGGGTTTCAAAGCGGTTCTTGCCGAAGAGACTTGGGGGCCGATCTGAATGAAAAAATACTCTTTCGGGATTATTTTTTCCTTAGCCATGGCGTTTATGCTTCTTCTCTCGCCAGTACTCTCTCTAGGGCGTCTTTCGGTATCGGAAATGTCCCCTGAGCAGGAGAATGTCCGTGTCGCTCTTGAAAAGTATTATTTCTCATTCATCGGGGAAAATATGGACGAATATCTCTCTACCCAACTTCTCGAGCACCTGACGCCCGGCGAACTGACAGAGAAAAAAGAGAGGATAGTTTCAATATGGGCCTCGTTTGATTCCGGGTTCGCAATAGACACTTATAATTCAATAACAATTGAAGATGACGTAGCAATAGTGGAGTATGTATTGAATTCCCTTGTCAAGGACGCGGAAGGGATTGAAGAGCGCGCCCAGACAGAGTATACTGCAATTTTATTCAACACTCGTGACGGCTGGAAAGTCTTTTCAGCAACCCCCAGGGCAATATCTAACTTTGAAGTAATTTTGGATGACTTGAGGGACGCAGAAGGGGAAGCGGACATCTATAGAAAGCTAGACCCTGTTCCGGAGGATGGCGGAAAGAACGCGACTATGGAAGTTCCCATTGAGATGACGACGTCCTTAGTTTCGAACGTAACTGACGAAAAGGGAGATGCGAAAACCACCTGCTCGCCTGACACTTCTTTCCTATCGAATTTTTCAATAGCTCTCGGAGAGAATTCAGGAACTGTTAATTCGGTAATAGGAGACAATAAGACGATATCTATTTCGGTAGGGAACCGGTCGTTCCTTGCCAAGGTCGAAGGTGGGGTCGTAAGTTCTGTCATTTCCGGAACGCAGGACTTTGATGTCTCAATAGAACCTTGCGCATACGAACGGATTTCCCTTGGCGGAAATGCGAAGAAGGAATATGACGAAGGCAAGATAACGATATCTGCCAGGGCTTTCGGAGACTCGTTTAAGCTCGTACTTGCGAAAATATTCAACTTCTTCTACACCCTCTTCAACAGGAATCCGTTCGAACTCTGGCTTGAAGCAGAAGAAGGGACGCTCTCAGGGAATCTCCCCGGGAACTTGAGATATTCTTTCATAGGTCCTACTTCCCGCGGGCCGGGCGAGCTCTACTTGGGAGACAAGGGGGCCAAAGTCAACTATTCGTTCACCTCTGGTTATTCCGGCAAGGTTCATATCTATCTTAGGGTTTCTGATGACGGCCTCCATCCGGATGGCGCGCGCTCGGCGGATTTCATATTGAACGGGCAGGAAATAAAATATTCCCACAAGTCAAGAAACTACATTTCTCCGGGAAACTATTGGGGAATGGAATATTTGGGCGCGGGCGAACTTGCAAAGGGGAAGAATTCCCTTTCAATAACCAAGCCCGCTCAGACCTCTGCAGCGTTCACGTTGGACAAGATCCTCTTTTCAGAAAAAGAGCTAGCCCTCCAACTGGCAGACTGAGAATAAGCTTGGCTGTTTACCTCCAAATAAACTTGACATAGGGACTGTTGAAACCCTCCTAGAAAATGACTGAAAGGCATATCCGGCCGAAGCCGGATATGGGTTCATTTTGTGACAAACAAACCTTTGTTTAACCTGTTCAGGAAGTATTTATTGAAAGCAGGGGTGCATCCCGGAGAGAAATTCCCGGTTCTCGAACAAAATCTATTCCAACCACATCAACATCTTCTACCTCGTCCAGACAACGGAACGCTCGTTCCGGAGAAAGCCCCTCTTCATCCGGGACTACCTGCGTCCGAAAAGGACGCCGGAGCAGTCCACTTTCTGCAAGTTCCTGAAAAGAATCCCGTCCGAGTGGCTGGCAGCAGCCCTCCTTGCATTTGAAAAGGCGAGCCGCAGCCTTTTCATTGACTGGACGGGATTCTCCCAGAATTACCAAGTATTAAGCCCTCAGAATAGACCGCTTCATCTCCCGCAATTCCTTTGTAAAGGCAGTTATCTCGGCCAACGAACATTGTTTTGTTGTCGGGGCGGCGTTCGTCAAGCTCCTTGCTTTCAACTTCGAGAAGGTCAGGATTGCGGATTTTTCGCTAATCTTGGTCAAGGGTTTCAACAGACCCTCTAATTTTGGCCTTGAATTAGTCAAACCTTGACTTTTAGTTGGTGTGTGAGGAGGTTTTTAGCTCACCTTCCCAAGAAACTCAACTACATATTGCAGGTGCGTTCTGCGCACCACATAGAAAAATGTTGAGCCAGCGCCCCTCCTGAGTCACCTACACGGGTTTATCCGCTTCCGTGGTAATCCGCTGTCTTTACGTTGTCAATACATTGTGTGTTTTTAAAATGAGTCCCAGAAGGTCATAGAATGTGCGTATAGAGGGGTTTCGCGACCTCGTTATTTTTGATGCCTCTTCAATTGTTTTGCGTGTGAAAAGTGTGTCAAGCGCGCATCAGAGTTTGCCGTTTGGCCAAATGTTGCCGTCTGGAAGATCTTTTTTAGGCGAGAAACTTTTTCCTAGATGAATAATTACTCTGCCGCTTTTTGTTTTGGCACCCTCAATATAGTGAATAGATGCCAATTTTCCGCCAGTTCTGAATGCAACGTAATTTGGTGCCTCTTTTGGCCAGCTGGCTTCTTTTGGATATGAGAAAGTTCTCCTAGAAGGTGTCCAATTTGCGAGGGAAACGACATAAACTCGGTTGGAGTTTCGTTTTCCCATTAGCTTGATTCTTCCTTCAGGTTGCCAAGAAGGGTTGTTTTGTTTTTAAAAGTGGTTGAAGAAAGGCTGTAGAAAGACAGTAAACCGTCGCTCTTAAAAAAATTTGTTTAGTTTTCTTAGAGTTTTACTCTCCCTCTTGTCTTGGAAATTTCTTCGGAAACAATACTGGATATCTTCGATTGAACTCTTTCTTCGGGAACAGTGTCTATTTAACGTTCTCTAACTTTATTAGACATTTGTCCTAGATTCGTGCTAAAGGTGAATTTATATGGTCTGTCTAAACCAGAGATTTCTTTAATTAATTTGTACTTTAGACAAACCTCGACAACAGTTTTGGCAATTTTAGCGGTCTCGTTCTCCAGGAAATTAAAGAAACATCGTCTGCATGGGAATCGTCCTTGGCAAATACGAGAGTTTTTGGAACCCAGTTTCTTCCAGAAAATATTTTAGGTAAAAAGTCTCTAAATTCCCTAACAATTTTCCTGATTTGATCTGGGATAACAACAGAGCGGTCGAGGTCAGATGGCGCATAATTAACCTCTTCATCAAGCTGCTCCCAGCGTTTCTCCCGTGTCAGCCTATCGCGCTTGTAGAAATATTCATTTGCCTCAATTTTTCCACCCTCTTCAGATTTCTTACTCTTTATTCGCCAAACATCAAACCGACATTAATGTTCTCTTGGACTGCCCGCCCGTGATTGAATTCCATCACAAGGTTTTGGCTGAAAAATCCAAGAGTCTGTTTTGAGGGTGTTGCAGTTAGACCGACGACAAACGCATCAAAATATTCTATAACTGGACGCCATTTACTGTATATTGACCTGTAGCACTCGTCAACAACAAGAAAGTCAAATGTCCCTATTGGAACTTCTTTATTGTATTCAACTTTGACATCAATATTATCTCGGCTTTTTCCGAAAAGCGAATCCTCTTCTTCTGCAGGATCGAGTTCCTTTCCAGTTAGTATTGAGTAGAGTCTTTGAAGTGTAGTTATGCATACCTTGGCATCCCCATCTATTTTATTTGACTTGAGAAGCTGGGTCACATAAACATCTGTGAATTTCCTTCCATCGCCGGGCAGTTTGAATTTGGCAAACTCATCTTCAGCTTGTATTCCAAGGTTTTCCTGTCAACTAGGAAAAGTATTCTTTTTGCTTTGGCGTGTTTTACAAGACGATAGGAAAAATTTACTGTAGTGAATGTTTTTTCGCTTCCTGTTGCCATTTGTATTAGAGAGAGCTGATTTCCTCTCCTCAAGGAAGTCTCAAGATTTGAAATTGCTTCAGTTTGGCATTTCCAAAGGCTTGCCGAATCTAGCTGAGGGAGTTCTTTGAGGCGCGCACGAAGAGTTTTCTCATCGGAAACTAGCTCAGCTAGTTCTTCAGTGGTGTGAAAATGGAAAACGTGCCTTGAACGCGGCTCTGGATCCCAAAAGTTTGTGAAAGTTGTTTCAGTTCCAGTTGACTCAGCAAAACGGTAGGGGCTCTTACATGTGGAATATGGCTAGGAGTTCCTCTGAGATACTTTTCGGATTGAGGCTCGACATTCGCGAGAATTGAGCCGGCCTTTTTGGCTTCAATTGCTCAGACAGCTTTTCCGTCAACACAGAGAAGATACTCTGCATTGCCATTCTCAAGGGAAACTTCTCTAACGGCAACACCCCTTCCCGCGGATAGGTCAAGCTCGCTTTTGTCTTGGATTTTCCATCCTGCGACTAGAAGCATTGAGTCAATTTTTTGCCGAGCAAGCTCTTCTGGCTTCACAGCAGGAAAAACACCCGTGGCAGTTATAAAATTGGCGGATGCTTGAATATTCTATATTTTTACGCAGGAGGTCCTTTGGTTTTAGACATACACGAGGTTCTCAAGGTTTCTTCCGATATATTAGAACATGCAGAGCTATCTACATATTTCATTGCTACCGTATAGAAGAAGGAATCGCTTCGTGACCGACAGTTGAAATTTGATATCCGATCGCACCAGGCGCCATATTCTTTCGCGTCTGCCAAAGTCAGATTGCAGGTTTGAAGTTGGTTCACATCGAGGCACTTTTTCACAGTTGCTTGATTGAAACAAGAATATGCTTCATTGCCTAATACTACTGAAGCGCATATGGAAAAGTTGGTTGTTGAAATTCCAACGTCTCGGACGCACCAAGTTGATGCAGCTTCTGAGAGTTTACTACAAATTGAAACCTTCCCTGTTCTGACAGCTATACTGCGATAACACCCTTCCAAGTCAGTTCCTGCAGCTTTGCAACTGGAAAGGTCCATGAAATCGTAATTGGCTGCGAAATCGTAATAACAAGTGCCTTTGTAACTGCCACTTTGGTCGCACATACTCAAGTTGCCTTCGTAGAATGCAATTGAAGCCACACACATGTCTTGTTTATCTGTGGTTGAAGGCAGATTTAGAAGATCGCATATTTTTGTGTCGCTTGCGGAAAGAATTCCTTTACTAATATTCATTTGAGAAAATGCAGGCGTTCTTCTCCAAAAGACGTGAAGAGCTCTCAGGACAAGTTATCTCCTGTAGTCGCCATTTTGAGATTTGGCAGTCTATTAACCCTGCCTTGTTAGTGAGCATGTTGCAAAATTTGGCTAAAAAGTAACAGCGTGAAGGATCCGCTAAATTATCTGAGCAAATTGTTGGATTATTCGTTTGCAGAGCAACTCCCGAAAAACAAACATCTTGGCCTATTGCTTCTTTGCAGACATCTGGATTGTTCAGCTCAACTGCCAAATCCGAGAAACATTCATCTACATCTTTTACAGTATAACGAATTCCAGGCTCTACCCGTCAATCAAACTATATTCGTTCGGAGAATTCTGGAAATATTCGGCGTTGATAGGGATTCCAGCAAGAGTCTTGGAGTTCCTAGAGATTTCTGGGAACGGAAAATTTGCCTTGCTGGTCTCTCCCCTTCTCCTTGTTTCCGTGGCAATTCTTCTAAAAGCGACCCTCTTTAAATGGGGAAAGGAAGACTGCGAGGGAATGTTCTTCTGAGGGGAAACTGGCGGAGCGCTCAATACGAGTCAGCCCTTGAGAACGCCGAAATATATCTCGACAATGTTTCAGAGTTCTCGGCCGTTTTCGGGACATCCGGACGCTCGAAAAAGGACGTCCCTATCAGAGCCCTTGCCTTTAGGAGGAGCGAAAGACGCTCGGGGCGCACAATCCCGCCTGGCCATGCAAGGGAAAGAGAGGCTATGTCGGCGTGTTCGTCCTCGAGCATGAACGCGGACAATATGACGCTCGCCGGCTGGAAATCCGATGGCGCATAGACAATGCTTGGGTCGAGCTTCGAAGCCTTTCTTCCGTCAAATATTATGTTCGACCTATGCCAATCATAGTCAACAGGGACCTGCTCGGAAAGAGTCTCCAAAAATCTTGGGTCGTCCAAAAGGCGCCTTATTTCCGCATAAGAGAAGCTTTCGGCGGGAACATTCTCGAGGGAGGACTCGATCTTGCGCTTTAAATCGACCCGTTTTTCTGCTGGGCTCATTCCGGAAAGGGCTTCCTTGATTGCATATGCGCAATCCATTATTTCGGCGGCGTCTCCTTGCGGAAGAGGCCCGTATTTGTGGTCACCATCCAGATATTCGAGAACCTGAACACCCTCTTTCCACGCAAGAAGCTTTTGAGCGCGTCCGGTCGGGGAAAGGACAGCATGGACCTTTGCCTGCTCCTCAAAATAAGGAAGCCCTTTTCCGGAAACAAGCTTCAGAACATACTTTGAATCCGGAGTCGTTATTTTGTAGGCATCTGATGACTTGGCCAGATAGAGCCTTGAATGGCATATCTTTCCCCAAGGATCGCAGACGCGCTCAACCCCGCCGTTGGGAGTTGCTAAGGGGGTTTCTCTAGGGAGGTTTTTCGCAGTGTTCGATGAGCATCTTATCAAGCCCGCATGGGAAACTGCAATGTAACGAGAGTCCTGCCGTTGGCCCAGATATCTCGACAGGAAAATAAGCGACCTTGCCTGAAGTTCATCTCCAGTCTCTGCTCCGGGTATCCCGTCAAGATCTCCCCTTTTGAGATATTTTTCAAGATGTTCTGGATTGGTTAGTCTTGCCTTCTCTTTTGTCATTCCGGAAAGAATTCCCGGATTGAATTCCCGAAGGGAAGAGTCGGTATTGACAGGGATTCCGAGAACAACGGATATTTCCTCCGCAGTCTCAAGAGCCCTTTTCGCTTTGCTTGAATATATGCCGGATATTCCTTGGCCGCATTCTAACAGCAATCCTGCCGCAGCCCTTGCATGCGAGCGCCCCCTTTCAGTTAATCCGGAATCGTTGAGTGGGCCTTGTATTATTCCCTTGAGGTTGTCCTCAGACTCCCCGTGCCTGACAAATAGCAGTTCAGGCATTGGAAAGAATCTCTCTCCATCTAGCGACCGAAGCTTCACGATTCCCATTGAGGAAGTTGGCGATTTCAGCGGAGTCGCCCCTCAAAAGAGCTTCCTTAACAAGCGAGTCTATTTCTGAAAATGACAGGGAGGCTGGAGAACTCTTGCGTTCCAGTTGAATAGCCTCGTGCAAGGATGCTACCGCCCCGGAATAGGCAACCATTCCGGAAAGCTCTTCAGGGGAGTAGCTGTTAGACTCTGTCGCCCTAGAGCGCTCTCCGCGCACCCAAAATTCCCTGTCAGTCCCGCCCTCTATTTCCGCGACTTTTGTGTCGGGTATTATTGTCAGAGGATATGCATATACTGAGGAAGGGGCGAGATCGTCAATCACAAAGCGCAGAGACTCCCTTAACCCGGCCATGTCGTCTCCTGGGAGGCCGACAATAAGCTCAGCTCTCCAAGGAATTCCAGAAGGCGTGAGCTTTGGAAGCTGTTTTCTTATTTTTTCAAAGTTGTTGCTCCTGAGCCACCTCGGGACATTCGGGTTTGTTGTTTGTATCCCTATGTCTATCTCCGAAAGCTTTACGTCCTGAAGAGCGCGAAGAGACTCTTCATTCAGAAATTCCGGGCGGTAATAAGCCTTCAAGGAGGCGTTCGGAGCGTTCTTCGAAAGGAACTTCAGAACATGGATGTCCCTTCCGGGAAGACCCCCGAGAATCGGGTCTATTGCGAAAACTTCGTCTATTCCTATCCGACCAATTCCCTTGGTTTCCGCCTCGACTTGATCGAGATCATATGTCTTTACTGACGCGCTCGTCCTGTGCCCGCAATATCCGCAGGTATATGGACAGCCCCTGACTGTGTCCCAGATAACATAGTTTCCGAGAGAGTCTTTCACTATTTCCATGAACCTGTCGGAGAACAATGGGACTCCGGAAGGAATGCTTTTCCCTTGCCTTGCCACAAGAACCCCTTTCGGCACTCCGTCTGAAGCAGAATATATGGTGTCCCCGAGATCGGCTTTCAATTCAGCATAACCTATTGAACTATTTCTCTGCTTGGCCTTGGCGATTTTCATCAGAGGCTCTTCCCCTTCGCCTCTCACGAAAATGGTGCCGTCAGGCCATCCAGAGACATCCATATGAGAAGCTTCCGGTCCCCCTATTACGACAAGAGTTTCCGGGCTCTCGGAAGATAGGAGATTCGCCAATTCCTTTGCGCGCCCGGCAGTCCACATGTAAGCGGACATTCCGACAACATCCCTACCGACAAGATTAGGAAGGGCGTCTTTTGCCGGCTTTTCCAAGGAACTGCAAGGAAGCTCAACTGAAAGGGAAGGGTCTTTCAGCAAATAGGCACCCAATCTCATCGAAGCGAGGGAATATTTCGTGGGATAATTGGCAAGCCTGCTTTCGTTATATAAGCTCGCCAACGCAACTTGCCCATTTCCTTTCGACATTTTCCCTTTGCATCCTATAAAGAATGTAGAACATTTATCTTTGTGAAAAGAGGAAGGTTTCCAGATCTTATTGGGTCAACCGGTTTTTCCCCCGAAAGATAGTCAACAGGACACATCGGGTCATTTTTCCCATATTCCTTGTAATCCGCAAGAACCCGGGTCGTGCTTCCTCCCCGGCACATGTTCAAAACTTTGCAAGAGTCGCATTCACTAGGAGGGGCTATTTTTTTCCAAAACTCCCTTAATTTTTCGGATTCGCTCCAGAATTTTTGTATTGAGCCGCCATAGTCAGCGAGATTCCCCAAATCCTCCTTGTTCATGAGGCAGGGAGTGAGGGAGCCGTCCGGGTTTATTGTTATCAGTTCCTGTCCCCCTATGCAACCCTTCATTCCCGGAAGACCTATCTCAAGGCAACTCACGGCAGGGTTATTCACAGGAAAGACTGTTATTTTATGGGCGTATTTCCTGCGGAGGCGGTCTATTTCCTTTAGCATTCCATAATATGCCCCGACAGTTTTGGCATAATGCCCTTCATCGTGATAGACACATCGCTCAGGGTTTCCAAAGTTCACTACATCCATCCCGTTGTCAATCCCTATCATAACAAGCCTCTCCAGATTCTCAAGGGGCTCTTCAATCATTGGAACTGGTTTGAGGAAAAGCGGGAGGTCAAGTCCCCTCTTGTCTCGCTCTCTTTTCAGGCGCCTTATGCCGTTAATTGTCTTTCCAAAACTTCCCTTTCCTCGCGTCCTTGCGTTCGAGGCCTCGTCAGGGCCGTCAAGGCTGAAACTGACATATTGGGGAGGGTTCTCGAGAATTATGTCGCAACACTCGTCGTCGAGGAGGGTTCCGTTAGTTACCATTGAAAGCGTCAGGCCGAGGTCGTAGGCGGTCTTGAGATAGTTCTCAAGGTCTTCTTTTCTCGCAGTAGGCTCCCCTCCAGCAAGGTGGTCGCGCATTATCCCGAGGCGCCTCATTTCAGTAAGTATTTTACTGACATCTCCTTTGGGCATTGTCATTTTCCTGGGGGCGTCCCTGTTGTAGCAATATCCGCAGGAAAGGTTGCAGAGCCAAGTATAATCGAAATAGGCGTCGAGAGGCGCTGAAAGCGGGGCAGGAAGGGATGGTTCTGGATTTTTCACGACCTCAACCCCTCCTCCGATTCCTAGAGCTCTCAAGTCTTCGAGAATTCCCGGGGATATTTTGGAAGGAGGCTCTCTTCCTTCGGCAATGGAGTTCAATATGTCTGAAGCCTCGTTCGCTATCTCCGGTTTTGGAAGGAAATAAGCCTTTTTCTTGTCGCTCCAGACAAGAGGACCGATTGCCTCCTCCCTTACAACAACACCATCAGTTTTCCTCGCCATCTTTCAGCCAAATCCCTTTCTTTAAGTTGAAAGGGGGACTTGAAGAATGTTAAATAGTTTTCTAATTATTTAGCACTATAAACTGCTAATATTGAACGCTTCTATACATTGGCAGAAGGAAAACTAAATTTAGAGTGTGGAGAAAGTGCCCCACGCGTCAATTAAATCAAAAGAACATACATTTGCGCCAGATTTAGATTTCCTTGAGGTTCCTATACGCTTGGAAGATTTAAACTTTTCTTACGCTTGTTACGAGAGTAAGCTCCGTTAAACCCCTGTTCCTGCGGGAAGGGACGGTAAAGGAGGGACGAAAGATGGGAAAAGTGCGTTCAGTTCCTAGGAATAGTGGAAAGCTGCACTAAAAGCGCTCAGTTCAGCTCTCCTAATTCGCTAACAAAAATTGACTCTTGTCCTTTCACAGTATATACACTCAGATGCTCTTTGCTTCTTGTAATTGCAACATAGAACAGCCTGCGCTCTTTTTCCAGTGCTTTCTCAACGGAGTTCCTTCTAGCAACTTCCAGATATTTCGGCTCCTCAATCTCGCATGGAAATCCTTATCTTCCCGCATTAACGTTCAATACAAACACGTGCTTAGTCTCTTTCCCTTTTAAACTGTGGGCGGTCAAGATGAGTATTAATTTCGTCCTCTCGTGCTCGTCCTCAACAGGTATCCTGCGTTCCCTGCAAATCTTCTTGAAGGTGGTCAAGTTCTTGTTGAACCTCATAAGAACCATTATGTCGCGAGGGTCTTCCTTCTTGTCGAAGAATATGACGTTAGCCTTGACTCGGGCGTAGAAGATTCCCGTCGGGAGCCTGAGAATCGTATGGACGTCGCAGGTGTCGAGGAGCTTCTTCCTTATCACCTCTCCCGCGCCCCCCTCGAAGAGGACGTTATCCGGCACCACTACCGCGGCTTTTCCGCCTATCTTTAGGACGGAGTGGACGTGCTGGAGGAAGTTGAGCTGCTTGTTCGAGGTCGTAGCCCAGAAGTCGTCCCTGGTGTACGAGTCGGCCTCCTTCGAGAGGTTGCCGTCCCCGGAGTCTATTGTGAAGCTGCTCTTCTTGCCGAAGGGGGGATTGGTGAGAACGAAGTCGAACCTCTCGCTCGGTAGCGACCTTAGGCTGTCCGTACTCCTTATCGGGCACTTGGTCTCGCCGCCTATCCCGTGCAGGAAGAGGTTCATCGCGCAGAGGCGCACCACTTCCCCTACGATGTCGTTCCCGTTGAGGGTCTTTAGCTTTAGGAACTCCTTCTGCTTCTTGTCGAGCTTGCAGTTCTGGGAGATGTAGTTGTGGGCACGTATCAGGAAGCCGCCGGTACCGCAGGCAGGGTCGTGTATCGTCTGTCCTAGCTCCGGTTTGGTTACTTCCACCATCGCCTTGATGAGCGGCCTCGGGAAGTACTGCCCCGCCCTCGACAAGCAGCGCCTCGGGGAACTTATCGACATCATAGTGAGTATTGGCGATATCGCTGGCTCCTTCATCGCAGTTATAACGGGGGAACGGCAATGAGAAGTAAAGCGGAGTTAGTTTCAGATTACCGAATTTTGATAAGGAATTGGCACAACAAGCCTCTCTCTGCGGGCGATATTTTCTCAAATTTTGTCTTTGAATATCTGGCGTTTATTGCTACGTTGCGAACTCAAATATTTTCAGAAGAAGGACTAACCGACCGAAACATAATTCAGCAACTCAAAAGAAGGAAAGCCACAAAGGACAAGTATATTGAGTTAATATCCACGGACATAGAATTGAACGCCGTATGGAAGGAGATAAAGAACGAACTCGATGAATATCCGCTCGGTCATAGCCCCAGGAGCCCTTACAAGGTCGAATTATCCCAGTATTGGAGAAATTCAAGCGACAAGAAGAAAAAAGTGCCAAGTATAGATGACGGAACGCTGAAAGGTCTCGACACTGGGAAAATATGGTTGAATTTCTATACATAATAAGGAACAACCTTTTCCACGGATTGAAAGACCCTGAACGCAAACGGGACTTGTTGTTAGTGAGATGTGGCTGCCAGGCGCTGCAACCGCTTGTTGAAACATTGATGGAGGAAGTAGGAATTTGAACGGGAAGATACCTTCAAACTGGACTACACAGAAATTGAGTGAAGTTTGCTGTTTGAAAACGAGTTGGTATCGCCAGCAGATTCCGTTGGCAGACAATATGTTGGTTTAGAGCGCATAGGACAAGGAACCCTTACTTTACTGGGTATTGGGAAAAGCGAAGAGGTCACCAGCACAAAGCGAGTTTTCTCAAAGGGCGATATCCTGTTCGGGAAACTGCGTCCATATTTCCGAAAGGTCATCTTGACTGATTTTGACGTAATCTGTTCAACAGACATCTTCGTAATTAAGCCCAAGGAAGGAGTATACAATAAATGGTTGTTTTACCTTCTTGCCTCTGATGAAATCGTAAATCCTGTAAGCAAAGCGACCGAATGAACACGGATGCCAAGAGCAGATTGGGGCTTTATGGGCAATATTGAGGTAAAGGTTCCTGCCTTTTCCGAACAGCAGCGCATTGGAGACACTCTATCGGCTTTGGACAAAAAAATAGCAACCAACCACCAAGAAAGTGTAGCATTGGAACAGATTGCTCAAACGTTCTTTAAGCGGTGGTTCGTTGATTTTGAGTTCCCAAACGAAAAAGAAAGACCCTATAAGTCAAGCGGGGGGAATTAGTTTGGAACGAAGAATTGCAACGGGAGATACCTAACGGATGGAAACCTTGCCCTCTTTTAGAGACTGGGTAATTCCTTAACGGTCTTGCCTTACAGAAATATCCGCCCAAAGGGGAAACCTACTTGCCTGTAATCAAAATAGCCGAGTTACGGGACGAATCAACAACTGAGTCTGACCGAGCGAGCCCGAACATCCCGAGAGAATACATTGTTGATAAGGGAGACCTCATATTCTCTTGGTCAGGACGCCTTGAAGTAATGTTCTGGGGAGGGAGCAAAGGCGCTCTCAATCAGCATTTGTTCAAAGTAACTTCTGACAAATACGAGAACTGGTTTCTATACTACTGGATTAAACATCATATCAGGTCATTCAGAGGGGTAGCAAAGGACAAAGCAACCACGATGGGACACATAAAGAGAGGACACATGGATGAAGCAAAGATTTTGATTCCCGAGGGTTCCCTACTTGGACGTAGGGACTGTTGAAACCCTCCTAGAAAATGACTGAAAGGCATATCCGGCCAGAGCCCGGGATATTTGTTCATTTTGTGACAAACAAACCTTTG
>JBBIPP010000015.1:0-28604 GCA_037442745.1 archaeon
GAAGGATTGCGAGTGCAGGGAGAGGGATTTGAACCCACGAAGGCACTAAGCCACAGGATCCTAAGTCCTGCCCCTTTGACCGCTTGGGTACCCCTGCTTTTCCTAGAAAACTAGAAGAAAACCACCTTTAATAAAAACTTCCCAAATCGAGTTAAATACTGGAAACTAACTTCCAATACGGAAAAATGCACCTTCCGTTTGACGAGACCCTCCCAATTGTTGGGGGCGCCTCCTTAATCGTTCTAGCGACAGGTCTTGGGGCAATTCTCCCGATTTTCCTTCTTCACAGAAAAACCCCGAAACTGAACCACCATGATTTTGCGTGTTTTTCCGCAGGAATAATGGCATACTCGATTTTCGAGATTGCCTCCAATTCTTTTTTCTTCAACGGAATCCAAAAGACAATTCTCGGCTTCCTTTCCGGATTTCTAGCATTCCTTTCCCTCGAATATCTCCTCCAGAAAACAAAGCTATTGGAAAAGTTCTCCTTCCATATGCGCTCCCTGTTTGTCGCCCTCTCGATGGCATTTCACAACATTGCTGAAGGGGTTGCTGCAGGCTCAGCCTTTCTCCTAGGGGAGAGAGTCGGCTGGGAAATATCAATTCCAATTTCTCTCCAGGACATTCCGGAAGGCTTCCTCGTCTCCGCCCCGCTGATTTCCAAGGGAATGAACCCCTTCCTTGCAATTCTGATAGGCACACTCTCCGGAATAGCGGAAGCTGTTTTTTCCCTCCTCTCCTGGGAAACCCTCAGAACCCTTCTCTCAAAATTAGCCCCCTATTCCCTCGGGGCGTCCGCAGGGGGAATGGCGTTCATTGTGCTGTTCGACCTTCTCCCGGAAATCGAGGAATATTCCGGAGCGGATTCCCGGAGAAAACTTGCCCTTGCCCTCTTCGGATTCGCCCTAGGGGCTCTCTCCCTTCTGGTGCTTTTATGAATTCAGCCCTTCAGTTCATTGTCAAGAAAGCTCTTGAACTTGTCGAGGACTATTTTTCGGTGGCTGATCTTGTTCTTCTCAACCTGCCCCATTTCAGCAAAAGTCTTCTCGCTTCCGTCAGGGACGAAAATCGAGTCCCACCCGAAATTCGATTCACCCCTTGGCATTGTTATTTTCCCCTTAATTGACCCCTGGAAAATTACTGTCAAATCCTTTCCGTCATAATATCCAATTGTTGCCCTGACTTCCGCACCGAAATTCCCGCCCATCCTGTAGCAGAGCTCAGATATCCCCTCTCTCCCGATTGCAAGAAGGAAAAGCCTGACCATTGGTCCAGGAAGCCTGCCATTTAAACAATTCAAATGGAGGGAAGTGTCCTCAACGAAGAAGGGGCCGTCGACAACGAGCTTTCCCGCCTCAATTTTCGTTCTCACAACCTCCGTCGACTCAAGGCTCTGGATTTCTGGAAGGTTGACCTCGGACTGCTCGATTATCCAGTTTGAGAGTATTGCCTGGGCTTCCTCGCGCTTGTTCTTGCTGCTTGTGACGAAAACAATCCTTTTTTCCTTTGACATTTGGAGGCGAAAATTGTACCAGTTTCAATTAAATGTCTTTTCCAAGAACGGGGGTGTTGGACAGCCCCCCGGGCTCCTGCACGGGAAAACTGTCCGGATATTTCCGCTAACGAGGAGACATCCTAGTTGGTTCCACAAGGGTAGTTTCCTGCTATTTGGCCCCGCAGTCTCCTCCCCTCGCCGGAACCGTTCCGCATCTTGCCCTGCCCAAGACCATACTTTGCCCTGAATGCAGTCAAGTCTCCGGATTCACGGGCAGCTGCGAATTCCCCGAAATTCTCGGAATTCACGACTGAGAGAATCTTCGGTTCCCTTCCGTTCCTTCCAGCAACCCCGGACATTAAGGCAACCCAGGCTGAATAGTCCCCGCTCTCAAAAGCGGACGCCATTGCCTCGTGCCTCTCTTCCGAATAGTTCGGTCCGCGGACGCTCTGGTTCCCCATGTATGCGAATGCGGCGCCAATCCCGCCCACTGCAACAAGGAGAACTGCGAGAGCCCCCGCAATTTTCCATTTCTTGTCCATTTCTTTTTTCACCTTAAAAGGGCTTACGCTCTCCAGATTAAAACCGATTTTCCGAGTTTTCTCTCAGATAATACCCAAATCTTGCCCCAATCATTCACTCGTTGCTCGCATATGCGAGGAACCCGACAGCAATTACTGAAAAGACGAGAGGGACAATTGAGAAAACCCCATAGCCAGTGTCAATCCCGAGAAGGCCCATTATTGTCCTGCTCGAGGTTGCCATGAAAAGGGAGATTGAAAGGACAAAGACAGCTAGGCTGAGCGAGAATTTCGACCGCACTTCAAGATAGCTCCGCAAATACCCTTGGAGAACGAATGCTGAGACTGCGAGCCCGAGGATTGAGAGAATGTCTTTTGCAGTCGAGAGATGCGGGATTGCCTGCCCCCTTGCCGGAAGGAGAAACGACGCGATTTTGAGGAGAGCAATTCCCAAAATAATTGCCCCTAGTGAAAGCGCAATTGCCTTCATAGCGACATCGAATTTTCCAACCCCATTGATTTTCTTATTTTCCTTTCTTCCTGACATTCTTGTTCACTCCAATTATTTTCCTCAAAAGTTCCGCTTCGGATTCAGTCTTTTCAGAGAGGACGAGCATTTTCCCGTATCCTCCGCCGACAGACTCAATCACGCCGTTGTCGAGAAGAACTTTGACATGGTGCTCAGTCGTCTTATAGTCAAGTCCGGCCTTTCCAGAGAGCCTGTTCGTGTTCATCGGCTTTTTTGAGAGGAGAGCCAATATCCGCGTCCTGCTTTCCCCTCCCCTAGACCCGAAAAAGAGCCAATAGAGAATCCGGCCGAAAGGAGTCATCAGTTCTTTCCTTTCTCCCCGGACGCTTTCATTTTTATCATGTCCCCAAAAGTCATTCCCGCGGAGGCTTTCGGCCCCTGAACCCGCTTTCCCGTCTCCCCTTCCCCGGTTTCAATAAGGGAGATTCCAAGTATTTTCTCAAGCTTCTTTGCAGTGGGAATTGTCGGAACGAACTCCCCCTGCTCGAGTTTGGCAATTACCGATTCCCGCTCATTGGATTTGTCCGCCAATTCCTTCTGGGTGAGTTTCATTCTCTCCCGCCCGGCCCGTATCTTCTTTGCGTAATCGGGCGCAATCTGCGGTTCGGTATCATCTTCGGAGGGATCGGCTCTCCTGAACGAGCCCTTCTTGACGAAAACGTTCCGCACTTCGCTACCGAATTTCCCGCATTTTTCGCAGACGGAGAGAATCGCTCCCTCGACAGCGTGCTTTCCCCGGGCGGGACGGCTTCCACAGATTTCGCACAAAAGGACCATTTGGTTTAGGGAATCTTCGGAGGATTAAATGCTTTTGCCAGAGTGGAAATACAGAAAAGCCTCCATTGACAGGGCTTTACAAAATATGCCAGTTTCGATCCAATGGGATTCTCCCCAAATCCCTTTATTCTCTAATCTTTCTATAGCTACACAATAGCAATGGCGAAGAACTCGACGACAATACAGGTACGTCCGAAACTGCTCCCCTTCCTGAGGAAAAGAAACACTGGCCTGAAAGATAGTTACGCTGACGTTATTTGGGAAATTATCGAGGACTCTTTGGAGCTCGGAAAAGACAGAGGCAATAAGGCGATCTGAAGAGAATGTCAAGGCAAGGTAGTTGTTACCCTCGATAAGCTAAAGAAGGATTTGGAACTGGAAAAATTACCTATTCAGCCGAAATCCCGGATTCCGCGAAAAAGGACATTTCTTCCCTTGAGAGGGCGCTCCGGGAGAGAATAGTCGCCATGTTGGAACAGGCGAGAACACGCCCGTTCTCGTTCGCAATACTGGTTGTAGGTTCCCCTTTCCATCAGTTCCGTGTCGGGGATTATCGCATTATTGCCAAACTATCCATTCCCGAGAAGAGGATTTTCGTCGTCAGGGTCGGGCGTTGGGAAGGTGTTTACTGCTGAGAAACTTTCCGTACATTGCTGGACGAACTATTTAAGCAAAAACGGATAGGATGAGGGGAAAACTCGGGTTTTTCGGAATTTTACTTGTCACAAGCCTAGTTATTGGAACAGGATTTTCAGTCAATATTCCTTACAATTGATTGACATTGACTTAGTGAATTTAACAATAATGTCAAAGAGTATCCGTCAGCCAACATCGCAGAAAAAGAAAATATGATCTGCTCTTACACGAGAATTAACGCATCAGCATTCGAGCAGACAGATCTAGTGAATTGATTTGAAACCGAACTCAATTCTTCTGGATACTTTGTTTATGGAGAAAATGCTTCGCACTTCATAGGAACCAATTCGTCTCTTGGCGACGCCTATCTGTGCTGGGGCTCCTTACATAGTAACATTGCTATCTGAGAATGTCTCTCTAGCAGATTTCGGACATGTTGATTCAATAGTTTTGACGAACAAGACAACTTCTGAATATGACACTTATTCAAACGAGTCGGTATATTATCTGCCTGAAAATACCAAGGTGTTTTTCTATAAGAAAACTGGATTGAAGATAAAACAAGAATCGGAGCAACCCTATATGCATTTGACTTCAATTCTCGGCTTGTTGAATAAAGCGCGATCAACGAGCCTTGAAATAAAGGAAAACAACATTGACACGGATTTAGACGGACTCACAGACATGTCCGAATTACCAAAGAACGGAACGGACCCAACAAAAGAAGATTCGGACGATGACAGCATAAATGACAAAAAAGAGATTGAGATTGGAACAAACCCCCTCTCCAAGGACTCCGGCGAGTTCTAGTCAGATTATTCCGATTTTTCTCCGAAAAACGCTTTATTTCCAAACGCATTAATCGGGTTTGTGGTATTGGCAATTTTGGCATCCGGAGCCGTTTTTGTTTCAAAAAGCAAGAAGAAGCACTCCAAATAACCCGTTCCAAAACAATTTTAAACCCCCTTTCCTTCCCGAACACTGCCCAAAAATCAGTACTACTCGGCTTGTGTGTCCGAAAGGATATGCCAGTAGAAGGGCAGAAGGAACTAACAGAATGGTAGAAAAAAAAGCAGTATTGGAAGCGCTAAAGCAAGTCAGAGAGAACTCCGGAAAGCGGAACTTCAAGCAGTCCATCGATTTCGTGATAAACCTCGTCAACGTTGACATGAAGACCCTGAAAGTGGCTGACTCTATTGAGCTCCCGTCAGGCAGTGGAAAAGCAGTCAATGTTGCGGTAATTGCTGACGGAGAAGCGTCCATTCAGGCAAAGACCGGAGGCGCCCATACAATTGTCACGAAGAAGGAAATCTCCCAATACGACAAGAAGAAAGTCAGGAAATTGGCCGAGCAATGCGAATGGTTCGTTGTCCAGGCGCCCCTGATGCAGCCGTTTGCCGCAACGTTCGGTATAATTCTTGGGCCGCGAGGCCAGATGCCCTTTCCAAAGGATGTCCTAGGGCCCGTTGCCGACCCGAGCCCGATAATAAAGCGCCTGAAAAACAGCGTAAGGGTCAGGGTGAAAGACAGGCCGGTAATCCACGCGTTCGTCGGAACCGAGGAAATGACGGACGACGCGCTCTCAGAGAACGTTGTCACAGTTTACAAAAGCGTTCTCGCAAAGCTGGAAAAGGGTCACCACAGCATTGGGAAAATGTACCTGAAAACAACAATGGGAAAGCCCGTTACCTTGAAATAATCAAAGGAGAGAATTAACAATACCAATGGCAAAATCAGAAAACATTTCAGAGAACAAGAAGAAAAAGATGGCGCAGTCGAAAGCTCTCTCGGAGAAGCTCTCTGGCGCGAAATCAATTCTCGTAGTCGAGATGAAAGGGACTCCGGGTGGCCACCTTTCCCGCATGAGGAAGGTTTTCGGCAAGAATTCGGAGGTTATTGTGAGGAAAAAGGCGGTTGTGCTAAAGGCTCTTGAACAGGGCGCGAGAAAGAACCCGAACCTATTGAAGCTTGTCCAGTTCGTCGAGCAGGCCCAGCCGGCGCTTATTCTCTCAAATGAGAGCCCTTTCAAGGTCAAAAGCCTCGCTACAAGGGAGAAGAAACCCACAAGGGCGAAAATCGGACAGGTCTCTGACAGGGAAGTTGTTGTTCCGGAAGGGGACACAGGCCTTCCTCCGGGACCGGCAATTGGCGATCTTCAGAAAGCGAACCTTCCGGCTAAAATCCAAAAGGGGAAAATCCTAATTGAAAAGGCGACTGTTGTCGCAAAACCCGGAGAGACAATATCGAAGGAAATTGCGGACGCTCTCCTAAAGCTCGGCCTCGAGCCATTCGAGACTGACTTGAACATCTTGGCGGCCATTGAAGGCGGACTTGTATACGGACAAGACGTCCTTTCAATTGACGAAAAATATGCTCTGAACCAGATTGTCCAGGCTCATTCCTGGGCATTCAACCTAGCAATTGAGGCAAGCTATCCGACCGCGGATACAGTTGAACTGCTTGTGCAAAAAGCGGTTCTTTCTGCGGCAGGGGTTGCTCTTGAATCAAAGGCGGTTCCGGGGGAAACAATTGAGCAGATACTCGCGAACGCCTGATGGAACGGGAAAAAGGACGCGAAACATCTATAAAAAACGGAAAACAAAACAAAACAAAACAAAACAAAACAAAACAAACGGAGTGAAAAGAAAAATGGAATATGTATATGCGGCAATGCTCCTGCACAAGGCGGGAAAAGCTGTTGACGAAGCTGGTCTGAAGGCAGTCCTTCACGCGGCAGGAATTACTGCTGACGAAGGCAAGGCGAAAGCTCTTGTCTCCGCTCTCTCAACAGTCAATATTGAGGAAGCAATAAAGAAGGCGGCAGCAATGCCGGCAGCCGGCACATCATCTCCTGCAGATGAAGCGAAGAAGGATGACAAGAAGGAAGAGGCGGATAAAGCTGCGGAAGATGCGGCAGCCTCTGCTGGATTGGCGGCGCTCTTCGGATAAAACCGGAAGGCAGTTCCCCGGGATTAGTCCGGCATTGCATTGCCATTTTCGGTTAAGAAAGCCAAAAATCGGGGGAATTCTTAGCCAAGAGGCTCATTTCCCCCATTTCTTTTTATTTTTCAGAAATCTATCTGAAATGCTCCTTTTTCAAGCAAAAGGCCCTCAATTACTCTCTTTCCAACATCATTGAACACTTTTGGTGTCACTGCCCGGGAATTCTAAGGGGTATAAATTCTCGTAAAACACACTATTCTCGGGAGAGGGGAAACTTGGGACTAAAAGGACCAAAAGTAAAAAAATTTTCAGAAAGTGGCGATAAGAAACTCGATAATACTTTCCATCTAGTTGCCAGGGAAGCTGTTGAAAAATATTGCTCAATAAATGTCGGCGAACGGGGTTGCTAGGGGGACTTTCCAATGGGCAAAAAGTCGAGGGAAAAGATTGAAGCCAGGAAGTTCGCAGTCGAGAAAGTTTCAGAAGAAGGTCCCTTTTATCTCTCAATACACTCCCTCCACGGAACGAACATTGGAGAGGGGACTGCTGTAAGGTATGACCTCTACAATTCCTTTGGGGAAAAGATTTACACAGTCCAGGAGGACGCAGGAATCGGGTTCTCCGACATGGGAGGAGGTGGAGCTTCCGGAGGCTTCCGAGGGGATGTTGACCTGATCCTAGTGACACACACCCATAACGATCACATAAACGGCTTCACCAAACTTGTGGATGCCTGCAAGAGGAACGGCAAAAATCCCCAGGTAATACTCGGGAACGAGGCATATTCTGTAATGGCGCCAGTCCTAATGGACAACATTTCCGTCAGGAAAAAGCGCCATGAGCTCGAAGGCAATAAATATGACGACGAAAAGAGGACAATAAGGCGGCTGTTTCCCGGAAGAATACAGGAGAATTCCAGCAGGAAGGGCGCGGGAAAAAGGCAGGGGAAATATTGGAAGGAAGCGGAGGAAATAGATTCCGGCACAAGCTACCTTCCGTTCAGGAAAATAGGCAACAACGAGAAGATTCGCTTCGGTCCGGGAGGAGTCCACTCAGTCAAGGCATTCGCAGGGCCGAAGGGGCTCGAGCACCTTCCGGGAACGAGATATTACAAGCTTATTTTTTTCGAGGGCACAAAAAACGAGATATCGGTCTCAACCCTCTTTGACTTTTACGCGGAAAGCACAGGAAACAGGGAAAGGGATTCCAAAAAACAACCCTTCCTTAGGGCGCTTTCCGGCTCTGACGCCCTGATAATTGAGGGGACGACCGCATACAAGACGGAAGGAGCAAAGACAAGGGCTGAGCGCGAGCAGGAACTTGTGAAAACTTTGGCCGAGACTGTCCGGGAAGGGAAAAAGTACATTGTCCTTCCGGCGTTCGCCCAAGGAAGGGCGCCGTCCATTCTCGATTCAATTGACGCGGCATGCGAACTGGCAGGCCTTGACAGGGGGCAGTATGAGATAAATTATTTGGGCAAACTTTCAACGAACTTGATTACTTGCGAAGGCAGTCCCTATGCAAGGCACAGGCCGGAAATAAAGAAAGCCCAGAAGAAAATTGGCTGGAAATATGGAAGCGACAAAGGCTCGAACAAGATACATTTCGTTGTCGCAACCTCCGGCTTCTGCCTTAAGAACACTGCATCCGAGAGCCACCTTGGAAAAGCGCTAGAAATTGACAAAGGCGTCGTAATATTGACATCCGACTATGCTCCGCCCTCAAGTCCGCTACGGGAAATACTCGATGACACCTCTCCAGAAGGCTTTCTGGGGACTGGAAAAGTTAGGGTTGTCTCCCAGACAGGGCATCCGGGCCCTGGAGGATATTCCCTCGCAGTCGACCTTGCCCGCCCGAAGAAGGGAGGCGCTCTCGTTTTGGTCCATTCCGGGCCTGAGGCAATCCCCTCTTTCACGGAAATTGTTTCAGGTCAGGGACATTCCCCCGTGCCTCCACTTTCCGCTGGGCAGAAATACTTACTCCAGAGCAGTCCGGAAACTTGCCTATATCTCGGGTCGAGGAGCGAGACATTGGTAATAGGCTCTGATGGCGCGCGCGCACAGTCGTCGAGCCTGTTTGTCCCGGAAACTGTCAGAATTCTTTCCGGAATGGCCAATTCTCGCTGAAAACCCGGAATTTCCGCGTTAAAAGGGGAGAACAATCACGCTTTTAAACCCTCGAACAATTGCTAAAACGGGATGGTCGACAAATCATCTTCCACTCAGGGACAAGCAATAGGTCCGGAGGCCCAACCTCCACTGCCGGAAGCTCAGGCTCCGGTTGAAAAACCAAAGGAAGCCAAAAAACGGGCTCCGAGGAAGAAAAAGGAAGATTCCCAATCCCCTTCCGAAAAAAAGCCCCGGGCGAAAAAGGAAGCTCTTTCCCAAGATTCCAAAGACAAAGCCGAAGGGCAAGCCGAAGGGCAAGCCGAAGGGCAAGCCGAGAAAAAACAGTTCCCCCGCGAAGAGCAAAAGTTCGAAATACCCGACCTCCCGAAAGACAAATCAGAGCTTCAACAAGTGTTCTTCAACGAAAAGCGCAAGCGCGACGAATCAAACACCAAAATAAGGGAGCTGATAGGCGAGCTGCGCCTTCTCCGGGATGAGCGGGACAAGATAAATTCCGAGATTTCCCAATTGAAAAACAGCAGGAACGAGAGCAGGAAAAAGGGAAGGGAAGTCCTGAAACGGGCGAAAAACATCAGGGAAATTGTGAAAACTGTCCAGATTCCAAGAGGCCTTCCTTCAGAGGCAATTGCCAGGCAGATTAGGGAACTGGATTTCAGGTATCAGACAACAACAATTCCCTTCGCTGAAGAGAAAAGAATTGTCAAGAAAATAGAGGAACTGAAAAAACTCTACCGCGCAAAGCGGATAATTGAGACTAGCAGGAAGAACCTGAACAACCTGTCCGGCCAGGTGGACGACCTTTTCTCGGAATCGGACGACCTCCACAAGCAAATAATTGAAAAGGCGGCCAAGTCGGAAGCGACTCACACCCTCTACATCCAGAAAATAAAGGAAATAGAAGCCCTCCGGAAGAAATCGAACCAGGCGCATTTCAATGTAATCTACTATGCTAGGGCGCTCGGCGACACGAAGGAATTGGAAGAGGAGGAGAGAAAGCAGAAGCGGGCCGAGCAGATTGTCGAGAACGAAAAGCTCATGAAGGAGCGCGCGGAAGGGGTCAAAGCAACCGTTGCCGCGATCGCGACATCCACTTCCGGCAAGAAGAGCTTCAATTTCAGGGACCTACAGGTTTTGGGAGCAGTAGGGGAGGATTTCAGCCTTGAGAAAATTGCCAAGAGCGCGGAAGAGTCAGCGGAAAAAAAGCCCAGCAGGGATTAGGGCAGTAATCTTCGACCTTGACGGCGTTCTTGTCAATAGCGAAAGCGTTTTTGCCCGGATTGTCGGGAGGTTTCTCAGGAAAGAATACAAAATCTCCCTGACAAAGGAGGACTTGTCGAACGCAACGGGAATGTCGGATGAGGGCCTCTTCAATTACATTCTTTGCAAATACAAAATAGCGGTTGACCCGGAGAAATACAAGGGGGTTGCCTGGAAATACTTCAGGGAGAGGAAGCGCCTTCCCAGGACCAAAAACGCCCTGCGGACAGTCAGGAGCCTCTCCCGGAAATTCCCGCTAGCAGTTGCGTCTTCTTCCTATTATTGGTATGTGGAAAAGTTCCTCAGGAAAGAGGGCTTTCTGAAATACCTAAAATTCTGCCTAGGCCGGGAGAACGTGAGGAAGGCGAAACCCTCTCCAGAAATATACATTCTTGCGGCAAAGAGGCTGGGAATCCCGCCCGAGAACTGCCTCGTTATTGAGGATTCTTTCCCCGGAATATCCGCAGCAAAGCGCGCTGGGATGACTTGCTTTGCCCTGAAAGGCTCCCACAATCCTGCCGGAATAGACTGCTCGAAAGCCGACCGCGTGATTTCCGACCTTTCAGAGATAATTGAGCTTCTTTCCTGAAAAACCTATTTAACCATTGGCTGGCATATTCCTCGCATGGGAAACCTAGTCAACAAAATCCAGCTTCCCATAAAGTGCTCGAAATGTGGGAACAAAATTTTCCGCGCGCAGTACACAGCCCCCTTTGACAGGAACCTACATTCCCTCGATTATTGCGCCGAATGCGACAAGGAGCGGGAATACAAGCTGATGAAGGAAATGGATGCCGAAAGGTCGGTGAACCTCAGGAACAAGAACCTAGCGTCAGTCGCCCTGATACTAGCAATAGTCGCCCTTGTCCTGTTAATCCTTTCCCAGTTGGGTTTCCTGAATATGTGAAAATAGAAACATTTTAAGCCCGAGATGCCGGGCGCTTCTTGAGCGAAATGGCAGAAGAAAAAGACGCAATAATTGACACTTCCCCGGCCGAAAGTTCCCAATGGTCAATCTCTGAGAACAGATGGGACCCGAAGCTTGAGGCAGTCGTTTTCAGGGTATGGGATTCGGAGAGGACGTTCCAGTTCAAGCGCATTCCGGGAAGGAAAATCTGGACAATTGACACGCCTCCTCCCTATGCCTCCGGAACCTGGCATTTCGGGGGAGCTGTCCACTATTCCAGCATTGACATAATTGCCCGCTACAAGAGGATGAAGGGCTTTTCAGTCAACTACATGATGGGAATTGACCGAAACGGCCTTCCGATAGAGGTGCAGACGGAGAAAGAGTACAAAATACGGATGTATGAGACTGACAGGAATCACTTCCTCTCCCTCTGCAAAGCCCTCCTAGACAAGTATGAGACAGAGATTCTAAGGGTTTGCAAAAAGCTCGGTTGCTCGAACAATTCGCTCGAGCCGACAGGAGTCTATAGGACCGACTCTCCGGAATACAGAGCAGTCACTCAGGCGACATTCATTGAAATGTGGAAAAAGGGCTTGGTCTATCAGGACGACCGCCCGAACAACTGGTGCACTGACTGCGGGACAACAATAGCTGACGCCGAAATAGAGTACAAGGACAAGGAGTCAACCCTCCTCCACCTGAGTTTCCAGGTGAAAGATTCGGGCGAGAAATTGACAATAGCAACATCTAGGCCCGAACTGATATGCTCGTGCGCCTGCGTTCTTGTCCATCCGGAAGACGAGAGATACAAAAAATTCCACGGCAAAAAACTAATAACCCCGATTTTCGGAAAAGAGGTCGAGATAATTGCCAATCCGGAGGCTTCAATTGAGTTCGGAACGGGCGCGGTAATGATATGCAGTTTCGGGGACTATACAGATGTCCGCCTTTTCAGGAGCCGCGGGCTCCCGGTGACAAAGGCAATATCGCCGGACGGGAAAATGACTGATGCTGCCGGGCAGTATTCCGGCCTGAGAATCGGAAAAGCTAGGAAGGCAATAACTGACGACCTTGAAAAGCAAGGGTATGTCGTAAAGTCGGAAAAAATCGTGCACAGGGAGCCCGTCTGCTGGCGTAGCAAGACCCCAATAGAGTTTGTCTCAATGCCCGAATTCTATCTCAGGCAGAAGGACTATGTTGAGAGCATTCTCGCATCCTCAATGGGAATAAGGTTCCACCCAGAATCATCCCGCCAGATACTCGAGGACTGGCTCGCGTCAGTGACGCTAGACTGGCCAATCTCGAGGAGGCGCTATTACGGAACCGAGATCCCAATCTGGTACTGCCAGTCATGCGGTGAGGCGGTTCTCCCGGAGCCAGGAAAATACTACCAGCCCTGGAAGGAGCCCTGTCCTGTGAAGGAATGCCCAAAATGCAGGGGCGCAGAATTCTCTGGCGAGAAGAGGACTTTTGACACCTGGTTTGACTCGAGCATATCGGAACTCGTTGTCACCGGATACTCAAAGGATCCCGAGCTTTTCAAAGAGTCCTTCCCTGTCTCCGTTCGTCCCCAAGGGAAAGACATTGTCAGGACCTGGCTATACTACACCCTTCTTCGGGCGTACCTCCTCTTCGAAAAGCCAGCGTTCGAGCATGTCTGGATTTCTGGGCACGGTGTCGATGAAAAGGGCGAGAAAATGTCGAAATCTGTCGGAAACGTTGTAATGCCAGAACCAATAATTGACCGCTATGGAGCGGACGCTTTCAGGTTCTTTGCCTCAAGCGAAGCGCTTCTAGGGAGCGATCTCCGGTTTTCGGAGGAAAGGCTTTCCGGCTCCGCCAAATTCATACAAAAACTCTACAACATTTCCAAGTTCATCTCCGGCTTTCCGAAAGTTGACATAGCTCCTGAGAATCTCGAGCCAGCTGACGAATGGATTTTGGGCGAGCTGGATTCGACAGTCTCGGAAGCTGAGAAGGGGTATGAGAATCTCGACTTTTTCACACCAGCAACGAAAATAAGGGCGTTCGCATGGGACTTATTTGCCAGCCACTATCTTGAACTTGTCAAGGGAAGGGCATACAACAGGGACGGTAAGTTTTCAGAGAGCGCCCAGAAATCTGCGCACCACACGCTTCACAAGTGCCTGCGGACAATACTTTTGCTCTCCGCCCCGATATCCCCGTTCGTCACCGAGTACTGCTGGAGGGCTCTTCAGTATTCGAGAGGCTCAATCCACCTGGAGAGCTTCCCCGAGAGCGAGGGCAAATACGAGAGGAAACCCGGCGTATCCGATGCCCTTGTCGAATTCAACAAGCTTTGCTGGAAAACGAAGAAAGACGCCCAGAAATCAATGAAAGACCCGCTTGAGCACGCCGTCTGTCCGGAGGAAATCGCAGTCTTCGGGGCGGATCTTGTCGCAATGCACAACATTTCAAATCTCAGGGAAGGCAGGTTTTCGTCTGCAGGGATCTAGCGCAATTGGTTTGAAGGAGACAAAGGAGGTAGTCTGAAAAATGGGTCTTGAAATGTTCGAATTCAAAAAACATTTGAAAGAGCTAGCCGGAAAGAGGGCCCGCCACACTGAGCTGATAACAGTATATGTCCCGCCGGGAACGGAGTTGGCAAAGGTAATTGGCCAACTGAAGGAGGAGCAAGGGACTGCGACCAACATAAAGTCAACAGCAACAAGGAAGAACGTCCAGACCGCTCTCGAGCGGATGATTCAGCACCTCCGCCTCTTCAAGGAGGTCCCGGAGCACGGCCTTGCGGTTTTCTCGGGGAACACTTCCGAAAAGGAAGGGCGGGACAATTTCGAGATATTCTCAATAATTCCCCCGCGTCCCCTGAAAACAAGGACCTACCTATGCGAGCAAAAGTTCTTCCTCGACCCCCTCTTCGAGATGGCTGAACACAGCGAAGTCTATGGTCTGATAGTGGTTGAGCTAGGGGGTGCGGCAATCGGCCTTCTCAAGGGGAACGCCATAGAATTCGTCCAGGAAGTCAAGTCAATTGTCCCGGGGAAATTCAGGGCAGGCGGGCAGTCCTCAGTACGGTTCGCCCATGTCAGGGAGAATCTGGCAAACGACTTTTTCAAGGAAGTCGCGCAGGTCTCAAGGGGAATTTTCGAGAACACAAAGAACCTGAAAGGGATAATAATAGGCGGGGCCGGGCCGACAAAGGAGAGCTTTGCTAACGGGGAATTCCTGACGCGCGAACTCCGAGCCATTGTCCTCGGGATAAAGGACATCGGAACTGACGGGGAGGCGGGCCTCAGGGAGCTTGTTGCGAGAAGCGAGGATCTCCTTGCAACAGCGGAGATAACAAAGGAGCGGACCCTGATGAACGAGTTCCTACGAAGGCTTGCGACAGGGGGCCTAGTCTCCTACGGGGAGGCGGAGACACGGAGGGCAATTGAACTGAACGCAGTCGAAACACTTCTGATATCAGACAAAATCGAGCGCATGAGAATATCAGTAAAGTGCTCCAACACCTCCTGCGATTTTGCAAAGGAGACGACAATTGACACTAACATTGATTCATATTACTTTAAATTGAGGAACGAGCAGTGCCCGAAATGCCAATCAAGTCTTGAGATTTCAGGCAAGAAAGACATTATTGAGGAGTTGGCGGAGACAATGCAAGTCCGTGGAGGGGCGGTCGAACTAATCTCTTCAGGGACTCCTGAAGGGGAACAGCTCTTCAACCTCGGGGGAATTGCGGCTCTCCTGAGATACCGGATATAGGAAATGGAGGGACTCGCAGAAAAGGCACGGGAGGAGATATTATGCTCTTCCGAGGGTAAGCGCATCTTTTCCGAATTCCCGGAGCTAGTCTTCCCAGACTATCGGAAGTTCTCAATTTCCAACATCGGCAATTCAATTCTTTCCTCTTTCGGATTGAAAGCGGGAAAGGGACGGGCGTTTGAAATTCCCCGTGCGGATTCCGGAAAAGTTGTCCTGATAGTAATTGACGGCCTTGGAGCGTCCCTCCTGAAAAGGGCTTTCCCGAAGATTTCCAAGAAGGCCGGGATATTGACGTCAGTCTTCCCCTCAACAACATCCTCCGCATACACCTCAATACTCAGGGGAGCCCCCCCTTCAGTCCACGGAATAACCGGATATTGGCAGAGGGATTCATCAGGGAATTTCGGGCAACTAGTGAAATACAAGAACCATCCGTTTTTCGAAAAGCTCTCACTCCCGAAAAATCCCGTGTCCTTGCTATTGGAGAATGGAGCGATTTGCGGAAAGCTTCTCTCGGAAAAAATACCTTGCACAACAATTGTCAAGAAGGAGTATGTCGGGCGGGAATTCTCGAAAATTCTCGGGAACCAGGATGAAGGCGTCTCGACTGTCCCTTTCTCAGGCTGTGCGAAAGACTTGGGTGACCAAATTTCCCGCGCAATCAAGGAGTCTCCAAAACAGGCATTCATAAGCGCTTATTATGACGGGGTTGATTCGGAGAGCCACTTGAAAGGGCCATATTCCCCGGAAGCTCTTGCCAAAGTCAGGAAGATTTTTCACTCGCTTAAAAGCGCCCTTTCGAATATCGGAAAGGAGACATTCGTTGCAATAACTGCGGACCACGGCCAGGTTCCGGTATTCAGGGAAAAAAACAGGCTATTTTATCGGAAAGACGAAAAGCTCGCCTCCCTCCTCTCAAGCCCCCCGGCAGGGGACAATAGAGCAGTCTATCTTTATCCGAAAGAAGGATATGGAGATTCCCTCGGAAAGCATCTCTCGCGCTCGGAATTCTTCTCGCAGAATTTCGCAGTCTTTAGGTCAAAGGAGCTTGTTGACGGAGGACTTTTCGGCCCAGTCCTGAAGAAAAACCGAAGGGAGCTTTATGCAAGGGTCGGGGAATTCGCGCTCCTCTCAAGGAACTCGTCCCAACTTGGCCACACAGAGAAAGGAAGGCTTCTTGGGAACCACGGCTCGTTGACTGAGGAGGAAATATTTGTCCCCCTGATTGCAGGAGGAGCACGGGAGATTTTTCGATAATTGCGTTCCAAGAAATAAAAAAACTCCGGACATTTTCATAATTCCATAACAATGTCGACGGGGAAATTGGTAGCCCCGGTCTCCCGTGTCTCCAGACACGGACCTCGGCCAATGCCTCGGGATTCTTATTACTTGCCCGGGGAAAATTGGTAGCCCCGGGCAGATTCGAACTGCCGTCCCGGGCTCCAAAGGCCCATATCCTTGACCGCTAGACGACGGGGCTGTTAGTTCTGATTTGAGGAAATCCGGTTTATAATGTTTTAACAAGTTCCGGGCTCTTGAGCTCTAGAGAAATCCAGAGGAACGAAGGACAAAGGCCAATATCCCTGACCGCTAGACGACGGGGCTTTTGCGATTGTCTGCAAAAATCTTATCTGTATTTTCCAAGAAACGCCTGTCTGGGCGTCCGGATTGATATGTTGTTTTTTCAGGAAAAACTTCCCTTGACAAATCATCCTTAAAAACCCCCCCAACCGTCAAATTGCAATATGGTCAAAAAAGCCCTGAAATCCGCAGTGAAAAAGACCCGGTCAATCTTCTCCCGGAACTGGAAGGTGATTGGCGGGATTTTCCTGATGGTCCTAATGCTCGCCTCAGTCTTCGGGGGCCTAGTCCTCTCAGGAAACGAGCAGGCCCGGGGGCAAGAGGGGCAGAAATCCTCGGGAACGCATGTCGGAGTCGTGAACGGGGTTGATGTCTACAAAATCGATGACACGGACTATTTCGCGAACCTGGGGGGAGTTGAGGTGCATTTCAGGGCTAACCCTGTTGTTGCAGCAGAATTCAAAATAGACGCCCGCCAGAAGCTGATACTCTCCTCAGTAATGAACGGCCCCGGAACGTTCGACATTGTCACGGGAAAGAAACTTTCCAAGGCATACATACTCATCGAGCCGGAAACCCCGACAACCCCGAAAGCAACGGTTGCAGCAGCCGAGATTGCAACAGCTCTCGGAGCGAACCGTTGGGTGCCAGAGGTAGCCTTCACCCGCGAGTCCGTTCAGCAGCCGGGTTCGAAGGTGATAACAGTCTCCGATGCCCAGAACTTTTCGGAAGATGCAATAGTTTTCTATTTAGCGGTCTCCGAAGGGATTCCCTCGAACGCAACCCTCTACACATACCAAACTCCAGAGTCGAAAGGAGTCTCCCTTTTCCTGATAGGGAAGGATTTCCCAAATCTCGACATTGTTTCCGTTGCAGTGAAAATGTTCCTTCTCGGATGGACTGGGTGAAAATGGGGGAGTTAAAGCAGGTAATTGTTGTCCGCTCCGATCTTGGGCTATCAAAGGGGAAGCTTGCAGCCCAAGTCGCCCATGCGTCCCTCGATTCCTACAAAAAGGCGAGGAAATCCCTTGCCGAGGAATGGGAGCGCTCCGGAGCGAAAAAGGTTGTCCTGAAAGCGGAGAGCCTATCAGAACTAGATTCAGTATTTTCGCAGGCCCGAATTGCAAAGCTTCCGTCATCGAGAATTACTGACGCCGGCCACACTGAACTTCCTCCGGGAACAACCACTTGCGTAGGAATAGGCCCATTTGACGAGGAGGAAATTGACCGGATAACAGGGCACCTGAAAATGCTCTAACGGGAAAGAATGAAATGCTAAACGAACTTGACAAGAAATTCGAAGTAAGGAGGAGGCTTCTTCATCCAATTGCTCCGAACGTTAATCCGAACCTGATCTCGTCAATAGGTTTCCTCACAGGCCCGCTCGCGGGATTCTTCCTCTGGAACCGGCTGTTTCTTCCGGCAATCCTAATGATACTCGCGAACGCGTTCTCCGACACGCTTGACGGCGTGATTGCAAGGAAATACAAGCGAGCATCCCTCAAAGGCTCTCTTGTCGACGACCTGGCCGACCGGGTTTCCGATATTTCAATTTCAATAGGCCTCGGCGGGTCGATTGGAAGCCCCTTCCTCGGCGCTCTTGGAGCCCTCTTCCTCGTCTTAAATTCATATCTTTCCCTCCAGGGCCTTGCTCTCTTTGGAGAAAAGGCAAAGTTCGGAAGCTTTTCCAGGGCGAACCGCACGCTTGCTCTCCTGATAATTATTGCGCTCTCCTTCGTTTTTCCATTCTCTCCAGGGGAACCTGCGCTGTTTCTGGTAATTCTCGGGGGATTTGCCACAATAATTGAGAGGGCGCTCTTCCTTCTCACAAGAAAGGAAAGTGAGAAGAAATGATTTTTCTCCTGAAGCTTTGGTATTTCCTCCCGGCAGCGGTCGCAAACATTGCGCCGGTATTCGCGAGGCACCCCTTCATAAAAAAGCGGATTGGCAACGCGCCCCTCGATTTCGGAAAGAACCTTCAATACGACAAAAGGAGGATTCTTGGGGATGGAAAAACATTCCTCGGGACTTTTCTCGGGCTTTTATTCGGGACTATTGCTGGCGCGCTCCAGGGCCAGCCAATCCTAGGGCTCGCCCTCTCGGCAGGGGCCCTCTTTGGGGATATTGCCAAATCGTTCTTAAAGAGGCGCGCAGGCTTTGAGCGCGGAAAACCCGTTATTCTGGTAGACCAACTCGACTTCGTTTTCGGAGCAGTCCTATTTTCCCTCCCCCTCGGGTTCTTTGACTGGACAATTCCGGAATTCATCCTCCTCTGCCTAATAGTCCTTCCTCTCCACAGGCTCTCCGGAATGTTCGGATATTTCATCAGAATAAAGCGTGAGCCGTGGTAGGAATGGTGGAGCTAGTCGCAATAATCCCTGCATACCGGGCGGAGCGGACAATAGCCCAAGTAGTTAAACTGACCAGCAAATTCGCTCCGAAAACAATAGTTGTCGACGACGGCTCGCCTGATGAAACCGCGCGCCGTGCCAGGCTTGCCGGGGCAACGGTAATTCGCCACCCGAAGAATCTGGGGAAAGCCGCGGCAATACTGACCGGGATCTCAACTGCGAAAAATCTCTCCCCTGAATATGTCATTTTCCTCGATTCCGATCTCCAGCACAACCCCGCGGAAATCCCCGCAGTCCTATCTCCACTGAAGGGAGGATTGGCAGATGTCTCAATTGGCTCAAGGTTACTCTCGAAGAATGAACATGGAAGGAAAATGCCGACTAATAGGATGCTCGGAAACATTATATCGAGCAGGACGACTTCCGTCCTGATAGGGACAAGGCTCACCGACGTACTTTCCGGATTCCGAGCGTTCAATAGAAAGGCGCTTTCAATCCTGACATTCAAGTCGAGCGGATACGACATTGAGCTCTCAAGCGTTCTTGAGGCCGCGGCGAACGGCCTCAGGATAGCAGAGGTTCCAATTGAGACAATATACCTCGAGGAAACATCCCATATCCGCCCAGTAAAGCTTATTATCGGGACTCTGGGCCTCTGGGGAAAATGGATTCTTTCGAGGAAGAGCTTCCGGAAATCCCGGAAAAATTCAGGAAATTCCTGACAGGACTCTCCTTCGGGGTGGAACCCTCGGAAATTGTCCTATATTCCGGAAAGGATTCGTTCAAGGTTTCGTCCTTCCACCCATATTTCTATTTCCTCGGAAAAAAAGAGCCCGAAAAAACAGAGGGAGTAATCAGAACAAGTGAGGAGAAAAAAGTCCGCCCATCAAAAGGGCTCCCAGAAGGGGAGAGGCTCTTCAAAATATTCGCCGACTCTCCCGGACGCGTCCCGGAAATAAGGGGCAAGTTTTCTGGCGGGACTGTTTTTGAGGCGGACATTCCCTTTATCCGGAGGTTCCTCCTTGACAATTCCCTCAAATTCTTCTCGGAAAAGGACCCTTCCTTTCTTATATTCGATATTGAAGTTTATTCAGAATCCTCCGGAATGCCAGATGCGAAAAAGGACGAGATTGTAATGATAAGCTATTCTTTCTTCAGCGATGGCGCATTCGTTGAGGAACGCGTTCTCTCGGCAGTTCAGGGGAGAACCGAGGGGCCTCTTCCGGAATATGCGAGAGAATTCCCCTCGGAAAAGGCCATTATCGAGGAGTTTGTCTCAGTTCTCAGGCGCCTCGACCCACAGATAATTGCGGGATACAATTCGGACAACTTCGACTTTCCCTACCTATCTACTCGGGCGGAACTTCTCAAAGTTCCCCTTTTCCTGGGAACTGCCGAAAATTCCCGGCTTTCTTTCAAGAAGAGCCAGAGGATTTCGGCTGGAATCCCAGAGATTCCCGGAAGGCAAGTTGTCGATGTCTATCTTTTCGTCAGGTATATTGTCAGCCACGACCAATTGTTCCATGCCCGGACACTCGACCTCGATTCTGTCGGAACTGAGATTTTCGGGGAAGGAAAGACTGACTTTGATTTCGAGGAGCTTCCGGAAATTATGCGGACCGGAAAAGGGGTCCTGAGATTTGTCGAATATTCCCTCCGGGACGCAAAAGTTACGGCGAGGCTCTTTGAAAAGTTCCTTCCCCTGATGCTAGAGCTCTCCCGCGCGCTATATCTCCCCCCGTCCGAAATTTCCCGCATGACATCTGGCCAGATTGTGGAGTGGTTCTTGGTGAAAGAGGCGCACGAGAGGGGGATTATTGTTCCGAACAAGCCCTCAAGCGAGGCCTCTCAGGAAAGGGATGAGCAAAGGTTCGAGGGCGCCTTCGTCCGCGACCCTGAAAGGGGTCTTCATGAGAAAGTCGCAGCCTGCGATTTCAGGAGCCTCTATCCCTCAATAATAATCAGCCACAACATTGCCCCGGAAACCTTCGGTAAATGCAACCATCAGGAATGCGCAGGGAACATCTCGCCGACAGGAGACAGCTTCTGCCAGAAAGCCCCCGGGCTGATTCCAGTCTCGCTGAAAAAAATCGTGTCGGAACGGGCAATCCTGAAAAAGGAGCTGAACCTGACTGCTCCCGGTTCTCCTGAAAGGATTTCAATAAACGCGAAACAGGCGGCTCTGAAGCTTGTCGCAAACAGCTTCTACGGCTATCTCGGATACCAGAACTCCCGATGGTATTCCTTTGAGGGCGCCCGCTCAACAGCTGGCTGGGGGCGAAAATACATCAAAGACACAATAAGCCTTGCTGAAAGGAGGAATTTCAAGGTAATTTACGGGGACACGGACTCAATATTCTTCTCATATGTCGGCAAAGACCTTCCTCCCGAATCCTTCGAGGACCGGGTGAAAAAATTCGTTTCCGAGATAAACGGGGCGCTTCCCGAGGAAATGGAGTTGGAACTCCAAGATATCTATTCCCGGGGGATTTTCCTTACAAAGAAAAGGTATGCGGTGATAACAACCGATGGCCGGATTGTGATAAAGGGCCTGGAAAGGATACGGAGGGACTGGGCAGGGATTGCAAGAAGAACGCAGGAAGAAGTCCTTATGGCAATATTGAAGGAAGGGAATCCCGAAAAGGCTCGGGGAATTGTGGAAAAAGCGGTCTTGGACCTAAAAGAAAGAAAAGTTTCCCTAGATGACATTACAATATACACCCAGTTGACCAAAAAGCCGGGCCAGTACAAGCTAACATCCCCACATGTAGAGGCGGCGAAACTCTCGAAAAAGCCGATGAAGGCGGGAACTGTTGTTCGCTTTGGGATTGTGAAGGGAACTGGGATGATTTCCGCCCGGGCCAGACCCCTGGAACTCCTGACACTCGAGAACTATGACCCGGACTATTACATTGATAACCAGCTCCTACCGGCAGTTACGAGGATTTTGGATGCTGTCGGATATTCTGAAGACGCCTTCAGGAGCCAAAAGAAGCTAGATGGCTTTTTCTGAAAACATATAAAAGCCGGGGCGTTCGCTCTCCTTCAATGCCGAACATGATGCTCTGCCCAATATGCGGGAACGAAGTTATGCCCGAGAGTGACGGAAAGGAGGGCGAGATTGTCTCCTGCCAGAAATGCGGAACTGATCTCCGGGTTAGGGACAAGAAAGCGTTCAAGAGCTTCGATCTCCCGGGAGCGGGGGATTCGGAGGGCTCTGAGGACGGGCCCGGCCTCGGCGGGAGGGTATCTTTCCTGTGATTTTCCCGGAGAATTACGGAAAAAAGCTCATGATTGGCGCAGGGATTTCAATTGTCTTTTCAGCAATAGTTTTCGTCTCAACGCTCCAGTTCACAAACCCTTCCTATGCCTTCTATTCGTCCCTGATTTCCGCAGTTGCAGGGCTTCTCCTAATTCCTCTAGCAATCGGTAACGGGGCTTTTACGGACGAAGAATTCCAAGGGAAAGAAGGAAAACACACGAAATAACCGCTCCGAGGGACAGGGGGGGTATTCCAGGAAGCCCGGTTTCCTTGGATTTGGGGCTCTCAACAGTCATTTTCTCCAAAAGCAAAAATGAGAGGAAAATAATTCCAGCGGAAAATAGTCCTGCAATGAGCCCCCCGTCCTTTCCAACCGAGACAACTAGAAGGGAGGCTAGCGCAAAATCCCCGGCGCCAATTAGGGAGAGCCCGTCCCCACTCTTCGGGAAGAATATGCCAAAAGTCTCCCTCAATTTAGGGTTCTCGATTTTGTCAAGAACGCCCGCAAACCAAAGGAATTTCATGTGTTTTGTGTAGAGGACTGCCACAGAATCATAAACCGCAATCGATGAAATTATCAGGAGCGCGAGCTTCCAAGGGAGGAATATTCCGAAAACAACCGAGAATGAGACAATCGAAATTGTTGCGAAAGCGTTCAGGAAGAAGAGGTATGGAGTTGCCCTTAGGACTATTGAGAGAATGCCCCCGACAATTCCGTAAATCTCGTTCCCCAGGAAAATGCCGAAGAAATAATATGCTCCTGAGAAGTTCCCCGCCTCAACGAAGATTCTGAGAGTGAGCCCGAGGAGCTTTGCAATTATCAGGACTGCCGTTCCAGCAAGAACAATTCCCAATATCCCGAGGACATCGAACGCTCCCGGGGATTCGGAAATTATTTCCGGCCGGTAATCGGCAATGTTTGAGCCAGGCATTAGGGAGAGCCTTGAGAGGAGAAGGGCGGATAGTATTATTGCCCCGAAAAAAATCGCCTCAGTTTTGCCCAATGAACCCATTTCGCTCAATGCATTTATATTAGTGCTCAAAAAACCAGCGAATAACTCAATGTCAATCCTTCTCAAGGAAGCAATCCTTATACTGAAACGGGGCGGCGTTGTCGGCTATCCGACGGAAACCGTATATGGAATTGGCTCAAGGATTGACAATCCCGGTGCAATTTACCGCCTGAAGAAGCTGACGGGGAGGGACAGGAAAAAGCCACTCCTTGTTGCCTTTCCCTCCGTTTCCGTTGCTGCAAAATACGTTTTCCTATCGGAAAAGGAAAAAAAATTCCTCCGGAAAATAATGCCCGGCCCAATTTCGGTAATTGTCAAGTCCCGCCCCGGAAAAATCCCAAAAAGCATTACCAATGGAGGGGATTTCGTCGGAATACGGATTCCCGAGAACTCAACTGCAAGGAGGCTTGCATCCTCTATTGGGGCAATAATATCGACAAGCGCGAATCTTTCAGGAGACCGGCCAGTCCTCTCGGCCGATGAAGCGGAAAAAAGACTCGGAATATTCTCCGTTGTCTCCGGGAAATGCAAGTACAAGAAAGCGTCAACGCTAATCGAGCTTTCAACCGGGAAAATACTCAAGGAAGGTGCTTATCCTAAAAAGCGCCTGTTACGGAAATGGAAGGAAGCGTTTTCCTGAGAAATAGGCTCATTCAGGCAGGAATTGGAGAGCAATTCGAAGAAAGAGGCGCTCAAATCCGGCTCTCGCGGAAACGAGCAAGGAAGATAATTTTTTGGAGCCAAGACGATCCTGAATGTGCTCGGGATAATCCACGGACTCGCCGTTGCCTTTGCGGAATCAATTTCAATTGGCGCAGTCGCATATACAACCTCCCGGGTTGAGCCGGACAAGTGCATTGCCACGGAAAAAACGAGATGCGGAAAATTGAGGAAATCCCTGAAATTGAGCGCTAGGAAATACCGATAATTTACCGGAAAAGGGGCTTTTTCGGAAAAACCCCGGAAGCGCTTGTGAGGAAAACGACATCTAACAAGAAGCCTTGGCTTCGGACAATGATTACTGAGGAGCTCTGCCTTTCCCCAGAACAGGGCAAATAAAGCCCCTCTCAGAGTCGGCAACAGTATTTGTCCCCTCCCTTGCAGGGTCAATTATTCCAATAATTCACCCAACTTTCCCGGCAACCTCATTTTCAATACGAATTGCTCTCCTGTCATTGTTCATTCTCAGCTATTACAAGGGCAAATTGACAACGGGAAAACCCCTTCTCATTTGGCCGGAACTCGGGGCAATAGGAATTGCATCAGCGTTTGCAGGATATTTTATATGGGCAGTCTTTTGGAAGGGAATTGGCTGAAATGGAAGAGGAATTTTCAGAAAGCGACTATATTAAAGCGGGCTCAATTGCCGGGCAGGCAAGAGCCTTTGGATTGGAACTAATTGCCCCGGGAACTTCCCTTCTTCAAGTTGCTGAGAGGGTTGAAGCAGAGATAATTCGCCTTGGCGGAAAACCAGCTTTCCCTGTGAACATTTCCCGGAATTCCGAAGCTGCCCACTACACTCCCGTTCCCGGGGACAAGGGGGTTTTCAGGGAAGGGGATGTTGTGAAGCTCGACTTGGGAGTGCACATCAACGGGTTCGTTGCTGACACGGCCATGACAAAAGTTCTCTCTGAAAACCCGCTTCATCTCTCAATGAAAAAGGCGGCGGAAAACGCCCTCAGTGCCGCGGAAAAAATCCTCTCCCCAGGAGTAAGGGTCTCGGAAATCGGCGCGGCAATTGAGAGCGAAATAACTGCGCTCGGCTTCAAGCCAATATACAACTTGACTGGCCATATGCTCAAGAAATACGACCTGCATGCCGGGCTGTCAATACCAAATTATCCTGCGCTCTCCGGAACTGTTCCGGAAAATTGTGCAGTTGCAATAGAGCCCTTTGCAACTGACGGGGATGGATATGTTTATGACGGCCCTCCCTCTGAAATATACATCCTTGAGCAGTCAGGGAAAAGGCCCAGGCTTCCAATAGAGCGCGCCCTTGCGGAGAAGATACAAATGCGTTTCTCAACCCTCCCCTTCACCTCAAGATGGCTTCCGGGAGAGGGCCCTGAGCTGGCAATTCTCCGGCGCCTTGTCCTTGGCAGGCAGGTCCATAATTATCCGGTCCTTGTTGAAAAATCAGGGGGAATTGTTGCCCAAGCAGAGCACACTTTCCTGGTTTCCGGGGGCAAAGCCGTCCCGACAACCGCCCCGGAATAAACATTTATTAACAGAAAAAACGGCGTTGTTCTCTGTGGCAAGGCAAGCTGTTGTTAATAGATTGGAATTCCCCAGAGCTAGAATTGACGAGATTTTCAGGAAGAATTCCCCCGATTTCAGGGTTTCTGAGGATGCGAAAGACGCCCTAATGAGCGTCCTCCAAATACTCGGAGTCGAGATATCGAGGCAGGCCATCGCATATGCAATTTCCGAGAAGAGGAAATCAGTTGGCGAAAAGGACATAAAACGTGCAATAGCGGAGCTTTGGGACTAGTGGTTTTCGGCTATTTCCTATTCTGCGCCTCGCTGTTTTTCCTCGGATATGCTAGCTATACAGATCTCAGGGGAAGGGAGGTTGCTGACGAGATTTCAGTCGGCTTCCTAGTGTCCGCGCTCTCAATAAGGCTAGCCTGGTTCCTTGCAACCGGGGATGAATCGGTTTTCCTGCCCGCCCTTTTGGTATCATTCGGGTTCCTGCTAATATCAATTGCAATGTATTTCTCTAGGCAGTGGGGCGGAGGGGACCTCCTCATTCTTACCGCTCTTGGCGCGGCATTCGGAACGCTTCCCCCGGAATTCCCGGACAGAAACGGACCACTTCCCCTGTGGGCGGGAATTTTCATTAACGTTTTTTTCATAGGGGCGATTTACGGAATTCTCTGGATATTCTCCTTCCTCCTTGCGAGAAGGGAGGTTCTGTCGGAGACTTGCGGGAAAATTGCGAAATATTGGTTCGTGTCCGCTCCAATACTCCTTGCCGGAGCCCTCTCAGCGGTTTACATGGATTTTATAGGCAAGATTTTCGGAGCAATCCTTGTCCTCCTATATTTCGCTCTCCTCTCCTCCAAGTCAGCCGAGAACCTTGTTTTTACCAAAAAGACCTTGCCCGAGAACCTGCAGGTCGAGGACTGGATTGTTGGGAAGGTGACTTCAAAGGGCAGGCCAATTGTCAGCGAATCAACAACTGGCCTTACGCGGGCGGACATTTCGAGAATAATTTCCCTATCGAAGAGAGGGCTCCTTGACCAAAGGGAAGTGTCCGTAAAGGAGGGAATTCCATTTGTCCCAGTCTTCCTGGCATCCCTTCTAGTGTCCCTCTTCCTAGGAAACCCGGTCTCCTGGCTTTTGGGAATGCCTCTTATTGCCTGACTATTTCGGTGGCTTCACTTCGCCAATAATGGATTTTACGGCCTTCTTTGAAGTGAAAATCCCGGCATATGCAATTACAGTAACTGCAATGAAGAAGAGGAGCGCCCAGAAAATCGGCTCTCTCCTTCCAGTTATCAGGGCGGAAAGAGTTGCTACAATTATTACAGCATATCCTATCTGGATTGGTGCAGCCATTCTCCCAAATAACCAACACCCCCCCAAATATAACCTTTTTCAAGAGGGAGTTGAATGAAACCTTTATTAGCCGGAAAGGAAAATAACTCGGCATGGGAATAATCGAATCAGTCTCTGGCGCCCTGAACGCCATTCCTTGGGACTTGGTTGTCGCATCAGTTCTTGGGTTTGGAATATGCTTTTACATCGGGAAATTCTTCGCGGAGGACGCAGGAGAACAGGAGAGGTTTGAATATTTGTCAGGAAAAAGGAGGCTCCGGGAATAATGTCCTTTTCAGCAACAAACCTGCAGATTTTGATTGCCCTAGGGGTTTCAGGGGCGCTCGGTCTTGCCACGGGTTTCTTCTACGGAAGCAGGATGTCTGTCCCGAAGAAATTCTACAAATATCCGTCAAGCCATTGGAAAATAAGGAAAAGGTAGTCCGGAAAAGTGGTCGCAGGTTCAAGGAAGCTCCGGGTCGCGATAATTGGCTCAAGCGAGGATTCCGCTCTGATTGATGCTGTCTCCACAGTCTGCGCAAGAAGGGGAGCAATCCTTCTTGTCGAGGGCTCCCCGTTCGGGGAGGAAGCTGTCTTGTCGGGGTCGAAAATAGCCTCAATGAGATATCTTGCGTTCTCCTATCCGAAATCAATTGGCGCGCTAGATGTCAGAGCCCGCTTCAATACGAGGTTCTCGGCAATTGAATGCCTCTGCAACTCGGCGGACGGAATAGTTATTTTAGGGGAAGACCGCCTGGCCGAGGAGATTTGCAGGGCAATCGGAAAGCCCCTCTCAAAGCCTGCAAAGCCGGAGCAGGCGCTCTTCGAGGTGGGCGACCTTATAAACAGGATTATTGCCGATTCAATAAACAAGTGACAGCATACCTGAAATAGTCGGGCAACCGGTTCTCCGAATAGAACGGTTTCGACACGGGCGAAATCCGGAAGATATGCATTTTGTTGTTAGGCAATTATTTCTCCGACAGCGAAATTCCGAAGAACCCTGACAACTTTGACCCTGCATTCGAGGCCGACATTCCCTCCAGGAACGAATAGGACAAGACCCCTTACTGTCACAATCCCATCTCCCTTCCCCCCGGTCTTTTCAATCTTGACATCAAGTTCCTCTCCAATTTTTAGGGGCTTGAACCTGTCAAAGTGCCGTCTTTTTCCCCCTTGATATTGCCTTTGCCCAACTTCAACAGCCTGAGCTTGCGTAGGCGCTTGCGTAGGCGCTTGCGTAGGCGCTTGCGTCTATTGCAATTAAATTTCCCGGCGCCGGTTTTCCGGCAATTCAAAGGAAGTCATTGTCGGGAAATCCCCTTTCCGAGCCATTTTTAAACATTCCTTGCGTAGCAAAAATCCGATGGCGGATTTCGTTTCCCTTACTGAAAAAAGGCTTTCAAGTCTTCGAATCCCCTGCCAGATTGTTTCCCACAGCACATATGGGAGGAAGACTGAACAGATTGCCCCATTTTTCGGAATCGGAAAGGGAGGGCTCCTAAAAACCCTCACGTTTGTTTCCGAGAGCGGAAAGGCAATAATTGCAATTCTTCCAAAGGGCAGGGAGGTTGATGTTCCCCTTCTTGAAACTGCTGCCGGAATCGGAAGCCTCCGGCTTGCGAAATCCCCTGAAGTGAAGGCAATTACAGGAATGGAAATAGGGGGCGTCAGCCCCTTCGCCATCTCTCTTCCAGTATTCATTGACGCTTCAATTGAAGCCGAAAAAACAGTAATCCTCTCTGCCGGGGATCCGGAAATCTCTGCAGTTATTTCGGGGAAGGACATTGAAAAAGGGTGCCTCGGAGCCTTAAAATGCAGTTTCACTAAATAGGCGTTCTTGTCTGGTCTTTTTAACCCCTTGACAAAGATTAGCGAAAAATCCGCAATCCTGACCTTCTCGAAGTTGAAAG
>JBBIPP010000016.1:0-19779 GCA_037442745.1 archaeon
CATAGTATTTAGAATAGTGCTTGGAGAATCCCGTCCCGTCAATATAGAGGCGGCGACTCGCCTTTTTCCGGAACGAGCGTTCCGTTGTCTGGACAAGGTAGAAGAGGTGGGCGTTGTTGGAATAGATTTTGTTCGAGAACCGGGAATTTCTCTCCGGGATGCACCCCTGCTTTCAATAAATACTTCCTGAACAGGTTAAACAAAGGTTTGTTTGTCACAAAATGAACAAATATCCGGGGCTCTGGCCGGATATTCCTTTCAGTCATTTTCTAGGAGGGTTTCAACAGTCCCTATAACTATTGCATTTATAATTGCCAAGATGAAGTGAATGTTTCCTCTAGATTCTCAACAGGAACTGTTCGTCCCAAAAATGTTACATTGTTTCCGGTTTCGTGGGGAGAAATCAAATTCCTGAAAGGTGTTGCCAATATTTTCGAATTACCGGAAGAGACTGCTTTCCGGGCAGTTCTTGCGAAGAAACTGACGCAAGGCGCCCTGCCCCGGGAGGATAACTAGATCCGAAAGGGAGCTATTGGGAGCTTCTCTGGAAATTGGCAGGAATTTACGGAAAAAATTCGTTGGTTCTCGCCCAAAGGAAGTTTTATTGGGCGCTCGGGACCTATCTCTTTGTCCCTGAAGCTGAACTGAGCTTCCGGGCACATGATGTTGCGTCCGGCAATTTGGCTCTTGGGAGGGGGCTTTCGGTTCCCGAGATCGAACATCTTGTCAGCAACATCCGGGGCAACGCCACAAGGGAACTGACTGCAAAAGCAGGAGGAGCAAAAATAATGAATCTGCCTCCGGAGCAATTGTTCGAAAAATACGTCTTTCCTGTCTCTTCGCCGTCTATAGAATCTGAATTAATCAGAAAAATTGATGGCGTATGCCCCTCATCGGACTCGGGAAAGAGCCCTCAGAGCAGTTTTGCTTGCTTGCCTCCGAGTTGTCTAGGCTCGAAGGTCTTTGTCTCGTTCTTTTTGTTTTTTGTTTCTGATGCCGACAAAAGGGCTTGTCCAAACGCCAAATGGCCAAATCCCTCTTGCATGCATTTTCTCAGGGCGTCTGACATGCAGGCAGATTGAGACTGCCCGTTTCCGGTTGCCCGGACATTCAGGTCCCCTTTTCTTTTCCTGTTTTTTCTCTTTTTTTCTTGTCTTTCATACAGGGGTGTGTCAGGACATTTGTCCCGACAATTGCGGCGAAAGCGCATCCGGCCCAGTTGGCAGGAGGCTCGCCTGGAGGCTTCCTCCAATTTCTTCCTCTTTGGTTTCTTCTGCTGTATTTGAATGAAAATGAATGTGAAAATTGTGTGCTACAGCCCCCGGGAAGAAAGTTTGGTTTTTATTGGGGGTTTGGGGGCTAGCTTTTTGGCTAGTTTGAGAATATATCCTCCCGGGGGGTTTTTCTTTTGCAGCGGTCGAAAGCCGGCCTGATATTGGTAGACAGGCCTTCCAATTTGGGTTTACGCCCGTTTGGGCTTGGGGGTGGCTAGAAGATTGGAAGAAAATCTTGGAAAGGCTGCCCTTGATTGTCCCATAAACAAGCCGGCTTTTTGACTGTGAATTGATCATTTTGATTTTTTTCCGTTTTTTGTTTTGTTTGGTTTTCTTTTTGTTTTAATTGTTGGAAAAGAGAGGGAGGGGCAGACTCCTGCCGGCCGCGCTCCCTGTTGCTCTTTTCGCTTGTTTGTCCGTCGTTACTCTCCCGTTGTTCGTGTGTGTCTGTGTAACTTTACGCAAGCACAGGGATTCCCAAGTGGTTCGCTGTCTGCTTCGTCCGTATTGACGTTTCCTTCGGGCTCACTGCTCCGAGGATGTGGGGTGACTTTACCCCAGTTATTATCGTCATTACGCGGATAGAGCCTTCGAGCGCAGGGTCAATCCTCGCGCCCCAGATTACCGAGGCTCCGGGGTCCATGTCCTTTGCAACGAGGTCTCCGATTGTGTTGACCTCGTCCAGAGTCATGTCCGGCCCTCCGACAACATGCACCATTGCGCCTGTCGCGCCCTTGTAGTCAACATCGAGCAAGGGGTTCGAGAGCGCCTTCCTGACGGATTCCTCCGCCCTGTTCTCGCTTGTCGATTCCCCGACTCCGATTACCGCGACTCCGCCGTTCGACATAACTGCTTTCACGTCTGCATAGTCCAGGTTGACCAGGCTCGGTACTGCGATTGTCTCGACAATTCCCTTGATCATTGTTGCAATCAGCTCGTCTGCAACCGCGAATGCTTGCGCAATCGGGAGCTTGCCTGCAACCTCAACCAGCCGGTTGTTGTCAATTACAATTACCGTGTCAGTCATCTGCCTGAGCTCATAGAGCCCGGCTTCCGCCTTGAAAATCCTTGCCCGTTCCATCTTGAAGGGCATTGTCACAACGCCAATCACAATCGAGCCTTGCTCCTTTGCGAGCTGAGCAACTACCGGAGCGCTTCCGGTTCCTGTTCCTCCGCCCATCCCTGCAGTGACAAAAACGAGGTCGCAGTTCCGAAGAGAATCTTTTATGTCGTTCCTCGCTTCCTCTGCTGCAGCCCTTCCGACTTCTGGATACCCGCCCGCGCCAAGACCTTTTGTAAGGTCACGGCCGATTAGTATCTTCTTGTCAGCTTCTCTTGCATCAAGGTGGAGCTTGTCAGTGTTCAAAGCAACAACTGTAGCTCCCTGAATGCCCAGACGGTATAGTCTGTCAGCGGTATTGTTTCCGGCTCCTCCACAGCCAACTACCACTATCCTGGCTTGGCCGACTTCAAAGTCAGCCCCAGGTCTTGCCACGCTTGCCGCACTCTGTAGGACATAGTCCATTTTTTTCTTCACCCCGTCATTTCTTTGTTATGGCACTTTTCTGGAACTTTTCTCCCCAATCAGGGGCCCCAAAGGACCCGAGCAAGGGAAGACTTGCTTCAGAGTGCCGAAATGACTATATACTCGGGATAGCCATAGCTGTCCCAAGAAATTCAAAAAAAATTGAACCTTACCAGTTCAAGAAAATAGAATTTCAACTAAGACAGACGGAAAGGATACCAGACCAGCTGAGTTTACCAGACTCGCCGGGACACACAAAAACCGTTACCAGCGGATTTGTGCGCAGACTGTACCTATTTCTCTTTCCGCTTATTTGATATATATCCCTAGTTGCACTCTAATTTAATCAATGAATGCTATATACTCGAGAACATTAATCAAACTATTTGGATTTATGCCTTGAATTATCCTTTTTCCGATATTTAACTCTTCCGAGTGGCGAATATTTTTTGGAGTATTTATATTCGGCAATTAACTTGGAAAAATGTTCCAAAGGGGGAACTCTATTGAGATTGTTTGCGGAGCGCTCGTTTTCAACAAGAGCGGAAAAATTCTCCTCTTGAAATATCCCAAATTGAAAGGGCTGATAAAAGTTCCCGGAGGTTGTATTGATTTCTGGGAAAAATATCTGACACATTCGTGAGAGAGGTTTTCGAGGAGACTGGCTTTCGGGCAAAGCCGGGGAAGCCTCTTGAATTCGGAGAAAGCCTGCTGAGCAAGAAATATAGAAATGGGGGAAGGCACCTCGTTTTTCTCAACTATTACTGCTAAGTTGGAAGAAGGGAGCCAACACCCTCGCTAAACGACAAGGCAACCGATTTCTTCCAGAACGCGAAAAAGCAGTTCTATTCTGTCTCGAAGCTTTTGGGAATAACTGATTCCGAAAAGGATATTCTCGCTACTCCGAAAAAGTTCCTTGAAGTTTCCATTCAAATAAGAAAGGATTCGGGAAAAACAAAGATCTTCGGGGGCTTTCGCTCAAGGCACTCTACTGCGAGGAGGCCCGCCAAAGAGGGAACGTGCTAAAATCCCGATGTCAATCCTGAAGTCCGGGCTCTTTCAATGCTAATTAGCTGAAAATGCGCGGTCGCAGAAATTCCCTAAGGAGGGAGCAAAGAAGGAGTTGTCCGCAATCAGAAGGAATTGTCCATCTGGGAATTTGAGCGGATTTCCCGGAGCTATTTCCGGGCAATCTCTTAATTTATCTTCCCGAAAATCGACATTCGGGCGCCAGACGGCTAATACGAGAATTGAAAGGTGAAAGTTCGTTTTCGCTCATAACGGGAAAGTCCTTGTCCTTGGGCAGTTCACTCGGGCGCGAAAGGTCGACAGCAATTGCGAAACATTTCGCAGGGACATAATTCTTGCCGGAAGGGCTCGCTCAGCGAAAATCTTGGCAGACACTCCGACAGGCATCCAACACAATTAAATAGGAAAAAGGACTTTTTACAAGCGGAGATGGGGGGGAGCGAATCCGGGCGCCTGTTTTTTGTCCTCTTGCTGGGAGTTTTCCTTATTTTTTTCCAAGGATTCCCGGCAGAACGCCAGATCTCCTCCTGCTCCCCGATAACCGAACCGGGCTCCTATTTCCTCTCAAATGATCTGACGAATTCAACTACGAAAATACAGAACACTTATCCGGTTTGCCTGAAAATAAACGCATCGAACGTCCGCCTTGACTGCCGAGGATTTTCAATAACCGAATATTCTCCAAGCAACTCAATAGGGATATTCGCCCAAGGTTTTGCCAGAAACATAACTATTGAGAACTGCCCGAACATTTCCGGCTTTGAGACTGGAATTCATTTCTCTGGGATTATTGACGGAGGAATACGGAATTCTGGGATTTTCGGGAACCTAAAGGGGGTTTATCTTGCATCCTCGGGCGGCAACTCGATTGCGTTGAACAATTTTTCAAGGAACCCTACAGGAATTGGCTCGTATAATTCAGAGAACAACGAATTCGTCGGAAACAGGATTTTTGAGAGCAAGGATGCAGGAATAGCCATTGAAGGCTCTCTGGGAACAGTCGCCCCGGGAAGGGAGAATCTGCTAATAACAAACATTCTCGCCTCCGGAGTGAAGGGAATTGAAATTGTCCGCTCTGGCGGAAACATTCTGCTCGGAAACATCCTCTCCAATTTCTCGGGGAACGCAATACACATAAGGTCTGCATCGAAGAACAATGTTTCCGGAAACGAGATTTACGGCTCGAAAATCGGGATTTTCCTTGAGACTTCCTACGCCAACTTTTTGTCCTGCAACTATTTCGCGAACAACGCGTTTTCGGACATCGAGTCATACTACAGCACAGACGACCTGAGGAACGCTTCCTGCTCTGAAAACGCGACAATAAACGCTAGAACAACGACAACTACCCAGTCGCCTCCGACATCGGTTGTTCCCGGGACAAGCACAACAGTGCTAACAACAATCCCTGCATGCTCCTGCGGGCCCTGGGTATTGAAGGGTTGCAATTTCGGAGGGTGCCCTGAAGGGAGCGAATATTCCGAGAGGGTGTGCGCGCCAGCAGGATGCGCCCCGGAAAAGTCGTGCATAATTAACCATTATTGCTATGTTCCGCCAAAGACAACGACAACTGTTCCCGCTCCGGCATGCCCGCCGAACTGCGAAGACAATAACCCTTGCACAAGGGACTTTTGCTCGAACAACACAGGATTCCTCTGTAGCCATTCCCCATATCCGGAAGGGTTCGCATGCGGAAGCAATTTTGTCTGCTCAAGGAACGCCACCTGCGATAAGAGGCAGATTGCAATTTCCTGCCCCGTCTGCAATCCCCCGACGGAATGGTCGGAATGCGATTCGGAGAAAAGGACAAGGCAGGTCAATTACTGCGGTCCTGAAACCGGCTATTTCTGCGTCCCGTATTCAGAAACTGAAGCATGCGCTGCCCAAACAACAGTTCCGACAACCTCCCCTACAACAACGTTGTCAGCCCCGGAATGCAAATCAAACTCGGATTGCCCAGTCTCCCAATTGTGCTCCGGAGGGAAATGCAAGAATCCCAAACTGACATTTGTCTTCGTCCCAGTATCCTGGAACGGATCGAGGGAGGCATTCATTGGCGAAGCGGAGAAATCGCTCTCCTTTTTCGTCTCAAACACGCCCCTTTCAGCATGCCCGGAGAGGGTGAAAATTGTTTTCGGAACTGAACCCTGCCCGGCCAAAATTTCCTGCAAGACCTGCGGGGAGGCAATTGCAATAAGGAACTGCGCAAAGAGGGTCGTTCCAGCATTCGACATTGCTGTCGGTCTGACTGATAACAACAACCTCTGCGGAGGCCCGAGCATCAGGGGATTTTCCTGCAAAGTCGGGGGGGTTTTCGTGAAAAGCGGTTTCGCCGGAGTCCTTGCCCACGAAGCAGGGCATGAGTTCGGCCTGAGGGACGAATACTGCAACTACGGGACGAAATGCGGGGCATTGGCAGTCCCAAATCCCCTGAAGAAAGAATACGGGTGCGACCCGGAATCAAAGGACTGCTGTTCTTGCTCCGGTACATACTCTGTCTGTTGCCAGGGGAATTTGAACGCTTTCGGGGGGAGGTCAATAATGAGCTATGCGAATGCTCCGGGCCCGAGAGCGTTTGACGAGCCATCCCTAGCCCACCTGAGGACTCTTGACAAAATGAGGTGTGACACATGAAAAGGCACGTTTTCCCCGCAGGTCTCTTTCTCATTGTGCTTTTGATTTCTCCGGTTTTCTCGGTTTCCGCTCAGGAGTATTCGGTTGAATTCCAGGTGGAAATTTATCTGGACGGAACAGGAAAAATAATCTCATACTCACCAATCCCAGGGAGTTCATGGGAAAGTTACGGCGAATACCAGGCAACCCTTTTCTCCGGCAAAAGCCCGGTTTCCAGTTCAAATTTCTCGGCGGATTTCCTTCTCCTTACGGACCCCCCAATCGAAACCTCTGAGGCAATTGGGCTAGTCAAGCTTCCGGCAGGAAATGGATTGCCCGACAGAATCGACATACTCTCTCCCAACGGGAACCTCGTTCTCTCAGAAAGAATCTCTGTTTGCAACAAAGATTCCCTCTGCCAGAGCCCGGAGGAAAACAGGCTTTCTTGCCCAAGTGATTGCCTAGGTCTCCCAGACGGACTCTGCGAGCCCGATTTGGCCGGATGCGACTCCGACTGCGAAAATTTGGCGGATTCCGACTGCCTCCGGGTCGGGGAAAGCAAAGGCGGAGTCAACCTCTCGCTTTTCCTCTCAATTCTCCTCGGGATTGCTGTCTTCCTCGCATACTACCTCTACAGCTGGAAGAAGGCTCGCCTCTGAGGGACCGTGCGGAATCACGCAAAACTCTTTATATTCGGGAGAATGGCGAAAGGGGCTTTTCATGGAAATATCCAGAGGCTTCTTTTCGTTCGGCAGTCCTCAGGCAGCCGGGAAAATATTACCTGATTTGAAGAAAACCTAGTTCTTCCTAGCAGTTCTTCTTCTCGGAACGCTCTCTTTCCTCGGAGGAATGACCTTCAAGCAGGTTCTCGCAGTCTGCATAGTCGCCTCGTTCATTCTCGGGACCATTCTCTACTGGGAACTGAAGCTCGCATTCGCTTTCATAGGGCTTGCGCTATCCTTTGCATCCGGGATTCTTGACATTCCAAATTTCGTTGAATTCGCGTCCCTTGAGATAATCGAGTTCCTGATTGGAATGATGCTCTTCGTCGGATTCTTCAAGAAAAACAAGCTTTTCGAATATCTAATAGGCAAAATTGTCACGCTGCTCTCCGGAAATCAAGTCCTGTTTTTCTCGCTCCTCGTTCTCTCCGCCTTTCTCTCGGCAGTTGTCGATGAAGTGACGTCAATTCTCTTCATGACGGGAATGATTTTCTGCATATGCTCGAGAATCTGGATAGCGCCGGTTCCACTCCTTATGCTCTCGATTTTAGCTACAAACATTTGTAGCAGCGCGACTGCTGTCGGAAACCCTGTAGTGGTGCTGATTGCAATAAAAGGCAAGCTCTCGTTCGGGGACTTTTGTGCCGGCAACGCCGGTAACTTTGCTGGTTCTTCTCGCATTCCTTGTTTTCGTCTTTGTTTTCTTCCGGGATTATATTAGGGAATTCTCTGAAAAGATGGGCCCGGTGCACTATCGCAAAGGTTTTGAGGAAGTCAAGTTCAGCGTAGCCAGAATAAACGGCTTGATTCTCTTGGGAATAGTCTTTCTTGGGTTAATATTCAACGGAACAATTGAGAAGGCTCTTCATCTTAGCAAAAACAGCCTGCTTTTGGGCGAGCGCATTCCTCGACAATGTCCTTGCGGTTGCGACATTCTCGCCTGTGGTGGAAGGTCTGGAAACAGTCAATGCTGGGAACGTTCTTTGGTTGGCCTTTCTCTTCTGGGGAACCCTTTTTGGGAACCTGACAATAATCGGAAGCACGGCGAACATTGTCGCGCTGGGGCTCCTCGAAAAGAACTATTGGATAGAAATAGGCTTCCTTGAATTGATGAAATACGGCTTTTTCGTCACATTCGTGACTGTCGGCGTGGCGATTTCGGCAATACCAATAAGGAACGGTCTCGTATAAGCTGGGAGGAAAAGGATATGAAAAATGCGGATTTTTCGGGGAAAGGCCTGATTGTCAAGAAAAGGGACTGTCGATCGGAGCCTTTCCAGATTGAGAAAATAGAAAAGGGCCTAGTGCGCGCTGGAACGGGGTCCCTACTTGCAACAGATCTGGCAAAAGCAATCGCCGGGGAATTCTCCGGGAAAAAATATGTCGAATCGAGGGAGATAAGGGATAGCGTGATTTTCCGGCTCGGAAAAAAAGAGGCCGGTCTCGCGGACAGGTTCTCGAAATACAAGAAAATAAAGGAGAAAATATCCGAGGGCGAGCCCATTTTGAAAGAAAGGCTGTTTGTTCTCTGCGGGCATATGGGAATACTCCGCTCAACATATGGGGGGTTTGAAATCGAGGTGATAAAGGAGACTGAGAATTCCTTTGACTATTCAGCCATTTTCATGGAAGCTGGCAACAGCAGAATGACCGTTCTGATAGAGTGCAGAAACGACATAATCCACATTATTCTCAGACAATAGGAAAAATTCAACCAGACCTTCAGTCCGCCCGGGGAATCAGTATATCTTGACGTTCTTCTTAAAAGTCCTAACCGAATAAAGCGATTTTATTGCAATTGGAGCAAGTATTGATGTTGCAAAAGTCACTGCAATTATTGCTGAGAAAGGCTCCTTTGAAAGTATTCCTGAGGAAACCCCGATTAGGCCGACTAGGAGAGAAATTTCCCCCAAGGGAATCATCCCCGCCCCTATTACTGCTGATTCCTTCATCCCGAGGCGAAACAGCCTTGATGAAAAAAAGCCGGCAAGGAACTTGGTCGAGACTGAAACCGCGAACACTACAAGGAAGAGGAAGAGACCGTGGAGGGAAAACACGCTTTTCAGGTCGACTAGCACTCCCAAGGAGACGAAAAAGAGGCTCCCGAATATCATTTCCAGATATCTCGCGCCCTCCTTGTGGCCCCCTTCCTCGACTTTGTTTATTGAAAGGCCGGCAATGAACGCTCCTACAAGGGATGAGAGGCCGAACAGCTCCGCAAGAACCCCGTAGGAGAATGCGACAAATACAGCGGCAATCATCGGGGCGTGCTCGTATTCCCTGTTGAGCATTGCCCAGTTATGAAGGCTTATCAGCCTATCAGAAATGAAGCGCTTTCCGAAAACATATGCTGAGACAAGGAATATTACCGCAAAGACCAGGCGCCCGAAAAGCGAGAGGATCGAGATGCTTCCGGCAAACGCCACCTGCTGGGAAATTGAAAGCGCAAGGAGAGCCAGTATGTCGTCGAAAACCGTTGCCCCGAGAAAAACCTTCGCCTCCTTTCTGTCAAGCTTCCCTAGATCTGAGAAAACTTTGACAGTTATTGCAGTTCCTGTGGAAGCTATTGCTATTCCCATGAAAGTGGAGGCAATCCAGTCAAGGCCAAGGGCTCTTGAAACAAGCACGCCTGCGCCTATTGGTATTGCCTGTCCGGTCGTTGCGACAACTATTGCCTTTGTGTCAGTAAGATCAGTCGCCTTCATCCCGAGGCCGACAGTGAAGAGGAGGAATATTGCGCCTATCAGAGCGACAGTCTGTATTGTCTCTGAATAGGAGACTATCCCCAGGAACGAAGGGCCTATAAGAGTCCCGATGAAAAGCCCCCCGAGTATTGAGGGTTGCTTGAAGCGAGCGGCAATGAAAAATCCGACAAGGGACGAGAATAAAAGGAGGCTTATCTGGAGGGCAATTCCAGATATTGCCTGGGCGTCCGTCATTCCCGCTTTGAGTTGCTGGTACATATTTAACTTTTTTCCGGGACCTTTTCTCATAGCGCGCCCCGGGCAAATGGAAGTCTTGGATTTGGAGCGGAAAAATTCGGCAGGTACTGCCTGAAAAAGCTGGCTCGCTTGTTAACTTTCGGAAAAGGGGTCTGATGCGGATATTGACTGGTTAATCTCGCCAGCCAAGTTCTCAAGAAGAAGGGCTTTTGTTTCATCCAAAGACTTTCCCTGCCCTAGGAGCCAAGCAAGCTTCACATAAGCGACTTCCGGAAGAATGTCTTTTCCGAATACAGCTCCGGTATTCCCGAGAAGGCGAAGGTTCCGATAAGTGTAAGGATGGGTTGTCCCGTAGATTGTCTGGGTTGTTGCGACAACAACGCAACCAGAATCAACCGCCCGCTTCACTGAAGGAATCCAGGATTTGGGCCCGTTGGAAATTACATGGCCGAGGCCTGTTCCCTCAATTACCAGCCCCTTGTACCTCTTGGAAACGTAAAAGTCGATTATTTCTGGGGACATGTTCGGGGCGCATTTCACAAGAGCGACTTTGTCCTCGAAAACTGGGGAGGGAAAACTCACCTTAGCTTCCCTTGAAAATCCGGAGAAGCCAGGAAGAAGAGCCTCAACTTGGCCGTCCGGGAAAATCTTTGCGAAAGGCGTTTGGTTCACAGACTTGAAGGCATCCCTCCGGGAAGAGTGCATTTTCCTGGCTTTTGTCCCGAGATGTGCAAGGCAATAGTCTGTGTCGTTCGTTGTCCCGTGCATTACGAGAAAGACTCCTGAGAACCTCTCCTTTGCAATGAAATTCGCGGCAGCGAGGAGATTTATTGAGCCGTCAAAACTTCCCCGGTCGGGCGACCTCTGTGCTCCGACAACGCAGACAGGCTTCTTCGCCAAATGAAGGGCGAACGAGAGCGCCGCTGAAGTGTAGTGGAGAATGTCCGTTCCGTGCGTGACAATTACTCCCGATATCTCCGGGTCGTTCAATTGCCTGCCAACCTCTTCTGCGAGGAGAGAAAAGTGGGAAAAATCCATGTCTTCAGATGCTAAAGTGAATGGGGAAGAGACGCTCGCAATATCAACGATTTTCGATATTTCTGGAACTGTTGAAATGACCTCTTCCGGCGTCCTGCACATGTAGACCCCTCCGGTTGCATAATCGACATGCGTTCCAATTGTCCCTCCGGTTGCAACAAGGGCGATTTTCGGGAGCCCGAGCGCAGAGGAAGGCCTCTTGAAACTCAGGGGGATTGCTTTCCCTATCCCTATTCCGGCCCCAGTCCTCCTTATTGCGGTTATTTTCTCCGGATCCGCCGAGAAATTGTATCCGCTATTGAGCTTGATTACAATTATTCGCGCATTCCCCTCGGAAATCCGGGGCATCAGTATTCCTTTCTCAGAAGAGCCGTCGGAGAATTCTATCTCAACCTCGTTCCCTTCGGAAATCCCCGAGAGGAATTTTGATTCTATTTCTTCAGGATAGCTTGTCCGGGGCATTCTGCGAAGATGCCCCTGAAGTATAAAAGATTGGCGGATTTCTGGAGAGCAGGGTTACCCGGAACAAGACATTTTCAGCCAGGATTGCTTTCTTCGAAGGCGCTCCCCGGGAAAAACCTTTAAACCAAAACAAGTGACAGACATCCGATGAAGGCCGGGCTAGAAATACACCAGCAGCTTGATCCAGGAAACCAGCTTGGCGTTACCGGACGGAAGCTTTTTTGCAGATGCCCTTGCGTCCTCAGGGAAGAGTCTCCTGACGTTGTTGTCAGGAGGTTCCTCCGGCCGGTTGCAAGCGAACTCGGGGAGCGCGACATCATAAGCGAGGCTGAAGCGAGTAAGAAAAAGACCTTCGTCTACGAGGCGTATTCGGATTCCACCTGCCTTGTCGAAATTGACGAGGAGCCGCCGAAATCCCTCGATTCGGACGCCCTTGAGACTGCCCTCATAATTTCAAGGAGCCTGAATTGCAAAATCCTTCCGGAAATAAACACAATGAGAAAGGCTATTATTGACGGCTCCTGCCCGTCAGGCTTTCAGAGGACTGCGCTTGTCGCAAGGGACGGCTTTGTCGAGGTTTCCGGAAAACGGATAAGAATAGAATCTGTCTGCATTGAGGAGGATGCGGGACGGATGATTGCCTCAGGGGACAATTCCGCAACTTTCCGCCTTGACCGTCTCGGAATCCCCTTGGTTGAGATAACAACCGCTCCGGACATCTCGAGCCCTGAAGAGGCGAAAGAAGTTGCCGGAAGAATCGGACTGCTACTTAGAATGACTGGGCGAGTCGGAAGAGGCCTTGGGACAATAAGGCAGGACATTAACATTTCCGCCGACGGGGGGGCGCGCGTCGAATTGAAGGGGGTCCAGAACCTCGGGGAAATTCCCCTTATTGTTGAGCGGGAGATCGCAAGGCAGGAAGCGCTCGTAAGAATGGGGGAGAAATACTGGCGGACGCTTTCAAGAGCCTCCGAAGGAAAAGTTCCCCTTTCTACAGCGGAATTAACGGACTGCTTTTCGGGAACGGAGTGCAAGCTCCTGAAAGGAAAGCGGGTATTTGGAAAGAGCTTCCCCGGAATTGCCGGAATGCTGAAGGAACCTCTGGACGAAGGGAGGACATTTGGAAAGGAGGTCGCAGAAAAGGTCAGGGTTCTCACAAAAGCGAAAGGCTTCATACACACTGACGAGGATATTTCCAAATATGGAATATCTCAGGAGGAGATTTCAAAAGCAAAGAAAGCCCTCCTAGCAGGGGAAAACGACCTTGTCTTCATTGTAACGGGGGAATCTTCTTTCGATTTTGAGGGTCCCTTGAATGTGATAGAGGAAAGGATATTTTCGGCAGGGAAGGGAGTTCCTGGGGAGACGAGAAAAGTCAATCCGGACAATTCCTCCAGTTTCCTTCGGCCAATTTCCGGAAGCGCAAGGTTCTATCCGGAAACGGACATCTCCCCGGTAGGAACGTCAGACTTGCTCGGGAAATTGCCGGAAATCGAGACTCCGGAAGATAGGCTCTCAATGCTTAGGAACCTCGGACTCTCGGAAAACCTTGCAAAGAAAGTCCTTGTTTCAGAGAAATACTGGGTTTTCAGAAAGGCAATTGATATGGGAGTTCCCCCGGTTCTTTCAGCAACAATTGTCGAGGAAACAATTCCCTATCTTGAAAGGAAGGGCGTCCTTGAGTTCTCAAAAATTCCAGAGGGCGCGCTAAACATTTTCCTGAAACAAACTGGGGAGGGAAAAATACTGAGGGAATTGATTCCCTCCGCCCTTGAGGCAATCGGCAAGGGGGAAGGATTCGCGACCCAACTTTCCGGCGCTCCCGGTGCTGAATCAGTTTCAGCGGAAATTGAGAAGCTTGTCAAAAACAAGTCGGACTACATAAGAAAGGAAGGTCTATCAAGGGCAATGAGCGGGCTAATGGGGCTTGCAATGGAAAAGTTCAAGGGACAGGTCGCGGGAGCCGAGCTGAAATCCCTGATTGAACTGCATGCGAAGAAAATGGCTGATTGACAAATTCGGAAATGGCAATTCTTGAACTTGGTTTTGAAATAATCGGGCGCGAAGGGGGCAAGTCCGTTTTCGAAAACGAGTTCTCCAAAGTCGTTGTCTCGGATTCCGGGAAAATGGAATATTCCCCGAAGGGGCTTCAAAAGCTTGATTCTGAAGATGTCTTCAGGATAGGAAAGATTGTGGAAGCATACCAAAAGCTCCCTGAAATTGTGGAGACTGGAGAGAAACGCGCAGGAGAGATAAGAGCGCTTGTGTCAAGATACGAGTCAGCTCTCGGAAAAAAGCTCCCGCCGGAAAAAAGAGAGTTGTACGAGAAAATTGTTTTCCTCTCAACGGGAGAGGGCGCAATGCCCCTAGAGCCCCTTCTGAAAGACCCTTTTATTGAGGAAATAATGGTTAACGGGACCTCTTCTCCTATATTCATTTACCACAGGAAATTCGGGATGCTTCCGACAAGCCTCAGGTTCACCTCAAGCGAATATCTCGTGGAAAAGGCGAACCAGCTCCTGTTTCCAATGGGAAGGAGGGTTGACAGGTCAAAGCCGTCGGCCCATGCAATCCTCCCTTCGGGCGAAAGGATTTCGGTTGAAATACCACCAATCTCAAAGGAGCCCTCAATTGCAATAAGGAAATTCTCGGAAACCCCCCTGACAATAACGGATTTGGTTGGCCTCGGAATGCTTGACTTTGATTCTGCCGCATTCCTGTCCTTGGCAATATCTGCAGGGGCATCGAATATCGGGGTAATTGGGAATACTGGCGCGGGGAAAACAACCCTTTTGAACGCCCTCCTGCGGTTCGTTCCGGAGAGGCAAAGGGTTGCTGTAGTGGAAGAAATTCCGGAGATTTCAATTCCCCACGAGAACAAAGTCTGCCTCTCGGAGGCTGAGAACCTCGGGATACGGATGGGCTTTCTTGTGCGAGAAACTCTCCGCCTAAGGCCAGACAGGATAGTGATTGGGGAAGTTAGGAGCCGGGAAGACGCGTCAGCATTGAGGGAAGCCTGCCTCTCCGGTCCAGCATATTCCACATTCTACACATATCATGCGGATTCCCCAGAGGGCGCAGTCGAGCGGCTGAAAAGTCAGGGAATTGGGGAAAACGACCTCGGATATTTCGGACTTCTTGTTTCTTGCAGGCGGTTTGAGACGAAAAATGAGGGGCTTTTGAGGAAAGTTCTTGAAATCTCGGAAATTGACGGGAAAGGCAAGGTAAGGAAAATATTCAGGCAGTCCGGGAAGGGGAGAGGGAGCCTGAAAAAAATGGGCGCCAAGTCAAAAACAGAGGAGCGGATTTCAAGGGAATTCCTCGGGGGGGTGCCAATCGGGCCTGAGATTGCCTCGAGAAAATCTCTCCTAAAGGGGCTCGCGAAACTCTCAGACAGGGAATTTTTCAGGGAATTCTCCGAAAAAACTGCAGGAAAAACAGGGGGGAAATGGCGGACTGGCTGAGAAGGTCAATTTGGCGAGACTTTCTGGAATCAAGATTGCGGAAAAGCTCTCAAAACCCCTGGTTGTTTTCTTCATTTGCTCCTCGGCCTATTTCCTGGTTTCATCCAGTCCGCTTTTTCTTCTTGGCTCCCTTCTACTTGCCCTTGCCTCAATCCGCCTCCCGTCAATTCTCGGAAAAGTTGCGGAAATCGAGTTCAGGAAAAGCGTTGAGAGGGGCCTTGGAAGCTTCCTGATGAAATACTCCCATTTCCTCGGGCTCGGCCTTAATCCCGTGAACGCACTGGAAGAGGCTTCGCGGGGAGAGGGAATGGCGGAAGAGCTTGCAAGAAGGATGCTTGAGAGCGCGAGGAAAGGCGAAGCGCTTGAGAAGGCAATTTCCCGGATATCTGAGAGCGCGCTCTCGGAGAAAGCGGTCAGCGCATTCTCGGCAATTTCGGCAGTTCTTGTTGATGGATACGACGGCTCGGCAAAGGTGCTTCTTGACGGGACTGCTCAGGGGTTAATCGAGGAAGAGGAGAACGCCCTTGAAAAGCATTCCGCTGACTCCCAGATAGTTTTCATCTCAATTGTTTTCCTCTCGGCAGTTGTCCCGGCAATCGCAGGAGTCCTCCTTGCGCTCTCGAAAGGGGGCTCCTCCCTTGCGCCCGCCCTCTTCCTCGGGGTTTTCCCGTTTTTGTCAGTTGCCCAATATCTCTATGTGAGGATCTCTTCCCCATGATGCGGATTTTCAGGGAGTCTGACGAATCGAAAATAGAAAGGGAGTTAGTCGTGTTCCTTCTCAGGCTCTCCCGGATTCCAAAGGGCTCTCCTGCGCGCGCAATCCTCTCGAGAGCTGATGGGAAAACTGAAATCGGGCGGAGGCTCCGAAAGGCTGAAACCGCATATGAAAAGCATTCTGGACGAAAAAGCCTCGCGGACTGCATTCTCTCGGAGTTCTCCGAATTCTCGGGAAACAGGAGAATTTCGATTTTCGCAAGGACAATTGTCATAGGAATCGGGAACAATTTCGATGCGGGGGAGCTTGTGAGAAAAACCGCAAGGGAGCTCGAAGGCCTAAAATCAATTGAGGACAAGCGGAAAAATTCCCTGCGGATTCAGAAATACACCCTTCTTGCGTCCGCCGGCTTCTTCGTCCCGTTCATCCTCGGGACAACATCGTCAATAATATCCATTCTCTCAAAAATGTCAGGGGCGGGAGGGCTTTTCGGATTCGGCGCCTCGGCGGGCAATCCTGAGATTGTCGGGCTCTCGCTTTTCGGATACTGCCTGATTCTTCCGATAATTTCGGCAAAGGTCGCCTCAGACATCTCAGGGGGCTCGGACGGGGAGAAGGTTAATTCTTTCTGGAAATACTCGCTCGCTCTTCTCTTCGTCTCATCGGCGACTTTCCTATTGTCCCAAAAAATCCTCTCTTGAATAATCCAATTCTGCAAAAGAATTAAAAGGTTGCTTTGGAATTCCCGGGAATGGCCGGAAGGAAGGGGCTTTCAACCCTTGAATGGATAATAATTGCGGCAATTGTGATAATAATGATTGCATACGCCTTGGGCTACTGGTCCGGGATTTGGGGAACTGCTACTGGCGCTGCGGAGAGCGCTAACTCGACATTCTCCTCCGCAGTCTCGAAAGCGTTCGGCTAGGAAAGCTGGGAAATGGTGGAGAGGGAAAAGCCTTCAGGTGAGACTTTCCTCCTCTCCGCCCTCGGGGAATTCTTCGGGCGCGAAGCTAAGAAAAAAAACATCCTGATAAGGAAGCTAGAGTCGGAGCTCCTCGTCCTGAAGAAACTCAAAGAGCTTGGGTTCAAGGCGAGCTCATTAAAAAACGTTGGCGCTAATAGGACTCCAAGCATTGTTCTTTCGAGCGGCCTGAAAATAGATGTTAAAACGAGAAATCTCGAGAGCCCGACAGGTTTGGACGACTTTTCAATAAAGAAGAACGGGGCGGGCGTTGCTGATGCGGTTGTCTGCCACTGCCCTCTCTCGGGCGCTTTCTATGTATTTTCGAGGGCGGAAGTAAAAGAGTTCTGGCTGGAAGGGGAATATTACTATTCACCAGACTGCCTCTATTTCTATCCGTGGAAAACAAAGGAGGAGGCTGAAGGCTATTGCGGGAAAACGAAAAAGGGAAGGGAGCGCTCCTGGGGACGGCTTTTCTCGAACAAGGACAGGTTCCTCGACTGGGCTAACTCAATAGTCTCTAGGGGAGAAGGGGCTTTTGAGGGATCCTGGAAAAAATTGAAAAATCTCTCGCCTGAAGGAAAGGAAAAGCCCGAGAAAAAAGAGCTAGATGTTTCAGACATTGCCGAGGTCTGAGGAGTTCAGCGCCGGAACCTTTTCGTTTCCAGATTCCTTGCGAACGCGGAGACGTCAACCGGCTTTCTCACTTCGCCCGAGGGATATACTGTCGCAACTTCTGGCCAGTTCCCGCCCCGCTCGACCCTGACAACAATCCGCTCGTTCAGTTGTTTTGCCGCGGTCTGAGCTTCCTTTGTCGCAACCTCTTCCGAATCGAACGAAAACTCCCTTTTGTCCTTTAGGGAAAATTTGTATTGAGGCATTTTCCTTTTTCCTCCTTTTTAGAGCGCTCGAAGTTTCAGCCCTGCAAGGGCCGATTTCACCTGTGAGAGGAACTCGAGAACCCCTTCCTTTGTGAACGCGGTCTCCTTTCCGGCAGAAAACGAATCAAGGGTTCCTGAGAACTGAAGGCCAGCTCCAGTAACCTTGCCCTTGAGATCGAACAGGAGCTTGTCCATTTCCGCCTTTTTCTCCTCCGGCTTTATTGCAAGAGCCTTCCTTTCAAGCTTGAATGCGAGGGAGGAGACAAAATAAATCCGGTCTTTGTATGCCACAATTGACCCTTGGAAATCGCCTCCAGTCTTGTAGAAGGAGAAGTTGTCAATTCCGGACGCGCCAATTAGGAGGTCATCCGGGCCCTTTAGCTTCAAGACCCTCTTTGTTACCTCCATTTTCGGGCTCTCCCGCCTTGTCGCAATAATTGAAGTGAATCCTTCCTCTGAAACTAGAGCTTCTGAGACTCCCTTCAGGTTCGAAATCAGGGAATCAGTCACGTCCTTCCTTTCCCAAACTGCTCCGGGAACAATTACCATGGCAAATGTGCCACTCCGCACAGTTATATATGTTTGTACAGGAAAACAGCCCGAAATCGGGCAATGCATTTATACTGAAAAAGTCGAAACAATATGAGGCTGAGGAGAGAACAGATGCTATTGACAATAAGGGAAAGCCCCTCAAAAATGGATTTCAACACTTTCAAGGCGCGGATTGTGGCGCTTGCGGGGGAGATTGAACGGAAAGGGGGAAGGTCGAGCACCCTTTTCTGCGGGCCTGATTCAGAATACGACAAACTGACGAAAACAACAACCCAGTTCTGGAGAGCGAAAGTTGATGTTACCGGGCCAATAACTGAAGCTGAAATAAAGGTTCTTCAGGAAACAGTTATGAAGAACGAGTCAATACAGGCAAAGCAGGGAATTCTCTCAGCTAAAAGGCGCTGAATAAGCTTCCTGCAAGTTCCCGGACAATTGAGGGAAATGTTAAAGGAGAATCGGAGTATTTTGTTACAAGGCGTCAGGAATCGCTGAATGCTGCAAGGGTTCCCCGGGTTCCGGGAAAAGCAAGTTGTCTTCCGAATATCGCGCTCCTTTTATGAGGGCTGAATATGCTAGTTTCGATTTCTCTGACCTGTGTATTGGGAAAATGAAATCTGCCTCGACAGCTTTCGCCGCTTCCAAATACGCTTTTCCGCAGTTGGGGTGCCCGCTCAGGCTCACTGCCCGGACAGTCCTTTCTGGAATTGCATCCCAATTGTACGTTCCATTCTCAAGAATTTCCCGAAGAGGGCTGTTCTCAGGCGCATATGTAGAATTCAGTACAACTGCCCCTCATTCGCAATAAAGTAGGTTTCCAGTCATTATTGAGTCAAGAATTTCCTTCGATTTCCCGGTGTGGCAGAACCCGGGCGATGCAAAAACAACATACAGGTTTCCGTCAGGGAAAATGTAGGACCAGTTCGCCTCTCCGCTTCAGAAATTTCCGACAAGTTCGTCAAAAACTCCCGCATATGGGCTGTTCTCAAGGCCGACGAATCCCTTCCAGAGGCCAGTCTCAATATGGCAGGTTATCTCTTCTTTCGGAATTCCGCTCTCTTCAATTTCCTTTGGAATCAATGTTACCAAATCCTGCGCCAGTTTTTGGGCAAAACAGGGTAGTAGGATGCATCAATTGTTCTGGCTTGAATTGACTTTTCTTATTGCATCTGATACTGCCTCGACGAAAACCTCCTCGTTCTCCCTGTTTGTCAGCTCCTCAAATTGCTTGTATGCGGTCGTCATTCCGTGGACAATGATTGTCGGAGCCCCGTCCTCGTCTTTTAGCCTCCTGAATTAGGAAAAGTTTTCTGCATCAACCATTTCGTCCCCTGTGACCTCGGCATAAATGCCAAACATTGTTGCGAGGGAAATTTTGTTTTCCGTTCCCGAAAAGAAAGTGTCCCTGAAAAGGAGCGCTCCCGGAAGGTTCTCAATTCCCCCTTTGGCTGACAATATGCGCGGTTATTTCGCATTTTCCGGCAAAAGTGTCGAAAGAATAATTTTCTCAGGGGTCTGTTGAAACCCTCCTAGAAAATGACTGAAATGCATATCCGGCCAGAGCCCGGGATATTTGTTCATTTTGTGACAAACAAACCTTTGTT
>JBBIPP010000017.1:0-15145 GCA_037442745.1 archaeon
TTTCAGTCATTTTCTAGGAGGGTTTCAACAGTCCCCGTTCTTGTCTCAAATTTAATAACCTTTAAATAGTGATTATTCCTCTTAACAACTCAAATGAGTGTTCCCATTAACCAATTCAGCCATTCGGCGCCCTTGGGAAAAAAGTCTGCAAACGAGATTAATTCCTATTTCCTGATACAATTGAAGGATTCCGGGGCGAAGAGCGTTTTTTCAATTTGTAAAGAGCTAGTATCGGTTTCTGGAGTCTCGGCAGCATCGGGGATTTCCGGAATTTTCGACATTCTCGCAAAAGTATCCCTTGACAAGGAAAGAACAGAAAAGCTAGTCTCTGATCTGCGGGGAAGGGAAGAAGTGGAGTTCGTCTCACTTTTCGAGGTTGATTCGGTCCATATGCCAGGCCAGGGGTTGCCGAATTTCAGGGCAAGGAAGAAGGGTATGTGGAATGAAAACTCAATTGTTGAAGAATCCAGTTCAGGCGCGCTTCACTAATTTCCGGGCAAGGCCGGACATTTTTTAAACCCTCCAATTATTTTCCACCAAAATGTCTGACGGAAAGAAGCTCAATTTTTACAAAAAGGAAACTGCCGGAAAGAAGACGGACAAGTTAGTCAAATATGCGTTAATTGCTCTCGTCGCATTCGGAATAACCCTTCTTCTCCTCTCCGGCCTGAATTCCGGAAGGCAGAAAGAGAGCATTTCTGGGAGCGTTCCTTTCCCGGAGCTTTCCGAGAACGGGACAAAGGTCGTTTTCGTAGAATTCTCGGACTTTGAATGCCCATATTGCGCCCGGGCCCAAGGAACTGTCTCGGCCCTGAAAGCCGAATATGCTGGAAAGGTCAATTTCGTTTTCAAGCATTTCCCAATACATGGAGCGACTGCCGAAAAAGCAGCGGAAGCGACAGAGTGCGCAAGGGACCAGGGCCTCTTTGAGCCCTATCACCTCTTGGTTTTCGAGAATTACAATTCCCTGACAGTCCAGAAACTGAAGGATTTTTCAGGGAGAGTTGGCGCTGACACAGCTCTCTTCGCTTCATGCCTTGATTCTGGTCAGAAATCGGAAGTTGTGAAAGCCGACTATAACAAGGCAACCTCCCTAGGAATAAGGGCAACCCCGACATTCTTCGTTAACGGCAAGAAAATAGAGGGCGCAGTCGACATTTCCGAATTCAGGAAAGCAATAAACTCCGAATTGGTTCTCCTAGTTTCGGGAGCTCCCGAGGAAAGCAAATAGGGGAAGTTTGCATTATTTCAATTTTCAGGCGGTTTTTGTGCTTCCTTTTGATTGGACAGCCACTCTTCCTTCCCAAGAACCTCTTTTCCGACAGCTTCCATCTCTGGCTTGCCATATTTCTCAAGAATCTCCTCCGCAGTCAGTTTCGAGGGAAGGGCGCACTCAATACAGATTCCGGCGGAAATCCCGCGTTCATTGTCAATAACGAACCTTACTTGGGGCATTTTCCTCGAACAGATTGAACATATTCCTTCCTGGGGTTCTGGCGTGATTCCTATAGGCATTTTCCGAAAGGTTAAAACCCCTCCCTAATATTGTTTGCTTTCCGAGAAAAGAAACGCTATTTTCGGAAAAGTCATCAAATAAATAACTGAAAAAACGGCCATGAATCCAAGGCTTTATTAACTACTGACTAGTAATGTAATATAAGTGTGTTAACAATGGCAAATAGTGAAGGCACGACTTATCTGAAAAATCCCAAGTTGGCTGTAATAACCCCTAAGAAAAATTTACCTAAAAATCCAGCGCCAAATGAACCTAATCCAGCGCCAAATGAACTTGCCAATTCCTTAGTTTGTGTAAGGAAGCTTTTTCCGAAGGATTTCCTCAGCAGAGACATAACACTGGACGAGATTTACGCGAACATGGTCGGCCTGTTTGATCTCCGCGGGGAGATGCCCGGAATGAACGAGTCAAATGTACAGAAGATGATTGCGGCTTCCTGGCACAATCCGAATTTCCTCGAAATGCAGGCGAAAGAGCTTAGGAAAAAATACGGGGAGCTGTCACAGGAGGTTGCGAACACCCTCCGCCTGATTTCCCAAAAGGCATCGGACGCCGTGAAAGGGTATGAGGACGCGATACGGGCATTTCCTGCGAAGGATTCTCTCAACCTCGGGGCGGCGAAAAAAGCTTACCTAGAAGCCTCTGAGAAATACTGGAACGCTTTGGCAATCGGCAATCCCAACAGCGAAGATTACAAGTCAAAAATGGAGGCTGCGAAGGAGCAACTCGGAAACGTCAGGCGGACCCTCGACGCGTTCGACCGCATCCACGATCTCGCGAACATCGCGACATATTCCTACGCCCTAGCGAAAGAGATTGCTCCGGAAGATGAGGGGCGCTCTGCCGCAAGGAAAATTTGTCTGAGCTCAACGTATGTTGAACGGGCATTGAGAACGGGCCTCCCGGTTAACGACAGCAACCCCTAAATAGCAATGGCAGCCGAGCTTCCTCCTCACATACTTTCCGAGGTCAAAGAATTGGCAAGAAAGGCAATGAGATACTAGGGAAGTTGGCGTCTTTTGAATTGCCTCCCCCGGATTGCCCGGAAATGTACAAAATATAACTTTTATATAGTGGTTAATGCTTGATTTTTTTAGAATGGCAAAGACCGGCAATTTCGACTGGGTTTCGAGGGAAAAAATCAACATCCTGCTCTCTGAACTTGGCGAGGGCGAGGGGGACTCTGCTCTCCTTGCAGGAAAGAACTATTGCAATAGCTATTCCTACGAAATAGCTGATGTCTCTCCAAGAAGGGTGCGCCTCTTAATTATCCCAACTATGGAAGGTCAGAACGGACGGGTGATTTCCTTCATACGCTCAAGCCTCAAGGGCAACCGGGAGAAAACTGATCTTTTGGATTTTGGGAACGGACTTTACGCATCTTTTAAGGGTGAGCAAGTTTACGTCACCGACGGGAAAGTTATTGCCAAGGCGAAAGTCCCGAATACGGAGGCCGGAGGAATAGGGGAAATTGAAGAGATTTACAAGAAGGTTGAGAATGTGAACTCCCTCGATTCCTGTGTTCTGGAATTGGCAGAAGCATATTCATCAGTTTTCGGAAAATCCGCGCCCGCTCATTCATATTCCAAGGCGGAATACGCGGAAGGCAGTCCTTTTGATCAGCTCCTCACGCGCGGACTGATAAGCTCCACTAAGACATACTGGCTAAGGGCGGATAAGGAAGGAATTTGCCTGTTGGAAGCGAATGCCAAAGTTCTTGATTACTCGACCAGCAATCAAGTGGCTGGGCGGGCCCCAAGACAAACCACGAAAATTTCTCCGGCACGGGGGGCATCTGGCAATTCCACCGGATACGACGGCGAAGGCTTATGGGAAAGCCTATGAAGAGGTCTCTTCCGGAAAAACCTATTTAATCCTCAGGGTTCGCTATTCTGCCGAATGCCACCCGGGAAAATGACAGGGCAGGTGTCGGTAGAGTTCCTAATAGTTGTGGGAATTGTCCTGATGATCCTGACCCCTCTCTGGTTCTCCCTCTACAAATCAGTTTCCGATGAGCAGGAAACTGTGCGGATATCGTCCGGAAAGACCGCTCTCTCAAGAATTGCCCGGGCGGCGGAATTGGTCTATATTCAGGGAGCTCCTGCGGAGACGACAATAACTGTCAGCCTTCCCTCTGGAATAACCAATTTCTCCCTCGGAAACAACGAGACAGTCCTCCGGATAACATACAAAGGGACTTACATTGACCTTGTCGAGCCCCTGAAAGCCAACATTACAGGGACTCTTCCCCTGACTGGCGGGCTATACCGGCTGAAAATAAGGGCAATGGACGGAGGATATGTGAATGTCTCAATTATCTGACCGGCGTTCCCAGGCGGCAATTGAGCTAATGGCGCTAGTCTCCCTGTCGCTGATTTTCCTGACATTGGTTTTCTCCTTCTACATGCGGGAGAGGAACGCGACACTTGAGGAAACTCTCCTGATGGAGGCAAAGACCCGCGCAAACGAGGTTGCCGGGGCAATTGACCAGGTCTATCTCGGAGGGGACGGCTATGAGCGGAATCTCACGCTCCCGGAAGTTATTGGCGGATACAATTATTCAATAAACTCTTCAGGAGGCCACGTTTACCTAATACTTCCAGACTTTCCGATGTCTGTCTCAGGAAAAATGATACCTACAAATTTCATTGGCAATTTTTCAAGGGGAAAGAATCACAGAATAGCGAACGTTGGCGGGAGCGTGGGGATTTTTGAAACCTAGGAAAGCCCGGTCTGCCCAGATATTCTCCTTTGATTTCGCTTCAAGCGCGAGCGTTTTCATGATTTTCTTCGTGATTTTCCTCCTCGCATATTCAAGGCTGAAGGACGAGACAGACTACTCGGAAAGGATGAGGAACCTGATGCTCTCCTCAAACAAAGTCTCCGATGTCCTTGTTGGAACAAAGGGCTTTCCCGAGGACTGGACGAACGAGACTGTCGAGACAATAGGCCTTGCGTCCGAGGAGAACGTCTTGTCCTCCGAGAAAGTTTCAAGACTCCTCTCAGTCAGCTATTCTTCGTCAAAAGCCCTCCTCCCGATTGGCAATTTCGAATTCTTCCTCAACCTCTCCGAACTTTCAACAGGAGATCCGATCTTCAATTACGGGATTTTCCCCAATAACAATTCCACATCAATTGTCCCGACAAGGAGGCTTGTTCTCTATTCTAACTCTACTGGTCGGACACTGGCGAAGCTGGAGGTGCTTGTTTGGGAGTGACTAGCCCATCCAGGAAAGGCTTTGTGTTCTCTCTTGACGCCCTCTCCGCAATAATAGTGATTTCCCTCTCAGTCCTCTCAATCTATCTCCTCTCCGAATCATCCCGCCCGGAAGCATCGAAATACCAGTATCTTTCGGCAATTTCAAGGGATGTCATAACAATTCTTGAAAAGACCAAGGTGTCCGAAGCCCAAAACATACCGATAATTGTGCAATACCTTTCCTCCGGAGCAATAAATCAAGAGGACATTGACAAGAGGCTGGTCGACGTTGTCGGCTCTTTCTACGCCTCCGGCAATTCCTCGGCAGCTGGCCTGATAATGCAAGGGGTTTTTTCAGAATTCCTTCCTTCCAGCCTATATTACAAGATTTCAATTGACAACGAAACAATCCTCGAGAACGGGGAGAGCTACTCATCATCCCTCTCTACAAGGGCAATAATTTCCGGCTACCAATTGGGAAAGCCAACAAGCGGATATATTTCAAGGGCGTGGCTCGGGACTGCCCGTGGGAACTTTACGGATGTTATAGAAATATCCCCCCTTGGTAGCGGATACTCCTCCGCATATTCCTCAACATACGGTAACCTCACCTTCACGAAATACTTCAACCTCCCATCAACCGACAACCTGACGGCAACCCTCTACATCTCGGCCCACGAGGACGGGGGTTGGATATTTCCCTTTGTCAATGGCGCCCTTCAGACAATTCCGCTAGGAAACGACTGCTACCACCCAACAGATGCCTGCTATGACAGAATAACGCTCAATCCGGATGACTTTGTCGAGGGTCAAAACGAGCTGAAAATGACACTCGGGACTCCCGGAAATTACCACACCCACACGCACCCGGGATTCCTCCTTATTCTCAACTACAACGACAACCGGGAGACGAATTTCGTCCAGGAGAAGCAAGTCTATGAGGAAATAAACCTTACCGATGTTCGGGGCAGGCCAGTTGCATGGGAGATATATCCGTTCCATATTCCCGAGGGCGCGAAAATAAATTCAGCCAATGTCCATGTAAAGGCGGAAGGCGTTAACAGGCGCGGGGAAATATGGATAAACGATGACAGGATATGGTATAACACCAGTTCAGGATGCTCGTCTTGCATCTCCGCCCTTAACGGGGCCGGGATAACGAAAAACATCCTTCCCTATCTCAACAAGGATGCGTCCGACTACTCTACGGGGGAGACGAACACAGTTTCAGTATATCTCGACATCCCCGGGACCGCTTCCGGGAATGCGGAGGATTATCCGGTGTCCGGCGCAAGCGGATTTGCAAACCTCTCGGGAACGAGCGTTCTGCGCCTGAACTACACTCTCGAGTCCCCTTTGGTAAAATACAACCATGTTCCGATAACCAAAATATTCGAGATCGGGACCCTCGACGGCCAGGGGGATGCCCTGACAAAGAAAGTTCCATTCAACCTCCCGAACGCAACCCTTCTTTCCCTTTATTTCCACGACGTCCAGAAATATTCCTACAAAATCTCTGTTTCCGCCTGGCATTCGACGGAGTCCGAACCTTCCTGGCTCGGAAGACCGACTTGGAAGTGGTCCAACTACAACGTTTTTCTCTCGCCTACAGCAAGGAACACTCCCAGCACTCTCTACATCCCCCTCTCCCGCCTGGCTGAAGGAAGCAATAACACAATAAAAATACGCGACGGATTCGACGGGGGCTCGAGCTCTAACTACATAATGAGGAATTCAACTGTCGAATACACAATACTCGTTCCGGCAAGCGTTCCCTACGGGGACGCTTTCGCAAACCTCTCACTCGCCCAGGAGGACGCAGTCTCACGCCTGAACGCGCTCCTCGCCGAATACAACCTGACCGGAACACCTTCCAGCGACACCGCGAACATTGCCGGGATCTCCTGGCTATGGGGCCCATCGGAATTGAAAGTGGTGATTGGAATCTAGATGGCTACGAAAAGAAAGGCGCTAGTTTACACAACAATTGCGCTCCTTTTGTTCTCGATAATAGTTGTTCTCGCAACAGTCCAGGGAAAGTACCTCAACGCAGGGGAGCGTGAGGCAATATCGAAAATATCTTCCGATTCAATCAGGAGCTTTACTGCGACAGTTGAGCGGGACTATGACAAGGCGCTCGACGTTTCCTCAAGGAGGGCTATTGTGACCGCGGTCAATTACGTTCTCAACGCAACGCCGCTTCGTTCAGCCGAAGCCGATTTGGAGGAGCTGATAATGAACGGGACGCTCCTTGGCGTGCCCTATCCCCTGATGGAGAATAGCACAGTCTCATTTTGGCTTTCCCGAATGCAGGAAGTCGGGGGGCGGGCGGGGCTCTCGGTTTCCCTCGAGTTAACAAACTTCTCCCTTGAGGAAGAGACCCCTTTCGCGCTAACTGTTCGGACAACAATATCCCTGAACGTCTCAAACGCCCAGACCTCGGCGAAGGTCTCAAGGATAATCCACAAGAATTTCACCTTTTCAATCGAGAATTTCACAGACCCATATTATGCTGTGAGGACTTTTGGTCTTGTCACAAGAACAATCAAGGAAGCTTCTTTCAGCCCGGCGACTGGCTTTCTCTCCGGAGGCAACCACTCCGCAGGCTCATATGCGAAAGGGCTTTCAAAGAAAGTCTCCTCGAACGCCGAGGCCCAGGCGCTCTCGAACAAGTCAGGGACAATCCTCATTGTCCCTAGCCCGGGGACAATAAACGCGACGCTTGCGCCCCAGTTCGCAGGAATTGTTGCGGAGGCGAACGGGACATCGGCCTCTTCCACATATGTTTCCGGAGCTTCGGGCGCTCTTGATTCAATTCCTGACGGGACCTTTGTCTATATTGACGCAGAAAGCAAGGCAGTCTGGAACAGGACGCACCTTGACCTCCTGGAAATCCTGATTGCTTCGGGAGGGTATGTTCCCGGAGAAGGCCCCTCGTTCCTAGACCGCCTAGAACTGCGCGACAACAAGACCCGGGCGAACGGCCTCGAGTCAATCGCGAACCTCCCAGAAATTTCAGAAAAGGGAATTCTCACATATTCTAACACAACAACTGTTGACTATCTCTATTTCCGGAACGGCTCAGTCGCAGGTTCGGCGATAAGGGGGATATACTATTCCTGGTTCAAGCTTGATTCGGCTCATCTTGCCAAATACGGTGTGAAATCTGGGAACTACTCACTTTCAGACTAAGTTGTTTCAGATAAAACATTTATGTTTCTTTTTTGTTCCCCCTAGTGCGATATTCCTTTAGGGGAGATTGCCGGCAAATTTTTTTCTCCGGGATTCCCGGGTGGCGCGCCCGGCGCTGGCGATGGGAATTTCGAGCAATGGAGAAAAGAAAGAATGGCAAATGAAAAGAACGGCAAAAAACTGTTGAAGGGAAAAAGAAGACGGCAGTCCTCCTTTTTTCGGGGGGTCTCGACACTTCGACTATTGCCAAATGGCTCGGTTGAAAATGGCTGGGAAATCGCGACCATCGCTCTCGATGTCGGCCAGCAGGATGACCTGAAAAAGGTTCCCGCGCGGGCGAAGGAGTGAGGAGCGAAGAGCCACCTGACCCCTGACGTCAAAAGGGAGTTCGTTTCCGGCTATGTTGTCCCGGCAATAAAGGCGAACGCCCTCTATCAGGGGATATATCCGGTCGGGACTTCGATTGCAAGGCCACTTATGGCGAAAAAAGCGGTCGAATTCGCAAGTAAAATTGGCGCAACCGCAATTGCGAACGGATTCACCGGCAAGGGAAACGATCAGGTGCTCTTTGACATTATCAAGTCCCTTGCTCCTGAAATGGAGATTTTAGTTCCTGTCAGGGAATGGAACATTGGCCGGGCTCCACGGAATAGGCAGGCTCGACCATATGGAGGACAGGGTAGTTGGCTTGAAAAGCAGGGAAGTCTACGAATATCCCGCGGCAACTGTTCTCATTTCCGCCCATAAGGACCTCGAAAAATTCACAAACACCGCTTCAGTCAACAATTTCAAGGAAGCAGTTGATTCCAAATGGGCATATCTTGCATATTCGGGTCTCCGGACAGAACCTTTGATAGACGCCCTGAACGCATTCGTAGATTCGGTGAATTCCAAGGAAACGGAGGTTGTCCGGGTAAAGCTCCACAAGGGGCACGCCTCAATTGTCGGGAGGAAGTCGAAGAACGCGATATATGAATACAACCTTGCCAGCTATAACATTGACAGCAAATTCGACCAGAAAATGTCAGTCGGGTTCATAGAACTATGGGGGCTTCAGACAAGGATGGCGAACTCAATCAAGAGTCCAAATAACCAGAAGAAATAAAACAAGCAATTCCTGGCGGACTTAAAATGGCAACAACTTACAATAGTAAGAAGAAGACGCGCCTTTGGGGAAACCTCCACGAGAAAGAGACGTCCGAACACGTCCTCTTTTTCCTCGGTGGACGGGACTGCCTCCCGTTCCCTGCGCTAGACTCCTTCCTGAAGGAGGAGGAAATTGCCGGGTCAATTGCCCATGCCCGAATGCTTGGGGAAACCGGGATAATTCCGAAAGAAGAGGCTGAGGAAATAATATCAACTCTCTTGGAAAAGCAGTTCGCGGAGGAACTGAGAATAACCCCCGAGGTTGAAGACGTCCATACTGCCCTTGAACTCCTCTTGACTGAGAAAATCGGGGAGCCGGGGAAAAAGCTCCACACTGCTAGGAGCCGAAACGACCAGATTGCGCTCGACACCCGGCTCTATATAAAAAAGCAGATCGGGGAATACACGCTCCTTTTGAAAAGGCTCATAAATTCCATCCTTGAGAAAGCCGATGCCGAGAAAGGGACTCCAATGCCGGGATATACCCATCACAGGAGGGCAATGATAACTTCCTTTGGGCATTATTTGTTAAGCGTTGCAGTTGCCCTTGAGCGGGACTTGAAGAGTCTCTATTACTGGAATGAACTATATGACGAGAGCCCGCTAGGCGGGGCAGCTGCATATGGGACGGCCTTTCCGATTGACCGGGAAATGACTGCCGGGGAATTGGGATTCAGAAGGCCGACGGAATCCTCGCTTGACCCAATACAGACAAGATGGGAACCTGAAGCGCATTTTATCTATTCCCTTGCATCAATAATGAACCACCTATCCTCCCTTTCCCAGACTCTGATAATATTCGCTTCCCCCGAATTCGGATATCTCGCGCTCCCCGACGAATACTCGACAGGAAGCTCGATTATGCCCCAGAAGAAGAACCCGGATTTTTTGGAGCTGGTCAAGGGCAAGAGCTCGCTTGTGAACGGCTTCCTCGCAACCCTTCTCTCTGAAGGCCACTCCCAGTTCATTGGATATAACAAGAACGGGCAGGTCGCAAAGCAGGCCCTGATGGAAGCGGTATTCGAGACAAAAGGCGCTCTTGCCCTCTATCCTGACCTGATAGAGAAAATAACCCCTGACAGGAAGAGGATGAAGGATGAATCGGGAAAACATTTCATAACTGCCACGCATTTTCTCGAGCAATATGTCTCAAAGACAGGGACCGATTTCCGGACAGCGAAGGGGACAATCGAGCTTGCAGTGAAATATTCCGAAAAGGAGGGCGCGGAGAAAATAACCTATTCAGCGTTCAAGAAGGCTGGAGGAACCCGGCTCTCGAAAAGCGAAGTCAGGGCTTTCCAGGATCCGGCAAAAATACTATTCTCCTACAAGTCCTACGGAAGCCCGAACCCTCGAATCCTCTCCTCCCAGATAAGGGCAATGAGGGCAAGGATTGGGGGGAAATAGGATGGGCTCAGAAGGGGATACTGAACGGCTCTATTACGCCGACTTTTACAGAAAGGAATTCTCCGCAAGGGTAATTGAAATCTCCGGAAATTCGGTTGTCCTTGACAAGACCTGCTTTTTCCCGGAAGGAGGAGGGCAAGCCGGGGATTCTGGGACAATCCATGGCAGGCGCGTCCTCTCCACAATTAAAGAGGGGGCGGAAATCCTGAAAATTGGAGGAGAGGAAATACCAGTTGGCGGAAAAATATTCCATCTTCTCGAAAGCCCTCCGAATTTTCGGACGGGAGAAGAAGTCTCCTGCTCAATTGACTGGGAGAAAAGATTCTCGACAATGCGCCTGCATTCGGCAAGCCACATAATGGAGCATTTCCTCCTAAAAGAGTTCCCCGGAATTGTCCGGCTCGGTTCAAAGGTCGATTTTCAAAAGGACAGGGGGACTTATGGAAGCGAAGAGAAATTCCCCCAATATCGCCTGAAAAAAGTCGAGGATGCAATAAATTCCTTCCTTTCAAGGAAACTTGAGATACGGACATTTCCAAGCACAGAGCACCATCTTTTAAGAATCTGGGAGTGCGAGGGAATTAGTATGTTCTGCGGGGGGACGCATGTGAAAAACACCGGGGAAATCGGGAAAATCCGGCTAAAGCGGTCAACCAAAGGCGCGGGAAAGGAGCTAATCGAGACCTTTCTCGCCTAAAAGGCAAAGCGCCACGCTTTCAAGTGATTAATTTAAATATCGAGAACTCGGGACTATCCCGAATGTCAGAACAGCCGGCCTCCCCCCCGAAGAGGGACGCTCTCCTAATATCCACCCAAGTGGACGCATTCCTCTCACAGATAAGGAAGGAAGGGAAAATCTCCCTCCAGAAAATTGCGGGAGACTTGGGAATAACCGAGGAGGTTGCCGAGCATTGGGCGCTAGTTCTTGAGAAAAAGTCCCTACTGAAGCTGATTTATCCAGAGAACCCCTTCGACAAGCCATTTGTCCGGGTTCTCTCCGAAATTGAGAAAAGGAAGGTTGAAGATGAGAGGAAGAAGGGAGTGAAAAGATGATTCCCAAGTCCCCCCTGCCAGAAATTCTCTCAACAATTAAGACCTACTCCCTCGAATCCGAAGGGGTTCCGGCGAATGTCGCAATTGTCAAGACGCGCTCTGATTTCGTCCCAAGATACCTTATCTCAATACCGAAGCTCGGGGAAGGAACGCGGGCGGTAATGGAAGAGGTTGAAGCCCGCCTTCTTGCGGCAGTCGAAATAAAGCTAGAGGAAGCAATTGACACAGCTTCAATTGAGAGGATAAAGGCGAACTTCAGGGAAAAGGCGGACATTATTCTCTCGAAGGAGCTACCGGGCCTTTCCGAGAGGGAGAGGAAAATACTCTCAGGCCTTCTGATCCATCAGATGCTAGGTCTCGGAAACGTCGAGTTCCTCCTGAATGACGATGGCCTTGAGGAAATTGTTGTGAACCACGCGGGGGAACCTGTCTGGGTATTCTACAAGCAGATTGGCTGGCTGAAAACGAACGTAATTCTTTCAACTGAACAGCAGATTGAGAACTATTCCGAATTGATTGGAAGGAGGGTAGGCCGCCAGATTACAGTTCTTTCCCCCCTAATGGATGCCCACCTCACTACCGGGGACAGGGTCAACGCAACCCTTTTTCCAATTTCCTCGAAAGGCAACACAATAACAATCCGTAAGTTCAGGAGACGGCCCTGGACAATAACCGACCTTGTCGGGAACAACTCAATTACATATGAGGCGGCAAGCCTTCTTTGGCTCGCAATGCAGTACGAACTTTCGTTCATTGTTTCTGGGGGAACCGGTTCCGGGAAGACAACTGCCTTAAACATGCTCCTATCGTTCGTTCAGCCGAACCACCGGGTGCTCTCAATTGAGGACACTAGGGAACTAAACCTCCCAGATTTCCTCCACTGGGTCCCATTGACAACAAGGGAGCAGAACCAGGAAGGAAAGGGGGAAGTAACAATGCTAGACTTGATGGTGAACTCCCTCCGTATGAGGCCCGACCGGATAATTCTCGGGGAAATAAGGCGACAGAGGGAGGCAGAAGTCCTCTTCGAGGCAATGATGACTGGCCACTCCGTCTATTCAACACTTCACGCGGACACTGCCGAGCAGACTGTTCGGAGAATTATCAGCCCGCCAATTTCAATTGCCCCATCAATGCTCTCCGCCTTGGACCTGATTATTGTGATGTTCAGGGACAGGCGACGTGGGATTAGGCGGACCTTTGAGATAGCTGAAATCCTCCCCGACGAGGGAAAGGATGGGAGCTCAGGAGTCAGGGCAAGGACCCTTTATCGCTGGAAGCCGAGATCTGATGCAATTGAGCCGGTTGACAAGAGCATTGTCCTCTTCGACAAGCTCTCAATGCATACAGGCCTCTCCCTTCGGGAAATTGACGAGAATCTGGTTGAAAAACAGCAGGTCCTGAAATGGCTCTGCTCCGGGAAAATAATTGACATAAATTCAATCGGCAGGCTAATTAGCGCCTATTACATTAACCATAATGAGCTCGTGTCAGCCTCCCAGTCCGGGAAGACTCCTTCCGACTTTCTCGGGCTAGACGAGCCAGATAAGGAGGCGTCGGGATAAGATGGCCGAGGGAAAACCGGCAATTGCCCAAAAGAAGAAGCCTTCCCAGAATTCCGCAAACTATACAATGAGGTTCGACCCGGCAGTCCTGAAAATTTCAAAGAAATTCCTCGGAATTGCCGAAGTCTTCGAGCGGACAAACCCTTCTCTGAAGCTGACAATAATGCAGGCGGAAATGGGGCTTTCCGCACGGGAATATCTTGCATATTCCCTCGTTCTCTCAATTGGAACGGCAATCCTCCCGTTCATTGGACTTGTTCCTATTGCGGGGACGCTCTTCGGCTGGGAGGTGAAAACGTTCCTCCTCCTCTTCCTCCTCTCCACGTTCCTCGGATGGTTCCAGTTCAACTATTTCCTCCTTCTCCCAAAGCTCTATGTCGGAAAGCGGGCAAAGGAAATTGACAAGGATTTGCTCTTCGCCCTCCGCCATCTCCTGATAAAAATACGCTCAGGGATTACGCTTTTCGAGTCAATGAAGGGTATTTCAAAGGGAGGATATGGCCTAGTTTCCCTCGAATTCGGCCGGATTGTCTCCGAAATCTCCGCCGGAAAGGGGGAGGTCGAGGTATTGGAGGATTCCGCATATCGGAACACTTCAGTCTATTTCAGGCGCGCTCTCTGGCAGATTTCCTCATCAATGAGGGCGGGAGCGGACATTGGGAACACTCTCACGAACATTGTCGGGAACTTGTCCGCTGAGCAGAGGATTTCAATCAGGAAATACGGGAGCGAGCTCTCGCCTCTTGCCTTGGGCTATATGATGATAACAATAATTATTCCGACCTTGGGAGTTTCAATAATGATTGTCCTCTCCCAATTGATGTCCTCCCTTTCAATAGGGAAGCCGATGTTCGTAATTGTCTATTTCATTGTGCTGATGTGCCAGTATTTCCTTATCGGGGTAATCAGGACAAGGAGGCCAGCAATTGATGTCTGATAACAAGCCCCCCAAAATCCGCTCCCCTTCGAGCGAATTCGTGAAAAGAATTTGCATAACTCTCGGGAAACTCGCGCCCCCGAAATATATCCTGAGAATTGCAGAGCTCCTCAGGTATTCGGACATTGAGGCCGAGCCGACAATACTCGTTGGAACAGGCCTTTTCTACGGGCTTGTTGCTAGCCCAATTCTGTCCCTTTTTGCGACAATTGTATTTTCCCTGAACAATCTCTTCCTCCTTCTCCTTGTCCCGGCATCCTTCTTCTCATTACAGGCTGGAATCTATCTCTATCTCTATTACACAATGGACAGGAAGGCGCAGTTCTGCGAGAACCTTCTTCCCGATGCCCTCCAATTGACTGCATCCCATATCAGGGCGGGGCTCACCCCGGACAAGGCTCTTCTGATGTCTGCCAGGCCGGAATTCGGGATTCTTGAAACTGAGCTGAAGCTCGTAGCAAAGCAGTCCGTTACCGGAACTGATCTCGCATCCGCAATTCTCGGAATGAACCAGAGAATAAACTCGTCCCTTGTGAAAAGGACAACCTCCCTAATTGCAGAAGGGATAAAATCTGGAGGGGAATTGGCAACGCTTCTTGAGGAGACTGCGGAGGACATCAGGAACGCCTCAACTCTCCGGGCGGAAGTGAGAAGCCAGGTAATGATGTATGTTATTTTCATTTTCCTCGCAGTGGGGATTGGCGGGCCAGCTCTCTATGCAATTTCGACCTTCCTTGTCGAGAGCATGGGGAGGATTTCAGGGGGGATAGACCCTGGAGCATTCACCTCGGATGTCTATTCAAAAAGCCCGATAAAATTCGCCCAGCAGTCAATTCCAATTGATTTCATGATCCAATACTCTATTGTCAGCATAATAACTTCCGCCCTTATTTCCGGAGTCACCTTATCGTTGATTGAGGGTGGAAACGCGAAAAACACCTTGAAATACGCCCCGATTCTCGTTTTGGTGGGTTTGATTGTTTTCCTTGCAACAAGGGCATTTGTTTCCGGAAGTGTTGGAAGCATTATACAATAATGCCTCTGACTGGTAGTAAAGTATATAAACAAGAAAATCGGGACTGTTGAAACCCTCCTAGAAAATGACTGAAAGGAATATCCGGCCGAAGCCG
>JBBIPP010000018.1:0-10246 GCA_037442745.1 archaeon
TGAACATCAGTGAAGTCTCTCGGGAACGCGAGGCGGAGCCGAGCGGACGAGGAGGCTGAACATCAGTGAAGTCTCTCGGGAACGCGAGGCGGAGCCGAGCGGACGAGGAGGGATTTGAACCCTCGACCTATAACTTAGGAGGTTATCGCTCTATCCAAACTGAGCTACCCGTCCATTGGACGAACTTTCTTGGCATTCCTGAGGGAGTGTTTTAAAAAGTTGCTTGTTTTCAATTCAAGGCGAAAGAATGGGGCAATTGGCTGATGAGGGCGCAGGGAAGGTCTCGGGCGAGCTACGGGAGTGCCTGAGAATTCTCATGAGCTTCAAGGGCATTCTAGAGGGGGCGGTGAAGCTCGAGGACAAGCTAATTGTCGCAACTGAGCTCTCAAAGGTCCAGATGAAGCTCTCAAAAGCCGCCCGCCTCAAAGGCATTGACCCGGGAGAAATACAGACTGCAATTGAGAAGGTCGCGGAATTCTCAAAGAAGCTCCCGGGATATGACAACAAGGACTTCAAGTGGAGGCGGGAGACTAACAAGTCTCTCGGGGACGCAATAACCTTCACCGCCCGCGCAATAGCAGAAAACAATAAAAGAATGAGGGAATAGCCAATGCTTTAAAGTGGAATCCTCGTGAAACAATCGTCCAAAATTGCTCTGGTTGTGCTCTATTTCATCGCAAGCATCGCCCTCTCAGCGTTCATGAAAATCCCAGAGGAGTTCTCAATATCCTCAATTGCCGTTCCGGTGGCGCTCTTCGTCATTGCAGGGGCGACACTCTCGGCAATTGCAATACTTCCGGTCGAGACCTATTTCGCAATTCCGGCAATTTCTGTGGCCGCCCTTCCGTTCCCGTTCTTCATGGGATTCTCGATGGGGTCCTTTTTCGTTTCCCTCGGATATTTTCTCGGGTCCCTGATATTCTTCTTCGAAGCTAGGGAAGAGGTCTCTGAGAGAGTGAAACTCGCAATAGGAAAGAGCATTGAGCCGGGGCTTTCCGCCCTCTTCGCGTTCTTCTTAATTGGGATTGCTGCTTTCGCCTTCTTCACTCTCTCGGATGCGAACGCCCGGCCGGAGGCAATTATTCCCGAGAGCATCTACGGGATTGCGACCAAGGTGACATCGGGCTATTTCACAAAACTAGGGTGCGATGTTAACGGAACTCTAGGGGCCTGCGTAGGAAGAATCGTCTCGACCGAGATTGCCAGAAACGTCGCTGAATCTGGAAAGCAGTGCGAAAGCGTCCCAGCGGAATATTCTGCCGACTGCTATTCCCAGATATCTAACGCGATTGAGGCCAAGGTTCCGGAATACACAAGGCAGGTGAGGGAGAACCTCGTCAGCCAGTTCGACAAGGATGCAAAGGATTCAGACACTCTGATTGCGCTCCTCGGAAAAGGGATTAGGGAAAAGGCGGGGGAAATGCTCGCGCCATTCGCGAAATATGTCCCAATAGTTGGGGCAATTGTTGCGTATAGCACGCTGAACATACTCGCCTTCCCTGCAGGAATCCTGATAAAGTTCCTTGCTGCGGGGATTGTCTCAATCCTTCTTTCAATAGGCGCGTTCGAGAAGAGAGTTGTTGAGATTGAGGCGGAAAGGATAGAGTGAATGGCCGGCTTTTTCCCGGCTGACATTTCCAAGGAATCCGGCAGGTTTCCCACGTTGAATAAACTTTTAAACGAGTTGGGCCATCCTGTCCCGGAGTTTGTGCGCCTTTCAAGAGCGCATATCTGTGCGAAAATATCGCCGACAAGAAGGACCGACACCAATGCCGTTGTGGCTCCCGAACCAAGTGTTCGGATCTCGCCCGCGCCAATAATCCGATTCGCGGACTCGAGAATTCGGCCTTTTCCAAGAGTAATAAACATTTAAAAGAGACAAGAAATTCCTTTTATCCAAGAGTTCGGACCAAGCCGTGGTGGCTGAACTCGGCCAAGGCGATAGACTCGAAATCTATTTCCCCTTCCGGGGAGTCCAGGTTCAAATCCTGGCCACGGCGCCACCACTCTTTTCCAAGGAGCTTTTTCGTAAAAACCCAGTATCCGTGAAAACACTAAAACAGCCAGTAATCTTCGTTGGCGGAAACTGACGCACACTGGCTTGTAGCAATTGTACTTGCCGTTGTAGCGCTCGGCCCGAGGTTCTTCTCAATTTTCGTCGGATTCTCGGCAATAAGGGACATCAGTTGGTTTCCGGGAAGGCAAGAAGGCTCGGATATTCTGGAGTTTTCTTCGCAATACTCCTAATTGGCTTTTTCTGGCTCGACATTTTCACGGATTTCTTCGGCCAACTATCCTCAATACAGGCAGAGGATAATTGAGGAAGTCTTCCAGATAATTGCATCCTTTTTCTGGGCTCTCTGCGCAATGGAGCTCGCGGAACCTGGGAAAAATGCCAAGGAAGAAAGTTCTAGATTTCACTGGCAAGTACTGAACTTATTGTCCTTTTCGTTATCTTCTCTGTCTTCCCAATGCTCTCAACCCAGACGAATTCCCCAGCTCCGTGGATGTTTTGTCCGGCAGGACCGATGCAGAGCGTCGGGATTTTCCCGGAATTTGATGTAATTGAGCCGTCGAAAACCGAGCCGAATACAACGGTTTTTGGGGCAAGCCCCTCATCCCTGAAAGCCTTTTTCGCGATCTCGACTGCTGGCCCTTTTGTCAGGAAAGGAAGGCAAGGAGGGGTTGGCCTTTTGATGAATTCAGCGGAATATTTCGCGGGAGATTTGACTGATGAGAAAACGCGTTTCACTTCCCCAATGCAATAGTCCGGAGTCTCTCCCAAGACAGTGCTCCAGTTAAGGCGGAAGGAGGATTCCGCCGGCTGGGAAAGGGAATAGTTCCCCCCGGTTATTGAGCCAATGTTCGCTGACCCCTTCCCCATTTCCGGGTTATTCTTTGTCCGTATTCGCCTTGTCGCAAGAACGAACTTTGCGCTCTCTTGAATTGCGTTGACGCCCTTTCCAACAGCAGAGTGGGACGCTTGTCCGGAAATCTTGACATCAATCCCTACCCTTCCCCTGCACCCGACAACAAGCAGAGGATTTTTTCCGGTTCCGGACAAGTCGGTTGGCTCGGAGAACAATGCGAGGGAAAACCCACTATTCAAGAATCCCTTTTTCGCAAGCTCATAGGTCCCTTCTGAATAGTTCTCCTCCTCTACAACGAGAGCCAGGCGAATTTTTCCTCCGGCCTTTTCCGACAAATTGACAAATGAATTGATGTGGATTGCCGCTCCCGCTTTTTGGTCGCAGGCGCCAAGGCCGAAGAGTCTTCCCCCCGAGACTTTTGGAATTAGGGAATTTCTTCTCTCGTCTGCTGGCATCGGAACTGTGTCAATGTGGGAGTTGAGGAGAACCCCCCCATTGCCTTTCCCCGAGTCGCAGACAATGTTGTAGGATTTCCCTGCCCTGACTTTTTTCGGGGAGAAATTATCAGATAGCAGGTCGAACAAATAGTCTTGGAGAGCGTTCTCTTCCCCGCTAACAGAGGGAATTGATACTAGCTTCTTTGCCAAGGCAAGGGTTTCCATTTCAGCCGGCCCCCCAGTATTTTTCTGAGAATGAAATGGCGTCCTTCAGGCCGTCCGTTCCCCTGACATTGTCCCCGACGAAAATTGCTGCTGTTGTGATATACCGGCCATTCCCGTGGGAGCAAATGGGAGAGCCATCCTTTCCTAGGCAGACAACTCCCAATTGGGAAAGGTGGGCACCTGCTCCAATTGGCAACCCGGCAAGCCTTGCCGCGTTTATTGCGACTGCGTTAGAGCTCTCATGCAGGCAGTCCGCATAGAAAACGGGCTTCCTTCCAAGGAATTCCCGGGCAATTCCTTCCTCATCTTTTGTCTCTGGGGAAGCTGTCCCGTAAGCAAGGGAGAGCACTCTTGCAAGCGCGGTTGTCGCAAGCCCCTTTTCCCTTTTTTCGGGGTCAATTGCATAGGCGACTTCCACCAGAGGCCTCTCGGAACGGTTGCCGAAACCCTCCGCATAGGAATATTCAATCGCCCCCGCAATATGGCCGTCCCCGTTCATTATTCCCAATACCCGGGCGTACTCGGGGTCGAGGGAATAGCCGGAGAATGATGCGGAGTTTATTCTCTTCAAATCCTCTGGAACTATTCCCACAATCAGCGCATGCGGCGGAGTCTTAATCCACACCGGGTCTTTGCTTTCAGCAAGGGAGAGGGCGTGCCCAAGCGTTTGCAGGGGATTTTGTGACATTCTGACTCGCCCCGGCATTAGGAGAGCGAACTCTTGGTATTCTGTTCCTCCGACTTCCACCTTAACTTCCCTGACCGGGGGGATGAATCCCTTTATTTCAGGGGGGGCTTTGGAAATCCTCCATTCCCCTATCCGGAGATCTTCCGAGCTGCTGAACTCAGAGAGCGCCCCGAGAGTCTCCTCAACTGATGCGTCATACGGCTTTATCCTTGAATTCTCCGGGTCTATGTACATTTCGAGGGGCCGGGAGCCGAAAAATTCCTTTATATTGATTTCTTATCCGGTGGTTATTATTCTTAACTTTAAATTTGAAAATAATTATGAATATAAACTTGCAGTTAAACTATGGAGAATGGACAAGACTGATGAGAAAATACTCTCAATAATGAAAAACGACGCGAGAATGCCTTTTTCAAGAATTGCGAGGGAAATAGGAATAAGCGAGCCAGCAATAAGAAAGAGGGTCCTGAACTTGATAGCAAGGAAGGAGGCGTGCTTCATAGTGGAAATAGAGCACCAGTTCTCGGCAATTCTTTTCGGGGGGGTTGAGACGAAAGTCCCGACTTCGCAGGTCACTGACAGGATAAAGAGGCTTCCAGAAGTTGAGTGGAGCTATGAAATCTCAGGGGACCACGACTTTATCTGCAAAATATCATCACAGACAATCGGAAAGATAAATGAGTGCGTGGAAAGGATAAGGCAGACTGCGGGAGTTATTGACACTTCAACTGTCTTCATCCTGAAGAAATAATTCAGTCAATTGAGAAGAGGAAGCGGGAATAGACGAAATTCGCGGGGTTCGAAAGCAGTGTGCCGTTCTGGTATGCGAAGAGATAGATTGAATATGGTCCCTTGCCGGAATAAGAGATTTTCGTGAAATTTATGAAATTGTCCCCCTTCCATCCGGGAGAGGAAATCTTCTCAGAGAAGACAATTCCCTCCGAGCCCGCCCCGAGTATTACGAACTCTGAAGGAAGGGCGACATTGCTGTATAGGCCTATTGAGCAGCTGGACTTGTCCGGAATACCGCAGATTGACGCCGGAAGTAGAGTGAAATAGTATGGCTTTTTCGGGACATTCACAATTGCCGAAAGGGATGCCGAGCCTATTTCGCTTTCGAAGCACTCTACTGATATTGAGTGGTTGCCGTCAATGGCAGGATGGAATGAAAAGGAGGAGCCGTAGGCAATTACTGACTCTGCGTTCTCGGGCGAGCGGAGGGGCCGGACGGAAACATTCCCGAAACGAAAGCAGTGGGAGACTGAACAGGTGCAGTTCGTCCTGTCCTTTGAAGGGCAGTGGCTGTCGCAGGACATGTAAGGCGCTATTTTAGCACGCTCTCCGACAGAAAACGAGGAAACGTTTGAGGAGAATGTGCCAAAAGGGAACTTGGCCATTGCGAAGAAAGAATAATTTGTCTTTGGAAGGACCGGAACTTCGATTGAATAGGGAATCCAGCGGTCTGTCCCAGCACTCTTGTTGTCAAGGAAGAATTCTACATTCTCTGGAGGGAGGCCGGAATAGCCGGAAATGTTGGCAGAAATCCTGACTGAGAAATTCCAGGGAGTTAGGTTGAAGACTTCCGCACTGGAGGAAACTGCCGGGACGCACTCAGGGACTGCCGAGCAGAAAGAATATTCTGGGCAGTTGTAGAGGCAATTCTTTGTGAATTTTCCCTGGGTTGGCCCGCATGGAGTGAGTCCGCATCCGGCAAAGGAGGCGGGAACGCTAGAATTCAGGTTGCAGAAAGCTGTGCAGTTCGAGATTATTGGCGTGCATGAGACATTGGATGAACCGTATGCGCCCGTTGCATTCGACCTTATGTGCATTGACGCGTTATAGAAGGAGAAGTTGTAATGCCCTTGCGTCTCGATTCCGGTTACATTCCAGACCCAGACACACCGCTTCGTTGTTGCGTTGTGCTCGAACGAGTCGAGAATTTTTGTGACGTTCGCCTCAGTCCCGCTAAGGCGGATTTTCAGGGAAGCATTGGAAAAGCATGGCATGTTGTTGTCCTGGACAACCCGGACCTTTGCTAGGCAGTATGTCCTCAGGTTGCCGTTCGAGGGAGAGACTGGGGTCAATTTTACCGAGACCCCTTCAGACGGGTTTGGCGGGGGCTTGTTCTTGAAATAGCATTTGTGGAGGTTCGGACAGCAAGTTGACCCTGAATTGCAGGAGAGGGTCGAATCAACTGACCAGCCGGTTCCGGGGTTATCGGAAGAGCATTTCCTTTCCCTCTCAGCGGAATTCTGGCACAATGGAGTGTTATTCACAATTTTCACCATGCAGATGCGGGAATCCCCGCAACAAGCGTCGTTGTTGTTGCAGTCTAGGGAATCGTCCTCAAGCCAGGCGGGAATTGCCGCCCGGGCCTGGGAGAGCGTCATGCACTGGCGCTCGGAGACTGCGTTTGAGTTGCAGGCGGAAAATGCCGGGAAAACAAGGAGAGAAAGGAGCGCGAATATCAGGAAGAAACTTTTCTTTCCCATTCCAAAAGAAAAGGACGGGCTGTTTATATTTTCTGCCCCTCCAGTTCTCCTTAGTTCACTCTTCCGATATAGACAGCCTTTATGAAAGCTCCCGGGAGGTCCTTGTTCGCATCCCTCGGATAAATGAACAGAGTTATCTCATGCGGGCTTGCTCCAAAATATCTCAAATCAGAGAAGGCTACTGTCAGGTTACCTTTGGTTCCGGCATCCCTTCTGAGGCTTGAATATGCCGCGCCTTTTCCGGTAGAGGCTTTCCCCGCAACATACATGTCGAATGGAACTGCCTTGTCCGAGAAAATTGTCAGGTTGCATGCGTTCCTGTTCGGAGCCCCGCAAGAGCCTCCGACAACGGAGACTGAAAGAGGGGTCGGAAGAACGTCTAGCGCCAATATCTGGGAAGCCCTGTTCTCTCCGCAGACTGCCTGTAATGACTGCGTTCCTGAAAAGGGCGGGTAGAAAGAGAACCTCTGGCTTGTGCTGTTCAGCCTTCTCTCAATCCTCGAGCCCATTTTGTTTGACGCAATATAGACATCTCCCCCGTCAGCGCACCCGGTAACGTTGCATGAGCACTCGAAATACTGGGAGCAGTTCTGAGGACAGACAACTCTTGGAGTCGGGGACGGGATTGTCGCTGGTATTGCAATGTTATATGTAACTGAGGAGAAATTCCCGTCAGCAGTGACCGCTGTAGCAACATATGTGTGGTTAGTCCCGGCCTTGTATGCCCCGACAATTGCGGTGTAGGGCGAGCCAAAGTCCTCGGAGACAAGGTTATTGTTTATTGAAAAGCGCATTTTTGTGACGCTTCCGGTGTATCCGGAGATGTTCGCAGTCAGGGACAAGTTGAAGCTCCCGGTCCCTGCGAGGTTTATTGTGTCCCATGAGCCCTGAACCTTTGGCTGGCAGGCCGAATCAGCTTCGCAATACTTTACTGTGACTGTCGAGCATGCGCCCATCGAGGCGCAGGTCTTGGAATATGCCATCTGGTATTTTCCGCAGCCATCCTTTCCGCACCCGAGCTTCGTCGGAGTGTAGCTAGAGTTCGCCTTGCATAGCTCGTCGCAATTCGCCGGCGGGCATGTCAGGGAGACGCTTGAGAGCGCGGTGTATTGTGTCCAGTTTATTGACTGAGTTCCGTTCCAGAAGGAGAAGTTGTATATCCCGTCCTGTGAGACAGGGACTCTCCATGTCCATCTGCAGGGATTTGAGGCAGTCTGCTCGGAGACGAAAACAGGGGTTATTTCAATTCCCGCCCTTTTGACCTTCAGGGCCTCGTTAGTATAGCATTCGAACGAGCTGTTCTGTGTGACATTGACTGTCACTTCGCAGCCTGTCTTGATCCTCTTGTCGGCTGTCGAGGGAGTCACCTTTATGTCTAGGTTCAGGTAGTATGTTCCGTTCGTCCAGTTCCCGAGGCGCTCCATGCAGATTGTCTTTTTTGCATTGTATTCCTCAATTGTGCAACAAGCGTCGTTCCTTGCGCAGGGCTGTTCGGATTCCACCCATCCCTCGTTCTTCTGGAAGAGTTCCCTCGCGTATTCGATTGTAGTGCAGTTCCTAGTAATTGTGGAGGTTGATAGGCATGTTCCTTCTGGCTTGTAGGTATTTCCGCCTCCGCTGATTGTTGTTGTTGTTGGCGAGCCACCGCCTCCACCGCCTCCTCCGCCACCGCCTCCCGCTCCGGGTCCTGGCCCTGTGACTGCTGAATTAGCTCGTTCATAGCAGAATTTGTTCGTTCCCTCGCAATAGAGATCTTCCGCTTTAGTTGGTGCAGGGGTGACGGATGTCCATGAGGCAGGAGGAAGCCCGCCCTCCTCTCCGCAAAGGCGCTCTATCCCGTTTCCATTAACGCATTTTAATACGCAATAAGGAGGGGGGGTTTTATCATCATCACAATATCCAGTTCCAAGAGAATAATCTTTGCTAGCTCCGGAGGCCCTCTTTGCATCTAGACAAATTTGGCTTTCTGGCTTGTCAGAGCAGGGCTTGGTTGCGGCAATCGCAGATTGAGTGTAGCATTTACCTGATACAACTGTAGAACCCGTAACCATAACAATACAATCCCCCGTTGGGGTTGCTCCGGGGAACTTGCTTGCGTCAGATGTGCAAACACTTGGAGAAACACACGGCGGATAGTTACTTGCTTTTGGATAGCACTTGCAATTTGTCGCTGTTGAAGTGCAGGCAACGGGTTCAGTATTTGCGGCGGCCTGGTAACGGCAATCCATTGTTGTTCCACAAGTAGTGGCGGCGGTGGCGGCTGTACAAGCAACGCCCCCGGCAACACAAACTCCAGAGACACATAAGCTTCCATCTGTACACTTGATAGTTGAACTGCAATATCCTCCTGCAGTTCCTTTATCCGCCGTATACTTACTTCCGCGAGAACATTTTGTGTTCTCGTCGTTTGTAGTCATTGCACAAAATCCTCCTTGGGCAGGAGGAACACATACTTCGAGATTAGCTGTGCAACCGGGACCTGCCGCGCAAATAGTGTTTTTAGAGTCGTAAGTGGCTAGCTGGAAATCCGTTGTAATGCAACAAGCGCATCCGTAGCAGACTCCATCGCTCGTTGGCTTGCCCGGGACGAGCGTTTCTGCCGTGCACCCAGTTGTTCCTAGGAAAGTCCAGAAGAGCCCCGGACCAGATCCAGCAGGCATACATTGGGTTGTATAGTCGGCTCCAGTTGCTGGAGGAAGGTATTGAGTATCTGCAGTACCTCCTGTGTATGCAGTTCCATCAACCCAATTACAACTTGCGGCAAGTGCAGGATCTCCTGTGCACATGCAGAACTTACTGGCCCCGCTTGTCGGGTTCTGGAACTGGCCGACTTGTGTGGCCGTTGCAGAAGTGGAGCCTCCCGAAGATAACCTAATAATCATTGCAGATGCACAGCCAACAGGGCAGGTAGAAGGTATTCCGGCAGTACACTGGGTATAGGCGGGATCGTTTGTTCCCCCTACAGGAAGCGAAATACAGTCAGTCGTTCCGGTTTTGCAATAGCAAATTTGAGTGCTATCTGCAGGTATGCAACCACCACAAGAAAGATCGATGCAGGTCCCGGAAGGTAGGAACCCATATTCGCCAATTGGGCCTGTCAACCAAGCGCACTCTGAAAGCGACGTGGGATTTGCCGTCTTGCAATAGCATTTCTCATCAGGCCCACCAAGGCCATTGCAAAAGCAAGAGGTTCCACTACAAACCGGCGCAGAAGTGCATTCGGAAGATGTTGAAGGAACACAGTTAGCTACGTTGGTAGCGCCCCATCCACAAGCAACATGTTCTGCGTCAGATTCAACACCACAAACGTCTCCCGCATCCGGCTTACACGCTCCACAAGGACAGACACTAAACCCCCCCTCCCCCCAAACAACCAAAAACATCCCAGCAAATAGGGATACAAAAACCAAAGACAGAACTAGTGCTGACGCAATGCTTCTCTTGCTAACCATCCTGAACGGATTTTACTACGAACTAGTTTAAATAAATTGTTTTTTCGGGCTTTTTTCGGATAACTGGGAACAAGTAAAGTTG
>JBBIPP010000018.1:10346-10414 GCA_037442745.1 archaeon
AAAAAAGGGTTTCTTAAATAAATTGTTTTTTCGGGCTTTTTTCGGATAACTGGGAACAAGTAAAGTTG
>JBBIPP010000019.1:0-8071 GCA_037442745.1 archaeon
CAAAGGTTTGTTTGTCACAAAATGAACAAATATCCGGGGCTCTGGCCGGATATGCATTTCAGTCATTTTCTAGGAGGGTTTCAACAGACAATTCAATTCACTTAATTCCCCAATACACTTGAAAGTGACACAAATCTCCCTTAATGCTTGGAGCGCAATATGCTATTTGTAGGAAAAAGAGGTGAAATTGGAAAATGCCTTATTGAGTAGTCTCGGTGGAAATGTCAAGGCAATTAAGAGGGATTTCGAGGAAGCAAAGGAAGTTGCGAGAACGGAAGCAATTGGCTCTGGTTTTTGCGTGGAGCTCGAGCAGGCAGAAGCTGGCGACAAGCGGAGCTTTGTCGAAATCGTTTCCCACAACGGCTCGGAAATTAACCTCTCAAGCTATGAAAAAATGAACGATTCCATTTTCGGAAGCCTCCGTCAGAAGAACATATTCTCGAATGAGCGGTTCTGATCTTCGCTACCTTCCTCCCCAGATCAATTCCTCCAAAAAAGCCTAAACAGGTCTTTCAGGTGACTTCATTAGAGCAGGGAGCAAATAGCGGAAAATTCCCCAAGAATAGCCGTCTTTGCCGTTTCAACATCTTTTGGATTCTTTTCAGCGTTGCTTGAAATCCTGACAGAATTGCCAGAAACGGAAATGTCGAGCGCATTTCAGCCATACTGCCTATGGAAATATGCGCGCCCCTTGGTTGCCGACACCGCGACTGCTTCCTCTTCAACTGAACTGCCATATTCAGAAAAATCCGCCGAGTGGAGGTCAAGGTTTTCGGCAAGGCTTTCCGTAAGAGATATTTTAATTGCAAGGCTGTTGTAGAGAGTTCCCAGAGTTTCATTCAAGATAATTTCCACATTCTTCCCTTTGGCTACAAACTTTCGCTCTCCGGTCACTTTCCCAAGAAATTCCGTACTTCCGTTTCAGTTTTTTCAAAGATGCATTTTCTGTCCTGAGGCGATTGTCCCTTTTTTCCTGAGCGCAAGTTTCCAAGACAGCAAAATATCTCGCTTCAATTTACTTTAGTTCAACGAACAAGAAATATCCATTGTCAATCTCTTTTAGAACTGCCTCTGGCGCCTTTGGATTGAATTACATTAGAATGTTTTCAAACAAGCTTATTCAATCGTTAGAATTTTACTTATTTAAAGACGGTTTCGTTATCTAGAAAATTTTTGAGCTATTCGCGTAAAAAAGTCCCTTGATTGGCTAATTAAGGGAAATTCATAAATCCTTTGAGAACAATATTCACCTGTGCCGGCATACCGAATTGTTTAAGGGATCAGAGCGATTTCAACTGTCCTGTCCTTGGACTCTGCAAGGAAGCTTGCTTTTGAGACCGCAGTCAAACTTTCCCGGCAAGTCAGTATAGAGGTTTTCCAAGGTGATTGCCGGTTGAGCCGGATCTCATTTTTCACCGAGAAAGGTCCCGAAATAAACCTTCCAAACTCTCCAAAGTGGCCCAATCAATTCAACGGAAGGAATTCGATGTTCGTAAGCCAGAGTTCAACTAAGGACAGGAACTGCGTTCCTCTGGCGCGAAAGCGAAGCTGATTCGGATGTTAGCAGGAAAGGCGGTTTTTCTTGAACAGGCAACCAACTTCATTCAGAAAGATTTAAGTTCTTGGGAACTTTGCTGTTTGGAATGGCAACACACAGTCAAAATTATTCAAGGCGCCTTTTTAGGAGCGAAGACAACAAAGTAATCGGAGGGGTCTGCGGAGGGCTCGGGGAATATATTGGAATAGATCCTGTAGTTGTCCGCCTGATTTTCGTTCTTCTCCTGATATTCGGGGGAAGCGGGCTTTTGCTCTACATTGTTTTCTGGCTCGTTATCCCGTCGGAAGCCTCCATCAGAAAAATCCCCAATAACGCAATTAGGGAGAATGCCCGGGAAATTGACGAGCGGGCAAGGAAAATATTTCCAACTACGTTCATGTCCGGACGCGCTGTTTTCGGGATTTCCCTTGTTGTTATCGGCGCCCTCAATCTTGTCGAACAATCCGGATGCTGTTCATTCATTTTCCGCTGGGAACTGCTTTTTCCAGCTTTCCTGATTTTTCTCGGGCTAGCGCTTGTTTTCAGGAAATAATGTACAAAAACAGGCAAACTGACGGAAGCGTCAACGCTAATTATGCCAAATAATTAACAAGCGTTTTATATTTGACCCCTTCGAAATGGTTCTGTGGCGGGTTACTTGCCTAATAAAGAGGCTGTTTTAGAACACCTCAGGAAGAACCTAGTTCATGCGGCAACTGTCGAGTATTATCTTGAAAAGCTTCCCAACTTTAAGGAATTCGAATTCGTCGGAAACGCTGTTGACGCAGAAAGGCCCCATGACTTTTCGGGATATGGGAGCAAGGCAGACTTGTCTGTTTCCCTTGGCTTTGCTTCAATGGACGAGGTTGACTTGGGGCGCGTTCCAGAAACAAGCGCCGAGGCTGCAAAGAAGCTTTTCATGAAAGGCTTGGCTGCCCACTCAAAGCAGAAACACCAAATGATAAACAAAAACCCAGAACTCGTTCCGGAAGAAGAAAGAGAATATCAGTTGGTTGTCTGGGCAGTCGACACCTATTGCAAAAAACTGGAGAACCGCGTATATGAGAGAGCAGTTCCCCACGACAAAATTCCTGAAAACGTTTATTTCAAAAACCCGGATAATGAGCGAGTTTTCAAGGCTGTTTATTCGAGGATTTCCCAGATAAATCGGGAAGAAGGTGTGCCTCCTCTGCTGGATTCAAAAATCTCCCTTCAGGAATTTATTTGCCTCGGGCATGAGAAAGCTGGATTGAGCGAGAAGACTTATTACGCCCTGATTGCCGAGGTTATTCGGGGCGCTGTTGCTGCAGAACAGTTTTATTTTGACTGGCACTGAGCTTGGGGTCCTTTCCCCGTCCCCTTCGCAAAACCCCTTGGAAAAATACGTTTTCCCCCTCCCTGTCAACTCAAGCCAGCCTCTGCGAGCACGCCTTGAGGAAAGCGACATAAATTGGCGAGGGTGAAAGGAACTTGGATTTATATTCCGGATGCGCCTGGGTTCCTATGAAGAAGGGGTGGTTTTTCAGTTCCATGAATTCCATCAGAGTTCCGTCCGGGCTTGTTCCGGAAAAAACAACCCCCGCCCGCTCGAGCTTTGTGCGGTATGCCAAATTGACCTCATAGCGGTGGCGGTGCCTTTCAGAGATTTTTTCAGAGCCACCGTAAATTTCCCAGACTTTTGAGCCTTTTTTGAGGATTGCCGGATAATCTCCCAATCTCATTGTCCCTCCTAGCCTGCCTGTTCCTGAAACGTTCTCCTTTTGGCTTGCCATTACAGAGACGACCGGGTCAACTGTTTCCGAATCGCACTCTGTTGTGTGCGCCCTTTTCAGTTTCGCGACGTTTCTCGCAATTTCGACCAATGCAAGCTGCATACCGTAACATATTCCAAGATACGGGATTTTATTCTCCCGCGCATATTTTATTGCCAATATTTTCCCTTCAACGCCCACATTTCCAAATCCGGGAAGGCCGATTATCCCGTCAAATTTGGCTAGTTCGGCCAGCAAGGACTGATTCTTTTCGTATTTCTTAGAATCAACCCATGTTATTTCGGCGGACACTCCCAGATGCGCTCCCGCGTGCCGCAGGGCGTGGTCAATTGACACATAGGAATCGGCGAGCCTAAAGTTGCCGCTCTCAATGTATTTGGCAATTAGGGCCAATCTCACCCTTTTCTCCGGAGCAGACATTGAAGCAGTCAATTTTGTCCACCGGGAGAGGTCTGGAGGGCTCCGCGCAATTCCTGAGAGCCCGAGTATTCTTGAGACGAGCCCCTGTTTTTCGAGTATTATTGGGACTTTGTAAATGTTCCTGATGTTCGGGCAGGAGATTACGTTCTCTGGGTGTATGTTTGTTGAGAGGGAAATTTTCTCCTTTCTCACGTTGTCAATGCCTTCGGACGCCCTTACAACCAAAAAGTCAGGGAAAGCTCCTAGGGCCGAAACGGCGGTTATCGCATGCTGGGCTGGCTTGCTTTTCATTTCCCCTATGTGTGGAGGGACTGGCATATAGACAACTAGGACGTTTGAGCAGTTCTCTCTCCCATCCTGCATCGCAATCTTCTGGGTGGCGTGGATGAAAAGGACGTTCTCATAGTCCCCAACAACCCCCCCTATTTCCACAACACAATAGTCTTTCCCTTCTGACGCCTTCCTTATTCGCGATACAATCTCGTCAACAACATGGGGGATTGGCTGGACTGTTTTTCCCAAGTATTTTCCCGCCCTCTCGGCGTCAATTACGCTCTTGAAAATCTGCCCAGTAGTAATGTTGCTGGCCTTTGGTATTGTCTCTCCCGTGAAGCGCTCATAGTGGCCAATATCCTCGTCAGTCTCCCCCCCGTCCTCAGTAACGAAGACTTCCCCGTGCTCAGTCGGCCTCATTGTCCCGGCATCGACGTTGATGTACGGGTCTATTTTCACTGAAGATATTGAGAATCCCCGCGCCTTCAGGAGAAACGCAATTGATGCGGAAACAATACCTTTTCCGACGCCGGAAATAACTCCGCCGAAAACGAAAACATATTTTGTCCTTTTGGGCTGCTTTTTTTGTTCGGGCACTTTCTCAACGGAATCCGGACATTTATAATGGCACCGGCTTCGCCAGCCAAGCTCATCTTCCAGAGAACACGAGAATTGCTATCCAGACGAAGAGAATCAGGGCGAAGATAACGAGGACAATTGAGGTCCCCCTGCTCGAAAATCCCTTTGGTTCATTTTTGCATACTTTTCATCCAGTCTTCCGATTAGTTCGCTCATTGGTCCCAATCAGGCCTCTTTGGAGAATCCGTTTTCTCATTGTGCTCGTTTGCGCGTTCAGGACCCTTTTTTTCGTTGCCCGAATGCCCGTGGCCGGAGGACTGCTGCGTTTTCCGCCCTTTGCCAAATTCCCTTCCGAGGTCGAACCAGAATTTCTCGAGCTTTTCTCCGAGAGTTTCCGGCTTGTAGCTTTCAAAGTGGCCGACAACAGCCTTCTTCTTGATTGTCGCCCAATACAGCCAATTGATTATCGCAAGGCAGAGTGCAAGGAAGAATATGTGTGAGAGGAGCCCGACAACAACCAACTGGAACAGGTTGTGCTCAACTTTTTCAGAAGATGGGTTGTTCGCGAAATCGACTGCAGAAATTTCGATGGAAGAAGTTTTCCAAAAATCCTTGTCCGGAATGAAAATTCCCCGCCAGACTGCCCCGTTCCTTGCGAGGGCAAGTTCCCTGCCGTCAATAACGGCTTTTGCTGACTTGACATCAGTTGAAGCGTCCGAAATTACTGCCTCAATTACAACTCCCAACGGAGCCGAAAGGAGCCTGTATTTAAGGTCAACTTTTCCGACCTTTGGTCCTAGAGTGTCAACAACAATCTCCTTTTCATAGGTGTCTCCCCGGTTTCCCACTCCGTCGGGAGCGGTTATCCTTACACTGTGCTTGCCGTCTGGCAAGTCAAGGTTAGCGACGCAATTCGCGTCTTTCGTGCATTCGAGTGGCCTCTTTTCCCCGTTGACAAGGAAAATTATCTCTCCAGTCGAGATTCCACTTCCGCCTGTGGCGTCAGTGACCGAGAATTGTATTGGCATTTTCGATTTGGAGGAGATTTCCTCAATCCCAGCGCCCTCAATCACAATCGATGGCTTTTCCGAATCAACAACAACGTAATCATCAAAATACCCTATCCCGCTTCTCGCCTTGTCTGACGCGAAGACAACATATGTGAGCTTCTCCCCGTCCCTTGCCGAGTTCTTGACAGCGCCAGTCCATGTGCAGGAAGATTCATCGCACGAATCCGGCCTAACGGATATTTCAGTGTCAACCCCTGTCACTTTGGAAATGTCTGCTTCAACTGTACTTGCCGAAAAGCCAGAGCCGAAATCCTTTATTGATGCAACAAGCTCGAAAGTCGCTCCCGGCTTGACAAACCCTCCCGAGAGCGAGCCTCCGACATCGTGAAGCTTGGCTCCAGATATTTTCGGTGGCGTGTTGTCAATTGTCAGCCCAACTTCAGCCGATTGCGTGTTTCCGGCCAAATCCATCTGGACCAAGGATAGCTGGTGGACGCCTTCCTCCATTTTTTCCGGAAGATAGACAATCCCCGCGCATTTTCCTTCGGAATCGCCCCTTGTGTAGTTCAAGCTTCCCAAAAGGAGACTTCCCAGATATACCTTGCAGGATGAAATGCCCGATTCAAGGTCTTCTGCGCTCGCATCGAAATAAACACCCCTTCCCTGCCTTTCCCATGAATTTTTGATTGGCGCTGAAATGCGCATTTCGGAAGGAGTAGTATTATCGAAATTCACCTTAAGTATGAACGTGTTCTGGGCGTTCTCAGGCCCGTTGTCTTTTGCCACAAGAGTTATGTTCAAAGGCAGGCTTGCAAAGGATATTTTCAAGGGAATTTGGACTTTTTCTCCGGGGTCAATCGGATTTTCGCTAGTTGCATATGCACATATCGCGTTCCCAAACGGGCTTGCCAAATCCCATCCTTCGGGCGCGGCTCCGCAGACTATTTTTGTCTCGGTCGAGAGGGGCTTTGGAATCCGCAGTTCGTTAACTCCGTCCGGAGATGTCGGAAGGTTTTCCAGATTGAGGAAATACTCCCTTTCCGAAAGGGAATTGACCCATGAGGGGGAGAGTTCGGCCTGGAGCTCGTTATACGGGAAAACGGGAGCCAAAATCAGGGCGAAAATCAGGGCAAGAACTGGGAATGTCCGCTTTACAAGTTTAACCATCTTGACAACCCTTTTCAGTGACATTATATAAATGTTTTAGCGAAAAATCACTGAAAGGCGCTCCCAATTGATAGGAAAAACGCCCCGATTGCCGGAATTAGCAAATTATCGTCAATTTCCTTTGGCGCGAAAAACTCGAAAACCGAGACTGCTCCTGCCGAGAGTAGCAAAAGACTGGCTGGAAATTGAGAGAACAAATTGCCTGAAGCGAGGTTTCCGACAAAGCCCGCGAGGAAACCTTGCCAGCTCTTTTTTCTCGCGCCAGAGAGCCTTCCGAAAATTGCTGAGAGGGAATCCCCAATTCCGAGGAAAATTATCCCCCATCCCGCCTCAGTTCTTCCGAAAAACGAGATTGCAAGGAGCGCTCCCAAAGTGAACGAAACCGGGCCTTGCCCAATTGGCTCCCCTTTTCTCGATAATTTTTCAAGGAGGAAATTTGCAGGGGGGATTTTTCCCCTGTGCGCTATTGCAACTAGCCCGAGCGCAAGAATTCCCGCAAGAAGGGCAATTGATTCTTCCTTTTCCAGGGACAAGACCGCGACTCCGAGAAAAATTCCATAGAAGAGATGGACTAGTTTCCTTCCCGTTTCGGAAAAATTCTCGTCCGCCCCCGGTTTTGCCATTCGCTTGAAACCCGGCAATTTCCTGCAATTGCTTATATAAATCGGATTGCCGTTCTCAGAGAGATTAGGGAGAAATGCCTAGCCGGAAAAGAACACTTGCCTTCCCCGCATTTTTCGCACTTTTCCTTATTTTAGCGGGGGCTTTTCCGGCAGATCTTCCCGTTTCCTCCGGCTCAAACCAACGGCTTTTCCAGTTGTCAGTCTCCGCAATAACGAAAGAAGTCCAACCGGGAGAGACTTTTCGTTTCTATACAAAAATGTCGTTTAACACCGGGACAAAGATTTCGACTCAATATGTCATCAATTACCTGATAAGGCATAGCCAAGACAAGTCAAACGTACTTTTGAACGTCTCAAAGGAAGGTGTTTTGCTCTACCAGGAAACTTTCAACGACGCATTCTACATTCCGAAGAACGCGACAACTGGAAACTATGTCATTGAAGCGAGCCTATTTTCATCCGAATACAATTTGACAATAAGCTCGGCCGATTATTTCTCTGTCGACCGGCCGTTCTTCATTTTTTCAATTTTATACACCCTCCTCGACAACCCTCTCGCATATGTGATTTACCTTGTTTTGGCTCCCTTGGCTTTTCTCGGATACAAGGGATACGGGAAGCTGAAAAACTATCTCAAGAAAAAGCAGAAATACGTCGCAACGGACATATCCAAGCTCCCGAAACCGGGCG
>JBBIPP010000020.1:0-3827 GCA_037442745.1 archaeon
AACAAAGGTTTGTTTGTCACAAAATGAACAAATATCCGGGGCTCTGGCCGGATATGCCTTTCAGTCATTTTCTAGGATGGTTTCAACATTTCCCTGTCTTTTCTAAAGAACAATTGCCTGCCTGTCCCTGAGTCCTGAACAGTATTTTGCTCTTTTCGCAGAAAGCGACTTCCCCGTCGATTGCTGGAGACTCGTGGTTGTCTGGCTTGGGTAACAATCAGGCAATTATCTGGATTATTGACTTGCAATGCCCTTTGGATTGGGCGCAAGGACAAAGACTTCCGCGCTATGGTCGAAATACAAAAGTCCTGATTCCCGATGTTTCTTATTGCTGAATAGAATGCGGCAAGCCTCATTGCCAGCCTGAGAATAAATGTGTTCCAGCCAAGGACAAAAACGCCCGCAAGAGAATTCAGCTTTTCCAAGAGCGCGCTTTCCTTCCCAAAGTAGTCTTTCAGGCCAAAAACTTCCGCAGTTATTCCGGCGCTTTCCAGCAACACAAGGTCCCTAAGGTTGCTCCCTGTTTTAGCCCACCCTTACACGAAATCTGTGGCGTTTGGAATCAAACCAATTTTCCCGCGTCCGGCAAGCTTTTTGAATTCGTCAACCCTTTCCACGAGCTTGTAGGACGAGAGGTAGAATCTCATTTCCGAAGATTGAGATATGCAAGCCTTGCCACGGAAACGCCGACATTCAGTGAAATGAGAATGTAGCCGAGAACTGTCCTGTTTATTGGCGCCGAAAGCCATAGGTTGACAATGCTCACATAGAGGACTGTGAAGCAGATAGAAAGAGTTAGCGCCATCATGAATCTTTCAACGAACCCATCAAGGGAGTTTTTTGGGAGAAAAACATTGAGAAGGACATATCCAGGGGCGAAGAAAGCGAGAACTGCCGCAAGAACTGAATAAAGAACTCCGAAATTAAGCGCGAAAAAGTTCAGGGAAAAGAGGGCAGTTGCAATCAGAGAAAAGGCAGCTGGATATCTCGGGTCGTTCAAGAATCCGGAGAGCTTTTCAGAGTCGGATGCCGAGCCCATGCCCGAGGTCTTTAATCGGCCCCTATTCTTTTTGTTTGCCATTTTCGCCAAGTAAACTCCCCGAGATTTCCGGACTATTAATACTTTACATTCTCGGAACATTCACTTATGTCAATTTCTTGGGCAAGAACAATCTCGGCAGTTATTCTGTCAAAAAGAGCCCGGTCTTTTGCTTGCCATTAATCCGATGAAGTCAGAAAGCCAAAACGAATTGTCAAATATTTCTTGTAAGTTTCTTTGTCAATCAGGGGAACGAACGTCGTGAATTTGAAATTGTTTCCATCAAGGCCCGAAAGTTCAGGCGCTTTTCTTCCGTTCCAGGAAAAATATCCGACTGCGACAGGATCTCCAGACTAAATCTCCTTTCCGACAAGATGGATTGCGCCAAGGCTTGTTTTTCTCGCCAGCTCATATGCATTTTCAACGAAAATCAGCTCCAATGCGTTGACACACCTCCCGAGATATTCGGTAGCGTTCTCGAAGAACTCTGTCCCTTTGCTGTTTCGCTTTCTATCTCCAAAATCGCCAATCAGACGGAGAGAAAACTTCTCTGCGAAGGAAAGGTGAGCCAAAAACATTATTCATGAATCTTGCTTAAAGAGTTTTTGAAAAACGCCCTGATAGCTACCAAAAAAAGGTTTCCGGGGAAACCAGAAAAACCCCGTTTCATTCTGACGAATTTCATCTATTCACATATCTGGCATCGGGGGCTGCAAGTCCCCGATGCTATTCACATATCTGGCATCGGGGGCATCCCGCCGGCCCCTCCGCTCGTTCCGCCTGCGCTTCCTCCGAGGTTCCCTGCAGCAATTACATCGTCAATTTTCAATATCATCATTGCTGCTTCGCTCGCAGACTTTATTGCCTGGGTCTTGACCCTCAACGGCTCAATTACTCCCGCCTCGAACATGTCAGAGATTGTTCCTTCCATTACGTTTATTCCGGAGGATTTCAATCCCTTGTCGTGGCTTGCTTTCAGCTTAACTAGGAGATCTATTGGGTCTAACCCGCCGTTCTCGGCCAGGCTTCTCGGAATTATCTCCATTGCCCCGGCAAATGCCTCGATTGCCAACTGCTCGCGCCCTCCGACAGTTGCCGCATATTTTTTCAGGCCGAGCGAAACCTCTATTTCCGGGCTTCCTCCGCCAGCAACAACTTTTCCGGATTCTACCGCGGCTCCGACAACCTTTATTGTGTCAGATAGCGACCTGTCAGCCTCGTCAATTATGTGCTGAGTCCCTCCCCGTATCAGGATTGTCACGGCTTTCGGATCCTTGCATCCCCTTACAAAAGTCATTGCTTCCCCGCCAATCTTCATTTCCTCAACTTGCTCAGAATATCCAATGTCCTTCTCCGAGAGGTCTGAGATTGTGGATGCGACCCTTGCTCCGGTGGCTTTTGAGAGCTTCGTCATGTCGGACTCTTTCACCCTTCTAATTGCAAAGATCCCTGCCTTTGCGAGATAGTGCTGAGCCAAGTCGTCAATTCCCTTCTGGCAGATTAGGACGTTCGCCCCGCTTTTCACAACTTTCTCGACCATGTCCTTTAGCATGTTCTCTTCCTGCTTCATGAATGCCTGGAGCTGATCAGGGGATGTTATTCTTATTTCAGCCTCTGTTTCCGTCTTTTCAATCTCGAACGCTGCGTTTACAAGGGCTATTTTCGCCTTTGAAATGTTCTTCGGCATCCCGGCATGGACCCTTTCCTTGTCAATCACAATCCCCTCAATCAATTCCGTGTTCTCAAGGGACCCGCCCGACTTTTTCTCGACTTTGATGTCGTCACTGTCGACCTTGATTGATTTCCCTTCAGCTACTGACACTTTCTTGACTGCCGAGACAACAATTTCCGCGAGCTTTTCGCTTTCCGATTCGGTGATTCTTCCCTTCATTGACGTCTTTGCAACATTTTTCAGGACAGTGTCGTCCCCTGTCTTTATATCAGTTGCCAGGTCCTCCAATATTTTGAGAGCCTTCTCTGACGCGAGCCTGTAGCCGTTCACAATAACTGCCGGGTGTATCTGCTGATTGAGGAGGTCTTCTGCCTTTTGGAGCATTGCGCCAGTCAGGACAACAGATGTTGTTGTCCCGTCCCCAACCTCGTCCTCCTGGACTTTGGCAACTTCGACAACCATTTTCGCCGCAGGATGCCCGATTTCCATTTCCTTCAGTATTGTGACCCCGTCTCCAGTCACAACAATATCCCCGAGCGAATCCACAAGCATTTTGTCCATTCCTTTCGGCCCTAGAGTGCTTCTGACAATTTCTGCAACTGCCCGCCCAGCAAGAATGTTCATTCTCTGGGCATCGCGCCCCAAAATCCGCTCGACATCTTCGCCTATCACGTTTCCTTGATTCTGTACTTTTCCTTTTGCCATTTTTCAAAACCTGCCTCAAACTTTTTGTTCTTGTCAATTTCACTGTAAAAGGGGTTTTTAAAACTTATTTCGGTTGCAAAAACTGTGTTTAAATAATTCAATTCACTTGTCTGTTGAAACCCTTGACAAAGATTAGCGAAAAATCCGCAATCCTGACCTTCTCGAAGTTGAAAGCAAGTAGCTTGACGAACGCCGCCCCGACAACAAAACCATTCTCGTTCGCTGAGATAACTGCTTTTACAAAGGAATTGCGGGAGATTAAGCTGTCTATCCTGAGGGCATAGTATTTAGAATAGTGCTTGGAGAATCCCGTCCCGTCAATATAGAGGCGGCGGCTTGCTTTCTCAGGAACGAGTGTTCCGTTGTCTTGACAAGGTAGAAGATGTTGATGTGGTTGGAATAGATTTTGTT